>JAEUHX010000066.1 GCA_016792805.1 Planctomycetota bacterium
GCGCGCGCATCGTCGCGGGCGATGCCCGCGCCCTACGGCATAGCTTACATTTTCGACTCCACAGATGCGCGACGGCTGGGAATGGGGCGTGGGTCGGTCTTGGCGTGCACAGATTTCGATCCGTAGGGTCGGCGCTCGCGCCGAACCATGGCGCGGTGATTGCCCCGCGCGATGACGAATGGGCCGCGCGATTCTTCATCCGCGCGCGCAAGCGCGCGCGCATCGTCGCGGGCGATGCCCGCGCCCTACGACAGAACTTACACCTGCGACTTCACCGATGCGCGACGGCTTGGAATGGGGCGTGGGTCGGTCTTGGCGCGGCGAGTTCCGCAGACGCGAGGCCATGGCGCGCGGCCGCAGGCGTCGCGAGAAGCTACGCCGAGGACGCGCAACGCCGCGCTGGGCGCCGAGGCCCGCGCGCAGCTCGGAGGAATCCTGGAATGGCCTCTTGGACTGTTCGCTGCCGCGCCAAGACCGACCACGCCCCATTCTTCCCGAGTCGTCAACAGCCCGTCTTCAGGAAGTCACGTCAGTCGCTTGAACCTTCGCGTATCCTGCAAGATCCATCTACAACCGAACACTAATTGGGCTCCCGGACCTCGAATCGCACGCCGTGGGAGCCGGCGATGCCGAACGGTGCGCACGGGTTCAGCGTGATCACCATTGCCGAGAAGGGCTGATCGAGGTAGGGCGGATTGACGGGAATCGGCACTTTCACATATCCGAATCCGAGGTCGTCGGCCGGAAGATCGAGAAGATACACTTCCGGCTGGGCAAGATCGAGCCAGAGGGTCACACCAAACAGGTCCGGTCCGGGCTCCAAGCCCTCGCCAGGAGTCGCGATGAGCAGCGAGAGCTGATTCGGCGCGAGTCCCGTGCAATTAAACGCGAAGTTGGAGTTGCCCGTATTCGGAGACGAGTTCGCCGCAAGATGGATCGGCGCCGCACACGCCGGAGTGGCAAGACCATACTCTTCCAGAGCGATGATGCTCGACTCCTCGGCGTCGGGAATGCCGTTCATATTGTGATCCACGCCCATGCGATGGCCAGCACCCTTCGGCACGCCCATCAGCGTGAGGCGACCGCCGGCTTGAATCTTCGCTTGGAGCTGCGGCCACGTGAACGGCCCATACGCGCCCATGTCGGATTGGAAGGAACTCGTGGCGGGAACGAACACAAATCCATGGAGGGCGCCATCGGTGCGCCCCTTTGCGACGAGGTCGATGTCCCCCGCGGCCACGGCGCCGAGCAGCAGTGCGAGTTCGGAGGAGACCGCGCCCGAGAGAACGTTCGCGGAGGTCACCGTGATCGAATGCCCGACGGCCGGCGGCGTGCCGGTATCGATGCACTGTAAGAACGCGGCGAGGTCGGTCTTGTCAGTGGCGCTCATCGCGCCGAAGGTGACAGGATTCGAGAGGAACTCTTCGATGGTTCCCACCGCTCCGTCGTGCCCGAAGCCAAAGCCGCCGAGCGACTGGGCTCCCGGAGTATTGTTGAACATCCCCGTCTTCGTGTACGACGTGCGAAGCTGAGGAACCTTGAGCCCCTGCTCCTGCCCCAGCACGGTCTTGTTAACAATCTTACTTCCGGTGCCAAGCGGCAAGTGATGGCAATTGTTGCAGGCGCCGAGCGGCGTCACAGACGAAGTCGTCTTGAAGACGTTCTTTCCATTCGTCGGGTTGCCGCCGAGGATCGTGGCGGGGAGCGAACGATCGAGATTCAGATTGGGATTCGGCTCGAAGAACGCGCTCATCATGAAGTCGGAGAAAAGTGCCATGTCGGCGGCCGACAGCTGGCTTCCTCCCATGAGCGTGCTGAATGCAGAGTTGAATGCCGAGAAGTTGGTCCGATCGCCGCGCCAGTGAAGCGGCGTGTTGCCAGCGAGGCCGCGAAGCGTTTGAGTAAACATCGGCCCCTTCTCCGGATGCATCGTGATCTGACCATAGGTATTCGACGGGTCGGGGATCGTGTCGCTGGGGCCGTCGGGGTCGCCGAGATCCCAGTCTTCACAATCCGACTCGCTGTCGATGTGGCACGACGCGCACGACATGGTGCCATTTCCGGAGAGCTTCGCATCGTAGAGGAAGCCGCGTCCCGCCTTCACCGTCGTCGGCGTGGGATCGAAGCTCCCCACGGCCACCTCGAGGACCACGGCGTCCGTCGTCGTGCTGATCACGCTGATCGAGTTGGCAATGCGATTCAGCACATAAAGCCGGCTCCCCGTCGGATGGAGCGCCAGCCCGCGGGGGCCCTTCTTATTCTTGGGATCGACCGTGGAACCGGTCGCCGTACCGACCTCGATGCGCGCCAGGATGCTGCCATCCGGTGCCATCTTCGCGACGCGATCGGTGCCGAACGAAGCCACATAAAGTGCGCTTCCGGCGGCATTGAAGATCACGTCGGTCGGCTGCGCCAACGCCGTGGCCTTTGCGGCCAAATTCGGCATGATGTTATAATTGAGCCCGGGGTTGAGGTCGAACCGAGTCACGGCACCGGTCACCGGCTGAATCCGCGACAGAAGATTGTCGACCGCGTGCCCCTTGAGGTTCTTCTCGAACCGGACCACGTTGCGCGCGTCGGTGTTCGCTACAAAAATGTCGCCGGTCCCCGGCTGGACCGCCAGGCTAAAGATCGTGGTGCCAGCGCCGCCAAAGTAGCGGGTCACCGACTGCGACGCCGTCGATATCTCCGCGACATCATGGTCCAGCACGGTGTATGGGATCGAGCCGGCCCAGGCAGGATCTGTTGCACTCACAATCAGCCCCACCTTCGGCGGCGGCCCCACGGGCTGCGTCGGCGGCGGCTGCGGAGGCGCGAGGCTCGCCGGCACGAGCGTCGTCCCATTTCCCGACATCGCGATGCCGGCGTAAACCTTGGTGCCGTCGGCGCTCACCGCCAGCGCCCGCGGCTGGAGCCCCTGAATCGGAATTGTTGCGACAAGCGCGTGGCTTGTCACATCGTAGACGCGCACCTCCCGCGAGCCCGCTAACGTCACATAAGCCCGCTGGGGCGAGCCGGCGAACACTACGTCGCAGGGGTCATCCTTGCACTGAATTGTGTCGAGAACCAAACCCTGCGAAAGCGACACGACGCTCACGCTGTCCGAAGTGTGATTCACGACCCACGCCTCGTCGGCCGTTCGCGCGCGCACCGAGACGGGCTCGATCCCGACGGGGATCTCGGAAACAAGAGTGGGATTCGATGCGACCGTCACATCAAACACCGACAGGCGCGCATCGACCGTATTGACGGCGAGCAAGCGCGTGCCGGACGTGTTCATCGCGATGGGGTGAACTTGAGGAGCCTCAAAGTTCAACACGGCCCCAATATTGGTGGCCGTGTCCTCATCATTGGTCTGAGCGAAACTGAGCGCCGTCGGAATCGCCAGCGGCAGGAGGAGGAACGACAGCATCTGCGAACGGTGGGACATGGGGACCTCGTGACGGGGTCGCCATCCCTAAGCAACTAGCTTGCCTCCGTTTTCCGGACGTCCTCAAGGGGCACGGCCCCGTTCGGAGCGCCGCGCCATCGCAAGATGTTCAAATCACCTTGCAAGAGTTCCAACGGCGTCGCCGTGAACCTCGCATGGCCGGGATGGGAAACGCCCCGAAGGAGCGCAGAGACCCTGCTCACTGGCTGCGCCGACAATGCGGCTGCCGGTCCGAGAACCTACAGTTTCTTCTCCATCGACTCCGCGTAGCCCGTCAGCTCCATGTAACCTTCGCCGGTAGCCGCACCGCGCAGACGCACTGGGCCCTCCCAATACACAATTCCCGTCGTAGCGCGGCTGTCCAGCTCAGAATCAGCAAGAAGCGGCTCCACCTCGAACTCGATCGCCGCGGACGGAATCTTCACGCGCCAGCGCGTAGGATAATTTGCCTTCGTCCGCTCGCTGCGCCACGCGCCGATCGGCTCCATCGAGAAGTCGCCGAGAGAGAGCCGCCGCGCGCTGCCGTCGCGCTCCACCAGAGTACCGCCCGATTGCGGAATCGGCGCGCCGCTCGCATCTCTCAAATGATACAGCATCAATTCGCGTCCATCGGCGAGCCGAAGCCCGAGCCAATCCCAGCCGACCACGCCGGGTCCGAGCTGGCTCGTTCCCCACTCATGATCAAACCAGCTTTCGCCGGAGACCTCCAGCTTCCGATCCCCCACAGTCACAGTTCCGCGCGTCGCGAGCCGCGTCCAGCTCAAGTACACCGATGCGTTGCCTTCCTCAGCGCCCTTTCTCGAGAGCCCCGCTTCGCCGTGGGCCACGATGGCCTTGGAGGGCGAAAGCTGCAAATCGATCGAGACGCCCGCCTCGCCATCCGCGGCGCGCACCGAAAGCGAGCCATCGGCCTTGCGCTCGATCTCCCAGCTCTCCAGTTGAACGCACAAATCTTTTTCTGAAGCGACCCCAAGCTGCCCGTCGACGCGGCGCAGCCGCTGCGCATGCACTAGCCGCTTTCCCGCCACGTCGGCGACCGCGAAATGCCCCGCCAGCATGTGGCGCGCCCTCAGCGCCGACTGCCCAGGGCTCGACGCCGCGGGATCGATGCCGCGGCGAAAAATGGTCATCTGGTAGCCGAGCTCCGTTCCCGACTTCTCGCGCACGATCCCCGTGAGATACCACCATTCCGTGCGGTAGGAAAAGTGAGCTCCGTGGTCGCGCGGGAAGCTTAGCTCCGGCGACCGGCTCACTTTCTCCCAGTCGGGAGTCGCCGCACCGAGCGCGGCGGCCCCCAAGAGCCATAGCAATCTTCTCAAGAAAGCGAGTCGGGCCAGCGCACGCCCACGTCAGCGTCGGAGAACTCCTCTTCGACATAGGCCACGATCAGCGCCGGGTCGGTCGTCTCGAGCGTCGGCAACGACATCGCGTCTGGCCCCGCCTCCGCTCCAGGAATCGACTTCTCCTCCTCGAGGTCTACGACAGCGGCCACGCCCGCCGCCGCGCCGGTCGCTCCGGGCTTCACCGCTTTGAACTGCGGCCACGCCGAGAGCGAAGCCGGCACCGCTCCGCGGTGAGCCACCACAATTTCATTTCCAGCGAAAACCGCCGTCGGGTAACAAAAAACCGATAGCTGCAGCGGCGCGAGCGCCACCCAATCCCACGTCGCGGGACGGTCGCGGCGGAAGCCCCGCAGCACCCTCAGCAGCGCACCATGGGCCGGATGGATATGTGAAATCACCGCGTACGCGAATCCCTTCGCGGTGCGGATCTCGAGAACGTCGCCGGGGCGTGCAATCGGAGGCATGGATGAGGCGGAAGAGAGTACGTCGGCGCGGCGCGCCGCCAAGCGGCTCAGTCGTCGTCGCGCAACAGCTCCGCGGGGCGCAGGCGGGACGCAGCCGCCGCTGGCGCGAGCCCCGCCACGAGGCACGCTGGCACCACGGCCGCTGCGATGCCGCCGAGGGCGCCCCAGGGCGGCAGAAGCTGCAGCGTCCAGCCGAACGATTGGAGATTCACAACTTTCACGAGCACCCACCCGGTTGCGAAGCCGGCGCCGCTGCCGAGCAGGACGCCGATCGCCCCAAGGAATCCGGCCTGCGCCACGACGACACCGACGACCTGCCATCGCTCGCCGCCGAGCGCCGACAGCAGCGCCAGATCGCGACGCCGCTCGTCCACCAGCGCCGAGAGCACGGCGAGAATGGCAATCACAGCAACGACCGCCGTGACCAGCTGAAGTGCACTTGTGATTGCAAAGGTACGATCGAATGCCGCAAGCGCTTCCTTGCGGATCTCGCGATTGAGCCGCACTTCGACGCGATAGCGCGCCGCGAGCGCCGCGGCGAGCCGCGCGCGCCCTTCCTCCGGCGTCATCCCCGGAGGCACAAAAATCGAGAGGCTCTCGGGGCCGTCGTCCGGGTAGAGCCGGAGGAACTCCGCCCGATCGAGAACGGCGGCTCCCTGGGAACGTGAATAATCGAGGAAAACGCCCTCGATGCGCTTTCGGATCGTCCCCGAAGAAGTGATCAATTCAATCATGTCGCCCTCGCCGACTCGAAAGCGCTGCGCCAGCGGCTCATTCACGAGGACGCCGCCCCCTTCGCGCGCCGATTGAAACACTTCCCGAGCGCTGCGGCCGTCTCGGAATGGAATCGATCCGTGAGCGCCGATCACGTCGAAGGCCCCGGCACCGAGCGCGATCGACCGGTCGTCGATCCAGGCCATCGATTCGTGGAACGGATCGACGTACCCGGCACCGAAAATAGATTGAGCAACCGTCACAATCTCCGGATCGAGGCGGCCGACTTGCACCCCCGTCTCGGCAGCGACCGGCTGCACCCACAAATCGGAGCGGATCGCCTGCTCCAGGAAATCCGTAACAGTTCTCCGGAACGACCCCACCATGGTCGATACGGCGATGGCGAGCGCCACCGCCACGCCGACGGCCCCCGCCGCCCAGGCGGCGCGCCCGCTCGCGGCCGAGAGGCTCGCGGCGGCGATGCGCAACGGCGCCCGCTTGCCGCGCATTCGCAGCCGCGACACGGCGCGGGCGAGGGCGTCCACAGCGGGGTGCGCGAGCGTCAGCACACAGGCCATCAGCGCCAGCGCCGCTCCGAGGGCGGCGATCGGCAGGTCGCTCCACGCGGGGATTTGTAGCAACAAAAGCGCTGCTCCCACCAGGAGCGCCGTGGCGAACGCCGACCGCAAGATCACTTTTCTCGGGAGCACGCGCGGACGCTCGCGCCGAAGCCCCTGCACCGGCGGCGTCCGCAGCGCCTCCTGCAGCGGCAGCACCGAGGCGGCAAGCGCAACGGCGAGCCCCGCCGCCACGCCGATCGCCGCCATCGCCGGTGTCACCTCCACGGCCGACTCCGGCACGCCGCGCACAACGGCGGCCACCGTGGCGCGCACGCTCGCGAGCGAGCCGCGCGCTCCGAAAGCGCCGAGCACGACGCCGAGCGCACCGCCGCCCATTCCGAGCAGCGCCGCTTCGCACAAAACGGCCGCCGCGAGTTGCCCACGCGTCGCGCCAAGAGCGCGCGCGAGCGCGAGCGTCGCACGGCGCTGAACCACCGCCGTCGCAAGCGCCGTCGCCACCAGCACGGCACCGACCAAAAGTGAGATTCCGGAGAGAGCTGTAAGATTGAACTCAAGGGACCGCACCATGCGCGCCGTGCTGTCGGCCCGCACCGACGGTGCCGCGACACGCGCTCCGGCTGGCGCCGCGGCTGCCACGTCGCGCTGCAGCGCGGAGAGATCCGATCCCGCACGAGGCAATAACTCGACTCGGTCGATTCGACCCAAGCGCCCGAAAGCCTCCTGAGCCCATGCCACGTCGGCAAGCACCACGCGGTCCATGGCCGTCGCGAGCGCGCCGGGATCGAACACGCCAAGCACCACCGCTTCGACTGGACGCGAGCGTGCCAGCAAAGTTAACTTCTGGCCCGCGCGAACGGACAGCTCCGACGCCAGCTTCGCGGGGACGAGCACACCTTCACATTGGAGCGAGCGCTCGAAGAGGTCGGAGCCCGACGGCATGGCCGCCTCGACGAACTCCCCTCGAAAATTTACATTTCGCGCGGCCCCGTCGACGGCGAGGTCGACGCCCAGCACGCGCACCGAGTCGCCGAGCTCCGGCACCAGCGCCAGCTCCTCCACCACCGGCAGCACGAGCGCCCGGTCGGTGAGTGGCCGCAGCCGCGCGAGGAAGCTCTCTTCGAGGCCGCCCGGCCGCGTCACCTCGAGCCGCGCGCGCCCCGCCACCTCGGAGACGCCCTCGCGCATGGCGCGCACCGCGGCGCGGCTCGCGGCAATCGTGGCCACGACCGAGGCCACGCCCACGGCGACGCCGAGCACAGTCACAAAAAGCCGAAGCGGCTTTCGCGCCGCCGGGCGCCAAAAAAGCGCCTTGAGCACCGCCGCGTTCCACAGGGCCGAAAACACAGATCTTCCTTTCTGTGAATCCTTATCGATCGACGACGCGCCCATCGCGCATCCGAACGATGCGGTCCGCCGCGCGCGCCACTGAGTCGTCGTGGGTCACGAGCAGCACGCCTGCCCGCTCCTCCCGCGCGAGATCCAGAATCAGTTGGAGCACGGCGGCCCCCGCCGCCGAGTCGAGATTCCCCGTCGGCTCATCGGCCAGCAGCACGCGCGGCCGATGGACCATCGCGCGCGCGAGCGCCACGCGCTGCTGCTCGCCGCCGGAAAGCTCGGGCGGATAGTGGCGCGCCCGTTTTGTGAGCCCCACGCGATCTAACAAATGTGCGACGCGCGCGCCGTCTTCGCGCCCGTCGAGCGCCAGCGGCAATGCGATATTCTCCTCGGCTGTGAGGTGCGCCATGAGGTGAAACGCCTGAAACACAATTCCCACAGAGCGCCGACGCAGCTCGGCGAGCCGCTCGAGCGTCGCTGTCCGCAGGTCGACGCCGCAGACCTCGAGCTCCCCGCCGTCGGCGCGGTCGACCCCCGAGATCAGATTCAGAGTCGTCGACTTCCCGCACCCCGAAGGGCCCACCAGCGCCACGACCTCGCCGGCGTGGACCTCGAGCGACACCTCTTCGAGTGCCGCCACCGACGCCCCCTCGCCGCGCTCGAAGCGCTTCGAGACGCGCCGAAGCACGACGACCGGCGAGGGATGGGTGGCGCCGCTCACCCCGCCCGCCGCGAACTTCGAAGGATCGGGAGGTGAGAATGAAACAGCCACGCTGGCCGAGCGTGGGTGCGTATCAACGCACCTAGAGACCTTGTCGTGAACCGCCGTCCCATCGTTCTTGGGTCTTTTGTGATCCTGCTGCTGGCCGCGCTGGCGATTTGGCTTGCCAGCGCCGGCCTTACCGTGAGGCCGCAGGACGTTATCCCGTCGGGGACACCAACCGGTCCGTCGGCCATCCTGCCGCCGATCGCCTCGACCCCTCCGGGCACCGACGGCGCCCGTGCCGCTGCGACAGGCAGCGAAGCGGCCGGCTCAGAGCGCGCCCGCGGGCGCGAAGGCCGCCTCCGCGTGACCGACGGCGGCGCCGTTCCGGCCGGCACGCGCGTCGTCGTGCGCCTCGACAACCCCGATTACATGGCGGAACTGCCGATGCGCGAGTTCATGCGCCTTGGCCCTGGCGCGAGCCCCGACCAATTCCGAAAGCTCTTTCAGTCGGTCCGCGGCAAGCGGAAGACGGGGGCCGCTGCCGACGTCTCGAGCGATGGCACGTTCCGCATCGAGGCGCCCACCGAGGGGCGCTACTTCCTCGACGTCGAGTCGGACACGCTCTACGCCGATTCGTTTCCCGCAATCCGCGCGGCGGAGCCGGGGCCGCTGGTGGTGCGCGCCGTGCGCGGCTTGTCGATCCGCGGCATGGTGCTCGACGGGCAAGGGGCCGGCGTTCCCGACACCCGCGTTTTGCTGGCATCGCTCGACCTCCCGACGCCGCTGGAGGGGAGCTTCACGCCGCGAGAGATCCACACCACCACGGGGCCCGACGGCCGATTTGTGCTTAGGGCGGTGCCGGCGCGCGGCCGCGGCACGATCGCCGCCATGCGGCGCGGCTTTGCGACGAGCACGGTCACGATGCGGCACACTGAAGCCGCGCAGTCGGAAGTAACACTTCGCCTGGCTCCGGGCGGCCGGATCGTGGGACGCGTCGTCGATGAGCGGTTCACGCCCGTGGCGGGCGCGCGCGTCGACGTGGCGGCAACCCATTATGTGGGCTTTCTCCTCGAGATTGAGCAGCGCGAGCCCGTGATCACGCAGGCCTCGGGAAGCTTCGAGATCCTGGATGCCAACCCCGGTCGCGTGCGGCTCCACGCCGAGAAGGCGGGGCTGCGCCATGGCGATTCGCTGGAGCTCGAGATCCGTCCCAACGCGATTCACGACGCCGGCACGATCGTGCTGAAGCGAGGGCATCGGCTGGAAGGAATTGTGGTCGACACGGAAGACAAGCCCGTGGGCGGCGCAAAAGTGAGCCTCAGTTTTGCAATTTCCGGAAACCCGCTGGAGAGCGACCCCCTGACTCGCATGAGCGACGCGGCGGAGGCGACGACGGACGGCGGCGGCGCGTTCTCGATCGACGGCCTCGGGAGAGGACCCTACGACCTCGAGGCGAAGCTGCCGCCGTTTGCGCCAGGCGTGAAGCGCCGCCACATGATCGATGAGAAGCCGCTCAAGATTCGGCTGCGCAAGCCGGGGGCGGTCGAGGGAATGGTGACGCGCGCGTCCGACGGCCAGGCGATCCCGAATTTTGACATCGAGGTGTATCAAACGATGACTGTCGGGCAAGGAATGCCTGTGCCCGAGCTGGCGGTTCGCCAGACCTTCGGATTAGCGCCCGCAGCCGGCGCGCCGCCGCTGCCGTCGGGCCAGTTCCGCGTCGATGGGCTCGCGCCGGGGAGCTATATCGTGCTCGTCCGGGCGAAGGGCTTCGCTCCTCTGAAGTTCATGGATGTTTCTGTGAAGTCGGCCGAGCCGGGGGTGGTCGACGCGAAGCTTGAGCCGGGAGCCGTGCTGGCAGGGGTCGTCCTCGACCGCGCGACGCGGCGGCCTCTCGCGGGTGCTTCCCTGACGCGATCGACCGGCTTCTTCGATCTGTTTGATCCGATGAAGTCGAAAGTCGTCTCCGACGCCGAGGGGAAGTTCCGATTCGAGGATCTCGCAGGCGGCGATTTTGCAATTGTTACTCAATATTCCGATTATGCGCCGGCGCGCACGATGATCGAGAAGCTCGGCGCGGGCGAACGGCGCGAGTCGCTCGAAGTCGCCCTCGGAGCCGGTGGGGCCATTGAAGGCACCGCCTACACGGAGGAGGGCGACGCAATGGCGAACGGATATGTGAGTGCATTCTCGATCGAGAACTCTCACATGACACAGGCCACGCTGGATGCGGAAGGCCGATTCGAACTCACTCGATTGCCGGCAGGAAGTTACACCGTCAACGTCTTCCGGGGCGCATCGATGACCGACGCAATGGCATCGAACCAGGCGGAGCTCCTCCGCGGGATGCGATCGACGGTGGCCTCCGTCGTTGACGGCGAAACGACGCGTGTCGTGGTCGGTGCCGACGCGGGCAAGACGGTGAAAGTGCGCGGAAAAGTTACACTCCGCGGCGAGCCGGCGTTGGGCGCGCTCGTGCAGGCGATGCCGGTCTCGAGCGGCGATCGGTCACGGGGGGGCTCGATGCGTTTCACTACGACCGACAAGAACGGCCGCTTCGATTTGGCGCTTCCGGCTGGAAATGTGGAGTTTTTCATACAGAAACCGGGCCGCGTCGACGCGAGCGTTCGATTCGCGCGCGAGGTCCCCGATGTGCCGACCTGGGAGGTGACTCCCGCCCTCGAGATGCCTCTCGGTTCGATCGAAGGGATTGTGCGCAGCCTCGAAGGCACCGCGCTTTCGGGAGTCGTGGTTCGGCTCCGCCCAGAGACCGGCGCGACGCGCTCGCCGCTCGGCACGTTCGGGGTGGTGCGCACCGATGACGACGGACGCTACCGATTCGAGCACGTCGATGACGGCGCCTATTGGGTCGCCGCCGGAGGAACGTTCTTTAACAGTGAGAATACGCAGCCGCTCGGCCAGGTGTCGCAGCGGGTCGAGGTGCGCGGAACGGCGGAGGCAACCTCGGCCGACTTCACTCTTCGACCTGCTGGATCGATCGTCGGAAGAGTGACTTCACAAGACGGCACGCCGATCCCTGGGGCTTCGATGTTTCTGCAGACCACCGATGGCCGGCCGGTCCTTACATTTTCCGACGTCTTCTCCGATTCGCAGGGCGCGTTTCGCGCTCGCGGCATCGCCCCCGGCAGCTACCGCGTGATCGTGCGTGCCCGCGGCAAGGGGCAGAAGATCGTGGAGCCCGTGATCGTATCGAGCGGCGCTGAAGCGACTTGCGCCGTCGAGCTGAACGAGGGCGCGCCGCTCACCGTGCGGGTCACCGACACTCAGAGTGCGCCTCTGCTGGGCGCAGCCATTCGGCTCACCGATGCCTTGGGAGTGGAGCTCTCCGGGCTCACTGGCGTCGCGGACCTGGCGGATTACTTCACCGAAGGGTCGGCCCCCGGCGTCGGCGAGATCCGGCTCGGGTCGCTGGCTCCCGGTAACTACCGGCTTCGTGCGAGCTGCGCCGGCTACACCACGGTGGAGCAGCCGATCACCATCGCGGGAACCGAGCCTCGGATTGAGACGGTGTCGCTCGAGAGGCGCTAGCCGCCGGAGGGCGACGCCGCCGGGATCTGCCGCGCGGAGTAGACTCGGGTGCGACGCCCATGACGCACCTTCGTTCTCGCCTCGCGCCCCTCGCTCTGATCATCGCTGTCGCCGTTGCGGCACCCGCCGCCCGCGCCGAGATCCGACCCGATCAAGTGCTTGTCGTGGTGAACGACAGCTCGGCGGTCTCCCAGTCGATCGGCGCCTATTACGCATCGGTGCGCGGCATTCCGCCGGTGCAGGTGTTTCATCTACCGGCGGGCACAACGACAGCGGAAGGCATCGCACGGGTCGATTACAATACTCAGGTGCGGGACCCGATCAAAGCGTACCTTGAGACTACAGTTCCAGCTCTCAAGAATCAGATTCGTTGCATTCTGCTAACGAAGGGTGTTCCGCTCCGCGTCGAGAACAGCACGGGGACGCCGTTCTCAATCACGCAGAGCGTTGCATCGGTCGATTCGGAGCTTACGCAGCTTTTCACGGGGAAAGTGTCGGATAGCGGACAGAACGGCTGGGTGACCAATCCGTACTTCAACTCTCAGTTCGGATTCGAGCAGTTCGCTCCGGCGCCACACCTCGGCATCAGCTACCTCGTCTGCCGGCTCGACGGCTACGCCGATCAGATCGACGGAGCAACGGGTGTTCCGGTGGATATCAAGAATCTCATCGATCGATCCCAGTCGCCGGCTCTCGGCGTGTATCTCCTCGACGGGGATCCGACAAAAACGGGCGGCTATGCCGCGGGCGAGACCTGGATGACGACGGCTAAGACTCAGCTCCAGTCGGCCGGGCTCACGGTGGTGCACGACCAAACTACCACCTTTATGAGCAATCAGCCGAATATCCTCGGCTACGCGTCGTGGGGATCCAACGATTCCAATAATCTCGGGGTGCCCTACTACGGCACGATCGCCGGCGCCTCGGTGCCCGGCATGTTCTTGCCCGGCTCCATCGTGACGGACTACGTCTCGACGTCGGCACGGACCTTTCACTATCCGCCGAGCTATGGACAGTCGATGACGGCGGATCTGATTCGCCTTGGCGCCTGTGCTGTGAACGGGCATGTGTATGAGCCGTTCCTTGATGCCTGCTCACAGCCGGACAAAGTATTTGTGAACTACGCTCGCGGGTTTACGGCGGCGGAGGCTCTGTATACTTCGATCAAGTTCCTGTCTTGGGAGAACGTCGTGGTGTGCGATCCGCTGATGAAGCGGATGCAGGTGGTCTCGTCGGTGCTGTCGATGTTCCCGCAGACGCTTCCACAGACCGGCGGGATCGCATCGATCGGAGGAACAAACTTCTCGACTCTCGCCGACACGTCGGTGACGGTCGACGGCATTCCGGCGGTCGTCACGAGTGTCTCGAAGGGATCGGTGCAGTTCGTGTCGCCTCCGGGAGGGCCTGGCCCTCGAACTGTAGTGATGACGAATTCGAGCGGCAGCTTCCAAGTCCCCGTGAAGCTTTTGTATACTCCGGCCATCACAACGAGCCAGCCAACGCCGTCGATCAACGGGCCGTGGACCTTCACGCTGTACGGCTTGCATGTGCAGGATGCCTGGGGAGTCTTCGCCGGAACGGCGGCGGCGAGCCCGCTTCCGGTTCCGCCCTTCGGCGACTTCCTGCTCGATTTCAATCTGCCCGTGGTGGATGTGATTTCGGGGACGATGCCGGTCTTTCAGTTGCAGCAAGCGGTCACTCTTCAGGTTCCCAATGATCCGATGCTGCAGGGAGTGACCTACGATCTGCAGGCAATCGTGGGCGGAGGCCCGAGCGCGCCGACGGACTTCAAGCTCACGAACCTGACGAGCATCACGATTCAGTAATAGCGTGGCGGGCTTCGACGCCGCGTATTCAGTTGCGGAGCTCCTTGAAATCGCCCCCCTTCGATGACCGCGCGGTTGTCGAGCGGTACGAAGAGTGGTACTCGACCCCCTTTGGGCGCCTCGCCGATGAGCTGGAGACGCGGGCGCTGACGGATCTGCTCGGGCCGCCCCCGCCCGGCGGCACTCTGCTTGAGATCGGCTGCGGAACTGCACATTTCGGCGCCGCCATGGCCCAGCGCGGATGGAAAGTTACCGGCGTCGATCCGTCGCGAGAGATGGCGGCTATCGCGCGCAGCCGGGTTTCCACTGCGATGGCATCGGGAGAGTCGCTCCCTTTTGGTGATGCGTCGTTCGATGCCACATTTCTGGTGGCGGTGCTCGACTTCGTGCCCGACCCGACCGCGGTGCTGCGCGAGGCGCTGCGCGCGGCTCGAACTCGCGCGGTCGTGCTAGCGCTGAATCGGCGGTCGTGGCTCGCCACCTGGCGAAGAGTTGCGGCGATGCGCGGACACCGCGTCTTCTCGCGAGCACGTTTTTATAGCATATCACAGATCGAGCAGTTCATCCGTGATGCGGGCGGCCAGCCCGTGCGGCGCAGAGGAATGCTGTTCCTGCCTCCCGCTGCGGCCGGGGCGATACCGTCGCTCGAGCGCGCCCTCGCGCGGCGGCTCGTCGGCGGCGGCGGAGTTGTCGGTTGGCAAGTGGAGAAATTAGTGAGCAGCGCCGCCGGCTAAGCAGTGGTAGCCTTTCCTCCTCCCCTGGCCCGACGGTTCAACCATGCGCTGCTGCACCGCATTCGTCGTCCTCACTGCTGCGATCCTCGCCTGTGGAAGGCCCGAGACCGATCCAAGCCTGGCGGCCGAGCAATCGGCAGTGGGGCCGGTGGCGGAATCCGCTGAAGCCGCGCCCTCCCCGGAAGCAACCATTCCGGCAAAGATCCCGAAGAGCTCCTCCGATCCGACGCCCCAAACCATGAATACAACAGCTCTTGGCGTGGCGCTGGTGCTGCCCCGGCTCGTATCCGTTGGGCTGATGTCGTCGCGTTCCATGATGGTTGAAGGTGTGTACTTCGCAACGGCCCAAACGGGAGCGGCTCAACTGGGACAAGTGACCAGCACGGGCACCGTCACGCTCTCACAACTCGGGGCGCTCTATGAGCCCACGCCGTCGGACCGCCTGGTGGCAAAGATCGGGAGTCAAACCCACGAGTTCCGGCTCTTGACGGCGGAAGGTAATAATATGGCTGCGACGGCCGCTTCCTGGCTTCTCGCGCCGCACCGGCTCGAGTACACCCATCGAATTCCCGACCGGGCTGACATCAAGATTTCTGAGCAGTTCGACGGAACGCGATTCGAGGTCGCGCTCAAGGGCTGGGCCATTCTCGGAGGGAAAAAATACGATCTTGAGCTCACCGCCACGGGCGGCACGCAGGGCGATCGCGACACCAACGGACAGGAGACGCGCACGCAGTATCAGCTCACCGGCACCGTGCGCGGGGACGGGTTCGAGGCCGAAGTGCGCGAGACGAACGCCATTCACTTCGCGTCGGCGACAAGCCTGTATTTGCTCCATTCCCAACGCGGAAGCGCGACGCAGGTACGCTCGGTGATCGACAGCGCAGTACGAATGGGAAAATCCATAATTCAATTCAATAGCCTCCAAGTGGAGACCGGACACAAAGAAAAGGGGTTTAACGAATCCGCCGGAATCGTTTCCGCCTCCGGCACGATCAGCCAAGATGGCGCCGCCTTCGGCCAGCTCACGCTACAAAACGATGCCCCCGTGATCGCAACCCCAATCGGTGTGATCCCCGTGACCCTCGACACCAGCGGCTGGTAAGGCGTGAACTCGAGAAGGAGAAAACCGACGCCCCGCTCGATATTCCGCCCACGCCCCGTTCTTCCAGCCCCGCAAGCCGTCACCCTTTCCTCTTACAAAAGCTCCCTGGCGCGGGCGGCAGCGGCGTGGATCGCTTCGCCGATTCGCTGCGCTGTACTCTCGAATTGCGATTCCTCCAGGTCGCGAGGAAGCTCAATCACCGGTCCACGGAGAAGCACAACCTTCGCGAACGGCTTCGGAATCGAGAGCTTATCCCAAGAAGTAGCATTCCACTGCCGGCTCGCCGCAGACGCCGCCGGCACGATCGCGAGCCGCGCGCGCGATGCCAAGAATGCGATGCCCGGCTTCACCACGTGCCTTGGCCCCTTCGGCCCATCCGGAGGAACGCATAAATCGCGTCCACGTTTCGCTTCGCTCAATAATCCTCGCAGTGCTTGCGTTCCGCCGCGCGTCGTCGAGCCGACCACCGTGCCGAAGCCCATTCTCTCGAGCATCGCCTTCAGCATCACTCCGTCGCGATGGCCGCTCACCAGAACCACGACCCCCGTGCCGCGATAGACGTGCATCGGGACCAGCAGATCGCCATGCCAGAAACAATACAGAAGCCGTTTCCCGCTCCCCTTCTCGACGCCCGTCTCATCGACGCTGCGAATTCGCCACGTCGCGCTCAGCAGACGCAACAATAGCGGCGCCAGCCGCGGGACCAGATAGGGGGCGATGCGCTTGTGGAGCTTCAAGGCACGGAAGCGTAGCTACTCCGCACCCATCCATTCCACAAATGCCCGGAAGTCGTCGGGGAGATCCGCCTCGAACGCGATGCGCTCGCCCGTCGCCGGATGGTCAAACTCGAGCCGATGGGCATGCAGCAGCTGGCGCGCGACCAGCGGAGCCCCCGCCGGCAGCTCCAGCGGCCCGCGCAGGCGCCGGTAGACGCGGTCGCCCACGATCGAATGGCCGATTGACGCCAGGTGCACGCGGATCTGGTGCGTTCGCCCCGTCTTCGGTGCGCACCTCACATGCGTGAATCCGCGCGCGCGCTGCACCACTTCGACGAACGTCTCGCTCTCGCGCCCCCCTTCGTCGACGACCCACATCCGCGACGGTCGGTGAGGATCGCGGTCGATGGCCTTGTCGATCCAGTACGAGTCGAGCGGCAGCTCGCCGTACACGATCGCCCTGTATTCCTTACGCACCGTGCGCGCGGCGAATTGTCGTTTCAGCTCGTGGGCCGCGGCGTCCGTGCGCGCGAGCACCATCACGCCGCTCGTGTCCTTGTCGAGCCGATGCACAATTCCCGGGCGCGCGGCCCCCTGAATTGTGGGAAGAAGTCCGAAATCGCGCTGAGCGTAATCGGCCACCGTGCCGCGCAGCTCCCGCTCATTGCGATGGGCCGGCAGCCCCGCCGGCTTCGCGATCACAAGTATCGAGTCGTCGTGATGCAGCACGCGAAATGTCGGCGGAGGCGGCCCCGTCTCGACGCGCCTCGGCACGAGCCGCAGCGAAACCACGTCGCCCTCTTTGCACAGATAGCGCGCCTTGTTCTCGACGCGCGCGCCCACCTTCACGAATCCGAACTCCACGAGATCCCGCAAATAGGCGCGCGACTGGTCCGGCATCAGCTCCCGGAGAACCTTGTCGAGGCGTGTGCCGGCGAGCGCAGCCGGCACCGTCACCGTCTGCTCGGGATAGTCCTCCTCACGGAATTGTGGAGTCCTGCGCACGTCCGGCGCAGACATCGGCGAGGACGAAGCCGGGAGCCTGATCGATCGCCCCCGTCGATGACCGCGCTTGCGGGGAGCTGCCATTGAATCCGCTATTGAAGCCCTTCGAGATTGCGATTCAGGAGTGCGAGCTCTTTGGCCAGCTCCGCTCGGCGCGTGCGCTCCGCTTCGACGATTTCCGCATCGGCGTTGGCGACGAACTTCTCGTTGGCGAGCTTGGCATCGACCGCACGAAGGCCCGCCTCGAGCTTCTCCGCCTTTTTCTTGAGCTGCTCAACGCCGGCCGCCACATCGACCTGCCCCTCGAGAGGCAAATAAAGCGCGCCACCTTCGAAGACGTCGACGCCCGACCGCTGCGGTCGCGGCAGCTCGACTCCGATCTTGAGATCGGCCACGCGTCCGAGCTCACGCAATAAATCGCTGTTCGCGCGCAGGACTTCCTCGGACGCGGCGTTGGCCGCCGAGTAGATGGCTCCGCCCGGCTTGGAACTCGCCGGAAAATTGAACACGGCGCGCAGGTTGCGCGTGGCCCGGATCGCGTCGCGAAGAATCTCCGTCTCGCGCTCCGCCTGCTCGTCGCGGGCCGCCGGTTCCGACGAGGGCCACGGTCC
Source organism: Planctomycetota bacterium (assembly GCA_016792805.1). GTDB lineage: Bacteria > Planctomycetota > UBA1135 > UBA1135 > JACQFD01 > JAEUHX01. Next base: position 18,120 of record JAEUHX010000066.1, read on the forward strand.
GTTGAGCAGCATCGGCTGCGCCGCCGCGGAAAGCGACGGGCGAACGACGCCTGCATACAATTCCTCCGTGAGGAAAGGCACAAAAGGATGCAGCAGCCGGATCGTAGCCTCAAGCGTCTCCAGCAGCACGGCGCGAGCCTCCTCGCGGTCGGCGCCGTCGGAGTCGAGGCGGCCTTTCACGGCCTCGAGGTAATGATCACAGAAATCATTCCACGTGAACCGGTAGAGCGCCTCGGCGGCATCGCCGTAGCGCAGCTCGGCAAGCGCTTTGGTGACGGCGTCGACCGTGGCAGCGCGCCGCGAGCGGATCCAGCGATCCTCGAGCCGTTTCGCGCTCGACGCCGCTGCCTTCGGCGCACCGTCGAGGCTCATGCCGATGAAGCGCGCCGCGTTCCAGACTTTGTTACAGAAGTTGCGCCCCTGAACGAACTTCTCCTTGGCGAGCTTCAGATCCTGCCCTTCTTTGGTAAGGATCATGAGCGAGTAGCGCACGGCGTCGGCGCCGTATTCCTGAATCATCTCGATCGGGTCGATGCCGTTGTTTAACGACTTCGACATCTTGCGCCCCTGGGCGTCGAGCACCGTTCCGTTGATGTACACACCTCGGAAAGGCACTTTTCCGGTGAACTCGAGCCCCGCCATCACCATGCGCGCCACCCAGAAGAAGATGATGTCGCGGCCCGTCACCAGCAGGTCGGTCGGGTAATAGGTCTCCAAATCGGCCGTCTTGTCGGGCCAGCCGAGCGTCGAGAACGGCCACAGCCACGAGGAGAACCACGTGTCGAACACGTCCTCATCCTGGCGCAGCTTGGAGGAGCCGCACTTCTCACAGCGTGTCGGGTCGGTCGTCGCTTCGGCCGACTTCGGCACGTTCATGTGGTTGCACGCCTCGCACCACCAGACCGGCACGCGGTGCCCCCACCAGATCTGTCGGGAAACGCACCAATCGCGCGCGTTGTCGAGCCAAGACAAATAGAAACTCTCCCAGCGGGCGGGAGTAAATGTGATCTCGCTGCGGCGCTGGGCGTCGGCCGCCTTCTTGGCGAGCACCGACATCTTCACAAACCACTGATCCGACAGATACGGCTCGACCACCGTGTCGCATCGGTAACATCGCCCCACGGCGTTCTCATGGGCGTCGGCGCCGTCGAGCAGGCCGAGCGCCTCCATCGTCTCGACGATCTTCTTGCGCGCGTCGAAGCGGTCGAGACCCGCGAGCGCCTGCAGAGCCGCCGATCCGGCGCCCGCAAATCCTCCGAGCGCCTCAAGAGTGATCTTCGCCTCCGGCGTCATGATCACAGTTCGCTCGAGCTTGTGGCGGTCGCCGATCTCGAAATCGGTTGGATCGTGGGCGGGAGTCACCTTCACGGCGCCCGTCCCAAACTCGCGCTCGACGGCGTCGTCGGCCACGATCGGAATCTCGCGCCCCACGATCGGCAGCACGAGCGTCTTCCCGACGAGATCGGCGTAGCGCTCATCCTTGGGATTCACGGCCACGGCCACGTCGCCGAGCATCGTCTCGGGGCGCGTCGTCGCGATCGTCACCGTTCGCCCGGACATGCCTTTGACAGGATATTTGAATCGCCACAGATGCCCCTTGCTCGGCTGCTTCTCGGCCTCCTCGTCGGAGAGCGCCGTGAGGCACCGCGGGCACCAGTTCACGATGCGCTTGCCTCGATAGACGAGTCCGCGCTCCCAAAGCGTACAAAACGCCACGCGCACGGCGCGCGACAAGCGCTCATCCATGGTGAACGCGTAGCGGGACCAATCGAGCGACTGGCCGATGGCGCGCATTTGTGTGCAGATGCGCTTCTCGTACTGCTCCTTCCATTTCCACACTTCTGTCACAAATGCCTCGCGGCCGAGGTCTTGCCGGCGCTTGCCCCCCTGCTTCTTCAGCTCCTTTTCCACCACGTTCTGCGTCGCGATGCCGGCGTGGTCGGTGCCGGGAAGCCAAAGGGCGGCCTTCCCGCGCATGCGCTCGAAGCGGATCGACACATCCTGGAACGTCTGCTGGAAGCCGTGCCCCATGTGGAGGTGCCCCGTGACGTTCGGCGGCGGGATCACGATGACGAACGGCTGCGCTCCGGCCTGGGTGCGGGCGTCGGGCGAGAAATGGCCCGAGCTCTCCCAGGCGGCGTACAGCCGCCCTTCGAGGGTTGCGGGCTCGTAGCGAGGCGAAAGCGGCTCTGCCATGGTTCGGTCGTCGGCTTCGAAAGTGGGCGGAGAGGGTCGCGGAGGCGCCGCGGCGCTGCAAGGGGCACGGGGCGAGGAGGCGCGCCGCGGTGGAGGCGCCCGGGGCGGCGATCCGATGAAGGGAACGGTCCCTGAGGTGGATTGCATGAACGGTCGAAGCGTGGAGACGAGCCTTCCAGCGGAGGCGCTGGGGGTCGGTACGGCGGTGGGTTCCGTGGTTCTCGATCGGGAGCTTGAGCGCGACGCGCTCGGCTCGGTCTGGGAAGGGCGCGACCAGGCGCAGGGAGGGCGGCGCGTGACGCTGCGGTTCCTCCCGCCGATGCTCCATGGAGACGGCGAGTTCGAGACGCAGCTCCAGGGGGCGCTGGGGCGGCTGGTGCACGAGACGGGGCATCCCGGCGCGCCCCCCGCGACGGCGCTTCGGCGCAGTCGGCTCGACGAAGCGACGCGGACGGTGGTGCCGGCGGCGCTGCTGCTGGAGTGGCCGCAGGGCTCGAGCTTGGCGACGGTGCTCGCCTCGGCGCGACCGAAGCAATCGCAGGCAGCGCGCGAGGCCGAGGCGGCCTGGGTCGCCAAAGAGCTCGGCGAAATCCTGGTGGCGCTCCATGGCGCGGGCGCCGTCCACGGCGATCTCTGCCCACAGAACGTCCGTGTGGCAGGTGCGCCGCGGAAGTCGCTCATGGGAGTGCGCCTCGCGGTGGTCGACGCGGAAGTGTCGTGGCGCGTGGGGCGCGCGATGGCGGCGATCGTCGGCAGCTCGCGCGATCCGTGGGCGCAGGAGGTGCGAAGCCGGCTCGCGGAGCGGGCGGCGTTCCGCGCGCCGGAGGTGGAGGCGGGCGGCGAGCCGACGGCCGCTTCCGATTTGTACGCTCTCGCGGCGATGACCGTTTTTGTGGCTTCCGCATGCGAGGATTTGGCCGACGGCATCGAGAGGATGACGCCGGGCGCGCTGCGGCGCGCGGTGGAGGCTGCGATGGCGGCCGATCCGGCGGCGCGCCCTGCGAGCGCGGAGCAGTTCTTACAGATTGCAGGAATCCACGACGCACCGGCGGCGGAGAGGCTGAACGCGAGCGCGTCGGAGCCGGCGGAGAAAGCTGGAGCGGTTTTGTGCACGGAGGCGGGGCGAATCCCGGCCGGCGCGCCAGCGCCGATGCAGCGTCACAAATCCGGCGTGATGCCGCTCGTGGCCGGTGCGGGGTGGCTCGCGGCCGTTGGGCTCGGCGCCGCGTTTTTGTGGAAAGCAACGGATCCGACGCCCGACCCGAAATTGGTGGCGAGCGTTGAGAGATTACAGAATGAACTCGGCACGTCGCGCGCAGAGCTCGACCGCGCGCGCGCCGACGGGAAGCGTGCGCTCGGCGACCTCGAGGCGATGCGCAGTGAGCGCGCGGCGATGGAGCAGCGGATCGCGGCGCTCGATGGTGAGCGGCGGGCGATCGAGGAGCAGGTGCGGGCGCTGCCGACGGCGGCGTCGCTTGTGACCGTCGAGCGGGCCCGCGACGACGAGCGAGCGCAGGCGCGAGAGCTGCGCGCGCGGCTCGCGGAGCGCGAGCGCGAGCTGGAAGCAGCGCGCGGAGAATTGAAGGTGACGCTCCAACAAATCGCCGATGCACAAATGCAGGCGAGCTCGGAGACGACGTCGGCGGTCGCGTCGCTGCGGCGCTCGCTGGAGGAGGAGCGCAAGGCGCGCGCGACGGCCGAGGCGGAGCGCGATGGGCTTCGGTCGGAGCGCTCGCGCTTGGCGGCGGCGCTCGAGCAGGCGAAGCCGAAGGAGACACCGGCGGCGGTGCCCGCACGGCCGACGCTGGAGCGGCTGCGGCAGTCGGCGCCATTTGCTGCAGCGGAGCTCATCGCGGTGGCACCGGGGACAAGTAAGATCTCCGAGAGCGGGTCGGAAGTTTCTGTGACTCGCGAAGTGTGGGCTTGGAGCACCGAGGTGACGCGCGGGCAGTATCGCGCTTTTTGTGCAGCGGTCGGCCGCGCGATGCCCGATCAGCCGGCCGTGCCGTCGGCGTGGCGCAAGCTCGTGCTCGAGGATGACCTGCCGGTCGTGAATGTCTCCTGGAACGATGCGCGCGCTTTTTGTGAGTGGCTTTCGAATGTGGCGGGCGCCGGGTTCCGGCTGCCGACGGAGGCTGAGTGGGCGCGCGCGGCGCGCGGCGGCGATGCCGAGGCGGGCGCGCTTCCGTCGTTCACGGCGTCGGTGCGCAATCCCGAGCTTTTGTTGAACTCCTTCGAGAGTCCCCACAGTAAGGACGCACGCCAGGGGCACTCCGACGGCGCGTGGCCCGCGGCGGGCGTCTTCCCCGATCGATCCCATCTTGTGGACGCGGAGCTGGCCGACCTCGACCGGCTGCCGACCGGAAGCGGCCACCATTTTTGTGGCAACGTGTGGGAGTGGTGCGCCGACGGCTGGTACGACGGCGACGCCGTCCGCGACGGGTTTACCACAAAAACCGACCCGCTCGTCCCCGTCGACCGCGCCGCAACTCTCGCCGCCGTCCGCGGCGGCTCCTGGCGCGAGGGCCGCACCAAATGCAACTTCTTCTCGCGCAAGCCGCTGAAACTCGACTCCACCGCCGTCGACGTCGGCTTCCGACCCGTGTGGTCAGCGTCTGCGGGAAAATAGACCTTCTTGAGGAATTGCGTGCGTCGCGAGAAGGGAGCAGAGTTCCCTACTTGGTTGCGTCTAGGTCGAATACGACCTAGCCTCTAGACGTGAGCAACCCAGTATGAAAGCAGGAATCCACAACCTAGAAGACATCGTCCGTCGAATGACTCCCATCGCCGTTCCGCAGGCCCAGCGCTCGGAGGTGGTCGCACTGTCGAAGGCTCTCGCCGATCAGCGGTCGAACCGGCCGAGGGGCAGATCGAGATGTCGGCTTGTGAGCCACAACGGCAAAAGCGTGGCGGTGCCGACGGCGGTGATTCGGCTTCTAGAGCGCGTTGTGGAGGTCCTCGCCCGCGGTGACTCCATCACAGTTGTTCCAGTGGACCGCGAAGTCACTAGTCAGACCGCCGCGGATCTTCTGAACGTTTCTCGTCAATATCTTGTCCGGCTACTTGACGCTGGGGCAATTCCTTACCGTATGACGGGCGCGCACCGACGCATCCGTGTCGAGGACGTGGTTCTCTTCAAACGTAAGCGCGACAAGGATCGTCGAGCTGGGCTCCGCAAACTCTCACAGTTGACGCAAGAGTTCGACGGCTATGATCCGGAATCGAAGTAGCTTTCGGCGCTTCCCAAGTGGCGACTATTGCGCACATAGTGATCCTCGATGCGAACGTTCTTTATCCGTTTCATCTCAGAGACACGATGCTTCGCACGGCGGCGGCCGGATTCTATCAGCTACGTTGGAGCCGTGACATACTTGATGAGATGGTTCGTAGCCTCGTTAGAACTACGAGGATATCGAAGGACCAGGCGACGCGACTTCGCTCATTGATGGAGGAGAATTTCCCGGAAGCTCTCATAACCGGATATGAGGAGCTTGTCGAGGAGATGGAGAACGCGCCATCCGATCGACATGTCACCGCTGCAGCTTCGCGATCCGGCGCACAAATCATTGTGACATCGAACCTTAAGGACTTCGGACGGCTTCCATTGGGAATCATTGCAAAAGATCCAGATGAGTTCCTCTGTAGTCTATTCAATCGCGACCCAAACTTGTTTCTTAGGACACTTCAAGAACAGGCCGCAGACTTACGAAACCCTCCGGTTCCATTCGAAGAGCTGCTTCACAGACTCTCTCGCACTGTCCCAAAACTGATCGCGCTGGCTCGGATTCGATACAAAAATCGAAGCGCGTTCTAGCTCGGGTCCGCTCGCCGTCGCCCGAACGGTCGCATTGGGTCCAGTGTCGGCGTTCTAGGATGCGCCGGCTGCGGACATTGCGCCGCGCCCTATGCCATCGCCCGCGCTCCCCACAAATCCGACCGAGTCCGCACACCGCGTGCGGCGTGCGCTGCTCGTGGCGAATCCCATCTCCGGCGCGGGGCGCAACAAGACTGCCGCGCCCAAGCTCGCGGAGGAGCTCGGGCGGCTCGGGGTCGCCGCCGATGTTCAATTCACCAAGGAACGCGGGCACGCGCCGAAGCTCGCCGACGAAGCGGTGGCCGCGGGCTTCGATGCGGTCGTCGGAATCGGCGGCGACGGCACGTTGCGCGAAGTTGCCGAAGGTCTCCGCGGGCGCCTGCCGCTCGGGATCTTCCCGACGGGAACCGCCAACGTCGTCGCGCGCGAGCTCGCGATCCCCTTCCACGCCCGCGGCGCCGCTGCCGTCCTTGCCGCGGGCCGCGTCGCCCGCATCGATACCTGCCGCGCCAACGGCCGACTTGTGCTCTTCACCGTCGGCGCCGGCCTCGATGGCGCCATCGTCCATGCCCTCGAGGGCGCCGGTCGCACCAAGGCCATCTCCTACGCGTCGTACCTCCGCCCAGTCTGGCGCACCCTGCGCAGCTACCGCGCGCCGCGCCTGCGTATCGCGATCGACGGCGCCGAGCCGCGCGCCGCCTCCTTCGCCCTCGTGGCCGCCACTCGCTACTACGCCGGCCCCTGGGTCCGCTTTCGCCCGGGCCCGTCGCTCGTCGACGGCCGCGTCGAGGTGTACTGCTTCGACACGCCGACGCTCCCGTCGTTGCTTGCGGTCGGGCTGCGCGGGATTCTGAGGGCTCTCCCCGGCGGCCGCGTCGCGCGCGCCAGCGCGACGCGCGTGCGCATCGAGTCCGACGAGCCGGTGCCGGTGCAGGCCGACGGCGATCCCTTCGGCACGACTCCCGTCGACCTCGAAGTTCAACCCCGTTCGCTCCCCGTGATCGTCCCCGCCGGAACGGCGTTTTTGTAATCACAAAACAGAGTACCGCGTGATCCCCGACCCCAAGCCCGTCCGCGCCGGAAGCCTCGAGCTTCCCGCCGTCGGCGCGCCGTTTTTTCTGTTCGCGGGCCCGTGCGTGATCGAGAGCGCCGCGCACGCGCACGACACCGCCGCCGCCATCGCCGAGATCGCGCGCGCGCGCAAGATTCCGTTTGTTTACAAAAGCAGCTACGACAAGGCGAACCGCAGCTCCGGGAAGTCGTTCCGCGGGCTCGGTCTCGAGAAGGGAGTTCACATCTTGGCCGACGTGCGCGCGAAGCTCGGCGTCCCTGTTTTGACCGATGTGCATCTTCCCGAGGAAGCGCGCGACGCGGGCGCCGTCGTGGACGTGGTGCAGGTGCCGGCGTTTTTGTGCCGTCAGACCGATCTGCTGGTCGCGTGCGCGCAGACCGGGAAATGTGTAAACATCAAGAAAGGTCAGTTCCTCGCGCCCGAGGACATGCGCGGCGCGGCCGAGAAGGTGCGCGCCGCCGGCAACGCAAATGTGATGCTCACGGAACGCGGCACGTTCTTCGGCTACGGGCGCCTCGTCGTCGATTTCGCCGGGCTGCCCGACCTCGCCGCCCACGGCGCGCCGGTCGTCTTTGACGCCACGCACTCGGTCCAACGGCCAGGCGGCCTCGGCGACCGCTCCGGCGGAGACCGCACGCGCGTCCCGTTCTTGGCTCGCGCCGCCATCGCCGCCGGCTTCCACGGGCTCTTCCTCGAGGTGCACCAGGACCCCGACCGCGCACCGAGCGACGGCCCCAACATGGTGCGGCTCGACTCGCTCGCGGCGCTGCTCGACGAGTGCCTGGGGGTCGCTGAGGGGCTCGCCCGTGCGCGCGCGAAGGGGCGCCCGGCGGGCCCGCACTGACCGGCGCCAATCGCCGGGATGACAGCCCCAATGGCCGGCGTCCTGGCTTCGTAATGAAGGCTCGTCGTGGCCCCTGACACGCCCCCGTCTTCGAGCACTACCTCCACGTCCAACGACGATCGAGGTCGGCGGGGTACGCGCATGGACGGCTTCGAGCTCTCGATCGAGCAGGTGAGCCGCTGCTTGTCGGAGTACGAGGTGCTGCGGGTCGTCGGCCAGGGCGCCATGGGCGTCGTTTACGAGGCGACGCACCGGCCGCTTCAGCGGCGCGTGGCGCTGAAGGTGTTGCCTCCCGGCCTCGCCGTGCGCGAGACGACGATCCTGCGCTTCCTGCGCGAGGCCGAAGTCGTGGCGCGCATTCAGCACGAGAACATCGTGCCGATTTATGACGTCGGCTCGCGCTCGGGGCTCCATTACATCGCAATGCGGTTCGTGCCCGGCGTCTCGCTCGACCGCGCGGTCGCGGCGGCGCCGCTCTCCCCGCGCGAGGTAGCACAAATCGGCGCGGCGGTCGCGCGGGCGCTCGCGTGCGCGCACGGGCACGGCGTGGTTCACCGAGATGTAAAACCCGCAAATATTCTGCGGGAGCCCGACGGGCGCGTGGTTCTTACAGATTTCGGGCTCGCGCGCGTCGACGGCAGCGGCTCGATGACGGAGTCGGGCGCCCTGGTCGGCACGCCGAGCTACATGAGTCCCGAGCAGGTCTCGGGCGAGCGCGATTCGGTCGACGGGCGCTCGGATCTGTATTCACTCGGAGCGACGCTGTTCGAATTGTTGACGGGCAAGCCGCCGCACCAGGAATCGACGACGGCGGCGACGCTGCGCTCGATCCTCGAGCGGCCGACCCCGCGCGTGCGCAGGCTGCGCCCCGACTGCCCGCCCGAGCTGGAAGTGATTTTGGACAAGGCGATGCGCAAGGACCCGGGCGGTCGCTATGCGAACGCCACGGCGCTCGGAGAGGATTTGGAGCGGTTTCTTGAGGGGAAGCCGATTCTCGGGCGGCGCGAGGCGTGGTGGCTGCGGGCCGGAAGATTTGTGAGTAATCATCGCGGCGTGTTCATCGCCGCGGCGATCGCAGCGGCGCTCGGCGTCGGCGCTATGTTCGCGCTCGATCTCGCGGGGCGGCGCACCGGCGATATGTTGATTGCGGAGGCGTACGCGGCGATGGACGAAGCGCGTCCGGCGCCCGGCGCGTCGCCCGAGTCGAGCGATTCGGTGAAGAAGGTGCTGTCGCTGCTGGACAAGGCCCATCAAGTGCGCTCGACGCGGCTCCGCGCCTGTTACGCCCGCGCGGAGTTTTATTTGCGTCTTGGGCTCACGCCATTCTTGACCTCGGCGATGGCCGACACGGCGGAGATCCTGGCGTCGGATCCCGAGAATCTCGACGCGCTGCTGCTCCGCGGAAGAGTGGCATTCAAGCTGGGCGAGTTCGACGAGTCGGGCTCGTGCGCGAAGCGCGCACAGGCGATTGCGCCGAGCGATCCACGCGTGCTGACGCTGGCGGCGCGCCTCGTGGCGGAGCTCGGCAAATCGTACGATTCCGAAGGGCTGATCTCGGAAGCGCGAAGCCAATGGACGCTCGCGAGAGACTGGCTGCGCACGGCCCTTGAGAACGATTCGAAATTCTCGGAAGCCGCGCTCGAGCTCGGCACCGTCTATTTGTTACTCGGCGATCGCGCGTCCGCCCGCGAATGGTTCGACAAGGCGATCGCGCTCGATCCGAAGAGCGGCGAAGCGCACCACCGGCTCGCGAAGTTCGAGGAGGAGGGCGGCGATACGCGCGCGGCGAACATGCAGGCGGAGTTCGCCCACGCGCTGAACCCATTCTTGAGCATCAGCCGCACGTCGCCGAATCTCACCGATGAGCTGAGCCGCTCGGTCGGACGGTTCGCGGAGAGCTTCCGGACCGTACTCGATCGGCCGACGTCAAAGCCGGCAGCGAGCCAGCCGAAGCCACTGCGCCCGCTGTAGTCTGTTCTGGGGTTGCCTGCTCTGGGCGAAGTCGGGCGCAAGCACCCCAGAAAACGACGGAGATCGCGCCGGTTGTCCGCGGGAGTGCATTGGTTCCCAAGAAGCCTACAGCTCAGCCGCCAGCTTATCGACGTACTTCCGATAACTAAACACTCGCCCACGCTGCCTATTTGTAATTTCAGAAACGACGCCAATTCTCTCCAGGTGGGCGAGCGTTTTATTGACAGTAGCCGGTGTGAGACCCGTGGCCTTCACCAGCGCAGTAGATGTTGAGATGGGCTGGCGCTGAAGAGCGAGGTGGATCGTGTGTGCCGAAGACGCTGCGCGCCCGAGTTCAGCGATCAGTGATCGATCCGAGTTCACAATCTCAAGCAGCGCGTTCGCCAACACGGCTCCTTGGCTCGCAATTGTTTCGATCCCTTCCGCAAAGAAATCGAGCCAGCGCTCCCAATCGCCGTTCAATCGAACTTCATTGAGCAGTTCGTAGTACAACGCGCGGTGAGTTTTGAAGTACAAGCTTGGATAGAGCATCGGCTCGCGAAGCACACCGTCCGCTACGAGCCCGAGCACGATGAGCAGGCGACCAAGGCGCCCATTGCCATCGAGGAACGGATGAATGGTCTCGAATTGAACATGGACGAGTGCCGCTTTGGTGAGAGGCGGGATGGGCTCTGGCTTGTCATTCAGGAACCTCTCGAGCGCAGCGAGACAGTCGGGAACGTCCTCCGCTGGCGGCGGGACGAAGGCAGCATTGCCGGGCCGGGTTCCGCCGATCCAAACTTGCGAGCGCCGAAGCTCTCCAGGGGTTTTGCTGGCGCTATTCGAGTGCGCCATCAGCACCTCGTGCATGTCTCTCATCAGCCGGACGCATATCGGGAGCCCACCGCGGAGCCTTTCGAGTCCGCATTCGAGGGCGGCCACACACCGGCTCACTTCCCGGGCATCCTCGACGGGAACGCCAGGCTGCTCGTCGGCCTCGTAGAGCAGCAAATCTGCCAGCGACGATTGTGTCCCTTCAATCTGCGAGGACAGCACGGCCTCCTTTCGCACGAAGCTGTAGAGCAGGAGCGCCGCGTTCGGGAGCAATGCAGTGACGGCGTCAAGCCGCCCGAGGGCGACAAGTGCGGAATCGAAACGACGGCGCAGGGCAGGCGTCCACTCGATGGGCGGGACCGGCGGCAACGGAGCGGGCACGAACGCCTGGAACGGTTCGCCCGGAGCGGAGATGGTCTGGTAGCGACCGGGGGCAGAACGATGCATGGGTGACCGAACCTAAAATAGCGGGTTTCGTTATTTTAGGTTCATGGATTTGCGTAAACCAACGACTGGGGCTCGTTGAATCCGTGTCCCTCCCCAAAAGAACCTGCCGCCCATTGGAAGGCAGAATCCGAACCGGCGAGCCCGAGTTCCTCGATGTTGATGGCGACCGCAGGTCGCACTCGTCCAACCCCCGGGATGCAAACAAAAAGGCCCGGGACACGTATCCCGGGCCTGCACGATCTATCCGAAACTGACCAGCGAGTGGGCCGAGTACCCGAAGGTCAGAAGATCGCGCGGGACTCCATCGAGATCCCCTCGCGGCTCAGCGTGATGCGAACCGCCTGGGGCCTCATGTACTTGAGCACCGTCTCCACTTGCGGGAGACGTTCGAAGTCGACGGATTCGACCGACATTCCGACGGTCACCTCGCGGCGGGAATCGGTACCCGGGCGGGACGGAGCGCCAGCACCCTCAGCCGGCTCCCCGTCCACGCCCGGGACCTCGCTTTCGTTTTCGAGCTCCGCCAGATCGGAGAAGTGGGGACCCAAAAAGGCCGCAATCTCCGCAACGTTGCCATAGGTAAAGCTCACAAGTCGCGGAACGTCAAGCCACAGAACTCCGGTGGTCGGGCCCGTGGCGACGCTTGCAACAGTTTGGGTGTAGTCAGCCCGATCCGAGAGCCGCTCGCTTGCCGGCTCGGCTCGGAAGCTGAGGTAACGTCGCGCCGCCGGAACCGACGAGCTGACTACGAGAACGTCTTCGGAGACGAGAAGGGTCGGCGTCACCGGCCCCTGGCCTCGCATGTACACCAATCGCGTCGACTTATCCTGGATGTCGCGCAGCTGACCCTTGCGATCCTTGGCGGCGACGCGCCGCATCGCCACCTCCGAACGTGCCATGAGGTCTTGCGCTGCCGCCGCATCCTTGGCACGCACGAGAAGATACACATCAGGGATGATCCCCGCCTCGGGCATCGCAACCGCCACCGCCGCCTCATCTCCGAGGAGCGGCGCCACATCGGCGAAACTCGAACCGAGCTGCGCTCGCATCTCGGACATTTGTGTGTCGAAGCTCGGCTCATTCGCATCGCCAAATTGTGACACGAGCTTCTTCAGCGCCTCAAAGCTTGCCACGCCATCGAGAGCCATCTGTAGCGTCATGAGCGTGCGCTTCGGCAGCACCGACGCAAGTGTAAACTTCTTCGGCTCCTTTGCCGTGAAGAGCGCAAGCATCCCTTCGGCCGGCTCGGTGCGCACCTCGAGGCGGTGCCGCACAAGATCACCCTCCGGCGCCGACGAGAATCCCGCCCAGCGAAGCTTCTCAAGCCCGAGCGAGCGCATTCCCGTCTCAATGGTTTCTGTATCCATCGTGCTCAGCAGAGCCGGACCATCGATGTATGCCCACACCGCGTTGGAGCGACCGCCGAGCAATGTGCGCGCCTCGTGGTAGGCGGGCAGGCTCGCGAGCGGAGCGGCCTCCGCGGGCCCGAGGAGCGCTCCCATCGACATCGCCGAGGGCATCGCCATCAGCACCTGCGAGCCGCGGCGCGCGACGCGAATCACCGAGGGATCGTCCCCGACGGGCATCTCACTCCCGCCGAATTCAAAATAGCTCTGCCCGTCGAGGGCAACGCGCCGCGCAGTGTGCTCGCCGAACTGCTTGCGCAGCGACTCCGCCAGCTTTCGGAGACCCTGCTCCAGCTCTTCGGGAGTGCCCGTGAAGCCGGCCGACGCAAACATCTCGCCGTCGGACTCCGCCTCTTCGGAGTTTGGTGCAAGGGGCGCACGGAGTGCCACAGAAAGATGCCCACTCAATCCACGCGCGGCGCTGAAGACCGCGTCGAGAACCTCCTTGGGAATCTCGGGGTTCTCCGCCTCCACGCGCTGGCGGACCTGCTCGAGGAAACCGCTGGAAAGCGCGTTCGACAGATCGGAGCCCTCGCGAATGCACGCCTTCACCTCGGGATCGTCCATCAGGCGCGCCACTGCGGTTTTTTTGTATTCAGCGCTGAGCCCCGCAAGGTCGTCGCAATGGAGGTACATCAGCACGTTCGACACCTGTCGGGCGAGCCAATCCTGAGGGGCGCGCGTCGGAGTCTGTGGCGTCGCAGGAGGCGCGGCCACGACCGGCCCCTGCTTCCATTCAGAATGCCCCGATCCGGGACGGATCAGGTTCGCCGAGGGCGCCCCAGGCGCCGCCGGCGAGTGCCAGCCACAGAGTCCACAGAGTGTGAGTGCAAGCTTCATAGCGGGTGTGCGGGTGCCGGGCGTGCGCTCGGCAGTTCGGGCAGTCGAGGATGTCTGCGCGACGCATCTCCCTAGACAATGGGCGTGCCAAGGGACGGAATGTCCACAAATCTCCGTTTTCCCTGGGAGAACGGCTCCTGCCGCCCCCAACACGCTCTCACGAAGCTGTGCCGATCTCGCTCAGCGGGCTGGATCGGCGCCGCCAGGAGCCCCTGGCCGCTCGACCGTATCGGGATTGATCCCAAGCGCCTCGAGGCGCGAATAGAACGTCCTCCGAGGGATCCCAAGGACGCGCGCCGCCTCCGATCGATTGCCTCCGGTGCGCCGCAGCGTGGCGCGAATGAGCGCCGACTCGACCTCCTCGGCCGACTTCCCCACGAGCGACTCGATCGCCGCGTCGGGCCCCGTGATCGCAATCGAACCCGATCGCGGCGCATCGACGAGGTCGGGCGTAATCTCCTCGCCGGAAAGGGCCACAAGGCGCATCACCTCGTTCTCGAGCTCGCGCACGTTGCCCGGCCAATCGCGCGACACGAGCCGCGCCATGGCCTCTCGCGAGATCCCTTTGGGGCGCGCGCCGCTCGCCGCCGACGCGCGCTCGAGGAACGCCTGCACCAGCTCGGGAATGCTCTCGCGCTGCTCGCGCAGCGGCGGCAGCGCGATCTCGACGACGCGCAGACGAAAATACAAATCTTGCCGGAACTGCTCCCTCGCGACGAGCTCTTCGAGCGGGCGATGGGTGGCGCTCAGCACGCGGACGTTGACCTGGATCTCGTCGGTGCCGCCGACGCGCCGAATGCGCTGGTCTTGTAAGAATCGCAGGAGCTTCGCCTGGAGCGGCAGCGTCATCTCGGCGATCTCGTCGAGGAAGAGCGTGCCGCCGTGGGCGATCTCCACGAGCCCTTTGCGGTCCTCCTGGGCACCCGTGTAGGCACCGCGCTTCACTCCGAAAAGTTCACTCTCGAGAAGACCTTCCGAAATGGCGCCACAATTGACCGCAACAAATGGCGCCGCCTTGCGCGGGCCATTGGCGTGGATGGCGCGCGCGATCAGCTCCTTGCCGGTGCCGCTCTCGCCGCGGATCAGCACGGGGTAGTCGCCCTCGCTCACGCGCTCCACAAGACGCAACACTTCCAGCATCCGCTGCCCGCGCCCGACGATCCGGCTGAAATCGCCGCGCAGTGGCTGCTCCGGCTTGGCGGCCGCCTCGCGCTGCAGCCGGTCGAGCTCGGCGAGTGCCCGCGCGGCGCGATCCTCGAGCTGCCTGTTCGCCTCCTCGAGACGGCGCCGCACCTCGGCGTTCTCCTCGTGAAGGCGCGCGTTCTCCAGCGCAATCGCCGCGTGGGAGGCGTAGGCCTCGAGGAACTCGCGGTCGGCATCGGTGAACCGGCCGCGCTGAAATCGGTTATCGAGACAGAGTGCACCAATCGTGCGGTTGCGAAGCCGAAGCGGAACGCACAAAACACTGCGAAGCTTCAAATCGACGACGGAGCGCGCCGCGGATAATTGAGCATCAGCGGCGGCATCGTCCGCCAGGATCGCAACGCCCGTCTGCAGCACGCGGTTCACAATCGAGGAGGAAATCTTCTCGAGAGCGCGGCGCACATCCTCGCGGTCGACGTTGCGCGCCGACGGCACGTCGAGCTTGCCGTCGCGGTCGACCACCACAAATCCGCGCTCGGCGCCCAGCAGGTCGACGGCGCGATCCACAATAAAATCGAGCAGCGGCTTCAGCGACCGCTCGGAGTTCAGCGCTCGGCTCGCCTCCAGAAGCGCGATGAGGCGCTTGGGATCGGGACCCTCCGAGTCGTCGCGCTGGAGGAGCTTCTTGAAGACGTTGGTCACGGCCGGCGCGCGGCGCGCAAACGGAGCGGCGCCTGGTTCTGCGGAACCCGAAGAATGCCGAGTCGAGACAGCGCGAAGTCAAAACGCACGGGGTCGTTGCGATCGTAGCGCGCGAGCGCCGCCGTGACCTCCTCGGCATTGCTCCAGGTGGCGTAGGGGCTTCGGCTCAACCCATTGGCGTATGCGATACGGGAGGTGTGCGTGTCGAGCGGCATCACGAGCTCCCGCGTCGTGAGCGTCGTCCAGAGGCCGAGGTCGACGCCATCGGCGGGCCGAACGAGCCAACGCAACACCATGCAGAGCCGCTTGCACGCCGAGCCCGACTCCGGGTCGGGCAGGAAGAAGCGAGCGCCGGGGGCGCGCTCGACGAGCTGCGGCTCGAGCTCGAGCGCGCGGCGCACGAAGGAGGAGAGCCGCTCGCGCAGCGGTGCCCCTGGCGGCGGCCCGGCGGCAAAGAAGCCTTCGACGCTTCCGAACTCGCTGAGCATGCGCCGCAGAAGAGTCAGAAAAACCGCCAGATCGCGGTGATCGTTGAAGCGGTGGCGAAATCCGGAAAGGTGGGTTCCCGCGCGTGCGCAGGTGAGCGATTCGATGGCCGCGGCCGGCGACGGGTGGATCTGTGAAAGCCCCGCCAAGACGCGCTCGACACTCGCCTGGATCTGCTTCACATTTCCGTAGGCGAGGGCCGCCGCGAGGAATGCCACGATTTCGCGATCGGCGCGCGATGAGTAACGATGCGGAAAGATCACAGGATCCGATGCCAGGTAGCCGCTGCCGAAACGCGCCGCCGCCGCTTCGAGGCGTGCGCACAAATCCGCGGGACGGCGTCGGCGCGACCGCTTCACCGCTGCGCCTCGTGGAGCGCCATGTCGAGGGCGCGTGCCACCATGGCGACGGCATGGCGGCGCGGCGCCGGCAAGCCCCCTTCGCGATCGACGGCGGCCGCGATGTCGAGAGCGCGCGCCTCGTCGACGGTCATCCCCCGAAGGCAACTCATCACGAGCGAGGCCACGGCAATCACGCTCGAGCAGCCGTGCGCGAGAAATCCGGCCTCGGCGATGCGCCCATCGGCGAGGCGCACCTCAACCTCCAGCAGGTCGTCGCAAACGGGATTCTCGCTGCGCCCGCGCCCGCTGGCGTGCGCCAGCCGCCCCGCACAGCGCGGGCGCCGGAAATGCTCCTCGAGCGAAGGCGGTAAGCCACGGGATTCCATCGAGTTGCGTGGATTGTAGGCCCGCCGATGGCCCTTGCCGGTGGCAGCCCGGAAAACCCTTCCGCCGCTTTGGAGAGTTCGACGACCCCTCGTACCTTCCCATGTCGAAAGCACGCCGGGACACGTGCAATCGACCGCAGGGGATCGACCGCCCTCTGCGTGCTCGACGGAACGGGACATCCGGCGGGCAACGTGCGTGATGGGGTCGCTGGCAGCTCGGAATTCGTGCCTCGGGCAACGAGGCAAGTACCTCTTCGGGATCGACCTCCGCCGGGCTGTCAGCGGCCCCGCTTTTTTGTTGCTTCAAGAAGCGACAAAAAGGCGGGGGCGCGGCGGTTACAGAAGCTCGCCCCGCACCACGTCGTCGAACGTCTCCCTCCGGCGAAGCAGCACATCGCCGCCCTTCTCGACGAGGACCTCGGCAGCCCTCGGACGAGAATTGTAGGTCGATGCCATCGAGAAGCCGTAGGCGCCGGCGTCGAGGATGGCCAGCAGGTCGCCGGGCTGGGGATCGGGAAGTGTGATGTTCTTCCCGAGGAAATCGCCGCTCTCGCAGACGGGACCCACCACATCGACGGCACGCGGTGCGCGCTCGACGCGGGCAGCCAGCTCGATCGGATGCACGGCGCCGTAAAGCGCCGGACGGATGAGATCATTCATCGCCGCGTCGACCACCACAATTCTTCGGCCGCCGGCATTTTTGACGTCCAGCACTCGAGTCAGCAGCGCGCCGCTCGGCGCGGCGATCCAGCGGCCTGGCTCGAGAATCGGCCGGGCGCCGACGCGGCGCAGAAGCGGGCCGATTCGTGTAAGCCACTTTTCCGGCGCCAGCTCGGGCTCCGAGCCGACGCCGATCGCGATGCCGCCTCCCACGTCGAGCGTCTTGGGACTGCCGCCTGGGAAGAGCGCAAGCAGAGGCGCGATCCTCTCGAAGGCCTCCTCCCATAAGTGAGCATCCCGAAGCATGGAGCCGAGATGCAGATGCAACCCGACGAACTCCACGTTGGGAAATCGCTCCGGCGCCGCGAGCGCGCCGCGCGCATCGTCGAGCTCGAGCCCGAACTTTGAAGTCGGCGCCGAGGTGGCGAGGTGCGGATGGGTCTTCGGATCGATCGCCGGGTTCACGCGCAACGCGGCACGCGCCCGCACACGGCGCCGTTTCGCGGCAGCGTCGAGCCGCGCCAGCTCCCCCGCCGACTCGACGTTGATCTGAAAGACACCGGCCTCGAGGGCGAGCTCGAGCTCGGCGTCCGTCTTGCCGACACCCGCGAGAATCGTCTTCCCGAGGTCGCCCCCGGCGCGTGCCACCCGCAGCAACTCGCCGCCGGAAACAACATCGAAGCCGCATCCTTCCGCGGCGAGCCGCTTCAGAATGCCGAGCGAGGAGCAGGCCTTGACCGAGTACGCCACGATCGGATCGAGCCCGGCCAAGTGCTCTCGGCAGGCGGCGCCGAGGCGGCGGTAACGTCCGCGGAACGAGGCTGCAGAATACACATAAAGCGGCGTTCCATGCCGCTCCGCGAGGGCGCGCAGCTCCGTCGACTCGCAGGCCAGCGAGCCGGCGGCGTTTCTCACAAATGCCGCCGAGGGCGCGCGATCTTCGCTCATCACAGTTTTAACAGCCTGTGGTAAAAGTGCTCCGCAAAGCGAGCACGAGGATTTTTGGCGAGATCGAGGAGGACCGCCGCAGGCGTAGCCGAGGAGTTACGGCGAGGCGGTCCGACGATGAGATCGCCAAAAAGCCCGCGTGCGCAGCTCGGATGACTTTTGCCACGGGCTGTTGAGCGTGGGTGCTCGGCTTCGAAGCCGAACAGCGATCGCCGACCGCGGCGAATGAAATGGGCCGCGATTCGATCTTACTGAATCGTGAGCGCGAGGCCTGCCGTCGAACTCAACAGATAGGGCGACGGCGTGCAGGGCTGCGGGATCGCGGGATCGGTCCAGACGTGAAGCGCCTGGAAGTAGAATGTGTAGCCCGTGAGGCCCGCATTCCGTGGTAGCGGCAGCGCCGCGATGCCGCGCCCCGCCGCGTCGACGGGCATGTCGAGCGCAAGCAGCGTGTGGCTCAAGTCGATCGTCATCAGCAGCCCGATTCCAAACGTATCGGTAGAGGGGGCAATCGGCGAATCGCTCGCGAGCAAGATTCCGAGCGAGCCCGGCCATCCGTTGTAGGAGCGAAGCTCAAAATTCGAATTACCGGCGAACGGCACAGAATTGATGCCAAGGAATTGTGTGCCGAAGCAGCCTGGCGTCCCGTCGCCGTAGTTATATGCAGGTGTGCTCGCGAGGTGCGTCGAGAGCCAGTCAGCCGCCATCTCCGACGCGACGAGACCAACGCCCGGAATATACGTATTGGGGCCGGCCCAAACGGTGGACTCTGGCGAGCCAACGCTCTCGAGCGCTTCGCGGAACAGCAGTCCTTGCAACAAATCGTGGATATCGGCGCTCGGCGCGGGAAGCTGACCCGATTGATTCGCCGCCCCCACGGACTTGAAGATTCCGAGGTAACGGAGGCTTTGATTGACCGCCGGGGGATTCCCCTGGAGCACATGCCAGCGCGGCGACATGTTGTTCTTGATGGTGTCCGGCAGCGCATCCCACGCAGGCTCATTGGGGCATCCGGCGAACTGCCACACGGGGCTTGTGAAGCCGTGGCCGACGGCGGACGAGTATTTATAGTAATCGTCTGTGAGGTCGCTCGGCCCTTCGTACGAAACGACGGCTTGCACGCGGCTCGAGAAGTGCTTCACCGGATCGGGGCTTCCGAGGTCTTGCGCATCGGCCGCAGCGCCGACCCACATGGCGAGGTGCGCTCCCGAGGAGCAGCCGATCGTGGCAATCCGATTGGGGTCGAGGTTCCAAGTCGCCGCCATCGAGCGCACGAATTGAACTGCGCGGCGGCACGAATTCGGCGACGCGGGAAAGATGTCCATCGGAGCGAGCGGATAATTGATGGACACAATGGCAATTCCGCGGCTATGCGCCTTCTCGATCAGGCCGCCATAGAGCGGAAAGAAGCTTTTGAAACCGCCCGCCCAGCCGCCAGCATGCATTTCAATCAGGACGGGCGCGGGACCGGAGCCTGAAGGCGCCGCATAGTAATCGAGCGTCTCCAGCGGGTGGCTGCCGTAGGCGACGTTCGATACGGTCGGAACGAGGCTCTGCGCTCGCGCGATTCCCGCGAACGCAATGCACAGTATGGCGGATACGAGAGTGCTTTTAGGAAGGATCGAGATGGCGGTCATCGACGGCGTTTGGGACGGGTCGAAGAGCTCGGGCTGGGACGCCTCGAGCGGTCGAGGTCGGAAAGAGTACCTTGCCTCCCCCGCGTTCTGCCACGGAGGGAAATCTCTCGCAGGCCGAGCACAGCGCGCTCCGCGGCGCGCATTCGGCGGCGATCGGCGGGCTCATGATCGTCGAAGCCGCAGAGGTGGAGCAGGCCATGGGCGAAGTAGAGCTCAAGCTCGCGCTGCGGGTCGATATGGCGGCGGGCGGCCGTCCGATAGGCGACCTCGACTCCAACGGCGATCTCAGCTTCACAAACTCCTGCGGGATCCGGAGTTAGAGATGCGTCGTGGGCGTTTCGGAGGTCGAAGGAGAGGACGTCCGTGGTTCCATCCACGCCAGAAAACTGGCGGTGAAGCTGATCCATGGCCAGGTCGCCGAGCATTGCGAGCGATACCCGGGACGGCGCCTGCGGGAACCGCTTTCGCACGGAGACGAAGATGGCGCGAAGGCCCGCACGCCCGACAGGGGGCAGGCCCGGTGCGACGTGGATCGTCACGCCCTCCGGGGCAGTCGCCGGCTCGGCGGTGCGTCTACCTTTCGTAGGCCTCAACGATGCGGCTCACGAGCGGGTGGCGAACGATGTCTGCCTTGCCGAGTTCGACCACGGCCACACCCTCCACGTTGTCGAGGCGACGCCGCGCATCGGAGAGGCCCGACTGAGCTTTGTCAGGCAAGTCCACTTGAGTAATGTCTCCGGTGACCACAATTTTGCTTCGTTCGCCCATGCGCGTCAGAAACATTTGCATTTGCTTGGGCGTCGTATTCTGCGCTTCGTCGAGAATCATGAACGACGCGTTGAGCGTGCGCCCGCGCATGTAGGCGAGCGGGCAGATCTCGATCACGTCGTTGTCGACGTAGCGGCGCGCTGCCACGGGATCGAGCAGATCGTTGAGGGCGTCGTAGAGCGGCCTTAAGTAAGGATTCACTTTTGCTTGCAGGTCGCCCGGGAGAAATCCGAGCTTCTCGCCAGCCTCGACGGCCGGCCGAGCCAGGACAAGCCGCCGAAACTCTCCGCGGCGCAGCGCCTCGATCGCCATTGCGACGGCGAGGTAGGTCTTGCCGGAGCCGGCGGGGCCGATTGCGATCGTGACGCCGTGGTTGCGAATGGCGTCCATGTAGACGGCCTGTCCCGGAGTCCGCGGCGCCGCTTCCTGCATCGGGCGGCCGTGACCATCGGGCCGGAAACCGGCCTCGGGTGCCCGAGGCCCATCGACGGGGCGCGCATGCTCGGTTCCGAGCGGCCGCTTGCCGCCGTTCTCGGCGGGTTCGGGGGCCATCGACGAGAGGAGCCGCATCACGCTCGGCTCGTCAGGGATCTCGCCGGCGCGCGCACGCCGCAGCAGTGTCTCCAGCTTCTCGCGAACGATGCGCACAGCGGCGGCTTCGCCGAGGAGCTTGATCGTGCCGTCGCGGCTCACGAGCGTGACTTTAAACAATTCGCGCAGCACGCGGGCGTGCCGGTCGTAGGGCCCAAGGATGAGCCTCTCTTCCTCGTGATTGCGGAGCGGGATGCGCTCCTCAACATTCCGAAGGTCGGAGTCGGTCAACGGCGATGCTCGATTTGTATGCCCTAACAGCCCAACCAGAAGTGCAAGGACAAGGGACCGAGGAGATAAAGGCCGGCGGCGAGATTCGCTACGTCAGCCGGACGAAACCATAAAACACGGGCGCAGCCAGGAACAGGGAGTCGACCATGTCGAACGCCCCGCCAAATTGAGGCACCCAGCTTCCCGAGTCTTTCACGCCGCCCGAGCGCTTCAAAAGCGACTCGACGAGATCGCCGAACTGGGAGGCGATGTTGATGAGGATGCCGGCCACGATGGCGAGTTCCAGGGTGAGCGGCGCCGCGGCGCGCAGCACGGCGAAGAGGGCGGCCACGCCGGTGGAGGCGATGAGCGAGGCAATCGAGCCCTCCCAGGTCTTTCCGGGGCTCACCGCGGGAATGAGCTTGTGCCTCCCGATTTGTGAGCCCACGAGATAGGCGGCGATGTCGCCAACCTTCGAGACCGCGACGAGGAACAGCAGCAGCCGCAGCCCCTCCGGCTTGGGGGCGTCGTCGAAATAATAACGAATATCAATGCAATAAAGCAGCGTGGCGGGAACCAGCACGACGAGCATGCCCGCACCGAGTGTGCCCGCGGCGCCTTTGGTCCTCGCGCGGAGAACGCAGCAGACCGAGAAAAGTAGCATGGCACCGAGGGCCAGCTCTGCCGTGCGCAGGCGGCGGATCACGGGGGCCGCCGCCGCCGGGAAGAACGCCTGCTCGACCCGAGGCAACACGTGCAAAGCCACCATTCCGATGGCGATGGCGAGGCTCGCCTTCGAGAAAGGATCGAGCCCGGCACTGCGCACCATGGCGGCCGTCTCGACCGCGCAGAGAATCGCCAGCAGCGCCAGCACGAGCGTCGACGGGAGCCCCTGGAGCACATATCCATCGACGACTGCCGCACCCGCCACGACGCCGATCAGGAGCGCGCCGAAACGATAGCGGTCGCGCTGCGCCCGGCTGCGCTGCTCGTCTTTGTCGAGGATGGGCTTCGGATCCGCTTGCGCCATGAACGATCTCTCCGCAGTAGGCGAGCGCTCCTACGTCGCTACTTTTGTGAGGCCGCCGAACTTGCGTACGCGTCGGCGGTAATCTTCGAAGGCGGCGGCGAGCTCGGGCTCGCGGAAGTCAGGCCAGCAGACCTGCGTGACGTAAAGCTCCGTGTAGGAAACTTGCCAGAGCAGGAAATTTGAGAATCGCATCTCGCCCGCCGTCCGAATCAACAGATCGGGGTCGGGCAGCTCGGGGTCATACAGAAACGCGCGAATGGTCTCCTCGTCGATGGCATCGGGGTCGAGCCGTCCCGCTTCGACTTCGCGCGCAATCCGCTTGACTGCGTCGGCGAGCTCAGCGCGGCCGCCGTAGGAGAGGGCGAGGCGCAGCACCATGCCGTCGTTGCGCGCGCTCATCTGTTCGGTCTTGCGCAGCTCGCGGACGACCTCGATGGGCAGATCGTCGATGCGGCCGATCGAGGTGAGGCGAATCCGGTTCTCCATGATGGTCGGCCGCTCGTCGATGAGGAACTTGCGGAGCAAGTTCATCAATACGCGAATCTCAGTTTTCGGCCGCTTCCAATTCTCCACAGAGAATGCATACAGCGTGAGACTTGAGCAATGGAGCCGGGCGCATTCTGTGGTAATTCTGCGCACCGACTCGATGCCGCGGCGATGTCCCAGCACGCGCGCGAGCCCCCGCTGCTGCGCCCAGCGCCCGTTGCCATCCATGATGATGGCGACGTGGGCGGGCGGCTTGGGGGCGCCGACGCTCCCGTCCTTCGCCCTCGAGGTCACTGGGTGCCCGCCCGGACGCGGTCTACGATCTCATTGCGCTCCGGTCCGACCGAGATTTTCGTAACGGGAACGCCCACGGCCTGCTCGAGGCGCTCCACATATCGGCGGGCTCCCTCGGGGAATTGTCCGAAAGTCTTGCAGTTTCGCAGAACGTCGGGCCAGCCCGGGAATTCCTCATAGATGGGCTTCAGCCCGTCGAGCGTCGGGAGATGGGCCGGGAACTCCTCGAGCCGGCGGCCATAAAACTCGTAGGCCGTTGCCACAAAAACTCGCTCGAAGCCGCCCAGCACGTCAAGGCTCGTGAGGAAGATCTCATCGACGCCGGAGAGCGCGCACGCGTATCGGACCGACACTGCGTCGAACCACCCGCATCGCCGCGGACGGCCGGTCGTCGAACCGTACTCGCGCCCGCGCACTCGAATCAGCTCGCCGATCTCGTTGATCTGCTCCGTGAGGAACGGACCTTCTCCGACGCGGCTTGAGTATGATTTTGCTACACCAATCAAACGCTGCAGCGCGCGCGGCGGAAGCCCCGTTCCCGGCGCGAATCCTCCCGAGCAAGTGGAGGAGGAAGTCACATAAGGATAGGTGCCGTGGTCGAGATCGAGCATGGCGCCTTGGGCACCTTCGAGAAGTATGGTCCTCCCCGTGGAGGCGGCCTTTCGGAGGAGCGCGCCCGTGTCGCAGACGAGGGGCGCCAGCGTCTGCCCAGCATGCCACGCCGCCTCAATGGCCGCTTCGGCGTCGACCCCGCGGTGACCATACACTTTTTCTAAGATTGCATTCTTTTCGGTAATCGCGGCTCGCAGGCGCGACGTGAGATGGTCGCGGTCGAGCAGGTCGCCGACTCGCAATCCGGTGCGGGCGGCCTTGTCCGAATAGGTGGGGCCAATGCCGCGCCCGGTAGTGCCGAGGCGTCCCGCCCCCTTCCAGCGCTCGGCCATGGCGTCGAGCTCGCGGTGGAATGGAAAAATCAAATGTGCGCGGGCGCTGACCAGCAGCCGCTTTCGAATCGACACGCCGCGGTTCTCGAGAGATTGGATCTCCGACGCGAGGTGCTCGGGATCGACGACCACTCCGTTGCCGATCACATTCATCGTGCGCTCGTGCAGAGCGCCGCTCGGCACGAGGTGCAGCACAAAGCGGTCGGTGCCGCTGACCACGGTGTGGCCCGCATTGTTCCCGCCGGCGAAGCGCACGACGTAATCGGCCCCCGACGCGAGAAGGTCAATAATCTTTCCTTTCCCTTCATCTCCCCACTGGACGCCGACGACACCGAGAACCGGCATGGGATTTTTTTAAACTCTTCGTAGGTGCGGGAGCGGGAGCGGATCGTTACGCGGGCGGAGTGTCGCGACTCGCCCTCGACCGGGTCAAGGACGCGACGTCGCGTCTTCCCCCAACGCTTCGATTTCGCTCGCAATGCGGCGCTCGAGCGTGCGATCGCGCCCGTCGAAAACCCAGCGGGCGGAGGGCGTGAAGAAGTTGAGCTCGTCGTAGTCGAGGCGTTCCTTGACGATCGTAATTTCCGCGGCCCAACCGTGCTCACCTGGCTGGAGTGCAACGAAGGCGCGAGTTCGCCGAGTGACCCGCTCGGGGTCGACGCGGTCGTCGGTGCGAAGCCGCGCGCCATCGCCGTCGATCCGGAAGACGTTGGGGAAGTGGCTTCGTAGGGCCGTCTCGCACCGTCGGATGGCGAGCTCTCGCCCGGCGGTTCCTGTCTCGGCCAAAACGGGGCGATGCACGCAGCTCGCCAGGAGCGCGAGCGCGAGTCCGGCGACGCTAGCTCTGCGCACGGGAGAGCGCTTGATCGAGGTCTGCCATGAGCTCCTCGGGCGGCTCGAGCCCGACGGAGAGCCGGAGCGTTGCGCGCGAGATACCGACCTCTGCGAGCTCCGCGTCGGTCAGGCCAGCATGGGAGGTGTGGATCGGCGGACAGAGCAGCGACTCAACGCCGCCGAGGCTCGGTGCGAGAGCCACGCGGCGCACCGATTCCGCTACGCGCACCGCGGCCGCTTCGCCGCCTCGCACATCGAAGCTCAGCATTCCGCCGAAAGCGCGCATCTGCCGGCGCGCGAGGGAGTGATCGGGATGGTCCGGCAGGCCGGGGTAATGGACGCGCTCGACGGCCGGGTGCCGCGCAAGGAAGCGCGCCAGTGCGAGCGCGCTTTCGCATTGGCGGGCGACGCGCAACTCGAGCGTCTTCAAGCTGCGTTCGAGACGCGAGGCGAGCTCGGGATCGGCGATGGCGCCGAGGCGCCGGCGCAGACGCTCGACCGGCGCCAGCGCCTGCGCCGAGCCCGCGACGGTTCCCGCCAGGAGATCGCTGTGGCCGCCGAGATACTTCGTGGCGCTTTGAATCGTGAAGTCGACTCCGAATTGTGAAGTACACTGATTGACCGGTGAAGCAAATGTTGCGTCGCAGGCCAGCAATGCGCCGGCTCGGCTCGCGATCTCCTTGACGCGCCCGAGATCGACGATCCGGCAGAGCGGGTTGGCGGGCGTTTCCACGTACACGAGGGCGGCGCCGCGCGCGCAGGCCCGATCGAGCGCGCCGTAGTCGCCGAGCGGCACGAGCACGACCTCCACTCCCCACGGCTCGAGAAACTCATGAAAGAGCGCACGCGCACCTCCATACACCTGCGCATTGGCAACCAGCCGGGTCCCGGGCCTGAGGGAGGCAAGGACGACGGCCGCAATTGCTGCCATTCCCGAAGCAAATAAAAGCGCCGACTCGGTGCGCTCGAGCTCCGCGACCATTCTCTCCGCCGCACGAACGGTGGGATTGCCGTAACGGCCATAGAACTCGTCGACTCGCTCGGCGCCCGCATTCGCGGCCGCGAGTTCGCGCACGGTGGTGAATCGAAACGTCGAGGATGTGACGATCGGAGTCACGAGCGCGCGCTGCGCGCTGGGCGTCTCCTGCGGCGGTGTCGGCACCGGCGTGTCGCCGATCATTCGGTGCTAGCGAAAATTGGGCTTCCCCGTCGAAGGAT
Organism: Planctomycetota bacterium; assembly: GCA_016792805.1. Classification (GTDB taxonomy): domain Bacteria; phylum Planctomycetota; class UBA1135; order UBA1135; family JACQFD01; genus JAEUHX01. The sequence goes on from JAEUHX010000066.1 coordinate 44,201, forward strand.
CGAGCGGATAGTCGGGAATACTGAACTTCCGGTCGTATCGTTCCTCGCGAACAACGACGGGGAGAAGCGTGGGCTCGTTGTTGCCGGTGCGCCGCCAGACCACCTGACGAATGCGCTTCACGACGCCGCCGGGTGCGTCCTCTGGATCGATCGTGCCGTCGGGGCGAGTCTTGACCTCGAAGGCGTCGAATTTCTGACCTTCGTTGGAGCCAAAGCCGCTCGTCGGACGCGCCGTGATGTAGATGGAGAAGACATCGCTCGTGCACGTGATGAGCTTCACAAACTCCTTCTTGGCCGTCTCATTGGTGTAGTTCTTCCACTCGTCAACTTTGTTGAGGTCGTCGGGAGTGGCGAAGAATTTCGCTGGCGGCGCAATCTCGCCGATCGGCAGGCTCGTGCGATCGATGAGCTTCGTTCCCGGGTCGACGCCGGCAGGCACATCGCCGCCGCTGTACTCCCCCGACTCTCGCTGGGAGTTCAATTTTTCCTCATCGAGCGAATTTCTATAACGAATCACCGCCTCGATGACATCGGTCGGAATCTCGAACGTGGGCATCAGTGCGCGCAGGAGGCACGGAGGTGCAGTATTGATATTGATCTTCACGCCCTGGGATTTGCCCGCAGCAATCGCCGGATCCTTCGGCTTCCCGGGAGTCTGCGGCGAGTCGCCGGAGCTCTGGTTCTGAGAATTGGGGTCGTTCGGATTCGTGTTTCCCGAACCCGAAGTGCCGCCCGCGCCCGAAGTGCCGCCCGTCGAGCCGCCCGGCGCTCCGCTCGAAGAAGTCTCCTCTGACTTCACCGGCCCTGCCTGGATCGCCGTCCAGACGGTCAGCACCGAGGTCAAGCCTGGATAAATGATATCTCCGACCTTCATGTCATACAGAAGACTCTCGTCAACACCCTCAACGAAGATGAGTTCGTCGAGGGTGAGCGGAAGCGTCACGGGAGAATCCGCCACGTTCGAGAGGAGGTTGGGCCGCTGGAAATCCTTGCGCCCGGAGCCATCGAGCCACTGGCGAATATTTGTTGCTATCTGTTCCGCCACAGCCGTCTCGAGATCGTAGGAGGGATCGCCGAAGTCAACCTCGCGGAGCATGTCCAAAAGCCGTACAAGCCGCTCGAAGGACTGACGGGCGTAATCTTGGTCTTTCGAGACGATCGAGAGAAGATTGAACTTTCGGTTCTCGTCTTCGATGTGAACTTTGACCGTGGCCTCTCCGATCGAAGTCTCCTGGTCGGTCGCCCAGGGATCATTTAGGCAGTCGGCATCGGCCTGCTCGCCTTCTCCGCCGGAACCGGGCATGCCGCCGCCACCCCCAGATCCGCCCATGGGCAGTCCGCCTCCCGCCATGCCAGGGAGGGCGCCCCCCGCGCCGCCGGCACCACCCGATCCCGAGGACTGGGCGTCGTCGAGTAATGCCTTGCGCGCGTCGACGAGGGCGCTGTCGATGGCCGCGTCGAGGCGAGCCACCGTCGCCACGTTGTTCGAGATCGCGTACTCCGCCGTGGTCGTCACGGCGAGCTGCACCACCACGACAGCCACGATGAGCACGATGAAGAGCGTCAGCAGTAGGGCAACGCCCTGTTGCGGGCGCCGGGCGCGGCGAGGCGCATGGCGAGGAAGGCGCATGGCAGTTTGTCGGCACTCCGACGGAGGTTCCGACTCCGTTCATTCCAACGAGTTTCCGCCCCCTTCGCCACCCTGCGCGGGCGACTCAGTCCGGATTGGGGATCACGAAGTCGAATCCGCTTGGCTCGCGGATCACACGCGGGGTGATGAAGAAGAGCACTTCCGTGGAAGTCTTCTGCGTCAATGTCGAACGGAAGAGCAGCCCCAGGATGGGGATGTCTCCGAGGAGCGGAACCTTCTGGACCTGCTCCAAGTTATTGGTGGAGATCAGGCCGCCGATCACGAATGTGTTGCCGTCGCGAATATGAACATCAGTCTTCGCCGAGCGCGTCGCGACGATCGGGTTCACGCTCGCCGTCGAGGTTTCGGTCACGTTCGTAGGGATCGACGATTCGACCTCGAGATTCAACAGAACCGTATCCTGGCCGGCGAGATACGGTGTCACAAAAAGCTTCACGCCCGTCTGTTTGTACCGGATTGTCGATGTCGGCACGCCGCCGACAACGGTCGTGATCTCGGCATAGGGGATCTCGTTGCCGTTCACAATTTCCGCACGGCCGCCATTTCGCACCGCGATGCGCGGCGTCGAGATGATGTCGACATCGCGCCGAGCGGCCAGCAGCTCAAGTGTCGCCTGAAACTGGACCGGGCTCTGCACCGCCGTGAGCGAGAGTAGCCCTTCGGATGCCGCGGAGGCGTTCGGGAACTTCGGGTCGAAGGACGAAATGAAATTGTTCTTTCCCGACTGAAAGCTCGGCGCTTTCGGGTCGGTCGATCGAACCCCGATATCGGTTACATCGCTTGTAGTGACTTCCGCGATACGCGCTTCGATCTCGATCTGCGGTACCGATGCGAAGTACACATTCAGCAGCCGTTCGGCTCGCTCAAGGTCTTCCCAGGCTCCCGTGACGACGACCCAGTCGGAGACGGGCACGGCCGTCGGCGGCGCCGGCTGCTGGAAGGGAAGGACGCGAGAATCCTGCGTGTCGGCGCCAGGCACAACCTCGACCTGTCCGGCGGCGAGCGAGCCGTAGCGGACGAGAAACTCACCAATGGTCTTTCCCTTCGATGCACGAACGGAGAAGAATTTTGTAAGCTTCCCGTCGGGCTGAACGACGACTTGCGGCCCGAATCGGCTGTAGGGATTGCGCTCTTTCGTGGGAAGCGACGCGGGAGCCGAAGCGGCCGCACCGGCCGGATCCTGGGCGAGAGCTTTGTCTTCCGGCCGATCGGCGACGGCGGGCAGCGATTCGGGAGCACTCGCCGCGGAGGCAGCGCCGTCCTCCACGACACGCGCCGTGGCGACCTTGCGACTGTCGGGAGCGGCGTTCCTGCGGCTCGTGGCGCAGCCGATGTCGAACATGCACGCTGCCAGGAGCACGCCCGCAGTGGCGGTGCGTACCGCCGCGGGAGCCATCGCGCGTGCGCGAACGACCCCGTCCTTGAGCGGGCGAAGCTGCATCCGACTCAGGCTCAACGCGGCCTGGGCTCAGCCCTTGGCCGCAGCGGTGAGCACGAGATCCGTCACGTCGGAGATGCTCTTCGTCGCCACGATGGCGCCCGACTCGGCGATGAGGTCATAGCCCGAGTCCTTCGCGACGCTCTTCAGTGCCTTTTTGAACTGTTGGTTGGCCTCGTGCATGAGCACATACCAGCGAGCGCTCTCCTTGGCCACGTTCTCCGCCTCGATCTTCTGGATCGCCGGGAGCTTCGACATCACTCTCTTGGCATCAAGGACCGCCGGAACCGCGAACGAATCGGGTGAGCCGTAGTAGATCTTCTTCCGGTCAAGGACACGGTACGTCTCCGCCGCTGCCAATGTGATGGCAGACAGGAAGAAGCCAGCAAGAAGAACCGCCAGGGACTTGAGGATCGTCTGGGACATGGCAGCCTCGGAACGCATCGGGCATCGCCGGGACGGCCGGCGCAGATCAGATTCCGTGCCAAGCCTCGAGCCAAGGGGTCCGCGGCCATCTGGGTGGCTCTATTCGCCAGAACATGGCGGCCTTATTTCATTATATTTCAATGCTTTATAGCGTTATCCGCCAGAACTCACCCCACGTCCTCGCAGTCGAGCAGAATCAGCTCATTCACCATCTGGCGCGGAATCCGCCGAAAAGAAACCGCCATCACCCCGACTCGGCATTGGCGAATATCGCTGTAACTATTTAGTCTAAAACACGAAAGGACATTCCGCGCTTTCGACCCTCGCGCCGCAGTCGCCCCTTTGCCACCAGGTCCTCCAAATCCCGAAGGCCGGTCCGGGGGGAGACTTTCATCAAGTCGACATACTGTCGGGTTGTGATTCGGTCTCCCTTCTTCAGGAGGCCGAGCAGGCGTTGTTGCCTCTCTTCGGTCGACCTTCCAAGGGAAGAGCCGAGGGGAGGCGCTAGGGAAGGTCGGCGCCGAGGGCGTTCTACGAGCCGCTCGTGGGCAATGGCCCCTGCGGCGATCCCAATGGGATCCGCAGGAAGAACGGGCACCGACCGAATCTCCAGATGCTCTGGTCGGATCTCGTTATTTCCTAAGGAGTTCTGGACGGCCACAGCGAGGGCTGCTTCGAGCTCGGCGAGGTTGCCTGGCCAGGAATGGGTCACCAGAAGGTCGATCGCCTTTGGAGACAGCCGAACGGGCTGAGGGAGATTCATCTTCCTAAGAATCTGCTCGGCCAATGCTGGAATCTCCGGGAGCCGTTCGCGAAGGGGTGGAATATGAAGAACGACACCAGCCAATCGGAAGAAGAGATCCTGCCGGAAGCCTGCGCCGACGGAAACCCGTTCCATATCGGGCCCGCACGAGGAGATGACCCGCACCTGAAGGCTTCGCTCCTCGAGGCCGCCAAGGCGCTTGTACTTCCGCTCCTGGAGCACGCGCAGCAGCTTCGCCTGGAGCTCGGGCCCCGCTTCGTCGATGGAATCGAGGAAGAGCGTCCCGCCATTGCATTGATCGAGGAGGCCGGGCCTCGATTCAGTCGCTCCCGAGTAAGCGCCCCTTTCTACGCCGAAGAGCTCCGACTCCTCCAGCCCAGCCACGATCTGGGACGGGCGCAACACAACAAAAGGAGCGTCCGGTCCGGAGCGCCGTGCGTGAATGCGTTGAGCCAGCCACCGCTTACCGACGGCGGGCTCCCCTGCGATCAGGATTGGGAGGTCGACCGACGACAGCCGGAGCGCGCGCCGGAGCAGCTCGAGCATCGCGGGAGTCTTGGGAAGCGACTCGAGCCCAACGTCGGCGAATCGAGCGAGATCCTCCGAGCTCGGGTCGGGGCTTGCGCCCCCTTCCCGATCGAGAGAGCGAAGGAGCAACTCCGAACTCGCCCCGTGGTCCGGGAACGACGCCGCCGAAATGTGCATTGCTCCAGCACGCCGCTCAAGCGCCCTGCGAATCGCCCGCTCCCATCGCACCCAATCGACGTCGGCGCGCACCGCGGCGAAGCCCATGAGCTCGAGCGGGCCCGTGCGTCCGAGTTCAAGGGCGGGCACGCCTCGGCGCCATCGCCGGACGCGGGCCGCGATCCGCTGGATTTCTGTAGCACCCCACGCCTCCGCCTGGCCCTCGGGAATCGGGAGCCGCGCTCGCATGAGGAGCACGCGCTGTCCGAGAGCACGGGCGCGCTCCAAAGCCTCATCGAGGTGCTGACGAAAGAGGTGCGGTACAAGTGCGCCCGTCGACGCGTCCTCAATCGCGCGCTCGTAGAGGCGTGAATTCTCGAGCGCCATCGAAACCGTGGTGGCTACGGCGCGCGCAGCCTCCTCCTGGGGAGCGGCCGGCCGACGAGTGAAACCCCAGACCAATAATCCTTCGCCGCGCCTTTCGCGGCGCAGGTCGCGCGCCAGAACGGCCGCACAGGGCCCGAGCCACCGCCGTTCGCCTTCGGGCAGGAACGCGAGCGGTGCGGGACCGTCATCACACAGAAGGCTCCAATCCTCGGCCTCTGCGAAACGCCGGAGAAGCGGGGTCCAGCGAACGGCCCGCGAGCGGCCGTCGGCATCGAACCCAATCCACATCGATCGTCCAGGCTGCGGGAGCAGGAGGAGCACGCGATCAGCACCGGTGGCAGCCTTGGCGAATCGGGCAGCCGCCGAGGCGACCGCGGCCCGATCGAGCCGGTCCGCGAAGGACAGCATCCCGCGCTGAATCTCGCCCAAATGTGCGATTCGGCGCTGAAGCTCGGCCGACATCCCCTCGAATTGGTCCGCCAGCACCGCCAGCTCGTCCGACGTGTGAACATCCACGGGCAGCGTCGGCAAGCCGCGCCGCGCACGCTCGGCGTTTCGCGCCAGCGCTTCGACCGGCTCCGTGAGCGGCGCCGTCAGCACCCGAGCGAGCCCGAGCGCTGCCACGGCACCGAGAACCGCCACGAGCCCGATCAGCGCGGTCAAAGATGTGGTCACTCCGAGAAGTGTGATCTCATCCGAACCCCGCGGGCTGAAAACCGCATGAGCAAACTGTACGGTTCCATCGGGCCCACGCAGGACACCGACGCGCCCGAGCTCCCCTGCCGATGCGCGGACCGCGGACCCAGGCGAACCCGCGACGGCGCGCCCGATCGCCTCCCGCAGCTCGGCGCCTCCGCCGGCGTCCAGCGTGGCATCTCCCGCAAGCTTCCGCCCTTCAAGATCTGTGATCACACATCGGCGAACGAGATCCTCGGGAAGCGCGAGAGGCTTCACCATCGCGAGCCGAGCGCGCAGCGCAGGGTCGGCGACGCGCGCCACGCCTACAAGCATCAGGCGGTCGCCGAATTGATAGACGCCGGATTCTGTAACTTCCGTCTTCGGCGCTGGGAACGAAGGGTCCGAGTCGTCCATGCGGCGCGAGATGAGCTTTCCGCCGACCGTGTGTCGCACATCCACGACCAGAGATCGCAGCTGCTCCTCGCGCCCCTTGCGCATTCCGCGCAAGATGTAACGGACGGCGGCCTCGATATCGCCGCGCTCAGGATGCGCGACAAGTGGCTCGAAGCGCGGATGCTCTCGGATCGTCTGAAGGAGAGAGAGAGCCTCCTGCGTGGCCGTTTCGCGCAGCGCCTCAACCTGCCCTTCGAGAGAGCTCGCCTCCACGCGCAGCCGATCTTCCTCAGAAGTGCGCCGCGCACGATCGAAGGCGATCGGCACGATCAGCAAGAGAGCTGCAGTCGGGAGCACGGCAGCCGAGAGAAGCGCAATCGCCAGCTTGCGCCGGATGCGCTCGCCCCGCGCCAGGGAGCTCGCGACGACGACGAGAAGATACGGCGCCGCGAGCGTCCAGACGACCAGCGGACCCCACAGAAATCGCTCGCGCTCGATCTGGCGCTTGGGGTCGGGCAGGAATGCAACAACTCCGCAAAGATCCGCCCCAGCGGCGAGCGGCAAACCCGCCACGGCGGCCGGCAGCCCGCCGAGTTCGCCATAGCGGACAGGTGCTTCAGCCTGCCGCTGCAGCTTTTCCAACAGATCGGCGTCGACGGAAACGCCGAGGAGCGCGCGCCGCCTTTCGCCGAGCGCCCCGACGATGCGGCCGCGCGCGTCGACCACGGCGGCGAAGGCTCCTCCCGCTAGCGGGCGCGCCGAGGGCCGAATGGAGATGTTCGTCCCCTCGGCCGCGAGGACCGGATGGTCGGGCTGCGGCAGCACCAGCGGCGCGAATCGGGATGCAGTGACAGCCAAGAGCTCGACGGCGTATCCCGCGGAGCCCGTCAGGTTCCGCGCCACGATGCGCGCGAGGCGGCGCCGCTGCGAGAGCGTCGTGCTCCGCTCGTCCGCATGCCAGCGCGCGCCGTCGATCTGCCATGCGAGGGCCACTTTGCTGGCAAAGTCCTCGCCGTGGCGCGAGCGGTCAAGATTCCCATAATGCAACTCTTCCCCATGCTTGAGAGTCACAATTTCCGGGAGTGTCCCCGATTCATACTCGAGCCGGAGCTCCACGGCCTCCTCGCCGAACCATCGATACTCGGCGGCCCGAGCGTCCTGGACGGCGAATACAAAGGAAAGGCGATCGCACTCAATCGGCGCCGGCAACACCACCTCGACCGGCGGCTTCCCCGGCTCAATACGAAGCCCCGACCCAATCGGCCCCGCGCCGAGCTGGATGGGGAGTCCGCTGCGCGTCACATCGCGGGGCGAGAGCGCCGTCGCATTGCCCTCGGAGTCGAGTGCACAAATCCCGAGCACCCGAGCACCGCCGGCGCGCGCGCGCAACTCGAGCGCCGCCGCCTCCACAGCAGCCGGCTCCAGCGGAATCTGTTGGATCTCCGCCGCCGAATCTCCGTCTCCCCACCCGTGAAGCGATTTCGAGGTGACGTCGAGCTCAAGGCGCCTTGTGGCATTTCCCGGACCACGCACGACGATGTCGAGGCTCCTTGGGGCCCCATCGCTGGCGCGCGGCAGCGCGATCGCCAATCGCGCGAGCCGAAGCTTCGCCGGCAATGGAACGACCAGCCGCTCCCCGGCGGCGATCTCGCGATCGATCGGAAGAAAAGGAAGATCGCCCTCCACCGAATAGCGGAGCACTCCTCGATCGGTGAGCGCAACCGGAGTGTGCTCAAGCCGCGGCAGCGCCGGCACTGTGCCGCCGGCAAGCAGCTCAAGAAGGTGATCTCCCCCTTGAGCGCTGGTGAGCAGTCCAAGCCCCGGCTCGCTGAGCGCGCGCAGCACCGCCCGAAGGCGAGGGAGTTCACCTTCGAGCTGCGACTCTCGAAGCCGCTCGCGCGCGACGTCCGCAACGGCAAGTCCCAATAATGAGGCCAGGCCGCCGAGCAGGAGCCCGACAGTCAAAGCGCGGTTCAGCCCACGTCGTTGGAGCCGAGCATGAAGAGCCCGGCTGCCAAGGAACAGAAGCCAGAGAGCGCCGGCGAAAAGGCCGAGCCCGAGGACGAGGCCCACGCCGAGATTGTACCGTCGCTACATTGCCGCGGCGGCGCGCCTCACGTTGACGGCGTACATGCCCTTGTCACCCTTCGCGAGGTCGAACTCGACGAGGTCGCCGGTTTCGAGCGTCTTGAATCCCTCGCCCGTGATGTGCCGGTAATGAACGAAGACATCTTCGCCAGAGTCCTGCTGGATGAATCCGTAACCCTTGCGATTGTCAAACCACTTGACTCGACCCTGAGCCATCTCGAGGAGCTCCGTGTTGCGTTGCCCCATGGGGTGTAGCCACCTGTGTGCCCTGGAAAATATCTGTATGAAAAGGCACCACACGATCCGCAAGCCAACGATTCTCGATGGCTTCCTCGGCGGCGAGAGCCGACGCCGATCGAGCGCGCAGCCGTTCCGGGTAGATCCGGCTCGCGAAGATCGACGGGGGCGGGGTCATCACAGCGCGTGAAAGTCGGGCGCGGGAATCGTCGCGGATCGTCATTCAAGGACTGGGGCGTCCTGAACAAGGCAGACTCGACCGCAGACCGCGCTGGCACACCATAATTCGTCGCGCCGGTCCGCGCCCGCGGCGTGCTGTGGCGAGAGCCACAATACGCCATACGCATATCCCAGGGCTGTGGGAAACGCGGGAGCTGAGCTCCACGGACGGGTAGGGTGCGCGTGCGCTTGGGGTGAGGGGCGCTGCGCTGCGTTCAAGTAAGAAAAGAGAGAGCGGTTGGAGAAAGTGAAAGAGAAGAAGTGAGGAGCCGGATCCGTCCGGCTGCCACGGGCAGAAGATGAAACACAACCAACCTTCTTTCTCCGAAGCACACTCCCCGCCAGTGCGATACCACGAGTGTACAAACGCAGCTGTCCGCCCTCTGGAGAGCGGGAAGCGGCGATCGTGCTCGGGAGAGGCACACTGTCGCGTCCGATGCTTCGGCCGCCGCGTTCATCGAGAGGAGTTCGACCCTTTTCCCGGGCGACGCGTACGAGCAGACCGAGTGCACCCTAAGATCCGCCGGCAGTGAGGGAGCCGAGGGAAGATCGAACGCCGCCTTAAATCGCAGCGACCCCGCCAAGAGACAACAAACACTCAGCGAGGTTGTCGGCGAAAGCTACAGACGGGCGAGTACGCAATACAAGAGGGATGCGCAGCCGCCAGATGTTCCGTGCGCCATTTGCTACGGCACGGGCGTCGACCACGCAGCTGCGTGATCGACCCCCGCGCCCCCTTGTCAGCAGGTCGTGCCGCCTCTGACCTGCTCAGAGCAGAGCAATGCCTACGAGCGCTCGACTTCCGATTTGGTCGCTCGGTGACTGAGCTTCATCTTGCCCGACTCGTCGATGGCGAGCACGCGCACCGCGAGCGGATCGCCGACTTTCACCACGTCGGAGACTCGCTTCACGAATCCTTCGGCGAGTTCGCTCACGTGGCAGAGCCCTTCGACGCCCGGGATGATCTCCACGAAAACGCCGAACTCTTTGATCGACTTCACGACGCCCTGATAAATCCTGCCGATCTCGGGCTCTTCCGTCATGGCGCGGATGCGCTCGACGGCGCCGTCGACGTTCTCCTGGCGGTTGCCGGAGACATGCACGAGGCCTGTGTCGTCGGCGATCTCCACCGTGACCTTGAACTCGTCCTGGAGCTTCTTGATCGATGCACCCTTGGGCCCGATCAGCGTTCCGATCTTGCTCGGCTTGATGCGCAGCTGAACGAGGCGCGGCGCAAAGGGCGAAATCGCGGCGCGCGGCGCGCGCAGCCCCGTCTGCTCGAGCATCGTGCGCAGGATATGTAGTCTTCCCTGCCGCGCCTGCTCGAGCGCCTGCTCAAGGATCCGGCGGTTCACGCCCTTAATCTTGATATCCATCTGGAGGCCGGTGATGCCCTTTTGTGTACCGGCCACCTTGAAGTCCATGTCGCCGTTGTGATCTTCGTTTCCCGCGATATCGGACAGAATCGCGTAGGACCCGGGCTCCAGCGAGCCGCCGCGCGTGATGAGTCCCATGGCGATTCCCGCCACGGGGCGGCGAATCGGGACACCGGCGTCCATCAGCGCCAGCGTTCCGCCGCAGACCGACGCCATCGACGACGATCCGTTGGACTCGAGAATGTCGCTCACGACGCGAATGGTGTACGGAAACGTCTCGAACGGCGGAAGCACAGGCTCGAGAGATCGCTCGGCGAGCGCGCCGTGTCCGGTTTCACGGCGCGACGTGCCGCGCAGCGGTCGCACCTCTCCCACCGAGAAGGGCGGGAAATTGTAATGCAACATGAACTTCTTGCGCTCTTCCTGCTCGTGCAGGCCGTCGATGATTTGTTCATCCTCGACCGTGCCGAGCGTCGTCACGACGAGGGCTTGCGTCTCGCCGCGCGTGAAGAGTGAAGATCCATGGACGCGCGGCAGCGCCGTCACTTCACAAGTAATCGTACGAATCTCGTCCTGCTTGCGGCCGTCGGCGCGCACGCCCGCGAGTATCCCTTCGCGCTCGACGTCGAATGCGAGCTCATCAAAGAACGCGCCCACTTCCTTCTCGCGCTTTCCCTTCGCGCGCTCGTCGATCACCGTATCGCCCACGACAGGCGCCGGATTCTCAGCAATCGCGCGCTTGCGCAGCTCCGAGAGCGCATTGTAACGATCGTGCTTGCCTTTCGTCTGGAGCGCCCGCTCGCAGTCGGCGCGATAGGTGCTGTAGATCTTTGCTTTCAGCGCGTCGTCGATCGTCGCAGCCGGGACGGGCTTCTTCGGCTTCCCGGCTCGCTCGCGGAGTTCCGCGACGAGCGACGCGATCTCCCGAGCCGTCTGATGTCCGAGCTCGAGAGCCTGCACCATCGTCTCCTCGTCGAGCTCGTTCGCGCCTGCTTCCACCATGGTGATGGCGTCGGCCGTCGCGGCAACCACGAGCTCGAGCTTCGAGTCGGGGCGCTTCAGCTGGCTATGTGTGGGATTGACGATCAGTTTTCCGTCGGCGTGTCCGATGCGGCAGGCGCCCATGGGGCCCTGGAACGGAATGTCGGAAACCTCGAGCGCCGCAAAGGACGCGATCATCGACACGATGTCGGGGTCGTTCTCCTGATCTGCCGAGAGCACCTGCGACATAATTTGCACTTCGTCGCGGTACGAATCGGGGAACATCGGCCTCACGGCGCGATCCGAGAGGCGCATCGTGAGAATCTCTTTTGTGGTAGGCCGACCCTCACGCTTGAAGAACCCGCCCGGGACCTTTCCCGCTGCATAGGTCTTCTCGCGGTAATCGACCGTGAGCGGAAAGAAATCAATGTCGGGGCGCGCGGTGGCGGCGCAGGCGGCGGCGAGAACGCTGGTCTCGCCATACTGCACATAAACTGCTCCGTGGGCCTGCTTCGCGAGTCTTCCCGTCTCGAGCATGAGGGTCCGGCCGGCGATCTCGCGGCTGACCCGAATTGGGGTGTATGTCATTCCTGAAAATGAACCTCGGGGTATCCACGCGCCGCGCTCCGCGCCTCGCATGGAAACCCAAAATTACAAAACATCGTTCCGCCGAAAATGCCTGGACTACGTCGCGGACGCTCGGCGGGAAAGTGCGTCTGCGAGGGCGTGTAGCGCGCGCCAGCCGCGTCGCTGCTCTCCTCCGAGAGGAGATCGCGAAGTCCACAATGGGGACGCGGCCGGTGGAGGCGAGTTCGCCATGTACCGCTGCGATCTCGAAGGATCGCTGCGATCATCTGTATGCCTATCGGCGCAGGTCGAGCTTCTTCACGATAGCTCGGTAGCGGGCCACATCATTGCGCGAGAGGTAGCGCAGCAGCGTCGCGCGCCGTCCGACCATCATCAAAAGTCCGCGCCGCGAGGAGAAATCCTTACGGTGCGTCTTCAGGTGCTCCGTCAAGATGCGGATCTTGTCGGTGAGAATTGCAATCTGAACTTCGGGGCTTCCGCTGTCGCTCTCGCTGATCCGGTTGGACTCGACCAGCGCGCGCTTGCGATCCTTAGCAAGAACCATTCGAACTCAAGTGGGTTGGGAGCTTCGGGCCGCGCCGCAGAAAGCCGCGTCGAGTGGGTTCGTCGACGAGCGCAGCAATCCGCGAGAGGGTCCGCCCGGAGAATCCGTAACGTTCCGTCCGAGGGGACAGACGCGAACGCCACTTCCGGGAGAGTGGCGAGGTACTGAATTGGGGCGGAGAGGATAGTCGCAGGCTCGGGAGCGACGCAACGCATCGGCTGCGCCGATCGGGGCACCACCCCGCCTTCCGGCCTTCATTCCAACGGAAACCGTTGGCGGCTCAGCCCTTATGCGCGAACGCCTACTTGGCGGGCTCGATCCGGCGGAGCGGCATCGGCTCCAACGCCGTCAGCACGAATTGCCGCGCCGCAATGCGCACGGCCTCGTCGAGCGGCACCTGGCGCCGATATTCGGTCGAGAGGTCGACCGGGATGTCCGCGTGCACTGTGGCGAGGGTCTGCGACGTACGCGTATCCGTAAACAGGAACTTGCCGGCAACGCGGATGCGATTGGAGAACGAGTAGCCCGCCGACTCGAACGCCGAGATCGCGAGATCGAGCCGAACCACCGGCGGCCCCGCGTCGGCGCGACCGGTCGACGCCTCAAGTGCCTGACCGCCATCGACGTATTCAAACGCCAACGGCGAGTAGCGATGAACCAGCATCGCGTCGCGCATCGCTTCGCGGAGGACGCTCGGGCGAAGCTCCTTCGGAAGCCTGTCAGCCGGCACGGCCGAGATGGCGATGTCGGTCGGATTCACGCCCATCAGAGCATCCCACTCTGCCTGCAGGTTCTCCTTCGGGACCGTCGAGCGACAGGCCGCGGCGCCGAGAAGGAGCGCGCCCAGGGTGAGCGTAAGCCGAGCGGAATTGTGCAAAGACGCTGGGGAGTATCCGGGGTGCTGCTTCATAGGTACGCGCGGCGAGCTGCGCTGCCGCGCGAGTGTACTCCTCACGGTCCGCAAGCGAAGCGGGGAGTCGCGTGGAGCGGCTCCCCGCGCCCGATCAGTAAGTAATCTCCGCCGAGACGCCGCGCGCGATCGTGAACGGATCTTCCTCGGAGGGCGAAGTTTGACCGACGCGAAGGTCGTCGAAGAAGAAGTCGAAGAGGTCGAGCCCCGGGAAATGGATCGCCTCGATGAGCTGATCAAGCTTCGCGCCAGGGAGCGGAATCGCCGCGCCAACCTCGGTGCCGAAAGCCACGAGCGACGGGAGCTGGATCGCCGCCTCGCCGCCGACGGTGAGGTCGGCCGCGGTGCGCGGCACATACACGCGCCACTCTCGGATCGGGGCGAACTGCTTCATGCGCAGCTGGACCAGATAGAGGCCGTCGCCCGACGGAGCGACGTCGGTCCAGCGGATCTTCGGCGCCTCGAAGGGCCCGGTTGCCGAGATCTGAGCGAGCGTCGAGGGAACCGGCGGGAGCGTGATGCCGCTGATGCTCCCGCCCGATGTGTTCGTTCTCACATAAGAGCGCGTGATGCGGCCGTCGCCATCCTGCGCGCGGACGCCGGCCGTCACCAGCGTGCCCGGCGCATTGGGATCGAGGGGCGCGGCCGTCACGGCGGCGCCGCTCGTATCGAAGAGCAGAGAATTGATCTTCGGATTGAAGCTCAAACTCACAGTTCCGGAGGAGCCGGAAACACTGTCGGAGCGGCCGCCGCCGACTCCAATCATGCCGGTCGTGCCCACGAGGGAGCCCGGTGCATAGAGCGCGACCTCGAGGCCGTTCACCAGCGTAGCCGGATTGAAGGGTGCCCCGGGCAAGCTCACCGGAACGCCGCCGCCGGGCGGCACGGCCACCGGGTCATCGGAGATGTCCGTCGTCTGGGAATAGGATTGGCCGAAAGCAATTGTTGCCGAGCTGGAGCCGCCGAGAGCGAGCGGCAGCGTCGGAAACGTGATCGCGTCGTTCAGATAAGTGAACGAGAAGCTGGTGCCCGCCTTGAAGAAGCCCGAGAAGAAGAGCTCGCGCTGAGCAGGAACGGTGAAAGTCGGGATGAGTGGAATACCTCCGACGGTCGTCGTGGAGGCGATGACATGGGAATCGCTCAGCTCCGGCCGCGAGTTCACGATCACATCAAAATTGCCGCCTGGAGGCGCATTATTGAGCGTAACCGTGATCGAGGGATCCGCCGTCGAGGCGCCGCTCGCCGTGCGCCGAATCGGAATCGAAACAAAGCTCGTCGGCACGCCGACGAACGTCGTGATGTCATAATTCGGCGCCGCGGCGGTGACCGTCAGCGCCGGGGAGCCCACGGGGAAATCGGCTCCCGCCGTGAAACGCGCCGCAACGACTCCGCCCGTGAAGCCGGCTGCCACGGTGCGCTTCACCTGCGACGTGCCGCGGCCGGAAGGAGCAGCGGCGTCCAGCAGCACAACCGCCGTCGGCACGATTTGAAGTGTATCTTTGTCGTACACGACGACCGTGATCGCATCGTGCGAAGCGAGCGCCGGTCCACCGAGGCGGCCGCGATGCACCATTCGGATCGGCGTTCCTGCAACCGTCGGGCTCGGGTCGCCGTCGGGGCTTCGATTTCCGACTGCGTCGGATACCTGGATCGTAGCTCCCGCTTGCGGCTCCTCGGGCGGCGCGCCCGTGGTCGCTGTGATGGCCGGCGCCGGAATGAGCGGCAGCAGAGAGAACGCATTCCCCAGGTTTCGCAACAGATGTCCCTGGGTGCCGGAGGGCGCGGGAATCGGCACCGCCGTACCGACGGGCGACTGAATCGAATTGTAAACAATTGCCGAAGGCGCTTCGCTCACTGTTCCGTAGACCGCCGCGCGCCGCACCGATGTGAAGAGCGTCGCTCCTTCGGCGGGCGGCCCGAGCGTGCCAATCGCGGGGGCGATTGTGTCGAGCGTCACCACAGGACCGACGGTCCAAGCCGAAACGGTCGTGCCTCGGCGTACGCGCGCGGCCAACACCACAGATCCCTGAGAAAGCAGCGAAGTGCCCGCCGTATTGAGGACGCTCAGGCGCGAGCCGTTGACGCCGTCGCCATAATTGAGTTGACCGGCTCCAGCCTTCGCCTTGCGGGCGAAATTCACGAATGCGCCGCTCGACGCGTCGTGGAGCTGGATGTCGAGGTTGTCTGTCGCGAGCGAGCCCGCGCCGAAGACGGCGCCGACCGTGAAGTTGCCCGCAAAATTGGGGTTCGGCGGATCGTTGTTCGGATCGGCGTCGCCGTCGGGCAGCTTCTCCAGCGCGTTCAACACCGTGGCGGCCCCGGAGAGCTCGGTCGCCGTTGCGGGAGTCACATCAATATTCACGAACGTCGGCGGAGCGAACGGCGCCACGGTGAATGTCGCCAGAAAAATGGGCGACACGCCGACGGGCGTGAGGTCGTCGCTCTTGGCTCCGCCGCCGACGCCGAGGGCGACCGTCGCGCCGGGCGTGAGCGGCGCATTGGGCGTCGCCACCCAAACGCGGTTCTCGTTAAAAGGCAACAGAACCGCCCCATTGCCGGGCAGCAGCGGAGTATTGACGGGCGGCAGGGGGCCCGCGCCGTCGGGATCGAACTGCTGCCCGAGCGAGAGGCCAATCTTGTCCGGCGTCAGCGGTGGCGTCGCGTCGCCGAGAATCGTCGACGGCGCGATCGGCTCGCTGAAAACGTACACAATTTGAGTCGGAGTGCCGGCCACAGCCGATGCGCCCGAGCCGAAGCCCGGAGTCCCCGGCGACACATTCTTTGCGCCGTCCGGCGGGAACGAGGCGATCACCGAAGGCGTCGTATTCGTGGTCGCCGTCAGCTCCGTCTTGAAAGTGCCAATAATCCCGCCCGCCGGCACCACGAGGCGCGCACCGTCGAGATCGAGAATCGAATTCGATGCAACAATTTCGATCGTGCGATTGACCGGCAGCTGCACGTTGGGCGTCAGGATGAAGAAGCGGCCGCCGCCGAAGCTCGAAACCGTCGTCGTGATCGAAGCGCCGCCTTGGGCGCGCACGACGAGCGAGGTCGAGGTCACGGAAGTCGCCTGGACGCTCTCGCTGAAGGTGATCGCGATGGGCGACTCGACGCTGACGCTCTCACCCTTCGGGGCCACCGAGACGACCGTCGGCGCGCCCGCCACGGAGAGTCCGCCAGGCAAAGGAGCTGCGCTCGGCCCATTGGGATTGCCGCCGCCGCCTCCTCCCCCACCGCCGCTTCCAGGAGGGTTCGGGTCGAACACAGCGCCCGGGTTTCCGGAACCGCCGCAACTCAGCGACAGCGCGGCGAGCACGATTAGAGGCAGAACAGAGCGATGGAGAATGCGGGTCATTCGGGGAAAAAGGAACGCGTCAGACCGGACGTTTGCGAATGGTATTCCAGGGGGAGCGGTTCCTGCGGCGCCGATTCGGAGGGCGCCCCAGACAGGAGCTCGGCCGTGTTGCCGTGACGGCGCCCTCCGCGCAGCGCTATCGCTCCCGCCCACGCGAGCCGTCCGCTACCCTCCTCCGCCCTATGCGAATCGCCTCGAGCGCGCTTCCCGTCCCCCTTTGGCTGGCGATCCCAATCCTGTTGATTCCCGCCTGCGCGTCGATGCGACGCGGGGGGAAACCCGACGGAGATGCCGACCTTCTCGCCGCGGAGAGAGCGCTCGCGGAGCGCGACTTCGAACGGGCGCAGAGCGGATTTGACCGGGTGACGGGGCGACTCCCGCAATCGGCGGAAGCGTGGCTCGGGTTTGGGGACGCGTCGATGGGTCTGTTTGAGGCGTGCGTGGCCGACCCGCGGCGCGGCAATGCGCTGCTGCATCTCCAGGACGCGAAACGCGGCTTCGAGAAGGCGATCGAGCTGGATCCCAATGGACTCCGGGCGCGCATCGGCGCCGTTCGCGCTGCGCGGCAGCTCGGCGACGCGCGTGCCGAGCTGCAGCACGCCGACGCCCTCGAGAGAACCCTTGCCGGAAATACGGACCCCGAGGGTCGTTTTGATGCCTTCATGGAACTCGGGCGCAGCCGTGCTGGTGAGTTTCGCGTGGCCGCGCGCGAGTCCGAAGGCGGCGGCGGCGCGACGCTCGATGGCCTCTACTCCCGGGTGCTCGAGGCCTTCCAGGCTGCAGCCGCCGCCGACCCGACGCGGCCAGAGCCGGCGATCGACACGGCCTGGTTCGAGTTCCACCGCGGTGCGCCCGCCGACGCACAGGAGATCCTTTTTGCTGAGATCGAGAAGCGCCCGGAAGAGGCGCGCTTCCATCAGGCCCTCGCCGACATGGCGGCGCGCTCGGCGGGCTACGGAGCGCTGGCCGAGGCCTACGCCGACCGAATTGGAAAGCTCACAGAAACTTCGGCCACGGCATCGTGGTTCGCCGGTTGCGCAAGCCTGCTGGCGGGCGAGGCCCTCCGCGTGAGCGACGCCGAGGCGTCCACTGCCGCTCTGAACGAGGCGATCGTACGGCTGAAGCGCAGCTATGCGCTCAAGCCGGAGTTCACACAAACCGCAAAGTTCTATGAATCCTCTGCGATGGCGGGGCTCGCTCGGATCCAGTTCGATGCGCAGCAGACGGCGGAAGCCGCCCGACTTCTCACAAAAGCGCTGGAAGTGAGTGTTGCGGCGCTGGAGCGGGCCGACCAGCACGGCGTTTCGCCGAAACGAACGTCGCTTGAGATCGGCGGCGTTTATTTCAAGGCTGATGAGCTGGCGAAGGGAGCAGAGCTTTTCGAAGAGTGGCTTCGGCTCTCACCCCAGGACAGCGATTGGCTCAATAATGCGGGGCTGCTCCGGCGCGATCTCGGCGAAAAGCTGCGGCGCGAGGGGAAGACCGAGGAGGCGCGCAGGAGCCACGAGCTCTCGTATAGCCACTATTCGAAGCTCGCCGAGCTGAAGCCGAACGAGCCGCGCGTGGTCAATGATACAGCACTCCTGCTTCTATATGATCTCGACCGGGATCTCGACAAAGCGGAGGCGATGTTTCGGCGCGCGATTGAGCTCGGCGAGGCAGAGCTAAAGCAGCGCGGCGAGCGCCCCACGCCCGATGAGGAGGATCCTGAGTCGCTGCGGGCGGCCGCCGACTGGGACTATTTCGCCGAGGCTACGGGCGATGCCTGCCAGAACTTAGGACTGCTGCTTTGGAAGCAAGGAGGCGATTCTGTACAGATCCGAAAGCATCTGGAGCGCGCCTTCGAGCTCGACCCCCGCGGTACGCGCGCGCGCATGCGCGGAATCCTGAAGGAACTGCCGGATTCGGGCCCCGCGCCGAGGCGCACCAATCCCCTGCGGTGAAACTCATGGAGCCGTTCGGCGTAACGCCAATACACCCAAGATCATCCGCACTATCTTTGAATTATCACTTTTCTCGCACCCTGATGGTTCCTCTTGTGAAACCGGCACTCGGCACGCTCGTCGTCATCTCGTTGCTTGCGCTCTCGCCCTCTCTCCTCGCACAGGGCGACGCCCCCGCCTCGTCGCCGGCGTCTGCGCCCGCGCAGGCAGCCCCTTCGGATCCCGAATCGCTGCGGCGCGCCGGGGCGGAGTTGCTGCGACTCGGCCGCAAGGATGAAGCCATTGCAAGCTTCCGCGCCGCTTGGGAAGCAGACAAATCGCTCGATTCGGTGCTCGGGCTTTTCCGTGCACTGATGGCCGACGGGCGGCTCAATGATGCGCTCAACGCGCTCGACGACGCGGAGAAGCTGCACAATAAGAAGGCGGGGCTGCACGTCGCCTACGCCGAGGGATTCGCGGCCCAGGCAGCGCGCATGGCACGCGATGGCGCGAAACCGATGGAATATGGCGCCCAGTATGAAGAGGCGGCGCGATCGATGGAGGCGGCCGCCGAGCTGGAGCCGAAAGAGGCGTCCCATCATGCCGGCGTGATCCGGTATTTGTTGTACGCCGGGAAGACCGAGGAAGCCTGTGAGGTGGCGAAGAGAGCTCGCGCCGCAGTTCCGCAGTCTTGGGAAGTGGCCATGCTCGAGGGCGATGCGATTTCGCAACATTTGGCATACAACAATCAGCTCCGTGCCGCGTCCGGCGCCGCCGAGGGAAGCGAGGAGCAGAAGGAGGCGGAGAAAGCGCGCGCGGCTGCGCTCGCCGATGCCGAGAAGGCCTACTCCGAGGCGGCGAAGCTCGACGAGAGCCGGGCTGAGCCGCGGGAGCGAATAGGCGCACTCTGGCTCCAAACCGGGAAGGAGCGCGACAAGGCTGTGGAGCAGTATCTGTTGGCTCTCGAGCGGGCACCGCTGGCGGTCACGCTGGCTCCAGTGCTCCAGGGGATGTCGCCGAAGGAGATGTTGACATTCTTCGAGCAGGCGCTCGCGCGCTTTGAGAAGCGCCATCCCGGGCTCGCCGCCGACGCCCCGGACGACTCGCCGCTTCATTGGTATCTTGGATTCTCCCGGCTCCAGACGGACGATCGCAAGGGAGCCGCCGAGGCCTTCGAGCGCGCAGCTCGGAAGAATCCCCATGATGCGAGCGCACGGTACTACCTCGGGAAGATCGCCTATAGCGACCAGGCCTTCGACAAGGCGATTGCACATTTCGACACGCTGGCGAAGCAGTCGCCAAAGATGCTGGCCGACGTCGGGCGGCAGGATGGGCGCTTCTGGCCGATGATGCAGGGCCTGATCGGGAAGCTGATCGGAGCCGAGAGCGGCGCCACGAGCGTTGCTGCGGGCGAGAGCACAGATATCGCGATTCGATTCGAGCTGGCGCTCCTGGAGATCGATCCGCGCAACACGGTGGAGATGACGAACGTCGCTCTGTTCTATCGCGATTCGAATCGGCCGAAGGAAGCGCTGGCGATGTACAAGCGTGCGCTCGACCTCAATCCGACCGATGCCCGCATCCTCAACGATACGGCGGTGATTTATCATTACTACTTGAAGAGCGACGACGCCGAGGCCGAGCGGCTCTACGACCTCTCCATTGCACGCTCGAAAGAGATCATCGAGAGCAAGAAGGCGAGCCAGCGAGAAAAGGAAGATGCGCGGTCTGCGCTCACCGACGCGTCGGGAAACCTGGCGCGGCTAAAGGCGGGCAACCGCCGCAATAATTAGCGTCCGGCGAGTTGGGGCTGTCTGTGCGCCACACGCGCAGGCTCTCTCCATGCTCTTTCATACTTTTCAACATTTGCCCGGAATCCGGGATCGCCTCGAGCGCAGGCTCTGGGCCCAAGGATTCGTCACGTGGCACGATCTGCAGGAGTTCACGCCTTCGCGCGCCGACGTGCGCGAGTTCCGAAAGATCTTGGACGCGAGCGACGCAGCGCTGGAAAAGGGAGATGCGGCGTTCTTCGGGCGGCGGTTGCCGTCGCGCGAGGCGTGGCGCGTCTATCGGGAGTTCAGCAGCCGCGCCGTATTTATTGATATCGAGACGACGGGCTCGTCCCGCAGCTCCGACGCGGTCACCTGCATTGCCGTGGCCGAGCAACGGGGCGTTCGGACGTTCGTTCGCGACCGCAATCTTGCGGAGTTTCCCGAGGCGATCCGCGACGCCTCGATGATTGTGACTTTCAACGGCGCCGCTTTCGACCTGCCGTTCTTGGCGACAGCGTTTCCGGCGGTGCAATTCGAGGAGTATGCACATTTCGACGTCTGCGTCGGGCTCCGGCGCCTGCGCGTGCGCGGCGGGCTGAAGCGGATCGAGCAGGACCTCGGGCTGCCGCGCGATGAAGGGCTCGCTGGCGTCGACGGCTGGGTCGCGGTCGATCTGTGGCATCGCCACCGCGGAGGCGACCCGCGCGCGCTTCCGACGCTCGAGCGTTATTGTGCGGAAGACGTGCTCGGTCTCCCGGCTCTCGCCGCCATCACTGCCAATCGCATGCTGGAGCTCACGCCATTCTCGTCGACGCTGGAGCCGCTCCCCGTTCCCAAACGCATTGAGTCGTTCCGTCCCTACTCCCGCGAGCTGGTCCGCGAAATTGTCGAGATCCGCTCGCGCCTTGAGCTGGATCGCCGCACGATGGAGGACGACCGAGGATCACAGATCGAAAGCAGAGATCTTGGAGAAGACCCTCTGTAGGTTCGAACTCTCCACGATACATGAAGTTGGAACATTTCATGTTCGATGGAGAAGGTGGCGCGTGTCCGAACTCAGTAGTAGCTTTCGTAGGAGTTAACAGTCCGCTGCGCCTGAGCGATCCCGTCTGTCGCGGCTCATCGAGCAGAGTTCCGAAGGCGGATCGTCATGCCATCACTGAGAATGCGGTATGGAGCCTGGATCGCGGGTACCGCCCCATGTCGCCCACCTCTGCGTTGGGCTGCGGCTGTGGAGAGCGCTCCGCAGAGCGAGCGCTGCGACTCCGCACGCGAGCCCTGAGACCGACCAAGGGCAGGGCCCACCCATGTTCGAAAACGAGGACAGCGCCGATGGCGAAACCGAAGCGCCGAGCGCCAACGCACGGGGCAGGCGCGCACAAGTCCTTATGCAGTAGGAAGCTAGATGAGCGTCCTCAGCCGAGGACACCGGCACCGAGCTGGGAACGGCGCTTGAAAGATGGGTTCTTCGCCATGATGCGTCCCACCGCCCTCGACCAAGTGATCGTCCGCGCACAGTCCGGTGACGCGGCCGCTTTCTGTGAGATCGTCGCCCTCTACCGCAGCCGATTGATTGGGTTCTTCCGAGGACTCGTCTTCGACACCACAAAAGCGGAAGAGCTCGCTCAGGACACCCTGAGCCACCTTTTCTTGAAGCTCCAGCGCTACGACCCGCGCGGAACCTTCGATGCGTGGATCTTCTCCGTTGCGCGGCATCTCGCGATCGACCGGATTCGCAAGGAAAGGCTCCTGAAGGGCCAGCCGCTCGGCGAATCTCAAGAATGGCTCTCCGACGAAGCGCGCCCCTACACCCGAGCTTTTGGGCGCCCCGGCGAAGAGATGGAGCGCGAGGAAACCATCCGCATGGTGCGCGAGGCGCTCGCGAAGGTGCCGGCCGTGTACCGCGAGACCCTTCAGCTCGCCGATATCGAGGGAGTTCCCTATGAAATCATCGCGGAGAGGCAGCGGACCTCCGTGGGAACTGTGAAGTCTCGCGTGTTCCGCGGACGAGCCGCCCTCGCATCGAGTCTTGACATTCTCCGCAGCCGCCAGCGACTCGAGTCCCTCGTCGCGTAACCGAAACGGCAGAGCGGAATCGAAACAGGCATCTCCGAGACGTGGGCCGTCACCCACGAGCTGCGGCCGCCTCCGAGTGGGCGGCCGCTTTCATGAACTAGGGTAGCCCAAGCGCGCTGACACTACTTATCGGTTCTTGAGTCATCGCGCGCACACGCCGATCCAACGGGTCGGCCTAGGAGCATTGCGCATGCCCGCGCGGCACGGCACGGTTATGCACATCATGTAGCGTCGGCGGCCCCGTGCACGGGTTCCTCCAACGTCACACATTGAGTGGAGGCTAGGAATGGGGCGTGGGTCGGTCTTGGCGCGGCGAGTTCCAAAGACTCGATGCCATAGGCGCGCAGGATCGGACTGGCACCAAGCACACATATGTCAAGCCGAAATGTAGGGTCGGCGCACGCGCGGAACAATTGCGCGGGGCTTGCCCCGCGCGATGACGAATCGTTTGCGAGCTTCGTCATCCGCGCGCGCACGCGCGCGCGAGCCGGTCGGCGCACGCGCCGACCCCACTTATTAATTATCAGACTGGAGCACTTCCCGACCACACTTATCAGGTCAGGAGTAGCTCAAGAGCGCCAACCCCTCTTATCAACAGAATTGCGGCGCGCTCGCCCGATTCCCGCCGATCGAGCCAGCCGCCCACCCCGCGTGCACTACGCCTGACGAGCCATGCGCTTCAGACGCTCCTCCGGAGATACCAGTTCCACAATGCGCACACCGTACTTTTCGCCCACGGTCACGACTTCCGCGCGGGCGACTGGCGTGCCGTTCACAAGAATGTCTACCGGCTCCGTCGAAAGGCGGTTCAGCTCGATCACGCTTCCGGTCGCGAGGCGCGTCACACGCTCCAGCGGCAGTCTCACTTTTCCGAGCTCCACCGCCAGCGTCACAGGAATATCCAAAAGGCTCTGGATCTCCAGCGGTGCACCGCTCGTCGGCTTGCGCGCGATCTCTTGAAACGCCACGGGGGCGACTTCAACCGATGTTCCTGCGTCCATAGCGGGATCATTGCTCATGTTTGTTTCTCCGGAGTGCTCTGAGCGCGCATCAGCGACTCAACAGTAACGCCGAGCCGCTCACCCACCGTTCCAATGCGAGCGTGGGCTACGGGGCGTCCTTCGACCTCCACCGAGATCGGTGCCTCGACGCGTGAGTCAAGCGCAATAATATCGCCTACTTCGAGTTCGACGAGTTCCTGCAGCGTGATCTGCGCCTCGCCGAGCCGAGCCGACACACGTACGGTAACTTCAGGCAGCGCGGGCGGAAGCTCTGCGGAGTCTTGGAATACGCCGAGTTCCTCTCGCCGCGGAAACGCCGCGGCTGGCACGACGACGCGGAGTTCCGTCTCTGCCAACTCTCCTGCGATCGAATAGGTAGCAATGAGCACCGGCGTATCCGAGCTCGTGTACCGGGCGGCGCGCATCGTCATAGCCGCCGAGCTCGAAACCTCTTTCTCGATCGGCAGCACTTCCGCAAGCCCTTCAGCTAGAGCGCGAGCAACTATTGTTGCGAGATACTTGGCTTGCGTCTGCTCGACACCTGTAAGAACTCGAGAAGCAAATCTCGCCTTGCCGGCGGCTCCGAGCACGCGATCGACCACTGCCAGTGCGACCGATGGATCGAAAGCCAGTGCTGCTGGCTGCGCATACCCTGGACCGGCCCCGACTCGGTAGACAAGACATGGTGTCGGCAGCGATGCCAAGAAGGAACCGAAGAGCGCCGGCTCGATCGACATGCATTCGACCTTGACGTCCATCCGGAGCCACTTCGTCAACAGATCCGAGATGCGCGTTGCCGCGTGAGTCGATTCATTCCAATAAAATTCGAGCTCCGTCCGCGGCAACGATTCCGGCTTCGAGAAGTCGCGCTTCTCGACCGTCTCGCCATCGCCTACCGCCGTCGCCTCCTCCACCATCGGCTCCGACGGCGACGAGAGACCAAGCTCGCCCGACGACTGCACGAGGTCGAGGAGAGCTTCGATTTCGTCTTGGCTGAGGAGCGTTTGCTGGGTCACGGAGCGCGAGAGGGAGAACGCGTCGTGCGGAGTTCAATGAGTGATTATGACTATTGGATGAGCAGATCTTTGAACAGAACCGCTTCGATCCTTCCATCGCCATGGGGAAAGAGCAGCGGCTCGATCTCCTGCTGGATTTCCTTTTTCAGGAGTTCCTTCTTCTCCCGGCCTTCTAAGTCTTCGATGCTCTTCGAGCTCAGCAATAAAATGATCCGGTCGCGCACCGCAACGCTGAGCGAGCCCATGAGAGCTTCCGCCGGCCTCGGCGCGCCGCCGCCCCCGCCGTGCCCGCCGCCGCTCCCGGCTTCCACCTTGAGCCCAAGATGCTCCTTCGCTTCTTTCATCTTGCGCGACTTGAAGTTCACCAATAGGTCCACCATGCAGAAGTGCAGGCCCCCCGCACGGTGCAGGTTGGCCTTCAAGTCGGGGATCGCGAACTCACCGATCTCCTCGGGCGGCTCCTGCGGCTTGTAGTCGCCTTGAGGCGCAGGCTTCGGAATCGCAATTGTTGCACCGATGCCGGCCAGTGCACCCACGACGGGGAGCACAATCAGCATCAGCTTGCCGCCTTTCTTGGCGCCAGCAGCTGCCTTCGGGTCGGCAGCCTTCTCGGCCTCTTTTTCTTTCTTTTCCTCAGCCATGGGTGAATTCTCGCAACCGCGGATCGTGGATCTCCTCGGCTCCGCTTATCGGCTCTCTTTCCCGGGCGACTGACGCGCCTCTGCTGCGGACGCAGCCATCATCGCTTTCTGGATCCCGGGGTACCGGTCGGGGGGAAGAGAGAGAAGAATCTTCCCACTCGCCCGCGCCGGCAGCTGGTTCAGGATCTGTGCCGCAAGGAAATCGTCCTCGCGCAGGATCTGCGTCCGAGCTTCATCGTTCGTCATTTCTTTGATGCGCTTCACCTGAGAAGCCACATAGCGGGACTCGCCTGCCTCAAGGCTGCGCATCCGCTTGCCGAGTTCACCGACCTTCGATTGAACTTCGACTTTCTCCGTTTCGAGCCGCTTGCGAAGGCTCTCGAGTTCCTGCTCGCGCGCATCGATGCTGACCCGGTCGCGCTCGTTCGCTTCACGTTCCACCTGAATCTGCTCGCGCATGCGCTCGTAGGCATTTCGGCTCGCGCGAAGAGCCGACATCACTTCTTCGATCTCTTCGACCGTGAGGGGAGGCGGCAGCGAGAATTTCTGTACGAGTGACGCCGTGGCGCCGCGTCGCGGGGCTGGAGAGCCCTCGACAGCACCGCCGTGCTCGGCCTCCTTGGAGGCGCCCGAGCTATTTCTGATCTCCGGAGCACCACGGCTGCCCTGCTCGGTGGCACCTTGGGAAGAGGCCGTGCCAATTGTGGCGTGGTCATCTTTGGCTCCGTGGCTGCCGGCGGCCGCCGTTTTCTTGTGGTCTTCGACCGGCTTGACCTGGGGCGATCCGTGAGCATCGGATGCGGGCTTCTGTGCCTGCGTGCCCGTCTCCACCCATCCTGCCGCTTGAGGCTTGGGCGGACTGTGGCCGGCGCCGAGCGAAGCCGGATCGGCTCTTCCCATTCCGTCGTCCTTGGCCGTCGAATGCGTGTCCGATGGGTCGCGCTTCGCCGCAGCCGCCCCCTTCCCGGCGCCGTGGTCCGCGGCGTCGCTCTTGACCTGCTCAGCCCCCGCAGTGTGGCCCTCTGCGGGCTTAGAAGCAGCGCTGCCTTCTTCGGCAGCATGCCTTTCACCGCCCCCGAGGACGCCCCCGAGGCGGCCTTGAATGCCGAGGATTCCGGCCGTGGTCGCCAGGAAGAGGACCAGTGCGCCAACGATCGAGAGAAGCACCGGAGAGGGACGTCGCATCGCGCTTTCGGCGCGCGACGGTCATGGACGCGCCGCGCTGGGGGTGGATGGGTCGATCGCTTCCTGGGCTTGGGAGCGTGCGGAGGCGATCTCGTCCATGGCTTTCGACTCTTCCCTTCGCCGCTCTTGAGCATGCTCCTCGCGCCGTAGCTCCCTCAGCCGCTCCAGGGCGCGCACCTCTCGCAGCGCGCGCGCGTAGGCCAACCGTGCCTCCTCCTGCTCGCGAAGCCGCCGAGCAATCTCCCCCTCCGCCAGGCGCAGGAGCTTGCGCTCGTGATCGAGTCCGGCCTCGAGAAGCAGAAGTTGGGAAACCCTAAGATCCCGTTCGCTTCGCGCTGCCGCGAGGGCTGATTGTTGCGTTTCAATGCGCTCTTCGATCCCCTCCGCAACGGCCTCGGCGGCCCGAAGACGAAGGTTCGCCTCCGCAACGGCGCTCTGCGCCACCGAGAGCTGAATTTCGCGGACATTCAGCACGCGCATGAGCGAGAAGCGGAACCGTCCGACCTTGGCCATCTTCCGAAGAACCGAGCAGTTTTTGTGACGACAATGCGACTGTTATGAAACCGCCGCCGCCAGAGCAGCTTGCGTCTGCGCGAGCGAAGAGGGCGAGCTCATGTCTTGCCGCAGGAAGGCCTCGATTCTGTCCATTCGAGCAATCGCGGCGTCGAGCTTCGGATTTGTTCCCGGCTTGTATGCGCCGATCTGTACGAGATCACGATTCTCCTCGAAGACGGAGAGCAGCTCGCGAAGCCGCTGCGCATTCTGGCGATGGGCCGGGTCGGCAACGCGCGACATGAGACGCGAGACGCTGCCGAGGAGATCGATCGCCGGAAAGTGTCCGCGATTGGCAAGCTTGCGCGAGAGCACGACGTGTCCGTCGAGAAGGCCGCGCATGGTGTCGCCGACGGGATCGTCGATGTCGTCGCCGTCGAGGAGCACTGTATACATCGCAGTGATCGCACCGGTCGAGGCAGTGCCCGCCCGCTCCACGAGCTTCGGCGCCGTGGCAAAGAATGACGGCGGATAGCCCTTCACCGTCGGCGGCTCGCCGGCGGCGAGACCGATCTCCCGGCATGCGGCGGCGAATCGAGTGATCGAGTCCATCACGAGCACGACCTGGCGCCCGCGATCGCGGAAGCTCTCCGCGATTGCCGTGGCCAAGAACGCCGCTTTGTAACGTTCGAGGGGCGGACGGTCGGAGGTCGAGACGATAATCACAGATCTGCGAAGCCCCTCCTCGCCGAGCGCTTCCTCAATGAACGCCTTCACCTCTCGGCCGCGCTCACCAATCAACGCGATCACAGAAACGTCTGCCTCGGATCCGCGCGCGACCTCCGCGAGCAGCGTGGACTTACCGACACCCGATCCAGCGAAGATTCCAATCCTTTGGCCGCGGCCGAGCGTGAGGCATCCGTCAATCGCCCGCACTCCTGTAACAAGCATCTTTTCAATCGGCGCGCGTGTGAGCGGCGGCGGAGCATCGCGGTGCACCGGCATCGAGACCGTGGGCCCAAGGGGACCTTTTCCATCGGTCGGTTTTCCAAATCCGTCGAGCACTCTTCCGAGCAGAGAATCGCCTGTCGCGACATCGAGGCGACGATTCAGCGCCGTGACAGCGCCCCCCGCACACACGCCTTGAAGATCGCCGTAGGGCATGAGGCAAGCCACATCCCCGTGCAACCCCACAACTTCCGCGAGTAGCGGCCGATCCCCAGGGCGCTCGAGTCGGCACAAATCGCCGACGGCCGCCGGGAGGCCCGAGGCCTCGACGAGCACGCCCGCCACCCGCTGGATGCGTCCACAATAAGAGGCACGCGCCGACCCTGGCACGCGCGCGAGCGCCTGGGCGAGGCGGCTCATCGCCGGCCGTCCACCGCCGCGAAGACGTCAGCTACGACCGCGCCAATGTCACGCGTCACAGTTCCATAGGGCGTCTCGAGGCGGCAGGAAGCCCTGCCGACAGCGGCGTCTCCCCGAACTTTCGTACCATTGTTCTCCAGCGCTCGAAGCCAGCCGTTCTCCTTCGAAGCGGCAAGATCCGTCGGATGGAGGCATACGGTCACGCCGCGATCGCCCCCGCGCGCCGCAGCCAAGCAATCGCGCACAATTCCAGAGAGGTCGTACCGCCCCGCATCGACTTCTCGGCGCAGCACCTCCGAGGCGATTTTCTTGACGATCTCAATCATGAGCGGCTCCGCGCGCTCCTCGAGCACACGGCACGCTTGCGCGATCTGATCCGCAGCGGCAGCCAAAGCGGCCGCCGCGGGCTCGCACCGCTCGCGCTCCGCCATCGCCGACTGCTCGCGAAGAGCCTCCTCGCGCGCCGCTGCGGCAGCAATGTCCTCGGCGGTGGGCGCCGAACCGATTGAACGCACCTGCACGGCGACGATCGGTTTCGCTGTGCGAATCTGTACTTTCGCAGCCGGGTGCATGTGCGTTTAGACCATGTTCGACGCGCTTCCGCGCATCGGCTTGATCTCGCCCTTCTCGACCATGGCGCGAATGCCGATCATCATCTCGTTCTGTGCATTCATCACGTCGGTCAGCGGCACCGGACCCATGAGCTGCAGCTCTTCCTCGACCGCCTCCCGCGTGCGCTTGGTCATATTCGAGTAGAAGTTCTCCACCACTTCCGGATCCGCCGCCTTCAGCGCCAACGCGAGCTGCCGCGCGTCGACCGTCGCGAGCACGCGCTGCATCGCGCGCTTGTCGAGTTTCGCAAGATCCGCAAATGTAAACATTCGGTCGCGGATCTCCTTCGCCATGTCGGCATTCTTCGCGTCGAGCGCCGTGAGAATCTCCTTCTCAACGTCGGGATCGGCCGCCGAGAGAGCCTCGGCCACCGAACGCATGCGACGGTTGAGATCGTCGACGGGGATCGCCTCCTGCTCCTTCGCCTTCGCGGCCAGGGCATTTGCGATCTGATCCACCACCTCTCGCTCGATTGGCTGCATTGCCGCCATGCGTGTCACAATATCGACGCGCTCTTCCTCCGAGATCGCCGAGAGAACAGAACCGGCGCGCTCGGCGGGAATGCGCGAGCAGACAAGCGCAATCACCTGCGGATGCTCATCGGCTAGGAGCCGAACGAGGCGGGCATCCTCCATCCGCTCCAGAGCCAGAAAGGGGTGGTCGCGCCGGACGGAGTCTTCGATGCGCGAGAGAATCTCCTTTCCGCGCTCCTGGCCCACTGTACGTTCCAACAATTCTGCGAGGCCCGGAGGAATCGTGGCGCCGTCGCGGAGCCCCTGGAGGAACTCCTTGTGCAGATCCGCGACATGCTCTTTGCTGAGCTCACTCATATCGAGATCGGCCATGGCCTTCCCAATCATGGTGATGGCATCATCCGGAAGCGTCGAGAGCACGCTTGCGGCCGCCTCGGAGTCGAGGGTCAGCAGCAGAGCAGCCGCCTTCTGCGGGCCGGACAGCGACGGGCCTTTCTTCACAATTCGCTCCAGCTATTTATTGTTTCGCCTCGAGCCACGTGCGAACCACGTTGCCGGCTACACCCGGGTCGCGCAGCGCCGCCGCAGCCGCGTTTCGCGCGAGAGCGACACGAGCGGCCTGCTCGGGAGAGCGGTCGTCCACTCCAAGATCCGGTGCACCCGGAAGCGCAGGGGCCGGTCCGGGGTAAGCCCCCGCCCCGCCCGGCATTCCGCCAACGGCCGGCGAGCCCGGCGGAACGCTCGCGCCTCCTCGCTGCGGGACAAGCATCACTTCCTGCTCGCCGCCCTCAGCAGCCGTGGCCGGGCGCCGCTCCGCGGGAGCGCGACCGCCGCGCCTAACAATAAAGAGGAACAGTACTACTAATCCGACCAATACAGCGGCTCGACCGCCGTCAGCGATCAGCCGATTGAGGTCGACCGCGGGTGCCGGCGGCAGCGAGGTGAGCGGATCCGGAGGCTTCGGGAACTCCGTGCTCGCCGAGCCGCTGTACACGTCGCCGCGCACCGCCTCGAAGCCGACCGAGGCTTTCACAATTCCCTCGAGCTCCGTCGCGCGATCTTTGAGTGAAGAGTCCGCGAGCAGCGCAACGCTGAGCTTTTTGACGCTGAAGCCATTCTTCTTCACCGTCTTCTGGGTCTTCGGATACTCATACTTTGTCTCCGTCGTGTCCGACGTCTCCGTCTCATCGGCCGGAGCCTGCGCATTCTGTGCATTCGCGGAGGCTCCCGGCAGATTTGAGCTCGTGCCGGCAGCGCCACCGCCCGCGGGCTTACCGCCCGACTTCTTGGTCTTCGTCGTCGACTCCGAGGTCACGAGCTTCGCCTCCGGATCGGCGATGTTCATCGTTTCAACTTGGCTGTCGAAGTCGAGTTCCGCATGCACAGTTATAATTGCTTTCCCGGAGCCCAGTGCCGCATCGAGCGCCGTCTGCGCATTCTTGACCAGCGCCATCTCATACTCGCGCTGCGTCGAGAGCTGCTCGTTCGCCGCCGCGAAGATCGCCTGGTCGCCCTCACCCGGGTCGCGAGTAAGCTTCTTGCCGTCCACGACGACCGTCACGCGCTCCGGCTTGAGCGTGCTCCAGGCGCCCGCAACGAGCGACTGAATCCCCGAGACATCGCCCTGCCCGAGGATGTACCCGCGCTTCATACGAATATTGACCGACGCGGTGCCCGTCTTGTCGTTACCTCGCCAGCTCTCCTTCTCACTCGCGATGAGGACCCGAGCCTCGCCGACTCCAGGCCAGGCTTCAATCATCTTCTCGAGCTCACCCATGAATGCGCGCTGCACATTCACCTGCTCGAGCAGCGACGTCGTGAAGGCATTGGTCTTGTCGAGCAGCTCGAATCCGACGCCATCACTATTAAGGCCTTTCTTGATGACCTCTTGGCGCGCCTGCTGCAGCTGATCGGCGCGAACGAGCACGACGTCCGAACCCTCGAGCCGGTGCTCGATCTTCACAGAATCGAGCGCGCTCAGAATCTCCGCCACCTGACGCGGGTCGCCGCCCGTCGTCAGCGTGCGCCACTCCGGCCGGCCGCCGTACCACGTCAGCGCGCCCACGATGGCGAGCGATGCCACCGTCGACAGAATGATCGTGACTCTCTGGCTTGCGCCGAGCGACTGCCAGGTTTTCTGTATGTTTTCAACGAGGAGGGCCAAGGGCGGGATCTCCTAGAGTTACACCGACATGCGCATCACGTCGTGATACGCATCGAGCACGCGATTGCGCACCTCGAGAGCAAGCGTCATCGACAACGACGCCTTGTTCATCGCCATCATGGTCGCAATCACGTCGTCGTGGCGGCCAGCGGCGAGATCATTGACCATGGAGTCGGCGTGCCGGCTCTGCTGGACCAGCGAGTCCATCGCATCGCTCAGCGCCGCCGAGAAGGGCGCGCCTCCGGAAACCGACGCGGGGTCGACTCCGAGAAGCTCGAGATGGGCGGGGTCGACCGGCTCCGCGGCACGCGGAGCGATTCCCGACGTCACAGATCCGACCGGCTCCATGACTTATCTCCCCATCTGGATGGTCCGCATGACCATCTCGCGATAGGCCTTCATGGCCGACAGGTTGGCTTCATAGGACCGCGCCGAAAGCATGAGGTCCACCATCTCGAACATCGGCTTCACGTTGCTGTGCTCCACATATCCCTGCGGATCCGCATACGGATTCGACGGATCGTGGACGCGCTCGCCGGGAGTCTTGTCTACGTCGACGCGCGCGCGCACGCCGAGGGTCGGAGCCGGCTTCAGGCCCCTCGCGATATCGTTGAAGATCGGCTCGAAGAGCACAACCCGCTTTTTATAAGGTCCGCCCTCGGGCGTATTGACGACGTTGGCGTTCGCGATGTTTGTCGCGATGACATTCATCCGCAGCCGCTCGGCGGCGAGCGCGGATGCGCTGACGTCGAGGGAGGGAAAGGGTCCGTCGCTCATGGGCTAGCCCTCACTTCGATTGAATGACTTGCTTCAAGCCGGAGAATCGCTGCGAGGCGATCTCCGACAGCACTTCATACTGAAGCCTGTTCTTCTCAAGCTCCGACGATTCGCGGTCGAGCTCCACGTTGTTGCCGTCGGCCTTGCCCGGGCTCGTATCTGCAACAACCGCAGGCTGCACAGATCGAAACACGCGCGGGTCGACGGGGCCGCCGGCAAGGCGATCCTCGAGCAGGCTCTCGAAGTTCACTTCCAGCCGTTTGTAGCCGGGAGTGTCCGCGTGAGCCAAGTTCGACTCGATCGTCCGATGGCGCAGAAGCGACACCTGGAGCGCATGCTCCAGGACGCCGAACGAGCGCTCAAACGCGTGGACGGGGGCAGGCATGGGAACTCCTTACAACTTTCAGGATGGTTGCTGTTTCGGAGGCGCCGGCCGCGGCCCGGGTCCGGAGACCGACGCGGGCCCCGGCGGCACCTTCTGCAGGCGCGCGAGCCGGGCATCGATGAGCCGATACGCCTTCAGCTTGTTCGAAAGCGTCCGTGCTGTCACGCCGAGAACGCGAGCCGCTGCCGTTTTGTTATTGTTGGTCATCTCGAGCGTCCGCTCGATGGCTTCTCGCTCGATGTCCGCAATGGTGCGGCCACACACATCAGTGACCGGCTTTCCCGGCGCGCGCGGCAGTTGCGGGCTCTGTCCAATATCTTGCGAAACATCCTGGAGCCGCACCGTCTCGTGCGCATCGCGCACACAGATGCGCTGAATCAGATTCTCCAGCTCGCGCACGTTTCCGGGCCAACGGTGAGCTTGCAGCGCCGCCATCGCTTCCGGAGTGATCGTCTTCACATGGGAGCCGTTCATGGCGGAGTAGCGGGCCAAAAAGTGCTTTGCCAGCTTCTCAATGTCGCTCGGCCTCTCCCGAAGCGCAGGCACCTGAAGAGGGAGAACATTGAGGCGATAGTACAGATCCTCGCGGAATCGCCCTTCCTTCACCTCCTGCGCCAGATCTCGGTTCGTCGTCGCAATGACGCGAACATCCACGCGCAGCGTCTTGGAGCCGCCGACCCTCTCGAACTCCTCTTCCTCCAGAACGCGAAGCAGCTTCGGCTGCAGTCGAAGCGGAAGCTCACCAATTTCGTCCAGCAGCAGCGTTCCGCCGTCAGCCAGCTCAAATCGCCCCTCGCGCTTACCGACCGCGCCCGTGAACGCGCCGCGCTCGTGTCCAAACAGCTCGCTCTCGAGGACGGTCTCCGCGAGGGCAGCACAATTCACGCGCACAAACGGACGGTCGCGCCGTGGGCTCTGCTCGTGCAGAAAATGCGCGACGCGCTCCTTGCCGACGCCGCTCTCTCCGTGCACGAGAACAGTGGACTTCGCGCGCGCGGCGCGCGTCGCCTCCTCGAGGAGACGCTTCATAGCCGGGCTGTCGCCGATGATCTGCTCATGGCGCTCGCCCAGCTCGCTGCGAAGATACTCATTCTCCTGGAGCAGCTTGCGGCCATGCTCCACGCGCGCCATCAGCAGCTCAAGCGTCTCGGGCGTGCATGGCTTCAACAGGAAATCCTCGGCGCCCTCGCGCATCGCCTCGACGGCGCGCTCGACGGTTCCATAGGCGGTGAGGACCGCGACCGCGGTCCGCGGCGAGCGTTTCTTGATCTCTTTTAACAGATCAACGCCTGTCTTGCCGCTCATCTGATAATCGGTGAGCACGAGATCGGGCACGTCCTTGGCGACGCGCTCGATGGCATCCTCCGCAGTGGCCACCGCGGTGACCTCGTATCCAAGGCTCCGCAGCGCTTCGCCTAAGAACTCCCGACCTAGGGGGTCGTCGTCGGCGATCAGAACCCGTTCGATGGCCATTCCGCTATCACTCCTGAGTATTGCTAGACTTGGGGAACCAAAGGGTGAATGCCGCGCCCTTTTTTGTGGGCGCCAGTTCGATGCGTCCGCCATGCAGCGAGGCGGCTTTTGCGACCACGGCGAGCCCAAGGCCGGTGCCTCGAGTCTTCGTCGTGAAGAAGGGTTGGAATATTTTTGCCCGGAGCTCTTCACTCACGCCGGGACCTTCATCGGAAATTGTCACTGCAATTCCATCGCCCCGCTCCGCGACCTCCACCCCCACCTCACCGCCCTCCGGCATCGCCTCGATCGCGTTGGCAACGAGATTGCGTAGGGCTTGGAGGAGGTGAACATCGTCCACCCGAGCGATGCAGGACGATCCGGCCTCGAATCGAAGCGTGTATCTCGGCTGCTCGACTTCGCCGAGCGCGGAGAACGCCAGGTCGGCGGCGCGGCGCGCGATGCGCACGACGTCGCGCTCCGCGGGGCGGAACCGATCTGCGCGGGAGAACTCCAGCAGATTGGTAACAATCGAATTGAGCTCCCGGACGCCTTGCACAATATTGCCTGCGTATCGCCGCTCCTTCGCGTGGCTTTCGTCCGACGGAATGACCCGGAGCAGCAGGCTCGCGAAGCCTTCGATGGAGTGGAGCGGATTCCGAACCTCGTGCGCAAGAGTTGCAGACATCTGCCCGAGCGCGGCGAGCTTCTCCTGCTGCTGGACGCGCGTCTCGAGTCTGCGATGCTCCGTGCGATCTTCCAACAAATCGATCGTGCCCATGGCCGCACCTGCAGCGTCGCGCACCACAGATCGCGTTCGCGCGACGACAAGCTCTCGGCCACCGGACTCGAGAACCCGCTCCTCCCGGTCCGCCGCTCCGAGTGCCGGCCGTCCATCGCTGGAGCGAACCTCCGCGCGCGACAGGCCGACGAGAGACTCCTCGCTCCGGCCGAGCACGCGCTCTGCCTCGGGATTGACCTTCACAATATTGCCGCTGCGGTCGGTCACCACGACTCCAGCGGGCACGGCCCGAAGCACGGCGTCGAGCTCTGCAACTTTCGACTCCAGAGCCGCGTTGGCTCGAGCCAGCTCCGCCTCCATGCGCACGACCCGCTTGAGCAGGCGATCGTAGGACTGGTGGAGAGCCCGCGAAACATGAAGCAGATCGCTGCTCGGAGACTCGACGGCTGTCGCAGAGTCCATCATTTGGAGCTCACTCATGTCCGCTCTCCCCCTTCGGCTCGGCCGGGGCCGCCGACTTTTGTTCTGTTGGCGCGCCTTCGGCCGGCTTCTCCGCACCAGATCGGGCGGGGTCGGCAGGCAGCACGTTGGCCGTGCGCAGCGCGGCCGTGAGATCCTCCGGCTTCCCGAGCTTCGTCTTCCAATCGAGGGCCTTCCGCGCGCGCTCGATCGACGCGAGAAGCGCCTCATCGCCGGCGGCCTCCTTCGCGGCTTTTTTGTAGGCTTGCATCGCCTCGAACACTTGATCGCTCGCATCGAGCGCACGCGCCTCGAAGTACCGCGCGCGCGCGCCCTCACAGAGCGCAAATCGCTCCGCGGCCTCGGCGAACTTGCCGCGCTGAAACAAAACGAGCCCAAGACCGAACTCATTCCGCTTGGCAAGCGGATGCGGCAGCGGTCCATCGGGAACGAGCGGTCCTACGCGCATCTCCTGCGCAGCTTTCACATAAGCGGCCGAAAGAGCGCTCTCGCGCTCTTCGCGCGCCTGCGCCCACTGCTCCTCTTTCTTGACCACATCCTCATGAGTTCGGCGAGTCCGCACCTCGGCGTCGATTGGAGGCTTTTTGTGGTTCTTCTCGAGGGAGTCGAGCGAGACGCGCTCCCCGGATTCGAGCCTGCGCTCCAGCGCCCGAAGCTCATCAATCTTGCGCAGCACCGCATCCAGACGCGGGTCCCCCGTCACGGCCTCCGGAGGCGCTGCCGCTGCCGGCTTCACTTCTTCGACCGCGGGCCCCATCGCCGACGCCGAGACCGGCTTCGTCGGATCTTCTGCGGGCCGCGACGCGGGCGCGCTCGCAACGGGCTCAAAAAACGCTGAGGTCTCCGGAGCCTTGGTCACGGAAGTGAGAATGGGAGCCCCGACGGCTGGCGCGCTTGCCGGCCGCGACGCGGCGCCTTCCTGCACATTTCGCACCCCTGCGACGGCGGGCGTCAACGCGCAGGCGATCAGCAGCATTCCGGGGTCAATTTTCACTTCCAGCCCTCCGGTGGAACAATTCCCTTGAAGACCATCTCAGCTCGCTCAAGATTCCCGAGCATTAAGTAAGCTTCGCCGAGGCGCTGCATCGCCTCGCCAACGAATCTCTCATTGCCGGAGCGAAGGATCGCTTCTGTGAGAAGCTCCGGCACGAGCGCCGGCCTTCCCCCGCGGAGAGCCACGTCGGCCTCGATCAGCTTGCGCACCAAGCTCAGCTCTCCGTCTTCCGGAGCCGACTCGATCATCTTCTGCGCGGCTGCAATCTCGTTGCGGGCCAGTAGCTCGAGCGCCGCAGAAACGCGCACGCTCGGATCTGTTGGCTTGAACTTGACGGCCGCCTCGGATGCACCGCAGCTCATCAGAAATCGGCCGATGATCTCGCCCTTCTCCTCGGGGCGCGCCGTGAGCAGCGTGAAGAGCGTCAGCAGCGCATCTCCAGACCGCTCGGCGGCACGCGCGGCGCGCTGGATTCGATCCTTACGAATACCCGCTTCCGTCGCCGCCGCCGCGAGCGCAAGCCAGCCCTCTGCCGCCTCGCGGAACTCGGCGGCCGCATCGGCCGCGGCGGTTCGCACTTCGAGGAGATCAAGCGCCTGCGCCGTCGACAGCGGCATCCTCTCGAGAGTCGCGATTTCGCGCCACGCCTCGTCGGTGTTCCCGGTTCGACGCAGGGACTCGACGCTCCAGATGCGCGCGAAGACTGCAGCCTCCGTCGTAGGGAAACTCTGTCGGCAGATTGCAAAGTATCGATGTGCCAGCTCCGGCGCGTCGAGCGCCAGACGGCAGCGGCCCAGGAGATAGTAGGCATCGCCGGCCTCGGGCCGGCGCGAGTTCTTCTCCGTGATCTCCAGCAGGACCTCCATCGCGGATTCATACTGCCCGGCGAGGAAGTACAGATATCCGAGGTGGACGGAGGATCGGACGCGCGCATCGCCCTCCACCACGGTCTCGCGCATGGCGCGAAGGACATCGATCGCGCGGCCGAGGTCGCGTGCCTCGTGGTGAAGCGCCGCGAGTTCGAGCCAGGCGCGCGGCGCCCGCGAGTCGTCCATCGAAGTCGTGAGGAACCGCTCGTACTGTGTGATCGCCTCGTCGCGCAGCGCCCTGCGCGAGCCCTCCTCCTTGGAGGAAGGCAATAGATCGCACAGGATCCGCCCGCGCTCGACGCGTCCCACATAGCCGATGGCACCCGCCACGAGCTCCACGATCTCGTCGGGCGATGCCTCGCGCAGATAGACGGGGCCGATCAGTCCGTCGAGGTTCGTCGGAATCGGGATCGGGTCGAGTCCGGCTGCCTCGGCCGTCCGCAAGAGCACTTTTCGCGCGCTTGCCGCGGCGCAGCGGACGGTGACGCGCGGCGGATCGGATCCTGCCACGCGCTCCACAATCAGGTCGTCGGGAACCTGCAGAAGCACCATGGCCATCCCGAGAAGGACCGACATTAGTGACCCCCCGAGGCCGGCGCCGGCTTTTGTTGTTTCCTGTCACCGACCTGCGGCGGAACAATCGCGCCTTCATCGAGGGGCGACGCAAAGTGCAGCCGAATCGGCGCAGTCTCCGGTGCACCCTCCCGCGCGAGGCACTGTGCAATTCGAAGGCGAGCCGTACGCGCGATCTCTCGCCCCTCGTGCCCAGGCCCGCACGACAGCAGGACCTCAAAATAGCGCTTCCGCGCGTCGGCGTAGGCGCCGCGGGCGAGAAGCTGATCCGCCACGTCGAGCGCTGAGGCCCCCTTCGGCGCCGGAGGAATCGGGTGCGAATCTAGGGGAGCCGAGCCGCCGTGCTCCTCGCGCGCCACGGAAGGTGTGCTCTTCAGCGTCGCCTTCGGAGCATGTTCTTCGGGCGGCTGCCCGACGGGCGCCTCGAACGGCTTTTGAGGAATCTGTGGGGTCTTTGTCTCGAGACGCCACAGAAGCCACCCGAGCAGCCCAAGCTGCGCCACGAAGGCGCCCGCAATCAATCCGAGGACGCGCCGCGAGATCCCCGCGAGGGCCACGGGTCTCGGCGCGGCGGCGACGGGCGCAGCGGCAGCGGGCGCCGCCGGCGCCTCGGCCGCCGGCTTGACGTCGCCCGCCTTGCGCGCGGACGCCGGAATCGGGAGCGGCGCGGCCTGCGCCGGCCCGTTCGCAAAATCGAACAGATCCTCGACCGGCGCCACGGGCGCCTGCACAGTCTTGGGAGCTTCTGTTTCTGTTGCCATCTCAGCTCCAGAGCATCGCCACGGCAAGGTCATCCGGACAGGGCGCGCTCGCGCGCGCCGCGGCGCTGCGGACGGCATGGAACCGCAGCGTTACCTCAGTGCCTTTCCCGGGGCTCGAGGAAAGTTGAATCTCGTCCGCATCGCGGTGGAAAGCAAATAATCCCGAGGCACCTTCCGCCGTCCGGCGCGCGAGGCTGTGCGCGAGCTCCTCCGCCACGTCGAACCCGCAGCCATGGTCCTTCACGGAGATGCGCAGCGAGTCGCGCTCAAGCGCGCAGCGCACCTCAACTTTTCCTGGCTCGAGGGGATAGGCGTGCCGGCACGCATTGCGAATCGCCTCGCTGCCGAGCCGATGCGCGTCCCGCACCGTCCTCTCGTCGAGGGAGAGGGCCGCCAGCGCCTTCCCGAGCTCCTCGCAGAGCACTTCACTATCCGCGGAGAGACCACAGATACGATCGTTCGCCGCCCGCGGCTCCGCGGCTGCGGTCTCCCGCGCCTCGGCGAGCGCCCCCAACAGATCCGTGATCGAGAACGGCTTTGAGAGAAAGCGCACGACGCGCAGAGCGATCGCATCGACCGCGTGCTCGAAGGCGCCGAATCCCGTGGCGACGATTGCAATAAAAGACCCATCGCGTGCGCGCAAGCGGCGCAGCAGCTCGATTCCGGTGCCGTCAGGGAGCCGCAAATCGGTCACGACGGCCCAGCAGGGAGATTCCATGAAAAGGCGCTCGGCCTCGCGGACGCTCCCCGCCTGCGCCACCTCATACCCTTCGTCCTCCAGCGTCGACGCCATGGCCGACCGGAGGTCTTCCTCGTCGTCGACGAGCAGCACGCGGCATGCACTCATCGGGCCGCCTCCGCGCTGGGCGCCCGCAGCCGCAGGGTCGCCGTGGTCCGCGCGTCGCCCCCGCGGAGTTCGAGCCCGCCGCCCATGGAGCGCAACGCGTTGCGAACAATAGCAAGTCCGATCCCGAGGCCGCGCGCCTTCGCCGGCCGGAACGGCGTCGCGGCGGCCGACCGGTCGCAGTCGCGCAGGTCCCCGGGATTGGTAATTTTGAGCGCGATGCCCTGCTCATCGGCGCAGGCCGCAATTGTAATTGTGGCATCGAACGCCGTCGCCTCGACCGCGTTGTCCAGGAGCCGATCGACGCTGGCGCTCAGCAGCGCGTCGTCGGCATACGCCACGAGCCCGGGATCGGGCTCCGCGATCCGAAGCGTTCTCCCGCGCCGCTCCACCGAGGCGCGCCAACCCGCGCGATGGGCGCCGAAAAACGCCCCCATCGACAGCGCGCGCGGCGCCGCCGACGGCGGATGGGTGAGTTCTACGAGCCCGTCGATGCATCGCGCGATGCGCCCCAGGCTCTCCAGCGCGGAATCGCAAGCGTCGCGTTCGCCGCTCCCTGGCTCCGCACCGTGCCGCAACGCCTCGAGGCGAAGCACTGCACCCGCAAGCGGATTGCGGATCGAGTGGGCGATCGCCTCGACAATCTCGTCGAGGCCGACCTGCGCCGGGTGCGCGGGCTGCGGAGGGCGGGACATGAGGGAGCCGCACGCCGTACTGGGAGAGTCGGCCGTGCGCGCCCTCTATCGGCACTTGAGCCCGGAAAACTTGTCCGGGTCCGGAAGCTATCGCGCGGGGGCAGCCTTCGCGCGCAACTCGGGCGCGAGCCGCTCCAAGTAGCGCTCATAAAGCGCTGTGTGCTTCGACCCGAGGTTCACGGGTCGGCCGGCGATCAGCAGGTGCTTTACGCGCGTTCGCGGCTCGAGCGGATTGCCGTCGGAGATGAGAAGGTCGGCGATCTTTCCGGGCGTGATCGACCCAAGCCGTGAATCGACGCCGAGGATCCGCGCCGCGTCGAGGGTGACCGACCGCAGCGCCACGTCTTCCGGCAGCCCATAGGCCACGGCCATGCCGGGCTGAAACGGAAGGTTGCGCGCGTTGCTCGAATCGCCCATCGCAAACGCGAACCGCACGCCCGCGGCGTGGAGCACGCGCGGCGCGCTGTAGCAGGTGTCGTACGGATCGGTAGACGAAGCGGGGAGCCGCGTGACCGGGCCAAGGATGACGGGCACGTCGCGTTCGGCGAGAAACCCGGCGATGCGCGCGATGTCGTGGGCGCTTGCCGAGAGGATCGGCCGCAGCTTGCACTCCTCCGCGAAGCGCACGGCCCCGACCGCGTCCCGTGCATTATTGACCACAAAAAGAACCGGGCGGATGCCGGCGGCATAGGGCGCGAGCGCCTCAAGCTTGGGGTCTCGCGCCGATTTGTGCTCACCGCGGGAATAGGCAACGGCGCGCTCCATCCAGATCTTCAGCGCGCGCACGCTGTTTTTATAAGCTTTGTCGCGCTCCCTCGCGTTCTCCTCGTCGCTCTTCTCGGGGTCATCCGCCCGCTGCGCGGGCATCTCGACCACGAGCGCAAGCGCGTCGACGACCGACATCTCGGGGGCGGTCCAGCCGTCGAGGTGCATGAGGCTCGCCTGGCCGGCGATAGTGCCGCCAAAGGGCGGCACGAGCGCGGTCGTGATGCCGTTGGCTCGCGCCACCGGGATATGTTCACTCGCCGCGTGGACCGCGCGCGACGCGCGCAGATCGGGCTGGAACCCGTCGGCTCCCTCCCCGCCGTCGTTCGTGGCGGGGACGGAGCCGATCTCGCGGAGGCCGAGCGGTGTGCCGGCGTCGATGAGGCCGGGGTACACAAAAAACCCCTTCGCATCGAGCGTCGTCGCACCTTGGGGGATGGCGACATCCCTGCCGACAGCCGCGATGAGGCCGTCCTTCACCAGAACTGTAGCATTCTCCATCGGAGCGCCGTCGACAGGGATCACGGTGCCGTTCACAATGGCAATCACAGGCTGGGCCGGAGCGGCGACTTTCGGCGCGGGGCTCCAGGGTGTGGCGTCGGCAAAGCTGGCTGGAGCAGCGGATCGCGCGGGAGCCGGCGGCAGGTCGGCGATGTATTGTGACCACAGATCGCGGCGCTCGAACTCCACTTCTCCATCCACGAGGGTGAACATACACTTCGCCCGCGCCTCGAGCGGATGGCCATCGAAGATCGCGAGGTCGGCATCCTTGCCCACCTCAATGGAGCCGAGCCGCTTCTCGAGGCCGAGCTGGCGCGCCGGCTCGAGAGTGACCGTCGAGAGCGCCTCGTCGACGCCGAGCATGCCGTAGCGCATCGTCTTGGCCGCGTCGAGGTGGAGGCGGCGTACCAGCTCCGCACTGTCACTATTCAGCGACACGCTCGCGCCCGCGCGCATCATCAGGGCGGCATTGTAAGGAGTGGCGTCGTAGGCCTCGACCTTGTAAGCCCACCAATCGGAGAACGTGGATGCGCCGGCGCCATGGCGCACAATCTCCGGGGCAACCTTGAATCCCTCGAGAACGTGCTGGAGAGTCCGAACTTTGACTCCGTAGCTCTCGCACAAATCGAGAAGCATCAGAATCTCGTCGGATCGGTAGCAATGGCTGTGGATTCCCACTTCTCCCGAGAGAATGGCCGCGAGCGTTTCGAGGCGAAGGTCGCGCCTGCGCGGCGGCACCGCCTCGCCTCGGCCGATTCGCTCCAGATCCTCCTTGCGCTGAGCCAACAGATCGCGCGCCTCGTCGAACGCGCGGCGAATCACCGCCTCGACGCCGAGCCGCGTCGCGGGATAGCGTAGGGGCGTGCCGGGAGTGCGGCCATTGGAGCGCTTGGGATTCTCGCCGAGGGCGAATTTGATGCCTCGCGGCGCGTCGTCCATGCGCAGATCCGAGGCCGTGCGCTTCCACTTGAGCTTGATGACCGCGTGCTCGCCACCGATGGCGTTGGCGCTCCCGTGCAGCAGCCGGTTCGACGTCGAGCCGCCGGCGAGCGCGCGATAGATCGCGAGGTCGTCGGGATCGATCACATCGGCGATGCGGCAATCGGCCGTAATGGAATCGCTCCCTTCATTGACATCTCCGGCGATGGCGAGGTGGGAGTGGCAATCCACGCTGCCGGGCACCACAAAAAGGCCGCGCCCGTCGATCACGGCGACGCCCTCGGGCACCGAAAGGTCGTTGCCGATCGCCGCGATCTTGCCGCCGCGCACGAGAACGGAAGCGCGGTCGATTTTCGGGGAAGTCACCGGAAGAACTGTTGCGTTCTGAATCAGCACATTTCCACCGGTCTTCAGCCGGGGAATGCGGTCTTCGTCGAGCTCGCTCGGATACTCACCTTTCTGGCGCACGGGCGCCGAGGCCGGCGACGTCGCAGGAGCCGAGGCCGGAGCGTCCTGCGGAGCCAATGCGCCGAGAAATGCCACAATTCCAGTTCCAAGGAAGAGTGTGATCATCGCGCACCTCCATGAGTCTCGTCGTCGCAGCCGCACTCGCCGCGTTCATCGCGCGGCGCGCCGCTCCGCTGGTCCTCCGCTTCGCGCGGCCTGCGCCGCCCGCCTGGGCGGCCGCCGGGCGGCGCATCGCCGGTGGGGCGCGACTCCTCCTCGAGGTCGAAATCGAATCGTTGAGATCCCACAAAAATCGCGCGCGCCTTGAGGTCCTTGTCACCCACAGCCCCCTTTACGACGCATGCGTAGGCCGGCCGCCCCGGGGCGAGAACGCCCGCGCGGGAACTCACACCAAACAATTCGGCGGGCGCGGCCGTGAGCGCCGCGAGGGCGGCGTCGCGGGGGAGCCCTTTCTCCACCGCCTTCGCGAGCGCCCCGTGCAGCTCGCCCGCGCTGCGAAGGCCTCGGGTCGTGATCACAAATCGAACTCCCGCGCGCGCGAGCGCTGCGGCGTTCGCCACGCGCTCGTCGTAGCGGCGCTTGCGGTCGGCCCGCACGCGCGCTGACAGCTCATCGGGGTTGGGCCACGCCGGCCGAGACGCGGGCGCCGTCGCAGCCGGCGCACTCTCGGGGGCCGAATCGGGAGAGCTCTCGGGCCGTGACTCGCCGCGGCTAGGCCGGCTCGCGGCGTCACGCCGGGCCGGCTCCTTCGGCTCGGCTCCGAAGTCCAACGACAAGAGAACGGGAACGCTCTTCGACGCGAGGAGCGACGCACATTTCCACGCTTCCGTTCCGCCGACGATCCACGGACGCAGACCAAGCTCCTCCGAGAGAGCCAGCGCGCGCCGAATCTCCTGGTCGCTGTAGGCCTCGAACGCCACAGGGAGCGTCTTGTCGAGCGCGGGCTCAAGCGCCGCCAGCAGCGGATCGAACGGCGGGAGCTTGGCCGCTGGCGCCGTCCGGGCCGCCTGTCGCACGCGGCGCTGCCAGTCGGCGTCGAGCAGCGTCTGCCGGAATTGTGAAATCGCCCCCATCATGCTGACCGGATAGCCTTCGCCCGGCGCCGGCTGGAGTTCGGCAGCGAGCGCGACGTCGGACGCGAGGATCACTTTTCGCCGCGGTGCGCCGCTCAACTCCGCGAGGGCGGAACGGCCGCCGATCGTGGCAGCGGGCGGCTGGAAGAGCGCGAGGGCGATGCCCGCCTGGCGCCGCTGCGCTGCGACCTCTTCTGTAACCTCCAGCAAGTTTGCAGCGGAGACCTCGGGTCGGATTCCCCTTCTGTGGGATTCGCGCATGCGCGCCGAGGCCGCCGCCGTCGCATCGAACGGCGCCCCTTCGCTCGCGAGCGTCGGCGCGCTCACTCCGGCGACGAGGCTCGCGTCGAAAAAGCCCGGGTAGATCGTGAGACCCGTTCCATCGAGGACGCGGGCGTCGGCGGGCGCCTCAAGCCGATCGTCCACGGCCTCGATCACGCCGTCGCGCACGACGAGCCGTCCCTTCTCGAGGATGCGCCCGTCGCCGATCACAATTTTGGAACCGATCACGGCGTGGGCCTCG
This sequence comes from Planctomycetota bacterium, assembly GCA_016792805.1. Lineage (GTDB taxonomy): Bacteria > Planctomycetota > UBA1135 > UBA1135 > JACQFD01 > JAEUHX01. Next base: position 88,482 of record JAEUHX010000066.1, read on the forward strand.
GCCACATCGCTCCCCTGGGGAAGGGCGCGGCTGGAAGCGAAAACGACACTGCCCAAGAAAAGCGCCGCCAGGGCGCGCGAGTTCGAAGCAACCATGCGAGGCCCGTGATACGGGAGCCGGGCCCAGCCGTCCAGCGCGCTATCGACGCTGCGGCGCGCGCACGGGCGTGAGCTCTCGGCGCGGCGAGTCGGCGTCGAGCCGCCACACGAAGCGATCGGGATAGAGCGGGAGCAGATCGCGCTCGGTGACCTCGCCGAGATCTCGCGCCCAAAGGACCTGCTCATGGGCGAGATCGGCTCCGTTGGCAATCCACTGATCGTGGGGCGAATGCCCTTCGCCATAGCGCACGAGCACGAGGTGACGGGCGCCCGACTCCTGAAGATCCTCCTGGATCTCCGCGCGCACGCGGTTCCAGTCGGACGCGGAGCTGCGGTGGTCGATGAGGGTGGCCGCCGAGCACACGAAAAGTGAGCTTACCATGAGGATTCCGAGCATCTGCGCGGCGGCGCGCCCGCGGCCGGCGCGCACGGCTCGCAGCGCCTGCACCGCCAAAAGCACGAAGAGCGGCGCCACCGGGGCCAGATAATGGGGATGTGTTCGATAAGTGACCGTCACAATCGTCGCGAGGAGCGAGACTGCAATTGCACAAATCGGCAGACGCATCGCCGGCCGGCGAAGCACGCCGACGCCGTACGCGAGGGCGACCGCAAGCGCGGGGCCGAGGAAGAACGAGCCTGCGATCGCGAGAGTGCGTGCGAAGACGCCGGCGTTGCCGGCGAGCGTCTGTCGCCGCTCCCACGTCTCCATACGCCAGTCGTAGTGCAACAGCCTCAAGTCGTCGTGGCGCCAGGAGGCCGTCGGCTTCACGTCTCCCCACAAAAAGTGCGGGACAACGTCGTAGCTCTGCTCATACAGAACGTGCGGCAGCAAGAGCGCATTCCCGGTGACGGCGTGGTTGTACGCCGCGAGCCCGAGGAAGCTCGGGACGAGCACGACAACTGCGCCCGCCAAGCTCACAATCCGACGGGGCTCCCGAACCAAAGGGACCAAGACGGCGGCCACGACGGGGACGGCCGCCATCAATCCCTCCCAGGGGCGGCTCAGCGCCAGCAGCGAAAGCCCCGCGCCGGCCCACGCCGCATAGGAAGCCCGCGCGTCGCGCAGCCACCGAAATGCGCCGCCGAAGAGGAGCGCTCCCCCGAGCATGGCCACAGATCCTCCCCATGCGCTGCGAACCCAGTAACAAAACCAGTCGGTGTCGGGCGCCTCGAAGACTCCAAATCGCAGCAGCGGCAGCAGGCCCCCGAGCGTTGCCCAGCGCACCGGCACAATCGCCTGTAACATCCAAGCGAGGGCGGCGCACGCGATTGCGAAAGCCGCCGCGACTCCCGGCCAAGGGCTCTCGAAAAGCCACAATCCGAGCGCGATGGGGATCCCCGGTCCCGGAGGATACTTCGATTGATAGGTCGGAGCCGTGAGGACGTGGTGGGTCTCGAAATACTCGGGCTGAACCGGTGCGGGATTCGTAAGCCGCCCTGAAGCAAAGGTCTCGCCCTGAAGCAGATAGCTCCACTCATCGTGGAACCGCGGCGAAGGAGGCAGCAGCCAGAGCAGTGCAGCCGAATGCAATAATGCCGCAACGAACACAAAAACAACGGAGGCTCCCGCACTCCCCGGCAGGCGCGCGCGAAAGCGTCCAAGGCGCGCTCGTCGAGGGATGAGCGCGAGGAGGGCGAGCGCCGCGAGCGCTTCGACAGCAAGGAGAGTGAACCGCACGGGTGACCTCGGCGGAGGCGAGCCGAGGAACAGGAGGATACCCGCTCCTCGAAGGCCTGCCGCCCCCTCGGCTCGGCGGCCGATCCGCTATCTCAATAGATACAGAACGGGCGCCGGCGCCGGCTGAAGGAGGTTCTGCCCCATCGGAGAGAACGCTGCCGCGTGCCGGAGCGCGCCCAGACGAAACGCCACACGTATTTGGTTTGCCGCTGCGAAGCTCACTGATTCCAAATCGGAGCCAAGGCCGAGCGAAATGTTCGCCTCCCCGCCTGCGGTGATGTCGACCACATGGAGCATGGCCCCCGCCGCGCTCGAGGAGGAAACGGCCGCAAAGCTCCCCGTCGGCGCCGTCGAGATTGCCGAAGGCGTCTCCGCAGGCGAGATCCACGCGGGATACGAAACGTCGGGCCGCGAAGCGCTGTCGCGAAGGGCAAAGATACCGTGACCGCCCGCGAAGGGCGCCACGAGCACGATGGGACCTCCGGCACTCGCCGCCGCGATGTGCGTCGGCAGCGGAAGAATCGTTGCATTCGTGAGAAACGTGGGTGTCACATATCGAAGCCCAGGAGCGGATCCGCCATCCAAGGCGATCCACGCCGGAGCACCCGGCACGTGTCGCACGGCCGCGGGCACCATGGTGGCAACATCTTGGAACTGTGGCACGCCGGAGCCCGTGAGCGTCGAGCTCCAGACGGTGGCTTCGTAGCCCGCCTGCAACGGCGCGTAGGCCGTGTAGTAGTCGAACTTCCCGGTGATGCCTGCGAAGCCAAACTGTAAGAAAGCTCCCTGGAATCCGACGGTAATGCCCGTCCCGATCCACGGGTGGAACCACGCGTCGCCCGTCACTAGCGACTTTTGTGATCCCGTGGAGGTGGCCAGATAGAGCTCGTCCTCCTCTCCCGTGTAGCCGAGCGGGTAGGTGCCCGCGGGGTATTGGGCGCGCAGATAGGCGACGCGGCTGCCGTCGTCCGAGAGCGCGAGACGGGGCCCCCATTGAAATAGAGGCGCGGCGCTGAGCGGCCGATAGCGGCTCGGATCCTGAGTAACGTTCACAGCCGATCCCGCCGCCGACACGACATACACATCTGCTTGATCAATGCCTTCGCCGGCGACGAGGGCGATCGCCGAGCCGTCCTCGGAGACGGCGATCTCGGGAGCCACCCATTCGGGAGTCTCGTCCCCCGAGGGCGGCAACGCAACGGGAGCGAGCGGCCCCGTGGGAATCGGCGCCCGAGCGACGGCGTCGCTGTCCATTGTCACAAAAAGTGCTCCCGATGCAAAAGTGAAGGAGCTCTCGTCGATGTCGGCGGGCTCAGGCTCCGGAGTCAACAGAACGGGAGCGCCTCCGGATGCGGAGAGAAGATAGAGATCGCCTGTCGCATCCCCATCTGTAGCGGCCGCGAGCCACTTCCCGTCGCGGCTCGCGCCGATGGCGGGCAACCAAGGATTATCGCCGGAGGAGCCGTCGTCTCCCGGCTCCGGCGGGAGCTCCGCGAGGATTTGAAGCGTTCCGGAAACTGTAACCTTGAAGAACCCGAAGCCGGATTCGTCGCTTCGCTTGTAATGAAAGACGCGGCTCCCGTCGGGCAGCTCAAGGTAGGTCGGCTGGCCCGCGCGCGCGATCAGCTGTGGGCGCGAGCGGTCGAGCTCGTGCAACGCCACGCGCCCCGCGAGCTCGAAGTGGAGAAGCTCCACGGAGCTGATCAGCACTGCGCTCGGCTGCCCGGGGCGCTCCGACCGAATCGTGAGATGTTCGTCCGACGTGCCTGAGGCCGTCACGAGCGCGACCGGCGCGGGTCCGGTTCGCAGCTTCGGCGCCGCCGGGAGCGAGCCCGTGGATGGCGCCTGGGGGAGCTGCGCCGCGAGGAGGGCGGCCAGGGGTGCAAGGTTCAATGTCGGATCTCAGTTACGGGGTAGGGCAGTAGGACGTCGACGGACGGCGGGGAGTTCCGCCACCAGCGGACCCGCAGGGCCCGCTCCGAGGAAGCACACCCGGCTTCGCCCCCTCCGACTCCGGCTCGCGCTACCCTAGCGCCGGCATGGACAGGCGATCGAAACCCCGGATCCCCAATTGGCTGTTGGCGCTGCTGATTCCGCTCCCGGGGTTCCTCTTCTTCGCGGTCACGGTCGTCATCGCGGCCTACAGCGACTAGCCCCCCGCGGCTTCGCTCACGCGATGAGCTTTTCGAGAGGAGCGAACTCCCCTTCGAGAATCGGTCCGGGAAGCAGCTGGAGCCACCGGGCCAGGACGGTCGCGTAAACGCGGCGGAAATCGGTCTCCATCACGAGATCGCCGTCGTCGAGGCGGGCGAGATTCGGGAGCTGGCCATGGAGACCGCCGCGGACCGTGCCGCCGAGCAGCAGGACGGGCCCAGCGGCGCCGTGGTCGGTGCCGCCGGAGGCATTCTCCTTCACGCGGCGGCCGAACTCACTAAAAGCGAACGTGAGGACCTTCTCACCGTGGCCGCGTTTTGTGAGATCCCCATGGAACGCCGCGAGGGCGCCCGCCAGCTCGGAAAGAAGTGCATTGTGCGCAGCTTCCTGGTTCGCGTGCGTGTCGAAGCCATCGAGCTCCAGGTGAAAGATCCTTACAGGGAACCCCGCCTCGAGGATTTGTGCAATCGTGCGGAACTTCCGCCCAAGCCCGGTCTGCGGGTAGGGCACTGCCGGCTGAAAAGACTTCACCGCTTCCTGGAGCCGGTCAGAAAAACTGTATGCAGCGCGCGCGGCATCGGCGAGGCGCGCCGCGAGCGCGTCGGCGGAAGAGTGCGGCGAACTCGCGAGCTCGGCAAGCGCCGCCGCGTTTCCCCCCAGCGGAGCTTGCGCCACGGCGCGCTCGGCGCTCACCACAGAAGGAATCACCACTTTTTCACCGATCAGCGACAGCGGCTGCTCAGTGGAGCCGACGTGGATGGCAGGCGCCGCACCCTCGCGAACACCGAGCGCGTCGGCGGTGCGCCCGATCCAGCCGCTGGCGCGCCCGCCGGTCGCTTCGGTGCCCTCGAGCTTCGCCGTATGCCACACTTCCATCGACTTGAAGTGGGAGCGATCGGGCTTCGGAACGCCCACCGAGCTCACCATGGCGAGCTCCCCGCGATCGGCGATCGCACGCAGCGGCGCGAGCTCCGGATGAAGCCCAATCATCGGATGGAACGGAATACAACGATTCTTGGCGATCCCGAGCCGCGGCCGCGCCTTTCGATACAGGTCGTCGTCGAGCGGCGGTGCGAAGTTCAACCCGTCGTTGCCGCCGGAGAGCTGAAGCACGACGAGAACGCGAGAATCGAGCGCGGGAGGCCCTTCCAAGCTCCACGCCCAACGCGGATCGACGAGCGCTCGAGCGGCCGGCACGGCCAAGGAACCCCATAGAAACTCGCGTCGGCTCAGAGTCATCGCAATCACGAAATGTGGTACTCGGGAAGTGCAATAATCCGATGAAGCAAGGAGGAGAGGCCGGCCTCTCCAGCGCCCAGGGTCTTGGCCTGCGCAATGAGCAACTCACGCGTGGGCGCGGCGACGTCGCGAAGGAGCAGCACATCGAGCGCGCGGTCGACGCGCGCTGCCGCTTCGATCGAATCGCCCAGAGCGAAGAGTGCGACCGTGTCGAGCTCGCGATCCATGGAGCCGCCAGCGAGCGTCGCGTCGCGAGCGAAGTTCACTCGTGCAATCCACGTCGCCGCGTGGATCCACGCCGGGCCGCCGTCCCAGCCTTTCACGCTCGGAGGATCAAAGAGGCTCTGCCCCATGGCCGTGAGCCAGTCGGAGAGCGACGCTCCCGCCACGCGTCCGCCGAGCGCGCGCAGCGCGCCGATGGCGAAATCGACGGGACTCTTCACCATCGAGCGATGCGCCTCGCGGGAATAGAAGGCCCGCGAGGCGAAGAGAGTCTCGAGCACCGGCGCAAACTCAAAATTCGACGCAGCGAGTTTTTGTGCAAACGCATCGACAAGCGGATCCGGCGGCTGCGGCATGCAATAGAACTGCAGGAGCTTTCGCGCGAGGAACGGCGCGCACGCGGGATGATCAACACACAAATCGACGGCCGCCTCCGCGTTGAACGCGTCGCGCTTGCCAAAGATGGTCTTCTCCTTCGCATCGAACGACGTGGCGCGGAAGCGCGCTGCACCGTTGTCGACGCGCCAGCCGGTGAACGCGCGCGCCGCCTCGCGAATGTCGGCCTCCGAATAGTTGCCTCTCCCCAGCGTGAAGAGCTCCATGAGCTCGCGGGCAAAATTCTCGTTGGGTCGCGAGCGCTCGCTGCGCGCTCCGTCGAGAAAAACGAGCATGGCGGCGTCGGAGGCCATCGCGCGCGCGATCGATCGGAACGAGCCGAGCCCTTGGTCGAGGAAAAGCCGAACCTGCCGGTGCATCGCCCGGACCGAACGCACTTTTCGGTATCCCGTCGCAAAGTGGCCATGCAGGAAAAGGCCAACTTTCTCCCGAACCGGCGCCTTCGTCCGGACCATGCGCAGAACCCACCATGCGCGAAGACGCATGGGCTGCTCGAAAGCCAATAATGTCTCGAGCCCCTCATCGAGCTCTGCGAGGCCGGCGTCCTCGGGCGCGCGCACCAGGGCGCGCGCCGCCGCCTCGGGACCGGCTGCGACCGCGGCGGCCGCCTCCTCGGCAGAGCCGCCAAATCCTGCGCGACGCAACAGATGGGCGCCGTGTCGAATATCCCACGGAGCGCCCGCCGAAGACACATAAGGCGAGAGCGCCTCAGCGGGATCCGCGGGGATGGGAGCAAAAGGCTCGTGCACGGTCGGCCTCACTTATCGCGAGACTTTCCGGGGCGCCGACGTCGGCGGATCGCTCGCACGCGGCGCGGTGCGCGGCGCCGGCGCGCGCCGAAGATCCAGCCGCAGCTCCATGCCATCTTTGCGCGCCACGCTCCGCGCGTCGACGCCGGAGAAAAGCGACAGAACATCGAGCAGCCCCTGGAACCCGCGCCGCGCCTCAGCCTTCGACTTGCCCTTCTCCAGCATCTCATTGGCGACAAGTACGTCGAGGTTCTCGCGCAGCGCCTCGATCGATTCCGCCCCATCGATCACGAGCTCATCAATCGGCCCTTCCTCGAGAAGCACGGGCTCGACCTTGCCGTCGCGGTTCCGGTCCGCAGGAATCTTGATATCGTCCGGGATCACTTGTGCGAGTTCCTTCGCGAGCTCCAGCGACGAGGAGAGCACCACCTTCGTGCCGCGCGTGAACATCGCGGGCGTAAAGTTGTACTCCGGAGTCGCCTCCTGCCCCTCCTCCAGCTCGGGGAAGCTGGCGTAGGGAATCTTGAGATCTCCCATGCTGGTTTCGGACGCGCCGAGCGACGAGAGCCCTTTCTGTGCACGATCGGCGCTCACCAGGAAGACCCCCGTACGGAACGCCTGAGCGAAGCTATCGAGGAATCTCTTGGATCGGTCGCGCGAATGCAACACGAGCGCAAACGCGGGAATCTTAACTTTTGGGGACTGCGGGAGCCCGGTGTAGGTCTGCCGAGCGACGACGATCTGCGCGGCGGGCGCGAGCTTAGGCAGAAGTTCCTCATCGAGGCGCTTCATATTAAAAATCAGCGCCGTCGTGGAATTAAACTTCTCCATCTCGGCTTCGAACTCATCGCTCACGATCTCGTCGTGGAGATCCCAAAATGCGCTCGCGTCGCGCCGAAGAGTGAGCGAGGCGATCTGCCGCGGAACTGACACTTTTTCGATCGCAGTCGGCTCCGGCAGGAATGCGGGCGCCGCCTTCGCGGGACGCGCCGAGGTGCGCAGCGAGAGCGCGAGCGAGTCTTCGCTCAGCGCGGCGAAGCCGGCGATCCACGAAGAGCCGAGCAGCGACTGCCGCAGGCCATCGAAGAGGAGCGCCGCGAAGGGCTCGAGCGCAGGATCCTCGCGCCGACGATCGCCGAGGAGCGCCGTCACCCCTTCGGAGTCGATCCACCCGAAGAGGTCGCGCCGCTCCTCGCTCGCAGCAGCCTTGGCAGCAGCGAAGTTCTTATGATCTTCCAAGCTTCCAAGCTCCTTGCCGCGAAGCCGTTGGATCACGCTCTCCACTTCGCTTCGCTCATTGGAGAGCACAAACCACTCGCCGTCGATGGCGTGGTACGCATCCGCCTTGGTGGAAACGATTTCCACATCTCCCGATTTATGAACTGTAACTTGAGGGCGAAGCCAGCCGTCGACTTCGTCGCGCAACCCCGCCAGATCTGCGAGCGCGTTGCGAACCGCCATCAGCGCCGCCGGGTCTTTCGCGCGCGCCACCGCCACGAGCGTCGGCGGTCCCTTCCTCAGGCCAATGTTCGGAACGAGGGCAAGCGCGCCACCGCCGCCGAAGCAGCGTTCGACGGCCTCCGGGATCTCCATCCCGATCGCAGCCTGAACTGCAGCAATTCCGGCGACGAGCTTCACTCCGTTCCCCTGGATTCCCTGGCGATAGCTGGGCGTGCTGCGGATGCGATCCCAGGCGCCGGTGTCGACGAAGGTGCGCCACAGCGTGTGCGGCGCGGGCAGCTCCGCGTAGGCCGCCGCCTTCGAGGGCAGCAGAGAGGCCAGCGTGCGCTGGACGGGAGGCGCCGTTGGCTCCTGGGCGATCGAGCGGGAGAGAGATCCGAGCCCAAGCGTGCCGAGGATCAGCACCTTGGCGAGGTGGAGGGCAGAGTTCATGGCATGCATTCGTGGTATTCCCGGCGTCAGTGCGACAAAGGCTATGCCGCCGTAGGCCGCAGCGAGAAGGACCAAGTTCTCGGCGGATTCCGCTCAACGTGCCGTAGCCGCACGCCTCCAGCTCCGAGCCGCGCGGATCAGCACAACGAAGCTCAGCTCGCTTCCTGGGCGTCGGTAGCGCCAGGAGTCCTCGCCGCCTTCGGTTGCCTCGCGAACCGCCACCCCAACGGCAAGCCGAATCATCGTCCCAGCAGACGGGCCGCGAGCGTGCTCCCGACGAGCGCATGACCTTCGACAGAAAAGTGAAGATCGCTGGGAATATGCAGCCGATGCTCGGCGGGGGATGCCGCGAGCGCCGGGGTGAGGTCGATTTGTGCAAGCGAGAGCCGATCGAGAAGGGCTGCCAGCTCGCGTGAAGGGCGAGCACCGTCGACGACGCGAGGAGCGAGACCCCACAATTTCGCAAGCCGGACGCGCAGGCCAGGATCGTAGGCCACCGGCAAGGGAAGCAATGCAAAGGTGAGCTTGGCGCCCGGCTGAGCGGCCTCCTCACGAATTGCTTGGAGGGCATGCGGCAGAGCGGCCCACGCCCGTGTGATCTTCTCGCCGCCGACCTCGCCGAGCCGCCCGTAGCCCTCACAGATCATGAGCGCCTTCAATTCTGGCTGATCCATTCCGCAGTAGCCGCGCTCGGGGAGCCGCGCACCGCGCGGCCCGACTCCGGCCGCGTGCGCCTCGGCAGCCGCCAAGGACGACTCCCCGCTCGAACCGCCGCGAGCCACCCGAAGAACTGCCAGCGACGAAACCCTGGCGGCGAACGACATCCATGCGCGCTCCGCTACCCCGGCTCTCTCGAATCGGGGTCGCGGCACGAGCTTTCCCCCGAGCACTTCGTAGGGGCGAGTTGAGAGCACGTCCTGGATGTCATTTCCCAAGAAGATACAAACCACAATTTCCGTCGGCTGAACGAGCGGTGCAAGCCTCCGGATCGCAAGGCGGTATTCATGAAGCCCATACCCAGGGCATCCGGCGTTCACGACGCTCACGTCCTGTCCGAGATCTGTTTGGAGAACGCTGCAGAAAGTCTCGCTCTCGCCGACCTCGGCCCCGAACACCATCGAATCGCCGACGACGAGAATGCGCCGGCTCGCGTCCCGGCGCGGCTCGCCCCCCCGAGTCGAGAGAGACGAAATGCACAGCCGCTTCGAGCGAATGCCGGCAGCCGGCCGGAAGCCGAGGGCCGGGTCCGCTTCGTAGGGAATCTCGGCAGCTGTGTACTCTCGAGGGCCGAGCGCCCAGCGCGCGGCGCCTTCGGCTGCGAGGAACACCACCGTGGGGATACCCACCGCGGCGAGGAGCCTCGCGCCGATGCGCCCCATGAACTTACTTCTTCTCCGCCGCTCCCCGCAGCAGACCGGCTTTGCTGAGCGTCGTCGCGAGGAACGCGGCGACACCTCGGCATCCCTCGTCGGATAAGTGATCTGTGTCTTTGAAGAGCCGCGGCTGCCGGGGAATGTCGGTCGCAACATCGCACAACGGTGCACGGTGGCGCGCCGCAGCCTCGCGAATGGCCTCATTCATGGCCGCCAACGCGTCGCGCGCCATGCTCCACTGCGGCATCCAGAATCCGAGTCCCCCGGCGATCTTTCGATACTCTTCCTGCGTTTCATTCCCTCGAAACAGAAAGCCGTAAGTGCAATAGACCGGAGCGGCGCCGGAGCCCGAAACGACGCCGTGGAATCGGTCGAGCTGGGCTCGGAACTCCGCGAAATGCTCGGGAACAATGTAACGATTCGACGCCAGCGCCCCGTCGTAGTCGGTGCTCCCCTCCGAAGCAACGGCGGCGCGAATGGCTTGCGCCTCGCTGCTGGTGCCGAGTCCCTTCGCGGCCGTCCGCTCCTCCCGGGCGATGCGCTCGGCGGCGCGCTCCTCCTTCCTTCTCTGGGAGCGCGCGGCCGACCACTGCAGCCAGATCGCCGAGTGCGACAATGCGCGCTCGAATCCGTTGTCAGCGCGCACCAACGCCGAGAACCGCTCGTCGAAGCCGAGCCTCGCGCGCCGGCTCTGGAGCAGATCATTGATCATATTATAGAGAATCACGACGTCAGGCTTGAGGCCGGCGAGCTTCCTCTCGTACCGCGTCACGGCACGCGCCGTGGTCGCTCCGGGGAGCCCGCCATTCACGACCTCAACTTTCTCCGGCTCGCGTGCTTGAGCGCGAAGCTGGCGCTGGAGAAACGCGGCAATCGTGGTGTCGTCGTTGGTGCTCGTCGTGCCGAAGCAGGCCGACCCGCCGATCAGCACCACGCGGAAGAGACCATCGGGCTTGGGCACCGCCACCGCCTTCCCCCGGAAACCCTGCGCGTTAATCGTGATCTTCTGCCCCTGCGACTCCTTCGGCACGAGGTCGATCTCGCCCGACTCGTCGAGCGCAAAAATCTTGAGCTCGTTGCCGAGGTATCGGGATCGAAGCGACTCAAAGTCGGTGGCGCCGCTCTCGCGGATGAGCCGTCCTCTCAGATACCACTCAAATCCGCCAAGCCCCGCAGCGAGCGCGACGACACCGATGGCAGCGGAGAAAAGTAGCTTTCGGAGCATGGCAATCGCGGGGGTACGAACCATTCTCGGCGGCGGCCCTCAGGGCGAGGGCGGCCGCCGAGCTCCGACTTCGCTACAAAGCGGAGTCGATCGTGATGTCGAGGCCGGCCGTCGCCGACAGGCCTTGCGGCCCGCCCGGATCGGCGAAGAAGGCCTGGACGTAAAAGTGCTGTCCGATAAGTGCGAGCACGGCAGGCACCGGAGTATTGAGGGTCCACGCGCCGGTTGCCGTTGTCGGGGCCTGGAGCGGGATGGTCGTCGCCGGGTCGATCCAGAACGTAATCCCAAGAATCGGGAAGTTGAACGTTCCCTCAGAGATTCCAAGGAAGCATGTGGACGAGCTCGGTGCTGCCGTCCCCCGAAGTCCGAAGGCCGGATTCCCAACTTTCCAAGCTCCGGAGCTATCGAGGGTCGGCGTTCCGTTGATGCCCGGTGTGGCCGTCCCGTAGGTCACGGGGCCATGGATCGTCGCCGAGACGCGGATTCCAAAGTCGCCCGTAATGCCGACGCTCTCGGCCGTCTTCCACATGCCGCTGCTGATATCAAAAATCCGGTTCTTTCCCGGGGTGATTCCGTTCGTGTCGGTCACAACCGACGAGAAATTCACGAAGAGGCCGGCCTCTTCGAACTTTGCACCGATCGTGAAGGTCTGCCCCGCCGGAAACTTGATATTCGCGACGGACAAATCGACCAAGTTCTCGCCGCCAGGCATGAATGTAAAAATCGGAGAGGTGTAGATCGGCGCGCCCGGGTTCACGGAGCCGCTCGGATACACCAGAATACGCATCTTGCGCATGGTCGTCTGCCCGAGCGCGTTGAAGAACAGTACACGTGCCTTCTGTAAGAAAATCGGCCCGTCGGCGGGCGGCGCGGTGAAGACCGACGCCGCGATTTCGTTCTGTACGAATCCGGCCTGCACGTTTCCCGAGCCGCCGGGCGCAATGGAGTCGTTCTGGTAGGTCTTGTCGTCGGCGATCGCGCTCGGAGCCGCAGCGAAGAGCGCGGCAACAAGCACGACGAGCGCAGAGAGGAGTCGCATGGGTGCGTTCTCAGTCGAGGTGGCGACCACAGGGGTGAGGAAGGTCGCAGTCGAGACTATCCTCTGGCACACACGCCGTGAACCTCCCCGCGCTCTGCTTTGGAATGCTCCTCCTTGCCTTCGTGCAGGGCGGGATCCCCGCGTCGGGCGAGATTGAAGAGATCCCCGAGCTGGCGCCGGCCGACCCAGCCCGCGCATCGGAGCTGCGCGAACTCGCGCCGGGTGGGAAGTTTCGCTGGGAGATGGAGGTTCAACCCGACGGGGAGAAGCTGCTGGTGGGCGAGCTTCGATTCCCGTCGCCGCGGCCGAGCGGTGATCCCGTGAACGACGTGGTGCGCGCCACTTATTTCCGCCCCGCCGCGCGCCGCGATCTGCCGGCGGCGGTAGTGCTTCATCACTCGCAAGACGACTTCAAGCTCGAGCGGGCGATCTCCCGCGACCTCGCCCTTGCTGGCGTGGCGACGCTCATGCTCCGCCTGCCGTGGTACGGCGAACGGAGACCCCCTGGAACGCGAACGATCCTGGCGGCCGAGCGCGGGCTCGGCGGGCTTGAGAGTGATTTCCGGCAGGCAGCGGCGGATGCGCTGCGGGCCGTGAGTTGGTTGCGAGCGCGGAAGGAAGTCGATTCGAAGCGCGTTGGACTGGTGGGGATTTCGCTCGGTGCGCTGGTCGGATCACTCGCGGCAGGCGCGTCAGGGACGCTCGACCGCTGCGTGCTGGTGCTTGGCGGAGGCGATTTGGCAACGATTCTGCGTTCGCCCGTGCATGAGACGTCGGGGGTGCGTACAGCGCTTGAGCGCGAGAAGGTGGAAGAGGCAGAGCTTCGGACGCGCATCGAGAGGCTCGACCCGCTGCGATTCGCCGATCGCATCTGCGGCGCGCGGACACTTTTTGTGCAGGCGTCGAAGGACGAAATTGTGCCGCGCGTCTGCTCGGAGAAGCTCATTGAAGCGGTGAGCGCGAAGGACGGCCGCCCGCGCGTGCGCTGGTTCGACGCAAGCCACAAATCGATCGTATTCAGCCTTCCCGAGGTGATGCAGGAAGTGAAGCAACACTTCATGCCCGGGGCGGAGTCGAAGCCGGCTACGGAGAAGTAAGCGCGGATCTGTGGGTGATCCGGAGTGTGGTGTCTTGGGAACTTGTCGCAAGCGGCTACTCATCAACGACGTGGGATTGGCGCGTGGGAACTACTCCTTAAGTAGGAAGTGGGGTCGGCGCGTGGAGGACGTTTCAAAAGTGCTCCGCAAAGCGAGCGCGAGGAATCGTCGTCCAGCGCAAGGAGCCTCGCGTCTGCGGAACTCGCCGCGCCAAGACCGACCCACGCCCCATTCGAAGCCGTCCCTCATCTAAGAAGTGGAAGCAGGGTGCAACCTGGTGTGACAACACCCCACCAGATTCCCACACTGCCCACGTGGGGCGCGGGCATCGCCCGCGACGATCTCGCGCGCGCATGCGCGCGCGGATGAAGAATCGCGCTGCCCTTTTCTCATCGCGCGGGGCAAGCCCCGCGCCATGATTCGGCGCGTGCGCCGGCCCTACGGGTCGAAATCTGTGCACGCCAGCGCCGACGGCCAGCTTCGATGCGAGGTTTGTCACGGATCGCCACTACAGGATTCAGGACAGCGGTCGGGCTTTGGATGCGCCGGGCCGGCACGGCCCGTTTTGCTGAGTGTTGCCGAATCTTGAACAGTGGTACCTTCGGGGCCATGACGGTCGTTCTCCAAAGCGTTGAGCGGTTGCTGCGGGGCGAGCTGACTCGCAGCGAGGATCTGCAGGCCGGTCGAGTCGAGGCGTCGGCCAGCAAGCTGCTGGCGGTCACCTTGGTAATGGGTGCCGTTGCCGGCGCGTGCGTCGGCATCTATCCGGCGATTCGCAACCGGCCGGAGGGCTTTTTACAGATGGGCGCTTCAACGCTGAAGGTGCCACTTCTGTACCTTCTCACGCTCGGAGTAACATTCCCTTCGCTCTATGTGTTCTCCGCCCTTGCGAATTCGCGGCTCCGCATGCGCGAGACGCTGCGCCTGCTTTTGATCGCGACGGCGGTGAATGTTACGGTTCTCGCGAGCCTTGGGCCCATCCTCGCCTTCTTCGCAGTTAGCACCCGCAGCCACGCGTTCATGCAGGTGCTCACAATTTCCACCTTCGGAGTCTCGGGGCTGCTCGGACTCGGATTCTTGAGACGCGCCGTGAGCCATGTGTTTCAAGAAGTAGCAAAAGAAACGGCCGGCGAGCCGAGCGCCGCCCAGCGCATGGCCGCCGTGGCGTCGGCTACCCAGCGCGCGCGGTTCATTTTCACCATGTGGACGGTCGTCTATGCGCTGGTGGGATCCCAGATGGCGTGGATCCTGCGCCCGTTCCTCGGAGCGCCTGGGCTTCCATTTGTGATCTTCCGCGGCACGAGCCGGAACTTCTTCGCAGGCGCCCTCGACGCGCTGCGCTGGGCATTCGAGTAACGGCCCGCGATGCGCGCTCTGCTCCGGGAAGCCGACGACCTGCTTCGAGCCGAAGGGCGGCATGCCCTTGGGATGCTGGAGTTTCCGTGGCTACGCCTCGCGCTTCTTGTCATCGCCGGCGGATTCTGCTTCGGGGCCTCGATGGGGTGCTTCGGCGGGCGCGGTCTCCAATCCGTCTACTCCGCCGCGAAGATGCCTTTCTTGATTTCCGGCGCGACGCTTGTGTGCGTGCCCTTCTTTTTTGTGGTGAACGTGCTGCTTGGGCTGGCGGGCGACTTTCCCGCCGCCATGCGTGGAGTGCTGAGCTCGCAGGCAACCGTCGCAATTTGCCTTGCGGCGATGGCGCCTGTGACGCTCTTCTTCTACGCGTCCGGAGCCGACTACCCGACGGCGCTGCTGCTCAACGGATTCCTCTTCGCCCTCGCGTCCCTCGGCGGGCAGATCACACTTGCGCGTCACTACAGGGCGCTGATCGCCCGCGATCCGCAGCACCGCGTGGCACTGGCAGCTTGGCTGATTCTTTATGTGTTCGTTTCGGTGAAGGTCGGCTCGATTCTGCGCCCCTTCGTGGGAGACCCTACGGCCCCCACGCAGCTTTTCCGCGCAACCGCCTTCGAGGAGAATCCCTACGCCAGCCTCTACTGGTCGGCGTACTGGATCCTCCACAAATAAAGCACCTGTGATCTTCTCTGCTTTGGCGGCAGTGCTCCTCGGAGGGCACACGCCGCCGCAGGCCGCGGCCGCGCGCGCCCTTCCCCCGGTCCTCTTCGAGACTCGCGATGCGGAGGGGAGGCCCGCGGCAGTGCTCCGTGCTGCGGGGCGCGAGCTGCGCGCCGAGGCGCGGACATGGGAATACTCTTTCGAGGAGCCGCTCGCCGGAAAAGTGAGCATCTTCCGCGGAGCGCGCGAGCGGTGGCTCACTGAGCTCCCCACCTATCGGAAACTCATACTTCGACGGCGTGGAGAGACGGCCCCGGCCCTGATCCTCACGCTCCGATGCGGCGGTGGCGCCGAGCCGGAGGTGGCAGCGGTTGGGCCTCTCGCTGCGACGGTGGCGCCGGCTCTCGCACAATCAGGCTTCCTGGGAGGCAGCGGGAGCGACTTCGGCAGCACCGCGGCGACGGACGCCTCGGGGGCGCTCTACATCGTGGGGTCCACGGGGTCCTCGGAAGCTACATTTCCCGAAGTTCTCGGGCCCGACCTCACCTGGAACGGCGGGACGCCCTTCGGCAGCGGCGATGCCTTCGTTGCGAAGCTCGACCCGACCGGCGCGACGCTGCTTTACTGTGGCTTCCTGGGAGGCTCCGGAAACGAGGGGGCGATCGCCCTTGCCGTCGATTCGCAAGGGCGCGCCGTGCTTGGAGGACAAACGGAGTCGACGCCGGCGCAAGGCTTCCCCGTCTCCGTCGGCCCTGATCTCACTTATAACGGCGGAGCACTCGACGGCTGGATCGCCCGAGTGAGCGCCGACGGTGCTTCCCTCGATTATTGCGGATATGTGGGAGGTCCCGGAGGCGACGAGCGCGTCGCTGCGATTGCAATCGCAGCCGGCGATGTGGCCGCGTTCGCCGGGCACACCGATTCCGATGCGCCGGAGTTTCCGGCGTTGCTCGGACCGAGCACGTTTCGATCGGGCGGACTCGACGCCGTCGTGGGGCGCCTCGCAGCCTCGGGCGCAGCCTTTGAGATGTGTGGATTCCTCGGGGGGAGCGGCAACGACTTCGCGACGGGGATTTCCGTCGCACCCGACGGCGCGCTTGTCCTCTGTGGGATCACCGATTCCGACCCGAGTTCCTTCCCGGCAGCCGTCGGGCCGTCGCTGAAGCGGAGCGGCAGCTTCGACGCGTTCGTCGCAAAAGTTGCATTTGATCCGATCACTACCTCTGTAACGATTCCGTATTGCGGATACCTGGGCGGTGCGGCCGTCGACGCCGCCGGAAGCGTGGCCGTCGATGCGCTCGGCCGCGCCTTCGTCTGCGGATACACCTATTCCTCGCCCGCGACGTTCCCCGTGAAGTTCGGGCCCTCGCGCCAGTTCTCGGGCGGGCCGAGTTCCAATGAATTCGACGCCTTCGTAGCGCGCATCGCCGCCGACGGCAAGAAGCTCGATTTTTGTGGGTACATAGGCGGAAGCGGTTTCGACCGCGCCAACGAGATTGCGCTCGACAGCTCCGGATTCGTCTATCTGTGTGGAGAGACAAACTCCAAACCCGATAGCACCATTCCGTTTCCTTCGGCCGGCGGACTCTCCGCCGCGGCGGGCGCCTTCAGCAATGCGTTCCTGGCGAAGATCGCGCCGAGCGGCGGGGCGCTGCTGGCGTGCGGGAGCTTCGGCGGCGACGGCGTCGACGCCGCAACGAGCTGCGCGGCCGGCACCGACGGAAGAGTGCATTTGGTCGGACAGACGCAGTCGACGGAAGCTACATTTCCGACCGCCCTCGGCCCCGACCCTACGGCCAACGGCGGCTACGATGCCTTTGTTGCAACATACAACTTCGGAGCACCCGAACCGCCCGACACCCTCGCAGTTCTGATTCAGTCTGCACGTCTCACAAATAGTTCAAAGCCGTCGGCCGACCGCGTCCGCGCTGTTGGCACCTTGGAGTGGACTGCCCTCTCCCCCGATGGAGCTATCGACATCGCGACCGAGTCGGTGACCGTCGAGTTCGGCCCGATCGCCGCGCCGGTCACCATCACGATTCCTGCGGGCGACCCCCGCTGGAAGCGCACCGGACCCGCCGATGCCCCCAAGCGCCTCACCTGGAGCTCGCCGCCGGGGTCCGCGCCGCGTCTCCGACTCGTGCTCGATCTCGCGAAACGTCGATTCGTCGTCGACTTCACGCGCTGCGAGTTCGGCCCGCCGATTCAGAACCCGATCGCCCTGCGGATTACCGCTGGCGACGACCGCGGATCGTTCCTCGCACCCTGGAAGGAGAAGTCGGCGAACGTGCTGAGCCTGCCGTAGGCGCCCGTAGCAAGAACCCTCTGATCGGAGCGCGCGGGCTCGTCGAGCGGGCCATTCCCCGGGGGACCCGGCGCTTCGGATGCGCCTCGGTAGAAGACGAAAACGCGGGACGTCCCATGCCCTTTCGTTTTCGAGGCGCCCAGTCCTATGCGCTGCCGATCGCGCTCGGTGCGGCACTCCTCTCGGGTACCGTTTGGAAGTACGAATCGGACGTGGCCGACGCGCGCGCGCGATTGCGCGAGGTGCAGCAGGGCAGCCTACTGCGCGTCGCCCGCGACGCCACGGGCGCGGTGCGGCAGATCTACCAAGGCCTCCGCACCCTCTCGCGCCTGCCCGGTGTGCGCGCGCTACGCCACGACGCGAGCGAGCTTCAAGCCGACTCGCTCTCGAGCATCCAGGAGATCTACAACAATCTCGCGTCTACAGTTTCCATCTCCGAGGTGCATATCGTTCCGCTCGAGATGGATCCCGACTGCGTCGATCCGACGACCGGCAAGCCGTGGACGCCGATCCTTACTTTTGACGAGCCCATGGTCGGCAGGGCTGCGAAAGGGCGAAGCGGGTCGGCCCCTGACGCGTCGACCGGGCGGCCGGCGCCTCCCGGCACGGAGCCGGCTCGCGACGGCGCCGGGGGCCGCGAGGACGAGGCGATCGAGATTCTTGAATACCGGCTCATGAGGGAGCAGCTCGCATGGTTCCGCGAGCAGGTACCCCACGAGCGCGAAGTGCGCGGATTCGAGGTTCCGGCGCGCTCGGGCCCCGAAGTCGTTAGTTGCAATAATTCTAGGCACCACTCCGACTCGCCCGAGGACCGAGATCGGAGAGTCATCCTTTATTCCGTTCCTTTCTTCGATGAGAGCGGCGAGCTGCGCGGCTGCGTCTGCGGTGTTGTTTTCTCCCATGTCATTCGTGAAATCCTCCCAGGGCCGGAGTACCTGCTGCGAAACCACGAATTCGGCGTCTCGCTGGGGCGCAGCGGCCAGAGCCCCTGGACCGAGGATTCGAGAGACACCCTCGGCCCTGCGTCGCGCGAGCGCATGGCCTACGAGGGCGTGGTCGCGCTGGAGATCCCTGACGCCGCCGCCTGGCATCTGTGGCTGGGTGTCACCGAAAGTTCATTCATACAATCGCCGGCGGTCACCGCCGCGCGTTCGACCGCCACGGCCAACGTGTGCGGCGCCATCCTTGTGACGCTCCTGACCTTCGCCCGGGTCGTTGCCGGATCACAGCATCGTCGGCGCATCGATGCGCTCCATCGCCGGAGGTACCAGCGAATGGCCGAGCGGCGCGATCTATTGCGTGCCGCCGCTCGAGCCGCGGAGGCGGCGAGCGAAGCAAAGAGTGCTTTTCTCGCGACGATGAGCCACGAGATTCGAACGCCTCTGAATGGAATCTTAGGAATGACGTCGGCCCTCCTCGCGCGACCGCTCCCAATGGAGCACCGGAGCCTCGCCGAGCAGGTTCGCGCGTCGAGCGAGGCACTGCTCACACTTCTCAATGATGTGCTCGATTTCTCAAAGATTGAGGCCGGCAAGCTCGAGATGATCGCGAGCGATTTCGATCCTCGCACGCTCTTCGAAGAAGCGACGCGCATTTTTGAGTATCAAGCCCGGTCCAAGCAGCTGAAGCTCGAGTGTGAAGTGGATCCGGCTCTTCCGATGCTCGTCGGCGACGCCGGGCGGATTCGGCAAGTTTTGCTGAATCTCGTCGGAAATGCCGTGAAGTTCACAGAGCATGGCGGGGTGATCGTGCGGGCAATGAAGGCCGGCGAGTCGGGCGGTTTTGTGACCGTCTCCGTCGAGGTGGCCGATACTGGAATCGGGATCTCGAAGGAGAATCTCGGGCAGCTCTTCCAGGAGTTCAAGCAAGTCGATTCCTCTTCGACGCGCCGATACGGGGGAACGGGTCTCGGCCTCACGATCTCGAGGCGGCTCGCCGAGCTCATGGGCGGAACGATTGAAACCGAGAGCGAGCTCGGGTCGGGCAGCAAATTCACTTTTACGGCCAAGCTCAAGCGCAGCTCAAGACCCCGCGAGATGAAGACTCCCGCGTCGGCGGCTCCGGCTCAGAATGCACAATATCCCGGAATTACAGTCCTCGTCGCGGAGGACAATCCGGTGAATCAGCAAGTCATCTCGCTGCTGCTCGAATCCCATGGCATCGAGGCGCATGTGGTGCCTGACGGGCGCGCCGCGGTGGAGGCGCTTCAGTGCATGACGCCGGATCTTGTGCTGATGGACTGCTCGATGCCCCGAATGGACGGCTACGCCGCGACGCGGGCGATTCGCGAGGCGGAGCGCCCTGGGCGGCGCGTGCCGATTGTCGCGCTCACCGCCCATGCCGGCGAGGACTCTCGGCGCCTGTGCCGCGAAGCCGGCATGGACGACTACCTTGAGAAACCGATTCGCATGAACGCGCTGGCTGAGCTGCTTCGGCGCTTCTTGAGCGCGGGTGCTTCTGCCACACGGTAACTGGACCGACGATTTTTCCGCGCCATGGCGCGGTGGCAACTCGCGGGAGACCGTTTTCACGGAGGCCTCTCTCGGTTCGAATAGAGCCTGGGTGATCTGCCTCCTCCGTGGATACCCGCCCCGCCCGGTTCGTGACGCTCTTGCCCTTCGGTCGCGCCGTTTCTACCGCCTGGCTGCTCGCTGCCTACGCGGCTGCGGCGCCATGGAGCGCGGCGCAGGACACGATCGCCGGCTTTGAGCGGCAGTTGCTGCTGCCCGATGAGAAACCGACGGTCGCGGGCCTGATCGACGTGAATCAAGACGGGCGCCTCGACGTCGCTGTCTGCCGCGATTCGCCGCGTATCTCGGTGTTCCCATCACTCAGCGGCGGGGAGCTCGGCCCTGGGATCCATGTCGACCTTGTCGCGCGGCCCACTCTCGGCTTCAGCGCCGACTTGGACGGCGATGGCGATGGCGACCTCGTGGCGAGCCACGCGCAGTCGCCCGTGCTGTCGCTGGTGCGAAACGTCGGATCCGGGCTTTCGACGGCGCTCCCGATTCCGATCCCGGCCGGAACTCGATTTGTGCGTTTCGGCGATTGGAACGGAGATGGGCAGCTCGACCTCGTGGCTCTCGAGGCGGTGCCGCTGCTCTCGACGACTCAACCGCTTCTAATGCCGCTGCTGCAGCAAGGGGCGGGACAGTTCGTATCGATCCCGGGGCCGCGCGCCGCGATCGGTTCGTTTTATTTGGAATCGGC
The DNA here is from genome assembly GCA_016792805.1 of Planctomycetota bacterium. GTDB lineage: Bacteria > Planctomycetota > UBA1135 > UBA1135 > JACQFD01 > JAEUHX01. The sequence goes on from JAEUHX010000066.1 coordinate 109,176, forward strand.
CGATCTCGACGCCGATGGCCGCAGCGAGGCGGCCGCCGCTTCGGCGTTGGCGCCGGTGCTCGAGGTGTTCGCGCCCGGGAACGGCTCCGCGCCCGCGGCGGTGTCGGTTTCTGTGCCCGCGGTTCTCTCCTGGGGCTTCGCGCTCTTCGACATCGGCGGCGACGGCGTCTCCGATATTGTGATCAACGCGGCCGATGCCTCGGGAAGCGCACTTTTCGGAATCACACAGATCGGGCCGCTTATGTTCGGTGCGCCCTCGCCGGTGCTTGCCGGTCCGGCCGGCATCGAATCGACGGCTGTCGGCGACGTGAACGGCGACGGCCAGCCGGAGATCGTGGCCCGGTTCCAAATATTCAGCACGGGTGGACCGCTCGCCGTCTACGGGCGCGATGGCGCGGGCGGACTCATGACGCTCGAGCAGATCGAGGGAGTTTCACTTCAAGGGCCTTGTGCGCTCGGCGACTTCGATCAAGACGGACGGCTCGACTTTGCGTCGGGCGCTCAGAATGCCGTTCGTATTTTTGTAAGCTCTGGGACGGCCACCCACTCGGCGGTCCGGAAGTTTACAACTGTAGCGATTCCTTCGGCCGCGGTGTTGGCCGATTTCGACTGCGATGGGATCGTGGATGCAATCGTGGCGGGATCCGGCGCGAGCGCCCTCTCCCTTCATTCCGGGCTCGCGGGTGCAAGCTTCGGCCCTCCAGTTTCCGCCGCGCCGCTGCCACCGAGCACCGAGCTGCGGCTCCTGGAATCGGGCGACGTGAGCGGCGACGGGTACGACGACGCCGTTGCGACTTCGGGCAACGCACCCAATGTGTGGTATTTCAAGAATGTGGTGGGATCCTTCGGGCTGCCGCCTGTGCAGCTTCCCACCGGAAATGTTGCTTCCGCGGTCACGCTCCGGGATTGGAACGCCGACGGCTCACTCGATCTCATCGCGCTTTCGAGCGTACCGGCGATTCTCACTGTTCGACTGAACGGTGCGGGCGGGCTCGGCCCAGCGCAGCCGCTCGCGGCCCCCGTCGAGACGCTCTGCTTCGCGGCAGAGGACTTGAACCATGACGGCGCCCTCGATCTCGCGCTCGGCACGGCGTCGGGATTGATCCTGCTCTCGAATGGCACGTCAGTCGGTTCGCCGCTCGCGAGCGGGCCGGGGCCGATATTTACAATTGATGTCTTCGATGCCACGGAAGACACCATTCGTGACATCGTCGCGACGGAAAAGGGTGCCTCCTTCTCGGAGCTTGTCGTGCTGGAGCAGGGGCCGAACGGGCAGTTCACCCGGAGCTCGGCCGTGCTGCCGGTGCTTTCGCAGCCTCGGCGGATGCTCCACGGCGACCTGACGGGAGACGGGCGCACGGATCTTTTGTTTCATGGGCCGTTCCCTTCCTCGCTGTTGGTCGAGGGCGGCACCAGCGGTCTGGCGCCGGCCTTGGGATTGCGCCGCGCACAGGTTCTTACAGATCCAGCCGCGACGCCGGCAGCAGCGGCGTGGGGCGCCGCACTCGCCGATCTCGATGCCGACGGCCGGCTGGATATTGTGATGCCAAGCCCCGGATCGAGCTCGATCGCAGTTCTGCGGGGAACGATGCCGGCGCCACTTGGAGCATCGCCGTTTGGCGCGGGCACCGCCGGTTGCGAAGGGCAACACGGCATCCGCGCCAGTGCGCTTCCCTCCATTGGATCGTTGGATTTCCGCGTGCTGCTGACGCAAGCGCCGCGCAGCTCGCTCGGCGTGCTGCTGCTGGCCGACGCGGCGGATGCGGCCGGCTCAGACCCGTATGGAATGGGCGCAACCACACACCTCGACTTCGCATCTTCAACATTCCTTTTGGGGCTCGACGTTGCCACCGACGAGGGTGGATTCGGGCGCGCGGCGCTCCCGATCCCGGCGATTCCGGCGCTGGCAGGCAACAGCTACTTCGCGCAGGGGCTCTTCGCATGGCTGGGGCCGTGCAAGCCGGGCCCGTTTGGAATCAGCACGTCGGCAGGGCTCGCGCTCACGATCCAGCCGTAGTGCCGGAGGGCTTGGGATGCGTACGCTCTGGGCGTACGACTCGAATCACCCCATCCCAGGAACCTAGAGCTATGCGCATTGCCCCGCTCGCGCTCGCGTTCGGCCTTGTGGCCGGCGCAGCCGCTGCCCAGAACCCGTCTCCCCTTCGTCTGCCCGCGCCGAGCCCGGCTGCGTCGGTGAGCCGAGTGGTCGGCGTTACAAAAGTAACTGTGGAGTATTCGAGCCCTGCGGTGAAGGGGCGAACGATCTGGGGTGATTTGGTGCCCTTCGGCCAAGTGTGGCGGACGGGTGCCAACATGTCGACGGACATCGAATTCAGCGATGCGGTGAACGTCGGCGGAAAGGAGATTCCGGCCGGGCGGTACGCGCTGTTCACGATTCCGGAGAAGGATGAGTGGACTGTGATTTTGAGCAAGACGCCCAAACAGATGGGCTCGGCGAATTATAAGGAAGCTGAGGATCTGGTGCGGCTCAAGGCGAAGCCTGCGGCGCACGAGCACACGGAATGGCTCACGTTTGAGCTTTCGCAGCATGACAAGAAAACGCTGCACGTGACGGTGCTCTGGGAGAAGCTCTCTCTCTCCTTTCCGGTTGTGGCCGACCCCGATGTCATCGCCGAGAAGAGCCTGAAGGAGGCGATCGCCAACGCCAAGGAAGGAGATTTTGCAATTTTCGCGCAAGCGGCTCGCTTCCGGTTGGATAGCAATGGCAATCTCGAGGAGGCGCTTCAGTGGGCCGACAAGGCCGTCTCGATCAAAGCCACCTCTGGGAATTTGTTACTGAAGGCGCGCATCCAGGCGAAGGCCGGCAAGAAGGCCGATGCACTCGCGACGCTTGAGAAGTGCGCCGAGGCGGCGCGCGGCGAGAAAAATGACAATCGCCTCAAGGACATCGAGCGATTGAAGGGCGAGTGGTCGAAGTAGCGCCACGGCGCGAAGCACCGGCGCCCCGCGGATCTTGAAGGGATCTGCGGGGCGCGTTGCTGAGAACTGCTGGACTTCCGCGAGCTAGCGCCGTGGGCAGGGGAGCACGAAGATCCTTGCAATCTGAACTTGACCAATTCAGATTGCGAGGATGATTCTCCAGCGCACGGAACTCCTCCGCGAAATCACGGACGCGCTTCGACAGAGTCCCGTCGTTTTCCTGGTCGGTCCGCGACAGTGCGGCAAGACCACGTTGGCACGGAGCATCGCCGAGGAAAGCGGGGCGACCTTCCTCGACCTTGAGCACCCGGCCGACGCCGCGCGGCTCGCAAATCCGCTCACGGCGCTCGAACCTCTGCGCGGGCTTGTCGTGATCGATGAGGCGCAGCTCCAGCCGAGCCTCTTTCCAACGCTCCGGGTTCTGGCCGATCGCACGCCTTCGCCTGCGCAATTCTTGTTGCTGGGAAGCGCTTCCGCGGAACTCGTTAGTAATGTTTCCGAATCGCTTGCGGGGCGAATCCACTTCGTACACATGTCGGGATTCAACCTCGGAGAAGTAGGCGCGACGAGGTGGCGCGAGCTTTGGCATCGCGGAGGGTTTCCGAGGTCGCTTCTCGCGGCGAGCGATGAAGCGAGCTTCAAGTGGCGTGAAGACTTCCTTACAACTTTTTTGGAGCGAGACCTGCGTAGGCTCGGCGTGCTTGTGGCGCCCGATTCGCTACGACGGCTCTGGATGATGATCGCTCACTGTCACGGCCAGGTCATGAACATGGCTGAGATCGGCCGGTCGCTTGGGCAAAGCCACACAACAGTGCGAAGGCACCTCGACATACTCGCGGGAGCGCTGGTTCTCAGGCAGCTTCAACCTTGGTACGAGGATATCAGCAAACGTCAGGTCAAGTCGCCAAAGATCTACATCAGAGACTCCGGAGTTCTGCATACGCTGCTCGGCCTGCCGAGCAGTTCCACGATTGAATCTCATCCGAAGCTGGGAAGCAGCTGGGAGGGATTCGTCGCCGAGCATATTATTCAAATATTTGGCGAGCGCAATTGTACTTTCTGGGCGACTCAAGCCGGAGCGGAGCTCGATCTACTAGTGTCGCACAGAGGGCGTCGGTACGGATTCGAGGTCAAATATGCGGACGCGCCGCGCACGACGAAATCCATGCACATCGCGATCGAGGCGCTTAAGCTCAGCAAGCTCTATGTCATCTATCCTGGCGATAGGTCCTTTGCACTGAGCGACAGCATCGAAGCCATCGGCATCCACGACCTCGATGCGCGAGCGACACAGCTCAAGAAGTCGGGCGACGAATAGCCTCGGCCTTCTTACACGGGCGCAGGCTAAGTCGCGTGCGGAAAAGCGAATTCGATCGCTGCGGCATCGTGAGTTCAACAATTGTAGCGTGAATTAATGCGGCCTCTACCTTCGAGCGATTGTGCTTTGTGCACAAGCCAAACAAAACCGAACCGCGATTTACTTGTGGACCGATGATTCACGGCAGCGCTATGGTCGGCGGCACACTGTGAGCGCCAGCTGATCTCATACGCACGCGTTCTCCAAGAATGCAGCGAACAAAGATCCAAACGATTGCCCTTGTGCTTCTGGCAGTCCTCCTGATTGGCGTCAGCATATACCTGGTCTGGGAAGACTTGACTCGCGAGGAGACGCAGTGGGAGCGCCTCTTTTCAAATCGGTCGCCCAAATACTGGAGTCGTCGTCTAACCGCGCTGTTTCTAAAGCTGCTTCCCAGCGGGTTCGGTGTCGCGATCCTCCTCGCTTGGAGGTCTGATCTCCGCCAAAGAGAGGACACAAGATGAAATGAGTAGTCCGAGTATTGTTGCTTCGAGTTCCATCAATCCGCAAGTGCAGTAATCGAGCAGGACTCGAGGAATGAGATCGAGTGATCAGGGATCTGGGTATCTGCTCGATCGGCTGCTGCACCGATGCCATGTCTTCAACATCAAAGGTCGAAGCTACCGGCTCCGCGATCTGGAGCGCGCGAGCTCCGGGTGACGCGCCCGCAGCCGCAGGCGCCACCATTGGGGCGCCTGCGGCTGCCCCACGCTCCGGAGAACACCAATCTCCCCGAATCCCCAGGCCACTGGACCTCCCCATCAATCCCCAGTGCGTAAAACTAGACGTCCCCTATGTGCGCAAGACTTCGCGTCCCTTGACACGGGAACCGCGCGATCGAGCCGGATCGCTTCCGTCGTCGCGGCGTCCAACCGTGAAGGCGGGCTCGTCCGATCGCCCTCAAGCATCTCGAATAAGTAACTTGGTGAACAGCTACCTGTTAACCAGATTGTCAAAATTTCGAGTCCTAGTTCGGGAGGCGATGGATCGCTCTCGCGCGGGATTCGCCCCCAGCCGCAACGCCCGGCCCGAAGCCCCCTCGATGCCCGCGCAAGCCGCTTCCCCGCAACGCCTTCCGCTCGTGCCGCCGTTGGGTGCTCCCGCCGATCCCGCCGCCGTGAGCGTTCACCGGAGCTCGAAATCGCACCCGAAACGAGCCGCCGATAATTGACATCCATTTTCGTTCGACCCGCCGCCGGTGAACAGCTACCAACGAGCATTGCGGGATCTGTGGGGTCGGAAGCTGGCGGGCCTTGACGAGTCTGGAAGGCATGAGATCGAGGCGCCAATGCCGTGCGGCAGATCGGGACCGCGCGGTCGGGCCGGGTCGCTTCCGTCGTCGCGGCGTCCAACCGTGCTGGCGGGCTCGTCGGGTCGCCCTCAATCATCTCGAATAAGTAACTTGGTGAACAGCTACCTGTTAACCAGATTGTCAAAATTTCGAGTCCTACTTCAGGAGCCAACGGCGAGTCTCCGGGGCGTCTCCACACGCATGCCACACCGACGTAACCATTTTGGGGGTAGGCACTTACGACGACTATTCCGCGTCCACAATAGCGCGTTCGGCGCCCCGGGTGCAAATCCTCCAAAAAGGTGCAAACTCCGGTTAACAGAATCTGTTAACCCGACTTCGCGGCCTGCTCGGATCGCCGCGTGAACGGCCGCGGCCTAGGACGGGCCCCCTAACCGCGCAGAACCCAGCCGGAGTCGCCCACGCGCGAACGTGGCGCAATCAGCGGGCGCCGAGCGTGGCCAAATTGCCGTTGCCGCCGGCGTTCCACCCAAGACCGCCTTCGTCTCGTAGCCGTCTCCCGCGCTGGCTGAAATCCCGCGGGGACCTCAGGACGAAACGCAAGCTGTCTGCTCGAGCCTTGGAGTTGGCCGATTCCGTACAGCCGCTCGCGAACACCTCGCTGTGGCACCGAGTAGCTTCAAAAACCGAGAGCCTCCGATACGTCGATATCGAACCCGGTATGGGTGCGACCGAGCGCTCACACTGTCCTCCTCAGCGAGATCGACGACGACTGGGAGTCCAGACGCGTATACCTGACCATGGAAGCCCGCTGACTCCCGCTTCTCATGTGCTTTTACAGAAAAAGCGTTGCACAGTCGGGCAATAGATAGTCTTGATGTTACTTAGTATATCTGGGTTCTCCGGAGAAATCTAACTCAGATGCCGCGAACTCGCCGATCGGCCTCGGGCGCAATAATAAAAATGACTCGACGATTCCATTCCGCGCATGAACCAACGGCCTTATGCTCTCAACATTCTGAGAGCCATCGTCGTCAAACATGTGAGAGAGTCTGATTGATCTCGCGTCGGTTGGCAATGACGTCATATTAGTATTAATGATCTCAACAAAGTAAGGGCCCTCATATCCCGACAACGAACCAACCGAAGAAAGAAGGGCATCCGCAAATCCATGAATGCTGTCAGCTGTTGATGGATCAACAAATGCAAACCAATACGGTGGGCCTCCGAGTTTTCGGTCGTCACTCCAAACAACAAGCCCGTCATCCCATATTGCAGCGATCAATGTAAACCTCGACGGGTCATCATATGGAATAGTCATGAGTGTGCTTTTTTCAGCCAGGTGTCTCCCGTCCTTTACGATTATTGAAAGCTTAGCAGACCATACGTTTCTCACTTTAGAACTCGCTCTTGTACATCCAACCGCGTCGAGCATCACGAATGCCAATAAAATGAGAGAATTGTTGATTACCAACTTGATCTCGGACCTGGCGAGGCGTTTCATTGACTCCTCGTAGAGGTAGCATCTGAACTTCGTGCGCTCATCTTGCAATAGGGTTCTCTCGGGCAGCTTCCAAATCATAGAACTAGTATTATGATTCAGAAGTACCTTTGATAGTTGCGAGTGCCTGGCAACCCACGGTGCGGCGGACCGAGACTCCTCAATAGAATCAATGAATCTGAACGCTGCTGCTTCCCGGATACGGGCCTACCATGGAGGAGAGAGATAATACATCGTAGTAACATGTGAGGGGTTGGCATGAACGTTGGTATGTGGAAGGTTCTCAATGTTGACCTTTAGTATTTTCAACTCATTATCAATGTAAAGTTGGCACTTACCCTTCTGGATCGGATCCGAGACAGCGTCGCAGGGGTTGCCATTAAGAGCAAGCCAACTTGTGATACATGCGTGGTGGACCCCAGAAGCGGACCACTCAGAACTCGGCTTTGTCACGCCAGGTTGATAGCCCGGGTGATACCAGCCAGTCTTTGAGGTGGAACAGGGCTCGTCAAGTCCAGCGTGGTTTTCTTCGTGCTTCTCTAGGCAATATTTGAACATCGCGTGGACTTCAGGCCAGTTCGGTTTCTTGAATACGCAGGTTAGATAGTGGCCATTACAACACGCAGTGTCTGCGATGACTACATTCCCGTCTTTGCTAGGTTTGGCCTTGGCCCTTGCGATGTCGCAGCAGTCCTTATCCGACATCGGAGGCGTAGCTGGTGACACCGGGGTTATTGGCACCTCCGGCTCGGCTGGGCCACCAGAGATTGGATCGGCCGAAGCGGGGTTCCCACTAATTCCACCTCCGCAGGGAATTCCAGGGTTTCCACAGATGGGTCCGCTGGCAACCCCACCGCCTCCCCCGGCGCCAGGAACTGCGCCGCGAATACTTGGAGGGATTCCGAGAAGGCCTGAGATTGGCGTTGACAGTCCTAGATTGTCAATGTGCATGAGAGGCGCCGATCGAACATGTTCGAACAAGCTTGGCCCATCCGTGTATCCCACCGGATCTCTTCTGCTCCATCGCCCTAGGTACGCCGCAATTTCGCGATTCCTGGCATCCCAAGTGGCCAGTCTCGGGGCCGCTGCGACCAGGCCTGCAAATCCACGCCGCGAATAGATGTTGCTCAACACTTGAGCAGCCATCGTGATGCCCTGAAAGCTCCCCTGCGCCGTGGACTTATCAGTGGCATCGACATCGCCATCGAGATCGAGGTCGCCCCGGACGTCGTACGCGGACCCGTTGATCCAGGTTTGGATTTGTGTGATATCTGTTGCATCACAGTCGCCGTCGGATTCAGTATCGGCGGCGGGGATGAACTCGCACGAGTCGGCAACGCAGCCGAGCGACGTTCGCGCAACGAGTGCGGGTGCCCACCCGTGCCCAGCGTCGGGTAGCTGTCTCTGAACGTTAGTGACGTTGCGCACGGGTCCGCGACTTCCGCGTCCATCATCGGGGTAGGTCACCTTCTGGAGCAAGCGGCCACTGCTTGGTGCCAGCAGCCCGAGCCAAGACCGACCCTGGCCAAGGTGCATTCGAGGCTTTCCAAACGCTGTAGGTCCGATCGGCAATGCAGCGACCGAGATCTGATCCTACGCAGCCGAGATCGATGGGCATCGCAGAGGCGTCGTCGTGTCCATGTGGTCATCTCTCTGCGCCCTCTACTGACATTCAACTTGGGGAGAGATTTGTCACACGAGACGTTGGCACAAAGGGCAACGCGCAGTTAGTCTCGAGCGCGTCGGCGGAGCTGATTTCGGCTTCTGTTGATCCAGCGCCTCGGTACCCACGGGATCTGGCGCCTGAGGAATCGGCGTAATTGAGACCATCCTTACCAATCCTTGGGCTATCTCAGCCCCAAGGAGTATCGCCAGAAACAAGCCGCCCGCGTGGCTTGACTTCAGGGGAGCACTACATTTCTTGGGACGCTTTGCAGCAATTCCATGGCGCTGCGTACTGTGGCGATTCGCCGGCAGCTCTCCCAGCACCCGCACCACCGCCCGCAGCGAGCGCACCTCACCCCACACTCTCGGCGCGCCCTTGCCGCCTTTTCTCGTAGTAGATCCTTGTTCATTCAGCGGATTCATACTGCGCCGGTTCACTGCAAACGGCAAGGGGACCCGCCCGCCGCCTCACTCAAGGGCTACTCAAACCATCAGCACGTGGTGGTCGGATGATCTGCTGCCGGCACCCGCGGCTGACCGTGCTCGGATTGCAGTCTATGGCGTCGGTTTCCCATTAGGCGCGCTCGTGCCGCTCGCCGCGGGAGCAGATCCTTTCGCGCGTGATGCTGCCGCATCGCGTCGTTCGCGCGTGCGAGAGAGATCAAACCACCCCGCGACGCGGAAAAGGCTAGTTGCCGCTGCAAATGCGACGCAAATTGAGTAGATAAAGCAGCCGTAGCCGAAGCCCCACAAGATAACGCGAGCAAGCTGGTTGGCCTCAACTAGATAAGGCGAAGCAAATGGAATAAACGGAAGAGGAATGCGATATAGCGCTGCGCACACAATTGCGAGTGTCAACGCGAGAAGCTGAACAATCACGAAATGTGTGAATGTTGCTGTTGCCGCCATAAATGGCGAAGGGGCTCCCCCGTCTTCAGGTTCCTCTCCACTAATAGTTTCTCTGAATTTTTCACTTCCAGCCCCGAGAAAAATGGCGAGGGCAGCGAGCGAAAAACCGAGCAAATTAGGAATAATGGAGAATACTTGATCCCACCAAAGCTCGGAGCGCCATGTTCCAAATGTCAATCCCAAAATGAAACATGCAAAGTACAAATAGCGCGACTTGAGCAAGGCCTTCCAGCCTCCGTAGACCACCCAATATTGCTTGAGGGCCGCTTGGATTTCGGAGCTGTCATCCGTAGTCGGCTGCTGAGGAGGGGCGGACGCAGGGGGCTTGGTCATGGTTGGCGCTCAATGAGGGCCTGATAGGCCTTCTGCGCGAGAGCGTCCGCTGAAGTTTGGGCGTCTGGATCGTAGACGATTGTATCGACTCGTGGCTGATCTTGTGTAGAAAGCCGCACAACGCGATCGTCGTTGTTTTTTCCCTTCCCAAGGACCTTGCCATTTTTCTGCGCTATCTCTGCAAGTTGCGTATGTTCAGCGTCAGGACGTAGTCCATCGTGGTTTGCGGTGATCTCAACGAGGAGTTTTCTCGCATTTTCCGCTCGCATGCGGCGCATGAGTCGTTGTTCGGCCGCGACGAGGTCGTCTGGATTCGGAGGCGTAAGTTCAATCGTTAGCTCTCGCAGGTTTGGCATTGCCAGAATGCGGGCAAGCGCATCCTTTCTTGGCTCGATTGTGATGTTGATAACGCCAAACGACGATGCAATGACTTGGTGTGAGAAAACGCCAGCTAATAGTTTTTTTGCAAGCCGCGGGCTTAGTGATTCGGAATCTTCACGCGTGACAAAGACGAGCGTGTGCTTGCTGAAACTGACGACGAAATCGAGAACGCGCAAATGTGGCTTCAGATTGGGAGGTATGCGGATCTGCTCGAGTTGGCGATCCTCAGCTTCTTGGTGGCGTACGATGTCGAACCAGCTATCGTCGATTCTGAGGTCGAGAAACTTATAGAACCTTCCGAACCCCCACTCGCCGTCAACGCGAAATCCACCAATCAGCCCAGTCGTATCGCCGTGTAGCTTGATGGGCGTCCGAAGCTCGTATGCTCTTTGAAAAAGCCTAGAGTATGCGTCCGAATCATGCGCGTATTGAGGTGAGAATGCGACGTTCAGAAATGCGATATGCAACGTCTTCAAGACTCATGTCTCCAGTGAAAGGAGGGGCGACGAAGGGAAACTCCTAAACGTAAGGATGTCCATTCTATGCGCGGCTCGGTAGATGCCAAGAAGTTCGAGGACTGCTTTGCGTGCTGCGTTGACCAGAAAGCCTAGGCAGACAACTTGGCGGCAAAAGTTCGTCTTGCGATTGTTTGTGGGTGGGCGATACGAATGAGATTGTGGTTTATGGCGCAATCAACTGGCGCGACCGCCAGCGCCGATTTGCGATTAGGCAGAGCTGTAGTGGGCACAAAATTGCTTCGCATAGGACGGCACGAGGTCGGGCATCGCCGCGGGTTCTTGTGATCAGTGCGAGGGTTTCGAGAGTGTGGAGATGCGCTCCGCGGTAGAAGTCGAGTCAAGCCGTTGAGATGTCCACGGCCAGGCTCCGCCAGCGTCGCGCCCCCGCGGGAATTGTCAACCCGTCACGGGACGGCGGCACAGGGAGCCAGATCGCGGGACCGGTCGCATCGACGGCACGACTTCGCGCTCACTGGTAATCCTCCGCGACGAGCCCAGCACCCGCCGTCGCGCCCGGAGCGTGCTGCGGAGCCACCGCGTCGCCCCGGCGGCCGACAATGCTGCGCCACGCCCTGCCGCTCACGGTTCCTGCCCTGGAGGTGTCCACGCGCCCCGGACCGCGCTCGACGCCGATCCGCCAGCGCCCGCGCCCGCGAAGGCTCGGCGCCCTGCGCGACCGACTGCCAACCCAACGCGCCCGAACTCACTCATCCCACCAACCACGCCGCCGACAGCACCTCCGCCTGCTCCAGCACCGTCTCCGTCGCCTTCGCCTGCTTGTCCGGCGGATAGCCATATTTGCGAAGAACGCGCTTCACGAGGACCCGCAGCTGCGCGCGCACGTTCTCGCGGATCGTCCAGTCAATCGTGGTGTTCTTGCGCACGTTCTCGACCAGCTCGCGCGCGATCGCCTTCAGCGTGTCGTCGCCGAGCACCTTCACGGCGCTATCGTTGGTCTCGAGCGCGTCGTAGAACGCGACCTCGTCGTCGTTGAGCCCGAGGTCCTCGCCTCGCCGTCCCGCGTCCCGCAGGTTCTTCGCAATCTCAATCAGCTCCTCGATCACTTGCGCCGTCTCAATTACGCGGTTTTGATACTTCCGAATCGCCTGCTCGAGCAGCTCGGCGAACGATCGCGCCTGCACGACATTGCGCTCCCGTCGCGTGCGAATCTCGCCCCGCAGCAGCTTCTGTAGCAACTCAACCGCAAGATTGCGATGCGGCATCCCGCGCACTTCGGCCAGGAACTCATCCGACAGAATAGAGATATCCGGCCTCTTGAGCCCCGCCGCCGCGAAGATGTCCACCACCTCGTCGGAAACGATCGCCTTCGAGACGATCTGCCGGATCGCGTGCTCGAGGTCCTCGTCGCTCTTGCGCTCGGAGGCCGCACTCTTCGCCAGCGCCGCGCGCACCGCCTGGTAGAAGCCCACCTCGGCAATGGCCGACTGCATTCTCTTAGCCGATTCGCGGGGTCGGGGCATGTGGAGGCGCCACAAACCGAGAGCCTTCCTCTCCCCAAATTCGATTGCACCACGGGTTCGTCCGAACGCTCACCAATCAAATAGGCGGCCATTCGGCTGCCACCGAGCGGCGCAGAGCCCTCTCGCAGCTGAAGAGTGTGCAGACGGTTAACAGACGTCGAGCGCGGCGATAGTCTCTACTTCCCAATTGAAGAGCGCCCCAGGCCTCGCGGTAGTTGCCAGGCGGGGATTTGATATTTCTGCAGTACATCATTGACTGACAAACCACTCGCGCCCACCCGTTCTAAGCGGATGGCAGCCACATTCATCGGCCTGTGTCCGGCCTCCAGCCGCAGCTCGAGAGCGGCGAGTGCGTCGTCAATGAAGGCGGCGCGCCGCTCAGAACTCTTGCTTCGCTGCGCCATCAGATCCCTTGGTCTTCGATACCGCCTGACGCCCGGTCACGTCGTCGGGAAGCCCGACCCTGTCTTCCCGCAGACACAAGTTGCGGTCTTCGTTGACGGTGACTTCTGGCACGAACGCGACCTGGATCGACGACTCGAACGTCTTAGGCGTGGACACAATGCTTCCTATTGGAAAAAGAAGCTCGAGGGGAACGTATCGCGAGATCGAAGCGTCAACTCACAGCTCGCCGCGGCTGGCTGGCTTGTCCTAAGATTCTGGGAGTCAGATGTTCGGAGTGACGCCGCTGCTGCTACGAAGCTTGTGGCCGCAGCACTGTCTGTAACCTGCGCCGATCGCCGCCATGCAGTTGCCTTGGACGCTCGCGGGCTTGCCACTTGATCAAGATTAGACCCAAAGTTGCCATATTTGCGGCATTCTCCAGGCTTAACTACAAGCCGTGGTTTGCTCTCGCTGAGTTTGTCGACAACTCGGTCCAGAGCTTTCTCTCCAATCGGAAGGCCATAGAGAGCGTCGACGGATGCGGTGCGAAGCTAACCGTTGCACTTCAACTCGAGGATAGCCGTATCACAGTGCACGATACAGCCGCCGGCATCAGGCACGAGGAATTCTCTCGCGCCTTCATGCCCGCGCAACGTCCACCCGACACTTCCGGCCTCTCCGAGTTCGGCCTGGGCATGAAGGCGGCAGCATGCTGGTTTGCGAAGCAGTGGACGGTGAGGACGTGCGCTCTCGGTGATGGCGTAGAGCGCGTTATCAAATTCAACGTGCCCGAGATCGTCGCTAATGACATCGAAGAAGTCGCGGTCTCCGAGAATAGGGGCGTTTCGAAGACGTGGCACTTCACGAGCCTCGTGTTAGAGGACCTCAACCAGAAGGTGCGCGGCGCGACGATCCCGAAGGTGAAGTCACACCTCGCGGGCATCTATCGCTCGTTCATCGCAGACGGCACGGTGAAGATCGTAGTCAACAGCGAAGAACTCGACTTCAAGCCGCCCAGCATTCTCGTTGCGCCGTATTACAAAACCCCCGTCAGTGAACCCGTCGAATGGAAGAAAACCAACCTCAAGATCGAACTCGACGACGTTCACCACGTAACCGGATGGGCTGCACTGCGCGAAAAGCTGAGCACAACTGACTCCGGCTTCGCAGTCTTCCGCCGCGGCCGAGTGATCCTGGGCAGCGGCGATGTTCCGTACCGTCCTAAGGAGATCTTCGGCTCCCCGAACAAACACCGCTACATGCGCCTTGTCGGCGAGCTGCACGTGGAGGGATTCGACGTCAGTCACACGAAGGACGGACTTCTGTGGGACGAGTGGGAGGGAGCGGTCCTCGAAGAGCTGAAGCGGCAGCTAGACGCCGAGCCACTCAAACTCATCGCTCAGGCTGACTGGTACAGATCGAGCGGCGTAAGTCGAGTTGAGGACGACGCGAACTTGGGTACGCAAGCCGCCGACCACACTGCTGAGGCACTGCGACAGCATGCAGGCCCCGTCGTATCTCGACAGCTAGGCGCCGATCCCGAGCCAGAGACGCCGCCACCCGAGAATCTACCCCCTGCACGCGTAATAGCGCGACGCGAGGTGACGTTCGACGTCGAGCACGACGGTCGCCGTTGGCGCGTCATTATTGAGCTGGCGCCAGAACCGGGTGTTGAAGACTGGTACTCGTTCTCACGGAGAAACATCGAAGGAGAGGGAATCTCCGAGGTGACCGTGCGCGTTTCCCTCTCGCATCCCTTCACAGAGCGCTTCGCATTGAAGGACGAGGAGGAGATAGAGCCCCTCATCCGGATTGCCGCAGGACTCGCACTTGCCGAGGTCGCGGCTATCGATGTCGGCGTTTCAAAGCGCATCAAGACGATGCGCCACAACTTCAATCAGCTTCTGCGAGAGGCGCTGTCCAAGTAGGTGAACATGACGAAGGGAACGATTCAAATCGTCTCGACAACGCCTCAGGAGCCTGGCTCGTGGGCTCCGCAGGAAGGGCGCTACACGAGGGAGCTCCGAGACACCCTCGTCGCTCTCGGTGAGCTTCCATCGACCGATTCGTTCGACAAAGTGCGAGCAGAAGCGAGTCGCATCTTGTCGTCCTGCCTGCCGCCTGGCTCGACTGCGGAGCGGCGCACGGGCCTGGTCGTTGGATGCGTTCAGAGCGGCAAGACAATGTCGATCACGACCGTCACCGCGCTCGCCCGCGACAACAACTACCGCCTCGTCGTCGTTCTCGCCGGCACTGCGAAGAATCTCGTGCAGCAGACGCAGGAGCGCCTGGAGGAGCATCTCGGCACGGAACACTGGCTCGTTCTCCCTAACCCGACGGCTAAGGACATGAACGACCTCGCGGCCCGCATCAAAGAATGGCGAAACCCGCGCATCCGCCCCGAGCAGCATCACGGCGTCTTGTGCGTCGTCATGAAGCACCAGAAGCACATCGTTAACCTTGCGGCCCTGCTGCGCGGCGTCGATCTCGCGAGCACCAATGCGCTGATCTTCGACGACGAGGCTGATCAGGCTGGCCTCAACACGAAGCCAGGGAGCGGGGCGAGCGCCATCTACTCGGCGATTGGCGCGCTGCGCGGCGCGCTGCCTCGCCACACGTTCTTGCAGTACACGGCGACGCCGCAGGCGCCGCTCCTTATCACGCTGCTCGACAGCCTCTCACCGGACTTCGCGGACACGATCGAGCCCGGCGACGGCTACGTCGGTGGACGCGACTTCTTCGTCGAGCGGCCCGCGCTGGTTCAGGACATTGTTGACGACGAGGACGAGGACGAGGAAGGCCCGCCAGAAAGCCTGAACGAAGGGCTCCGCCTTTTCTTCCTCGGCGCCGCTGCCACGCGCTTACTCTCGCAGCGCGATCCCGGGTGGGCGAAGGAGCGGCACCGCTCTATGCTCGTTCATCCATCGCGGTTGGTTACGCCGCATCGCGACTACGCGACGATCATCGAGGCCATCAAGCGGGACTGGACAAATCTTCTCTCGCGATCTGAGGGCGACGACGAGCGCGAGGAGCTGTTGCAAGACTTCAGGAAGAGCCACGCCGCACTGCTCGTCACGTTCCCGCAGTTGCCGCCCCT
Organism: Planctomycetota bacterium; assembly: GCA_016792805.1. GTDB lineage: Bacteria > Planctomycetota > UBA1135 > UBA1135 > JACQFD01 > JAEUHX01. The sequence continues at coordinate 124,994 of JAEUHX010000066.1, forward strand.
CGACGAACTCATCGAGCAGCTCACGTTGGAGATTAGCCGCGCGAAGATCACGATCGTTAACAAGGACGGATCAGACGTCCCCTGGAATCGGCACAACACGCACATCCTCGTGGGCGGGCAGAAGCTCGATCGTGGCTACACGGTAAAGGGCCTCACGGTCACGCACATGGCCCGCGACCCCGGCGCCGGCAACTACGACACCATCCAACAGCGCGCGCGTTTCTTCGGCTACAAACGCAAGTACCTCGGGCTCTGTCGTGTGATCTTGCAGCCCGATGTTCATGAGGCATTCCAGCAGTACGTCACGCACGAGGAGGTCCTCCGAGACGCGCTTCGACGCCATCGAGGTCGATCGCTCAAGACCTGGAACCGCGCCTTCCACCTTGAGCCTGGTTACCGGCTTACGCGACCGAACGTGCACGTCGAGGACTACTTCCGCCCGTCGCGCGGTGACTGGTTCAAGCAGCAGGGGCCGCACTTCGGCAAGGCGTCGGTCATCGCCGACAACAACGCCGCACTGGAGAGCTTCGTCAGTCGGATCGGCGCGAAGCCGGACGAGGCGTGGGGGCGCGTCGGCCATCACCGCGGCGCTACGACCGTCGCGAACATTCAGGCTTTGCTCGACGAGCTGGTGCCGTGCGGGGACGCCGACTTCTCGTCAATCCTTGTAGCGCAGTTCGCGCTGAGCTTCGTGGCGAGCACCTGGGACAAGCAGGATGCGCGCGTCTACCTCATGGCCTGGGACAAGGCGGCGCCGCGCAAACGTACCCCGCGTGAAGAGACGAACTTCATCGAGCTGCACCAGGGCCCGAGCCCTTCCGGCAGCGAGATGGCCTATCCCGGCGACGCCGAAGTGCGCGACGAGGATCGAGTCACGCTCCAGATCCATCGCATTCAGGTGACACCGCGAGACGCGCCTGAAGGAATATCGGGGCCTCTCGTTCTCGCATTCGCCTTGCGCTTGCCGTCGCACTACACGTCGGACGGCTTCGTGTTCCAACCCAAGCGACTACCACTGTGAAGCTTTCGGACGTCGTCGCTAGCCTGGCTCGTCCGTCCGGTGCCGACGGTCTTTTCGCCGCGCGCAAGCTCGAAGCGTACGGCGACGTCAGACTCGGTGTCGACGCTGCGGGTGCGCCCGGCCTCTTCTTCGAGATGCGCGCAGCGGGCGGACCGCGCCGGTCTTTTGTGCTCGCGTCCGTTTCGTATGCCCCCGATGCACGTTGCCGCTTCGACGGCGACGGGGTTGAGCGTCGGTGTGCCGTGCTGCGCTGCACGGACGCGGACACCACCGTTCGCGATTTGTTCTTGCGCGTCGTCGAGGCGTGGCTCCCGACCGCGCCCAAGACGGGCGTCGGCGTCGATGTCGATGATGCCGTCGCGAGGCTGATCGATCTCTTCGAGGCGCTCACGCGGCCTGGCCAGGGAGAAGTCTTGGGATTATGGGGCGAGCTGTTTGTAATCCACGCCGCCGACGAGCCGCGCGAACTCCTCCGCGCTTGGCGGTGTGACCCTTTCGAGCTTCATGACTTTGTAGCCACGGCGGTGCGGCTGGAAGTGAAGACCGCAGTCGGTTTCCGTCGTCATCAGATAAGCCTCGAACAGCTCCGGCCGCCGGCCGGTGATCGCCTTATCGTCGCATCGATCGTGACGAAGCCGTCTGCACGCGGCATGTCGGTCGACGATCTCTATCGAAGCATCGTCGCTGTCGTCGACGACGACTCGCTCGCATTCCGTATCGAGCAGACGATCGCCCTCACGCTCGGCCGACGATGGCACGAGACCACATCCCAGCGCTATGACGCGCGCCTTGCCGCAGAGACGTTGTCCTTCTTCGACGGCGGCGCAATTCCGTCGGTTGACCCGCGGCTCCCGCCGGAGGTTAGCCACGTACGCTTCTCCGTCGAGCTTGATAGCGTTTCCCCGCTCGCGACCTGCTCGTTTCTGGGAGTCGGAGCGCGGCTTGGGCTCCATCGTCACACGGCTGCGAGCGCGGCACCTTCCGAGTAGACGCCGCGACGGGTAGCGCCGGGGCCCTTGCCGGTGCCCGGATGAGGTGCGCGCTTCTTCACAAGGTCGCGGTACTGCGCGGGAAGCCTCGTCGCGTGCGGTGTCGGGAGCGGCAAAGCCTTCGCCGGACCGAGCAGCAAGGTCGGCGACAGCGACGCGCGCGGCCTGCCGAGCACCTGACGGCGGATCTCGAGCGCCAACACCTCTGCGAGAACGGGTGGGACGGCGTTCCCGATCTGTCGCTGTACGTCCTCGATCGTGCCCTCGAACTTGTAGTCGTCGGGGAACGTCTGGAGTCGCGCGAGCTCACGGCGTGAGAGCCGACGGCTATCCCAGTGGAACGGACCATTTGCCTGCGAGGGTTGCGCCGTGATCGTCCACGACGGCCGCGTCTTCGAGAGCTTCAGCAAGAACGCCCAGTAGCGCGTGCGCCAGCCGAAGAGCTCTTCACCGGTGCCGCGCGCGGTGTGGTGCAGGTAGTTCTCGCCCTCGGGGATGGTCCGCAGCAGCGGCCCCCAACGCCCACGAACGCGCAGCTCGTCAACGTCCTTCGGCGCCTTCACGTTCCAGAGCGCATCCCACGCTGTGCGATGAGAAGGTTGTCCTTCGCCGCCGAAGGCGCCCGTCGGGAAGCTGAATGACACGTCGTCTTCACCGCGAACGCCGATCATGAATAGGCGCTCCCGCGACTGAGGCACGCCGAAGTCGGCTGCGTTTAGCACCTTGAGCGACAGACGATAGCCGAGCCCTCGCAGGCGACCTTTGAGGAACTGTAGGCCCTCATCACGACCGCGGAGGGCAAGGCCGGTCACGTTCTCCAGGAGGAAGGCGCGCGGCTTCACGATGCGCATCACGCGCACGAAGTGCTCAAACGTTGTCTTCGCGCGAGGATCATCGAAGCGCGCCACGTCACCGCGAGCCCAAAAGCCGCTCTTCGAGAACGGCTGGCAAGGTGGGCCGCCGATCACGACGTCAATCTCGCGTTGTCCGACACACGCCAATAGCTCGTCGTCGGTAACGTCTTCGATCGGCTTTTGCCACACGTGCTTCGGTGCGTATTCGCTGTTCTTCTTCAGCGTCTCGCACGCGATACCGTCCATCTCGATCGCCAAATGCGTGCGAAAGCCAGCGGCATGAAAGCCGACGTCGAGTCCGCCGGCACCGGAGAATAGAGAGAGCGCGAGCACTGGATTGAGTTGGGAGGACGATAGGCATTCGCACGCTCGTTCTCCAGCTCACTATTCGGGAGCGAGTGTCCTCCGTTCCGCCGCACGTAGTTGGCCCGCGGCCCAATGTCGAGGTCGCCGATCAAGTCGGCGAGCTACCATTCGTCGAGCGCGAGTTTCCCGCGTATGGTCGGGATGCGCCTCAGCGGGGACAATCTGTTCCGGCGCGCGGGCTGCGGGGTGTGCGGGCTGCGCGGGTAGGCGCGGAACGGTCGGGGCTCCTGGGGCCACGAGTCCAAGTCCCGGCGCTGCTACTACTTCTCGGGACGGACCTCGCACTGCGCGCCAGCGGCCCGGAGCTTCGCGGAGAGGCTCTCGGCGTCCGCGGCCGTGAGGTGCTCCTTGACTGTCGCATGTCCGCTATCCACGAGGTCCTTCGCTTCCTTCAAGCCGAGCCCGGTGATCTCGCGGACCGTCTTGATCGCCTGGATCTTCCGGTCGCCGGCAGCGGTCAGGACTACGGCGAAGTGCCCGCTCGCTTCGGCAGGCCCGGCCGGCATCTCGGGCTTCGAACCGCAGCTCGCGAGGACGGATTCGCCGACGAGGACCGCTACGAGGACGGCCCGCCGAGCCGACCTACGGAGTCTGCAACGGCCCCCAAATCCCGGAGAGATGGTCATTCGGCCAACTTACTGCGCTCGCCCCGAGGCGCGGCAGGCCCCGCCAGCGGTCGCGCGGGATGGAGAGGTTGCGCGGCGGGAGCGGACGGGACGGCGGCCCCAAGCCCGAAGGCGGAGCAACCTCAGATGTCGAACTCCTCGACCTCGAGTTCGACCGGCGAGAGATCCTCCACGGTCGAAGCGAGCGTCACTTCGAACCACTCGAAGAGCTCGCGCGTTCGGGCGCGTGGCCAGGCGTTTTCGTCGGTGTGCCAGGCGTAGAGTTCGCACTCGAAGATGCGCATCCAGGATTCCGCAAGCGCGAGGTCGAGGTCGTCCCGCGGATTCTCAGCCAATAAGTACGCTCGAGGCTCCTCGCCGAGCGAGGCAATGACATCCGAGTTGGGGAGCGTCTTCGTCCAATCCACATGAGGCTGGCGGCAACGGACGAGCGCGAGGTAGCGGTTGACGATTCGCATCCGGGGATTTTGGCGCCGCCACGATTCCGCGAGAACGCGCGACCGAGCATCATCTCGCGACCTGAGTCTCTGCCTCGTGGATAGCGTGCCCTCCGACCGCCTTACCGCCCATCACAATTGCCAAGAGGATCCCGGCATGCCCGACCTCCTCATCGAGTCGTCCTCCCGAGACCGCGAGCTGATGCACAAGCACGGATACCCACTCGAGAGGCTCAATTCGGAGATGGAGAAACACGCCGGTCGGAACGGCAGGTTCGCCGTTCCGATCACGCCGTTTGAGCTGGAGCAGCTGATCGGTGATCTCTCGCGGTCCTGCAACGACACGGAGGACGAGAAGCTCAGTCACGCACTGAGCCGACTCTGCCAACGCTTGGAAGCCGACCAGAGGTTCTACCAACGGGGCGGCTACCGAATCGTGAACGACACGCTCGAGCGTGCTGAAGGTCACGGGCTCGGTTGATCGCCGCTTGATCGCGTGCACCCGCTATCATTGCACCCCGGAGACCACCAATGCCCACCGATCATCTCGCCGCCGTCCTGGAAGACCTTCGAAAGCGAATCGCGAAGTCCAAGCGCGATCAGTTGGAGCAGAACACGAAAGCGACGCTCATCGAGCCGCTGCTGCGCGCGCTGGGCTGGGACACGGAGGACATGGACCAAGTCGTCCACGAGTACCGCCGTCCGCGGAGCAAGGACAACCCCGTCGATTACGGACTCCTCGTCGCCGCAGAGCCACGTCTATTTGTT
>JAEUHX010000074.1 GCA_016792805.1 Planctomycetota bacterium
ACGGAGAAGATCGTACAGAAGATCGCTCTCACGGGCGGCGCGCTGCCCGATACGGGCCCCGGGGCTCCGGCCGCGCCGCTCACCCAGCTCACGGCGATGCCCGGCACCGACATCTCGGCGTACTTGGGGGATATGCAGTTCAATCCAACTGTCAAGGGACCAATCAACTTCTTCGACGCCATCAAGATTACCAATCCCGCCCTATGGGGAAGCAAGGGCCCCAACGTGGCGTACGTCGGCAAGGATGCGCTAGGATTTGCGGACTTCCAGAACTACCGCGTGCTCAATGTCAAGAATCCCAGTGTGGGGGCGCTCGGCTGGAATCAAATCAAGAATGACGTCACGCCGCTGATGTTACCGCCGGGGCATGTGCAGACAATGGGCATGAGTGCAGGATGGGATTTCAGTGTCACGGGTATCAACGAGGCGGTTGCTTATACGTTCTGCCGAAGGGTAAATGGTGGAAGCCAGATTGCTTACCACACCACCGACCTCTCCAAGTAGCCGATCCACGATGGAGCGACTCTGTTCGCTCGCCATCGTTCCAATCGCTTGCGATTTGTGAGCGCCCGCGCCGTGCTCCACTCCCGGGAGCGGCCAAACCTGTGAGCTGACCTACGGACGCGAGCGCGCGCTGGTCGGTCCACCTCGCCATGGTGTCGCGCAAAGCGCCGCACCCAGCAGGCTCGCGTCGGCGCCGAGGCGGGAGCGTACGAGGCGCGTTGTGGCTACGGTGCGCGGGAGGGCGTTTTTGTGAAAAGCCGCGGCGGCGGTGGGGGAGAGCTGCGGCCAGCCCGCTGCGATGCCGCCGCCGATGGCGATGACGTCGGGGTTGAGGACGTGGGCGATGTGTGCACATGCCGCGCCGAGCGCGGTGGCACCTCGCTGCACCCAGGCCGACTCGGCCGCTACGCCGCGCCGCGCGGCTGCGAAGACCTCCTTGGGCTCGGCGCGCAAATCGCGCCGGCAGGCGAAGGCCGATAAGTAGGCTTCAAGACAGCCGCGCCGGCCGCAAGCGCATCGCGGCGCGCGCCCCGAAATAGCCCCGCTCACGTCGAGGTGCCCAAGCGCTCCCGCCAGCGAGCCGGCTCCCGAGATCACAGTTCCATTGATAGCGACACCTCCGCCGACGCCGGTGCCCAGAGTGAGCATCACACAAATCTTCGCACCCTGCGCACCGGCCCCGAGCCGCGCCTCCGCCAGCGCCGCTGCGCGCCCGTCGTTCTCGACGGCGACTCGAAGCCCCATGCGCCGCTCCACCTCGGCGCGAAGGCGCGTGCCGCGCCAGCCGCGCATCGTTTCTGTGGAATCGACCACCACGCCTTCCACCGGATCGATCATCCCACAGGAGGCGATTCCGATCGCATCCACACAAATCCGCGTGCGCTCCGCGCGCACGCGCAGCCGCTCCAAGCACCGCACCGCCGCGTCGAGCACGGCGCTCGCACCCTCCAGCCCCGGCGTCGCGACGCGCTCATGCGCCACGAGCGCGCCGCGGTGCACGAGCGCTCCCTTGATCGTCGTGGCGCCGAGGTCGAGCGCCAGCACGCTCGCTCGCGCGCCCGCCGCCCGCAGAATCACTTTTTGGGGCATCCTTCCAAAAAGACTTTTGTAAGAACATCGGGCCGCGTGATCGCCGTGCCGACGCATACGCACCACGCGCCGCGCTCGAAGGCCGCCGCCACCTGCGCCGCCGTGGCGATTCGTCCTTCCGCCATCACCGGCGCCCGCGCGCCGAGGAGGCGCGCCAGCCGTCCCACGAGGCGCAGGTCGGGCGTCGCCGGCGGCTGCTCGCCTGTCGTGTAGCCCGCGAGCGTCGTCGAGATGACGTCGGCGCCGGCCTCCGCCGCGCGCACGCCCTCGGCCGCCGTCGCCACGTCGGCCACCACCAGCGCGTGCAGCTCGCGATGGATGCGCTCCACCAGCTCCGCCAATCCTTCGCGCCGCACCGTGGCATCGATCGCCACCAGCTCGGCGCCCGCTTCCACCACGCGCCTCGCGTCGTCGAACGATGGCGTAATGTAAACTCCCGCAGAGCCGCGCTTCACAAGCCCAATGATCGGAATCTTGATCTTTCGGCGCACCACATCAATGGTGGCCGCGCCTTCGAGACGCAAACCGGCCGCGCCCGCCTCGGCGGCTGCGATCGCCATCGCCGCCAGCACGCGCGGCTCCCGCAGCGGCGAGCCCTCCGGCGCTTGCGAGGAGACCACGAGCCCCCGGCGCAACGCCTCCACCGCCCGTGCGGGCCGCCGCGCGCTCGCCTTGCTCACGGCGCCTCGATCCAGTCGAGCTCGCATTCAAAAAGCCGATGCCACGGAAAGCGCGCCGCAAACCGCAGCCGGCTCGCCGACAAATGCTCTGCCTCGAGCTCGTGCAGGCGATTATCGAGCTCGGCGTCAAGCCGCGCGCCGTCGCCGCCGAATTGGAACCGGTCGATATGTTGCGCCTTACATTTCTTTCCGAGCTCGCGGCGCGCGATCGTCTGGAAAAGCCAATCATCCAGCAGCCGAAGCCGCGTGAACCGCGCGTTGGCTCCGGGAGAGAACGACCCCGCGCGCTTGCCGATGGCCACCATCGCCGTCTGCGCCAGCGCGCAGCCGAGCGTGTTCGACGCCGTGTTCCAGGCCGCAAACCCCGTGAGGCGCCCCAGCAGCTCCGGCGGCAGCGAATCCATCAAATTGGGATCGGCGCCGTTGGCGTGCGCGCAGTCGATCAGAATGGTGTCTTTCTCGTCGGCAATCGATTCGTACAACTTCGCCGCAAACTCCGTCAGGTCGAGCTCGGCGTCGGGCTCCGCGTCGAGGAACAGATCGCGGCTGTTCTTCACTGGCGGATGCAGGAAGATTTGCACTTCCGGATTTGTATTGTCGACGAGGATCCCAAGCGGCCGCAGATGGGAATGTAACGATTCGCGGAACGGCTCGTGCTCGTAGAGCGCCGTGCGCCCCATTGCCGGCGCGTCGGAGAGCATGAAGCTCACTCGCGGCAGCCAAGAGCTCGCTTGGGTGATGACGCTCGCCGTGAGCAGCGTGCCCGCTTCGTCCGTGCCGGGCATGAAATCCACAGGTGCTCCGGCCGAGAGCGCGCGCAGCTCCTCGAGCTCGCGCACGTGCGGCCCGTGGGGGCCGCTGTCGTCCTGGAGGAACACGGCGCGCGCCACTTTTCGCTCCGCGGCGAGCCGCGCCACGCGCTGCGCGATCTCATGATTGCGCTCGCGCGCGAAGTCATAGGAGGCCACCACCGACGCCGGAACGCGCGCGCGCAGGAGGTTGCGCTGCTCCTCGAGCTCGCTGTCCAGAATTCGGCCGCGCAGCGCGTTGAGCGACGCGAGGTCGGACCAAAGCGCCAGCTCGGGCTCGCGCGTCGCCGTGATCGTGCTGCGCGTAATGCAACTAAAAAGCGTGGTCTTGTCGCCGAATGGCGCGAGCGCCGCCGCCATCGCGTCGAATCGCGCGTGGGCGGAAGGCTTCGAGAGGCGCGCGTCGCGCGAGACCTCGATCCCGCCGTGGAGCAGCAGGTCGACCGAGACCACGAGCGCGTCGGCCTTCGGTCCATGGGCCGCCAGAAACTCGAGCAGCGGCGCCGGGTCGGCCGGCGACATGTATCGCCCGAGCATCGACCGCGGCGGCACCGTGACTTCGTGACCTGCGATGGCGGCGAGCTGCGCAGGGAGCTGGGCGCTCACCGGCCGAGCATCGAGTGGAAGCAGGAGAATGCGCACGCCTTCTTATCGTAGCAATCGCGGTGGCAGCTCGTGCGCCACCGGCAGATAGGATCGACTCGACCGATGTCTCGGCTCGCGATCCGCCACGTCTCGTGCCGCTATGGGCCCGTCGTCGCCCTGGAGGAGATCACGCTGGACGTGCCGAGCGGCCAATGCCTCGTGCTGCTCGGGCCATCGGGCTGCGGCAAGAGCACGCTGCTGCGCTGTATCGCCGGGCTCGAGCAGCCGAGCTCGGGCGCGATCGAGCTCGACGGCCGGCCGCTCGCGGGCGTGCCGCCGGCCGAGCGCGACGTTGCGATGGTCTTCCAGGACTACGCGCTCTACCCGCACCTCACCGTCGCGGAGAACCTCGGATTCGGTGCCAAAGCGCGCGGCACGCCGCCGGCGGAGCTGGCCGAGCGCGTGGCGGCCTGCGCGCGGCGGCTCCAGCTGGAGCCGCTGCTGGAGCGGCGGCCGGCGGAGCTTTCCGGCGGGCAGCGCCAACGCGTGGCGGTGGGCCGGGCGCTGGCGCGCCGCCCCAAGCTGTTTCTCTTCGATGAGCCGCTTAGCAACCTCGACGCGCGGCTGCGTTCGGCGCTGCGGGCGGAGCTGCGCGCGCTGCTGCGCGAGCTGGCGGTCACGTCGGTTTATGTGACCCACGACCAAGTCGAAGCGATGACGCTCGGCGATCGCATTTCCGTGCTGCGGGCCGGGCGGCTGGAGCAGGCTGGGACGCCGGCGGAGATCTATGGAGAGCCGGCGACCCGATTCGTGGCAAGCTTCCTCGGCACACCTCCCATGAACTTGCTCGACGGGCGGATCGAGAATTCACAATTCGAGGCGAGCGGCGCGGCGCTCGTGCTCGCGGCGCCGGGGCGCCCTGCGGGGCCGGCGTCGGTTGGCGTGCGCGCTGAGCATCTGCGGCTCGCCGCCGAAGGACCGTTGCGCGGCCGCGTGGTGCTGGTCGAGCGGCTTGGGCACGAGGCTCTGGTGCACGTGGAGCTCGCGGCGCGGCCTGGGCGCGCCGGCGAGCGCGCAGTGTGGATCGCGCGGGCGCCGGCCGACTGCGCCGCCGTCGAGGGCGAGGCCGCTGCGCTGGCGGTGGACGACGGCGCGTGGAAGTTTTTTGTAGGGAGGTCCGATGAGTAGCTTTCTTACGGGAGGCGTGCTGCTTTTGTTGCAAGGGGTGTCCGAGCGGACGGCGTCGCAGCCGGCGAGCCGCCCCGCCTTCGCCGTGCGATCGGCGTGGCATCGCCCGGCGGAGACGTCGGAGGCCGAGGTGGAGGCGACGCTGCGGCGCGCCGCGGCGGGTGGGCTGCGCCGGCTCGACGTCGAGGCGATCTCCGAAGGGCAGACGTTCTATCCGAGTCCACTGTATGAATCACAGAAAGGCTTCGAGCGCTTCGACGCGCTCGCGGCTTTCGCGCGCCTCGGGCCGCGCCACGGCATCGAGATCCATGGCTGGGTCCATGTGTTCTTTGCGGGGTTCGCGCAGGCGCGGCTCGTTCGGGAGCACCCCGATTGGCTGCAGCGGGATGCGGCGGGATCGGCGGCTTCGATTTTTGAACAATTCGAGGGCAAGGGATATCACTTCTTGTGTCCTGCGAGCGAGCCCGCGCGCGCACACATCCTGGGCGGGCTTGCGGAGCTCGCGGCTAAAGGCGTGGCGGGGATCCAGCTCGATTACATCCGCTACCCGATCTCCCGCAGCGAGGCGGGGAAGACGCAACAATTTTGCGCATGCCCGCGGTGTGCGGGCGACACGGCGGCCGATCGCGAGAAGCGGATTCTTGATTTTGTGACGGAGGTGCGGAGGCGGTTTCCGCGGCTGCGCCTCTCGGCGGCCGTCTTCCCCGACCTCGCGCATGCGCGCTCGGAGAAGTATCAAGATTGGTCGCGCTTCGAGGTCGACGAGCTCGCGTTCATGAGCTACGACCGCGATCCGAGCCGCGTGGGCGAGTGGATCCGGAAGGCGCCCTGGAAGGGGCCGATCGTGGCGGGGCTCGCGCCGTTTCTCAAATATCCGCCGGAGACGCTGATCGCACAGATTCGCGCGGCGAAGGATGCAGGAGCGGCCGGAGTTGCATTCTTTGCATTGCACTCGATGGACGACGCGCTGCTGGCGCGCATTGCGAAGGAGCTGCCGTGAGCCGGACCAAGCTCTATGTCGTTCCGCACATCCACTGGGATCGGGAGTGGTATCGGACTTTTGAGGATTTTCGCGGGCTGCTGGTGGAGCGCTGCGAGGAGATTCTCGCGGCGAAGTTGCCACATTTCCTTCTGGATGGGCAGGCCGTGATCCTGGAAGACCTGGCGGAGGTGCGCCCCGAGCTCGCCGAAGCGCTGCGGCGGGGAATCGGCCGCGGCGCGATGGAGTGCGGCCCTTGGTATGTGCTCGCGGATGAGTGTCTTGTCTCGGGGGAGTGCCTCGTGCGCAATCTCGAGGCTGGGCGCGCGGCGCTGCCGCGAGCGATGGCCGTCGGCTACATGCCCGATTCTTTTGGGCATCCGCGCCAGATGCCACAGATTCTGAAGGGGTTTGGGATCGAGCGCGCTGTTTTGTGGCGCGGCGTCTCACCACAGAATGCCCGAGCTCCGTTTTTGTGGCGATCGCCCGATGGGAGCGAGGTGGCTGCGATTCCAATTCCGGGAGGCTACTACCACGACCCGCAGACGGCCGACCTGGAGAAGCTCGCCGCGGAGGCGGCCAAAGAGAATCCACTGTTATTGTTTGGAGGCGATCACTTGGCGCCGCCGACGGCTGAGCAGTGCCGCGCGCTGCAGGTGGGGTCGTTGGATGGCTACCGGCCGAAGGTGTCAAAAACGGTGGTGGAGGGCGATCTGCGCGACGGGCGCATCGGAGCTGTCTTGCCGGGGACGCTGTCGACGCGCGCGCCGCTCAAGGCGCTGCACGACGAGGTGCGCGATCTGTTGGTTGCGTATCTGGAACCGGCGGCCGCGCTCGCCGACGCCGACGAGCGCGCGCGCGCCGAACTCGCTCAATTGTGGAAGCTTCTGCTGCTCAACGAGCCCCACGACTCGATCTGCGGCTGCTCGATCGATGAGGTGCACGAGGAGATGGCGGTGCGGCTGCGCGCGCTGCGCGACCGCGGGCTGCACGCGCTGCGGCGTATTTGTGGACGCGCGGCCGGGGAGGTTGCGGCGCTGGAGCCGTTCGCGCGCGAGCGATCGGCGCCCGTATTTGTGACGAGCTTTGTGCGGAAGGAGGAGACGGCGGATCCGGCGGATGTGGTCGAGCGGCGCGAGCGCGTCGCGCTGGATGAGAAAGGATTTCCCCGGGAAGGCGCCTGGGTGGAGCGCGTGGAGTCGGTCCCGGAGCAGGCGCGCAAGCCGCAGCCGCCGTGGCTTCGCACGGACGAGAAGGCGCCGCTCGGTTTTGCGCCCCATCTGCCGAGCTATCCGAAGCTGCGCATCACGCTCGAGGACGAGGCGGATCTTGGGGATAGTTATAATTTCGAGCCGGCGCGCGATGGCGTGGGACAGCCGCTCGCGCCGCAGACGCTCTCGCATCGGCGCGTGCTCGCCTCCTACGACACGCCGAAAGTGCGCGGCTTCCGGTCGCTCTGGAGCGATGGCGGCCCGCCAAATCTTGACGCAGAAGTGAGGATTCTCGAGGTGGCCGGCAGCGACCTTGCGCGCGTGCGGATCGCGGTGCGCAACGCGCGCGAGAACCATCGTCTGCGATGTGTGATTTCTCCGGGCAGGCCGGCGCCGTCGTTTGTGGCGGGGATGCCGTTCGACGCTGTCGAGCGCAAGGCGGGGGCGCTCCATGACGCGGCCGTGGGCGCGGAGCAGCCGAGCACGACGCATCCGTTTCAGGGATTTGTGATCTTCGCGGGGCTCGCGGTCTATGCGCGCGGGCTGCACGAGGCGGAGCTGCGGCAGGACGGGTCGCTCGCGATCACGCTGCTGCGCTGCGTGGGGCAGCTCGGAAAAGTGGGATTGGTGAGCAGGCCGTTTGGCGCGGGGCCGCCGATGCCGGTGCCGGGGGCACAGTGTTTTGGGGTGCACACATTTGAGCTTGGCGTGCGCGCCGTTCCGGCGGAGGAGCGGCTCAATGCGACGGCGTCGGCGGGAGATGCGGTGCTGCTGCCGCCGCTGCTGGTTGAAGGGGCGCGCACGCCACAGATGCGGCTGCGACTTGAAGGGGATCCGATTGTTGTCTCGAGCTTGCGTCCGTTGCACCAGGGAGAGCGTGTGGAGCTCCGGGTGGTGAATCTCGAGGAGGAAGAAGTGAACTTCCGCGCTGTTCTGCCGTGGCCGATTGAGGCGGTCGAGGAGACGCGCCTCGACGGGAGCAAGGTTCGGTCGCTGCGCACTCCGCGCAGCCGTGAGGGCGTCTTCGAAGCGCGCGTGCCGGCGCACCGCGCGGCGACTTTCAGCATCGCGAGAGCCGCCCGCGGGAAGTAACGGGGGTTAGAACTCTGCTGTGGGGAGCGGGCGTGCCCGCTCCGACTTCGGGCGCGCGTGCGCGCCCGGATGAGGAATCGACCACAAATGCAGAACGGCGCGGCGCACGCGCCGCGGAGACCGGTCGGCGCACGGAGGATGTTTCAAAAGTCAGCCGTGCCCATGGCGATTCGGCGCCGCATGCGCCGCCGAATGAAGTATCACGGTACCGATTCCTCATCGAGCCGGGCAAGCCCCGCGCCCTAGTTCGGCGCGAGCGCCGACCCTACGGATCAACATCGGTGCACATCAAGATTGCCTCACCTCCTTGTCCACGCCATCCCGCATCTGTGCAGGCATAGGTTCTGCCGTAGGGCTCGGGCTTGCCCGAGACGATCTCGCGCGCGCATGCGCGCGCGGATGAGGAACCGACCGGAAGTTCATAACGGCGCGGCGCACGCGCCGACCCCACGAATCCCAGGGAGCGAGAGTTCCTTTTCCTTCTTTTTGTTCCGCTCGAAATCGGTGTAGTCGAGCGGAGCTGTCGGGTCGGTGGCGCTCTCGAGGCCGTTCTCGGCGCGCAGCGCCTTCAGCTCGTCGGATCCGAGCTCGAACGCCCGATTCAGCACACCTGTGATCTTCACTTCTTCCGCAAGCGCCGAATATTCACATCCGCGCGCGTGCTTCATCTTCCAGGAGATCTCATACGACTTCACCGCGCCGAGCGTCGGATCGATCACATAGCTCTCGTGGTACGCCTCCAGCGAATCGCTGCCGCCACTGCGCGTCGCCGGCAGGAGCTTCGGCGTCGCCTCAAGCCGCAGCAGGCCGTCCGCTGCGACCGCCGTCCACTGCAGCGTCGCGTCGAAAGCCTCACCATTCGGCAAGATCACTTGTCCGGCCTCGACCGTCACCCCCGCCGTCCGCGGCGCGCTGCCATGGGGCATCGGTGCAAACTTCAACATTCCGCCGACGGCGTCGGCGCCGGAGCGGTGCTCCTCGACGGGCGCCGTGCGCGTCGATCGCAGCGCTGGTGCGAGCGCAAGCAGCGACGCCTCCGAATTCTCTTTCGTGAGCTTCTCATTGCCGAGCTTCCCGCTGTCGGCGCGCCGCAACCGTTCCAGGATCTGCACCGAACCGTCGGCGGCGCGCTCGAGCACCGCGAAACTCGCCACAAATCGCGTCTGCGCGGCGGGCTTCCCGTCGATGCTGCGCGTCAGCGTGCCGTCGTACATCGCGCAGCGCCCCGGCGTGAGCACGAGCAGCGTCGAGAGGTCTTCCGCCGCGAGCGAGAAAGCCGCGCCCGTGAGCGCGACGGCGAACATTCCAGTGGGGATGATTCGGCGCATAGGGAACTCCAGGAGCCCCCATGCTATCGGCTCCCCGGCGCGCGTGGGCCGGCGCCCTCGCGCGCGCCGGGGGACCCCGGCAGAATGGGGGCGAAGGAATGCCGCGCCGCGGTATCCCCATGGCCCCATGAACGACCTCGTGCCCGCCCCGAGTCCCCGCAAGATCCTGACCGCCATTTCGCCCGCCGCCTGGGAGCACCCGGCCGACCGTGCCGCCCTCCAGGCGCTGCGGGCGCTGCCGGGGGTCGACGACGTGTTCCGCAAGATTCTCGGGCTCCTCGGGGGCGAGCGCGGCGTGCGCCTTCTGTTCCAAGCGAACGCCGTTCGCGTGGGGCCGAGCCAGCTTCCGCGGCTCTGGCAGCTCCACCTCGAGACCTGCGCAACGCTCGACTGTTCGGCGATCCCCGAGCTGTATGTTTCCCAACAGCCATTCTTCAACGCGGGGACCTACGGCGTCGACCGGCCGTTTATTGTGCTTCGGTCGGCGGCCCTCGAACTTCTCGACGAGGCGGAGATGCGGGTGCTGCTCGGGCACGAGCTCGGACACGCGCTCTCCGGCCACGCCCTCTACCGCACCATGGCGGAGTTTTTCTTGAGGTTGGGATTCTCGGCGCTGCCGGTGCTGGCGGGGCTCGCTTTCTTGCCCGTGCAGGTCGCCGTCCTGGAATGGTACAGAAAATCGGAACTCTCGTCCGACCGCGCGGGGCTGCTCGCCTCCCAGGAGCCGGTCGCGAGCCGCAAGCTCTTCATGAAGATGGCGGGCGGGCTGCGTTCCTCGGCCCTCGGCGGCGAGCTCGAGCTCGACGCATTCATGGCGCAAGCTCAAGAATACGCGGAGAACAAGAGCCTGCTCGACCAAGTCTATAAATTCGCGTACACGATGCGGCTTACGCACCCGATGCACACGGTGCGCGCCGGCGAGCTGCAACAATGGATCGCTTCGGGCGCCTACGACCGCATTCTCGCGGGAGATTATAGAAAGCGCGGCCAGGAGGAGCCGCAGCGCCCGCTGCGCGAAGACATGGGAGACGCGGCGCGCCACTACGCCGACGAGGCGAAGCAGACCATGTCGCAGGTGCTGGACGCGGCCGCGGACGCCGCCGAGAAGATTCGCGACGCGTTCCAGCGCGCGCGGAACAAGGGAAGCAACTCGACCTGGGACGATTTGTTTCGTTGAGCGGCAGCGGCCCTCAGCGCGCGAGCGCGGCTGTGGCTTTCTCCGCGCGCTCGAGCGCGTCGCGCACGGGGGCGCCGTCGAAGACGATCTCCTGAAGCGCGATCTGTTGCAAACGCATGGCGTCCGACTGCCGCTGGAGCCCGGCAACGAGCGAGCGCGCGGAGCGAAGGGCCGTGACGGCAATGGCGCGCGCGCGGGCGGCTGCTTCGCCGGACGGATGAGTGAACATCGGATCCTCGAGGGCTGCCAACGCGGAGGGGAAGCAGGCCTCGGTGCGGCAGAACTCGAGCTGCGCCGGGGCGGAGGTGAGCGCGCGCGCGAAGGCCAGCGCCCGCTCGCGCCGGGGCGAGTCGGCGCTGACGGCGACATTCATGACGGCGAGATTGGTGACACCGGCTGCGCCGAGCATCGGCGGCGCGACGCGCGTCGCTGCGGCGATGCGCGGATCGTTCTCCTGGATGATCTGTAAGAATTGCGGCCCGGAGAGGAGCATGGCCACTTCTCCGCGAATGTACAGATCGAGTCCGACGCGGTGGGACAGCGTCAGCGCGCTGCGCGGACACTCGCGCCGTGCGAATCGCTCGGCCCAGAAGGAGGCGACTTGGCCGCATCTCGCGTCGGAGAAATCCACTTCACCATCGCGCAGCGCGGGGGCGCCTTCCATCAGGAAGAAACGCAACAGATCGGAGTCGGACCCGAGCTTGGGCGCGAGAGCGAACACATCGGCCTTGGTGCGCAGCGCCTGCGCGACGCGCGGCAGGTCGGCGAAGGTGCGCGGCACGTCGGCCTCGCCGAGCCCGGATTTTGTAAAGAGATCTTCGCGCCAGAAGAGGACATCGACGGCGACGTACCAGGGGAGCGCGTAGACGCCGTCGCCGACGCGGCCCGCCTCCCACGCTCCCTCGAGAAACTCACTTTTCGCGGCGGGCGCTTCGCGGGAGATGTCGACGAGGCGCCCCTCCTTCGCAAGCGCCGTCAGCAGGTCGGCATTCAGATTCAACACATCGGGGAGCTGGCCCGCCACCGAAGCCGCGACGAGCCGCTGCCCCATCGCGTCGAACGGCACATCGGTCCAGCGCACGCGCGCGCCGGGATGCGCTCGCTCGAACTCCCTAATGGCCTTGGAAAAGTACTCATTGAAATCGGGGGCGAGCTGCATCGTCCACAATTCGATCTCCTCGCCGCGGCGCGTGCAGCCGGCCGCAGCGAGGGCGGCCGCCGCGGCGATTGCCGTCGCGGCAGCCCAGCCAATCAATTTCAGCGACTCCACTTGGGGAGCCGGCCCGGGGGCACCGCGGCGCCGGCGGCCTCCAGTGCAT
Organism: Planctomycetota bacterium; assembly: GCA_016792805.1. GTDB lineage: Bacteria > Planctomycetota > UBA1135 > UBA1135 > JACQFD01 > JAEUHX01. The sequence continues at coordinate 11,962 of JAEUHX010000074.1, forward strand.
CCTCCAGCTCGCGCAGGTCTTTCTCGACGAGGGCGCGCTCGCGCTCGAGGCAGCGCTCAAAGGCTTGCGCCGCGCGATCGAACTGATCGCGGTGCGTCTTGGTCGGCGCCGAGGTGCTGGAGAAGACCGATCCGGCGGCGCGGGAGGCCATCTCGCGCACGGAGGCGACCGTCGGAAGATTGCGCCCCGATTTGAGGGAATCGCCGGTGAGCTCGATCTGAAGATCCTGAAGAGTGATCTTGAGTCGGCGCGCTCTCTCGGCGAGCGCGGGCTCGGCGGCGGGAGCCTCCTTGGCGGCCTTCGCCAGCGCGTCGGTTCGAGTGATGGCGTCTTCCAGCGTACGCACGGCACCAGAGATCGCGCGCTGGAGAGAGCCCACTTTTCGTTGGAACTCGGCCAGCTCCGCGCGGTCGGCGGCGGGAAGCGTCGTGCCCGGGAGCGCGACTACGTCGAAAGCCACAGGATCGGAGAGTGCCGTCTCCACTCCGGCGGCGATTCGTGAGAGTTGAACTGTGTACTTACCCGGCACCACGAGAGGCCCGCTGCCGCCTGCGCTCGGGCGCTCACCCTCCTCGTCGTCGTCATCGCGCGCGGGCCGGCCACCGCGGGCTCCGCTGCCGGCGGGGGCCGCCTCGCGGAGGTCCCACGTCACGCGCTGCATGCCGGCACCAGCGGGGGCGCCGATGCGCCGAACGATTCGGCCGCCGCCGTCGCGCACGGTGAGCTGGAGCGCGGGCGCCTCCTCGCGCTCCTCGGCCCGCAGCTCCTCGATCGTCGGGATGCGCGGAGCTTCGCCCTTTTTAATGGCTTCCTTCTCCGCCTCCTGGCGCTTCTCCTTGAGAGTCTTGTGCTTCTCTTTCACAAGATAAGTGATCACCGCTCCCACGGGAGGATTCGCGGCGGCGTAGAAGCTCTCGCCTTGGAAGCCTTTGCCGCCGCCGCCGAGCGGCCGCGTTGCAATGTAGCTCCAGGCCCGCTTCACGGGGAAAAGTGTTGCCTCTCGCTCGAGCACCTGCGGCGTGAGCCCGCGCAGCGGGGAGAAGTCGTCGAGAATGTAGATTCCACGGCCGAAGGTGCCGACGACGAGATCGCTCTCGCGCTTCTGGATCTCGAGGTCGCGCACGGCGATGGTCGGCATGCCGCCTTTGAGTTGCGTCCAGCGGGCGCCGCCGTCGGAGGTGAAGAACACACCATATTCGGTCCCGGCAAAAAGTAGATTCTTGTCGATCGGATCCTCTGCTAGCGCATAGACGGGGCCGCCGGCCGGGAGGTTGGAGGCGATCGACGTCCAGGTGGCTCCGCGGTCGGAGCTGCGCAGGAGGTACGGCTTGAAGTCGCCGTTTTTGTGGTTGTCGAAAGCGGCGTAGACGACGCCCTCATCATGGGACGACGCCTCGAGTCGGCTCACATAAGTTCGCTCCGGAACACCGGGGAATGACTCGAGCTTGCGCCACGCGCCGCCGCCGTCCTCAGAGATCTGGATGAGGCCGTCATCGGTTCCGACGTAGAGCAAGCCCTCGCGCTTGGGCGACTCGCTCAAGGCAACAATATTTCCGTAGAACGACGTCGAATTGTGCTTCGCGATCGCATCGATTCCCCAAATCCTTCCCATGACCGGCAGCGTGTTGCGGTCGATTTGGCGAGTGAGGTCGGGGCTCACGGGGCGCCACGAATCGCCGCGGTCGTCCGTCCGGAATAGGCGATTGGCGGCGTAGTAAAGGCGCGTCGGCGAGTGGGGGCTCACAAGCAGCGGCGCATCCCAATTCCAGCGCAGGGGCTCCTCCTCGGGGCCCGGCTGGGGCTGGATATCGATGCGCTCGCCGCTCGCACGGTCAAAGCGCACAATGCCGCCGTTTTGTGATTGCGCGTAGACGATCATCGGATTCGTCGGATCGACCTGCGTTTCGAACCCGTCGCCGCCGCAGGTGATGAACCACTCGGCATTGGTGATTCCGTTGGAGCTGCGCGTCCGCGAGGGGCCGCCAAGGGAGAAGTTGTCTTGGGTTCCGCCGTAGACATTATAGAAAGGCTCGGCGTTGTCGGTGCAGATCTTATAGAACTGCGTGACCGGCAGGTTGGCCTTGAACTGCCACGTGGCGGCGCGGTCGAAGCTCTCGTAGAGCCCGCCGTCACAGCCGCTCACGATGTGGTCGGTATTGCTGGGATCGACCCAGAGGGCGTGGTTGTCGACGTGCTTGCTGCGCTCGCCGAGCGGGCGGAAGGTCTTGCCGCCGTCGTCGCTCACCTGGTTCTGCACGTCCATCAGGTAGAGACGGTCGGCGTTCTTGGGGTCACAGAAGATCTCCTGGTAATATTGTGGACTTCCGGCGACGGTGTCGCTGCGCTTCTCCCAGCTCGCGCCGCCGTTCAGCGTGCGATAGAGGCCGCCTTTATTATTAGGGAGCTCGATCGTCGCGTAGACGGGGTAGGGGGCGACCGGGGAAGCGGCGAGGCCGATGCGCCCCACGTCTCCGCCAGGAAGCCCCTTGTCGAGCTTTCTCCAGGTGGCGCCGCCATCTCGCGAGTGGTGAATCGCGCTCTCGGGACCGCCGTCGTGGAGAGTCCACACATGGCGGCGGCGCTGGTACGCGGCGGCAAAGAGGACATCGGGGTTCTGCGGGTCGAAGACAACGTCGGAGACGCCGGTGTGCTCGCTGATGGCGAGCACGCAGGTCCACGATTCGCCGCCGTCGGTAGTTTTGTAAAGTCCGCGCTCGCCTCCGGACGACCAGAGCGGGCCTTGCGCGGCGACGTAGGCGACTTGGCTGTTGCGCGGGTCGATCAGAATCTTCCCGATATGTTCGGACTTGGCGAGCCCCATCCGCTTCCAGGTGGAGCCTCCGTCGAGAGATTTGTAGACGCCGTCGCCCCAGGAGACGGAGCGCTGGCTATTATTTTCTCCGGTGCCGACCCAGACGACTTTGGGATTCTTGGGGTCGAGTGTGACGCAGCCGATGGAGAAGGAGGGTTGGTCGTCGAAGATGGGAGACCAGGTGGTGCCATTATTTGTGGTCTTCCAGAGACCGCCGGAGGCGACTGCGACATACCACTCATAGGGCTGCTGTGGATTGACGGCGATATCGCCGATGCGCCCCGAGGTGAGGGCCGGCCCGACGGTGCGCAGCTTGAGTCCGCGAAATGTGGAATCCTTCCAAGGAGATTTGTCTTCTTTCTTGTCCTCGCGGGCGGCGGGCTTGGAGGCGGGCTCGACCGGGGTGATCTCTTGCGCGAACGCCGGGAGGGGAGCGAGGAGCAGGAGGACGGAGAGAGCGCTGAGGATTCGCATCGAGGACTTGGGAGAGGAAGGGTGTGCGCACTATGGCGGCGCGCACGTTTCCCGCAAGCGATGTCCCGAGGGTTGGAGGACGATTCGGACGGTCGGGGCATGGGAAGCGTGGCGTGGTGGACGGGTTATCCGCCGGAGCTGGGGAGGCGGCAGGGGACAGTCGAAGAGGCGAGTCGGGGATTCCTTCGAGCTGTGCGCGCAGGTCGGGACGCGGTTTGGGACGCGGGTTGGGACGCTGTTTGGGACGCGGGTTGGGACGCTGTTTGGGAGTTGTGACTCGGGAAGAATGGGGCGTGGTCGGTCTTGGCGCGGCAGCGAACAGTCCTCGACGCTCGGCGGCCCAAGGGCTGCGCAGAATCCGACCGGCGCTTCGCGCCGATCGAATTCTGCGCGCGCCATGGCCTCGCGTCTGCGGAACTCGCCGCGCCAAGACCGACCCACGCCCCATTCCTAGCCGTCCCCTATCTATGAGGGCTCAAGTGTAAGCTCTGCCGTAGGGCGCGGGCATCGCCCGCGACGATTCGCGCGCGCTTGCGCGCGCGGATGACGAAGCCCGCATTCGACGGTTGGTCCTCGCGCGGGGTAAGCCCCGCGCCATGGTTCGGCGCGAGCGCCGACCGTACGAGTCGAAATCTGTGCACGCCATTTGAAGCGGTTGTGCATCGGTGAAGCTGCAAGTGTAAGCTCGGCCGTAGGGCGCGGGCATCGCCCGCGACGATTCGCGCGCGCTTGCGCGCGCGGATGACGAAGCCCGCATTCGACGGTTGCTCATCGCGCGG
>JAEUHX010000001.1 GCA_016792805.1 Planctomycetota bacterium
TGGCCTCGCGAGGGACTCCCAAGGCGCCTATTACATCTGCGGCTATACCAATTCGCCATCATTCCCCGTGACTCCCGGGGCCTTTGATACCACATATGCCGCGGGGTTCTTTCAATTCGACGTCTTCGTACAGAAAGTCGCGCCTCCGATCAACGACTTCGCCGGAGTCGCCGTCATCGGCGCTGGCACTGCTGGCTGCGCCGGGCCCCAGACCTTGGCAGTGCACTCCACGCCGAGGGTCAACAACCCCTATTTTGCATTCACCTGTACGAACACGCCTCCGAGCGCGCTCGGCCTCCTTCTGTATACGACGGCGTCGGTCCCTGCTGGCATCGACACCCTCGGGATCGGCGCGCTGCAGCATGTCGATCTCGGCACGCTGATCGATTTCGCCGACATCGTGAGCGTTCCCCAGCGCAGCGCGACACGGCGAGTCCCAATCCCCAATGATCCCGCGCTCGTCGGCCAGCAGCTCTCCGTGCAGAGCTACTGGCTCTGGAGCGCCCCCGACGCCTGCCCCCAGCTCCCTTTCGGGCTCAGCTCCTCCAATGCCCTGGAGATCACGATTCAGAACTGAGAATCTCCGACCTAGGCTGCGGCAAGAGTGCTCCGCCGAGCGAGCACGAGGATTTTTGTGCGATCGAGGAGGACCGCAGCAGGCGCGACCGGGGCGCTCCGTCGAATCGGTCCGACGATGAGATCACGAGAAAGCCCGCGTGCGCGGCTCGGATGGCTCTTGCGACGGACTGCTAGGTGAGGCTGTACGACTCGGGATCTTCGGGATTCACGATGTAACAATGGCGGCAGAATTTGTAGGTTCTGCCCTCGCGGATCGATTTCCGGAGGCGTTGGTACACGGTGCCGTTCCAGATTTCGGAGAAGCGGTTCACGCGCAAATCCCCCATGTAGCCCGCGTCGAACAGCGCGGGAGAGCAGCAGGGGCTCACCATGCCGTCCCAGGAGACGAACGCCTCGCGCCACGGGTAGGCGCAATGGTTGAATTTCACCTGGCTGTCGGGAATCAGCGAATCGCCGAGCTGCGGAACGCCGTAGTCGAAAGCGCGCGGAATGAACCATCCTTTCTCGCGCATCGAAACAAACGCCTCGTTCGTCGGAATCTTCTCGCGCAACGCGACGGTGACGGGCCCGTCGGGCGGCGGTGCCGCGTTCTTATAGAGCTTCGTCGGGTTCTTTTTCTTGGTTTCCGCGTGCAGCCAATCGGCCGACGGCGGCTCGTAGGTTTTGTCAGGAACGCCGTCCGAAAGATCGTACAGCGGAGGAAATTTACCCTTGAGGCCTAGCTGCTCCGCGCGCTCCTTAGCGCGTTCGATCATTTCGTTAGCGAGGCGCCGATGATTGAGCATCGACGTCGTCTCTTGATAGTCACGATGCACATAAACGTGCTCGATGCTCAAGTAATCGATTCCAAGCTCGTGAGCGAGCTCCACCAGCAGAACGGGCTCCTTCGCGTTCGCGTGCTGGTAAATGTGATTCATACGAAAAGTGGGGCGCTCCTCCGGTGGCAGCTTCTGCCGCATCTCGTTGAAGAGCTTCAGATTCTTCACCACCGTCTCCCAGTGGGCGCCCTTGCGGATGTATTCGAAGGTCTGTTTCGTCGCCGCGTCGAACGAGACCGTCAGCGAGTGGCAAACCGGGAGCAGCGCCTCGAGCAAGCCGCGCCGGGCAAGCGGCATCCCGTTGGTCGTCACATCGGTCTTCACCCGATACGCCCGCATCATCTCGAGCTCCTTGAAGACATTTCTCGAGATGAGCGGCTCGCCCGAAACCGAGAGGTTGATCACGCGGAGATGCGGGAAGACTTCGTGGGCGACCTTCTCGAAGATCGTCCACTCCATATCCGGCAGCGACATATTGAACACGTCGTCGAGCTGCTTGAAGCACATCGGGCACTCCAAGTCGCACTTGAACGTATTCATGATGGTCAAGTATTGCGGCCACGCCCGCACCACGTCGGGGCGTGTGCGGCGCTCTTGAAGCGCCAGCGCCTCGTTATTGCGCTTGAGCTCCTCGAGCTCCTCGGGGCTGTAGGTCTTGACGGGAGTCTCTTGGACGGTGGTGGTCACGGCGGCAGTTTCTGCGACAGGTCAGCGAAGAATGCGAGGGCGGCTTTCGGTAGATGTCGTATCGGGGTAAGCGGTACGCGATTCCGAGCGGAACCGCGGCAACCGCCCCTTCGGTCTTTCGAGCGCAAGAAGCTTAGTCCGGCCGACCAAGGTTCGCCTTGTGCCCGCGTGGGGGGAGGGCGGTCCCGCTCCTAGATCTCGCCGCAGGAGCCTGCGTCCGCACGAGGCGTACGCAGGCTCCAGAGAGCTGCCGCGGAGTTCGCTCAGCCATCGCAGTTGGCCCACCGCGGGGTCGCCGTCGCAACCGGCTTGCCCTGGGAGCCAGTGGCAGAAGTGCCCCGCCGAGCGACCGCGAGGATCGTTCGCGGGATCGAGGAGAACCGCTGGAGACGTAGCAAGGAGTTACGTCGAGGCGGTCCGACGAAGAGCGCGCGAGGTCGTCCTGAGCCCAGCTCGGGCAACCTCTGCCAAGGGCTCCTGGCCGGCTGCTGAGAACTCGTTTCGGCGCTTTTCGTCGCCTTTTCGCGAACCCATCGTCAAGCCGTGATCGACGTAACTCCTTGCTACGTCACACGCGCTAGTCCCCGAGCTCGCGAGAAGTGATCTTCGATTCGCTCGAAACGGCTTCCCAACGGACTTCTAGGGCTGGTATGGGGTCACCGACATCCGACGCGACGCCGTGAGCCCCTGGGGCCCGGCGGCATCGAAACCGACCCACTGGAGGTGAAACGGCACGCCAACCAGCGCCGGATCTTCGGGGACGGCCATGCTGTGGACCGCTGTGCCGAAGAGATCCGCGTTCTTCGTCAGCAGGATCGTTGTCGGCGCCGAGAGCGGCACATACTGGATGATCCCCTGGAAGGGAGTGCCCGGATCGGGAGTTGTGCTCATCGCGAGAATGGCGGTCCCGAGCGCGGGCAATCCTGTGCATGACATGGTGACGGCATTGGCTCCGATGTAGGGCTCGCCTAGGAACCCGATATCCACAGTTCCGCAGCAGCCGTTCGTGGGCGAGCCGAAGAACGACAGGAAGCTCGCCGGCGAGTCGTCGAAGTTCAATACAGTATCCAAGTCGCGGTCGATGCCGAGGCGCCGGCCGGTCCCCTTCGCCACTCCGATGAAGTTCATCGGCGTAAAGCTCGCGAAGACCTGCAGATCCTGAAGTGTAAGATTCGGCAGCCCGATCGTGTCGGGCTCGAAGAAACCCGAGACCGCCTTGAAGAGCGCGCCGCGCTCCACACCGCCGATATTGGCCTTCACGATCAGATCACATTTCCCAGCGATGGCCTGAGCCTGCAGCGTCCCGATGACGGCAAGCCGCGTCGGGTCCGCGAACGTGACCGGATCGAGCGTCACCGTCCGACCGACGGCGGGAGCCGTGTCGGTCGGGTGGCAATACACAAATCCGCAAACGTCGAGCACCTGCTGAGGAGTGAGAGTCCCGCCAGCTCCGCCGAAGGTCAGATTCACGAAATCCACGACGCCGTGGAAGATCCCTTCGTGGAGATAGCCAAATCCCGTCTGGAACGTGCCATTCGTGCTCGGGGTAGACACAAATAGTCCCTTCTCGTAGGCGTTGCGCAGCTGGGCCGTCTTCATCGGCTGAGAAGATAGCTCGAGCTGCAGCGCCGTGTCGGTGCCCGTCGGGTTGAGGTGACAGTTCTCACAGGTGAACGTCCCGAGCGTCGGAAGAGTATTGAAGATCACCTCTCCGGCCGCCGGGTTGATGCTCGAGGTTCCAAACAGCGTGTTCGGCACCGTATCGTTGAGATTCCTGTAGGGATTCGGTGGATAGACCACCGTCTCCATGAAATTCGTGAAGTCCTGCATCTGGGTGGCCGGCAGCTGGACTCCGCCGAGGAGCCCTTGGAAGGCCGGATTGAATGCGTTGAAGTCCACACGATCTCCGCGCCAGTGGAACGGCTCCGTGTCCTTCAGCCCCTGCAATGACTGCGTCACCATCGGCCCCTTGAGCGGATGCTCGGTGAAAAGGCTGTTATCGCGCAGAGTCACCACCACCGGCTGCCCGTTCGGGTCGCCGAGATCCCACCCGATGCCGTCGGTTCGTCCCGAAATGTGACAAGCCGCACAGCTCGAGATGCCGTTGCCAGCCCGAGCATTGTACAGATGCGGTCTCCCCTTCAGGATCTTCGATGGGATCTTCTCAAATCGCGAGATCGGAACCTCGGCCAGCACGCCTCTTGTGAGAGTGCTGGCGACCGAAATCGTGCGCGACACCCGGTTCCACACATAGAGGCGACCATTGGCCTCGTCCAGCACGAGCCCGACCGGCCCGCGCATGCGCTCCGGCGACACGTCGGTCGCGCCGTTGAACTCGATGCGCGACTCGATTCTGCCCGTGACGGCACCCGTCGAGGCGCTGACTTCCGCGACACGATCGCTGCCGAAGGCCGCGACATAGGCCGTGGATCCGTCCGCATTGAACACGATCCCCATGGGCTGCGCCACTCCCGTGGAGATGTTGGATGCAGACTGACCTCCAGCATAGTTGAATCCCGGGTTGAGGTCCGACGCCGTTCCGACGACGGGGGTGCCCGAGAGCCCGCTCACCGGCGTGATCCTGTGATCGACGAAGTGCCCATTGAGGTTCGGCTCGAATCGAACTGTATTGAGCGCTTGCGTGTTCGTCACAAAAATCGAGTCCGCGCCAGGCCTGAGCGCGAGGTGAAAGTTCACCGTTCCCACCGTGGAGACGTACTGCTGTACCGTGAGCGTATTCGCATCAAGAATCGCGAGATCGCGGTCCACCTGCGTGAACGTCTGCGTGTACGACGAGTACGCCGGGTTGGAATAGTTCGTGATAAAACCGGTCACAGGCGCGCCAGGGAAGAGCTGCGCCTGCTGATCCGTCGGCAGTACCATGTTGTCGGGAATACACACCGTACCGTTGCCCGAGATGCGCGAGATCGCATAGATGCGGCTCCCGTCCGCGCTCACGGCCATCGCGTGAGGGTCCCACATATCGAGTGTGATCGATGCGACGAGCAGGCGAGTGGTCGGATTGAACACATCAACTCTCCTCTGCGTTCCGCAGGTCACAAATGCCCGAGGCGGCGATCCCGCAAAGACCACATCTCTCGGTTCGTCGCCGGTCGACAGGGTCTCGACAACGACCCCCTGGCTCAGCGAAACGATGCTGATGCTGTCCGAGAGGGAGTTCACCACCCAGACTTCATCGTTCGTCCGCGCCCGCACGGAGACGGGGTCGACGCCGACGGGAATCTCCTGCGAGAGGACCGGTAGCGTTGGGTTCTGAAGAGTAAACACAGAAAGCCGCCCGCCGTCGAGATTGACGGCCAGCAGCTTGGTTCCGTCGGGCGTGCGCCCCAACGGGGTCACCGGCATCGACTCGAAGTTCGCCCACGTGTTGGCGACCGAGTCCTCATCCTGCGCAAGGGCAAGACGCCCCGCAGCGATCAACATTGCAGACAATGCGAGCGCGATGCGTCGCATAGCGACCTCCAAAGGTAATGAGAGGGACGCTGCCCGACGCGTGCGAACGCCGCACGCGCAAAGCGTGCGCCGATCGTGTCCATGTCGCCACGCTCTCCCGCAGTTTCAGAAAAATTGCGACGCCCCATCGATCCCTCGCGCGGCCATGGGCGCGCAGCACGACCGATCCGTGGAGCTGATGCGCACGCCTTGGAACAAACTCCGCCTTCTTCACAAATTGAGAGAGGGAGTGGAATGGGGGCGTGGGTCGGTCTTGGCGCGGCGAGTTCCGCAGACTCGTGGCCATGGCGCGCGCAGTGCGTTGCACCAGTGCAAGCACCGGGAGCACTTTTGGAACGTCCTCGACGCGCCGACTCCACTTATCGATTGGGTAATAGCCTGCGCGCGTCGATACCACTGCTCAACTCGGGAGCGGCGCGCAGATCGCAGGAATCCTGAAATCCCCTCCTCGACCGCACGCGGCCACACCAAGGCCAACCAAGCCCAACCCCCACAGATCCCACCACTCCCGACCTCACTTCAGCGTCACTTCTCTCACTACCAACCAATGCCCATGGGGTGCCGTCGACCGCAACCGCACAGCTTCCACCGGCTCCGCAGGCAGCCGCAGTTCGAAATCGCCTGGCTGCGACTTGCCCACCGTTCTCCAGGCTCCATCGATCCGAACCTCGACGACGCCATCGACCAGCACGTCATCGGGTCGGTCCGGCTTCCCGGTCGCTACGCTCACCGATCGATACACTCTCTCATCGCGCAGCTCAAGAGTGAGGTGCTGGCCGACCGCGGGAACGCCCTCGCTCCAAAAGTACGTTTCGAGATTTCCGTCGAAGGCCAGCTCGGGCGCGAAGTCGCCGTACACCGCCATGGAAGTCGTGGCGACCCCGCTATACACCATGCGCGGCGGGTCACCCTCACCGGGCTTGGGGACACGGTGCGCCACGCCGAGCGACGAAAGGCGCTCCAACAATTTCGGTAGCCGCGCGCGAAATCCTTCCCAGCTGCGCATCTGCGGCTGAGACCAGCCGACCTCCGCAAGAGCGATCGCCCGCGGAAAAGCCATGTATTCCGCGTGAAGGCCATTCGGAATCCACTCCGTCCAGAGATTGCCCTGCACGCCGAGCACGAACCGCGCGTGCTCCGCGGCAAGCTCCGCCGGAATGGGCTCGTAGGAATACACTCTTCGCAGCGGAACGAGCCCGCCGCCGTTCTTCGGCTCACCAGACGAAGCCTGCGGGTAATCAAAGTAACAATGTGTCGTGGGCGACATAACCACCTCGTGGCCGCGCCGAGCCGCCGCGATGCCTCCCGATGTGCCTCTCCAGCTCATCACCGTGGCACGCGGCGGCAGCCCGCCCTCGAGGATCTCGTCCCAGCCGACCAGCCTCTTTCCGAGCTTCGTAAGAATGGCCTCCACTCGTTTCTCGAAATGTGCCTGCAGCGCCTGCGGCCCGCTCAGCTCGTTTTTCTTACAAAAATCCCGGCAGCGGGAGCACGCATTCCAGAAGGCGGGATTCACCTCGTCGCCGCCGACGTGGATCCACTCGCTCGGAAACAGCTCTGCGATCTCCGGAAGCAGCTTCTCGAGGAATCCGTCGAGCGCAGGATTCGAAACGCACAATACATCGCAGGTCTGCTCGGAGTAGTCGGAAGCAGTCCGATGGGGCATCCCATCGCACGAAAGCTCCGGGTATGCGGCAATCCATGCCTGGGCGTGCCCCGGCATCTCGATTTCCGGCACGATGGTGATGCCGCGCTCCTTGGCGAATGCAACGATGGCGCGGACATCGTCGCGAGAATAGTAGCCTCCATAGCGGCCCCTTGAATCCCAGGGCAGCTCTCCAGTCTGCTCGCGCTGGAACCCGAATCCCGCGCCCGTGCGCCATGCACCGATCTGCGTAAGTTTCGGAAAAGCCTGGCTCTCGAGGCGCCAGCCTTGGCTATCCGTAAGATGCCAATGGAACACATTGAGCTTGAACTGGGACATCGCGTCCAGCAACCGGAGCACGAATTCCTTCCCGAAGAAGTGCCTGCTCTCGTCGAGCAGCAGCCCCCGCCACCGAAAGCGCGCCCAATCCCGAATCTTTGCAATCGGCAGCGCGCAAGCGCCTGCCGGAAGGCGCTCGGTCGTCGGGCTCGCCCACCAGAGCGGTGGAAAGAATTGTGCAAGCGTCTGGGTTCCCCGCAACAATCCGAGATCATCGGCGAACCGAATTGTGATGGAGGCCGGCTCGATCGCGAGTTCATACCCTTCGGGACCGTAGTGCCGGGTGAGCGGATCACACAATAGCCGGATCTCACACGGCGCGGCAGGACTGCCCATGGGCTGAACCGGCAGCGCCCACCGAGTCCGCCCGCGCAAATCGTCGAGCCAGCGCTCCGCAACTCTCGCAGCCTGCGGCTCCGGCAAACTCACTTTCACCACCACCGACGGAGTGAGCACCAGCTCCCCGTCCCCGGGCTCGAGCTCGGCGGGCCATGGTGCAAGAGAAAATCGCGCTGTCTGCACTGGCCGGCTCGCCGGCTGGGAGATCGCCTGGGGTATCAGCAGAGCGCAAAGGACAATCGCGGAAGCCATGGTGGGCTCCTCCATGCGGTGCATCGAGACGGGCCGCATGCCAAGATACCCGTGATGCGCCTGCGCACGTCGCTCCTGCTCCTCGGCCTGCTGGTGATTGCCACGACCGCGGCGGTTCCACTCTGGCTGGCGGCGGACCAGGCAGCTCCCCATGGCGACTACGTGAGGTATCTCACGACGACCCATCGGATCGCCGATGCGTTCTCCCATCCGGAGCGCGACCTGTTGACACGCGTGATGACGGCACACCCGCAGCCCTACCCGCCCCTCTTCGCTGCCGTCGCATCGCTCTTTCACCTCGCGGCGCCCGAATCGCTCGACGCTCCGGTGATGTCACAGATGTTCTTCCTCGCGCTGCTCGGCCTTGGCGCCTTTGGAATCGGGCGCGCGCTGCGTGGCCCGGGCACCGGCCTGCTTTCAGCGTTCCTGGTGCTCACCTCCACCCACGCTGCCGTCTACGGGCACCTCATGATGCTGGAGGTGCCGCTCGCCGCGCTGACGGCGCTTGCGGTCTGGTCCTACCTCGAGTCGGACGGATTCCGGTGGCTCGGCCCGTCGCTCGCTTGCGGCGCTCTTGCGGGCCTCGCCGTGCTCGTGAAGTGGAACGCCGTTTTCGCACTTCTTGGCATTGCCATTCTGTATGGGTTCCTGCTTCTGCGCCTCATCGCCGCCACCGCTCGAAAGCAGCCTGCCGGTGACCTGGGTCGCCGCGCCGTCCACGGCCTCGGAGCAGCGCTCGTCGCGGGAGTCGTCATCTTCCCGTGGGCGTGGCTGCGCCTCGGCGATCTGTGGCGATACACAGAGAACGTCCGCGTCCAGAATATCTATCATGTCGGCAGCGGACTTCTCGATCCTGCCTCCCTTCTCTACTACGCCCGGTCGCTCGACGTTGAACTGTCGGTGCCCCTTGCCTGGGCCACGGGCATCTCGGTGGCTGCCCTCCTTGCCGCTCTGGCGGCCCGCCGCGCGGGCTTCGATCTGCTGCCACTCAGCACCGTAGGGCGCGCCTGCGCGCTCCTCACGATCCTTTCAGCCGCATACATTTCAATCTCAGCAATTCCCGCGAAGGAGTCGCGCTACGCGGGCCCGCTCCTGCCGATGCTGGTGCCGATCACAGCCGCCGTACTCACCGGATTCGGGGCGCGTCGCGACGGCGCGAACTCACTCGCCGCCGCCGCGGTGCGTGGCGCGCCGATGGCAATTCTAGGAATTTGTGGAGTATTGGGCTACCTCGGCGCTTCCTTTGATCTGCTGGCGGGAGACGACCTGCGGCTTCGCGCGGTGCAGGTGCTGCAGCTGGGGCCGTTCGATCTTCGCTTGTATCAGCCCCACGATCCGCCGCTCCCATTCCAGCCTGCTCCGGGCCGCTCGGTCCTTCCGATCCTGCGCCTCAAGCACACTCCCGACCCGCGCAACCCCCATCCCACGCGCGCGCTCGAGGCGATCGACCGCGACCGCATGGCGGAGAAGGCCGATGTGTATGCGGTGACGCCGCAGCTGCTGCTGCATGCTTCAGGCCTCACTTATCTTGCTGAAGTCTTCGCGCCTGCGCTCACGATCTATGACGTTCAAGAGTACTTCGTTTCAAATCCCCGCGACGTGGAGTCTGCAGCCTTCTCTCCTTACACATACTGGGCCGCGACGCATCTGATCTTCGCACGCCACCGCGGCGGCCCAACGGACTTTGCCCGCTCACGATTTCCATTCACCTCCGGCTTCTCCGAGTATCTCGACCGACAGATGCCACAATTCCAGAAGCACTGGAAGCGCATTCACGCCTACGAGCCGTTCGCTGACCCCTTCGACCGGCGTATGGATTTCATCGTCGAAGTGTATCGTCGCGTCGAGCCAGCCGACGATGCCGAGATCGCTGAGGTCCTCGACGCTGTGGACCGGTTCGACCGCGTGAAGACCGGCACCTGGGTCGAAGTGGCCATGGTGCACTCCCGGCAGGGGCGTCCGACCGATGCGCTGCGCGTTCTGCGCGAAAAAGTAGCGAATCTCGACGGCTGCTCGCCGACGCACCGAGCCGAAGCCGTGCGCATGCGCGCCGCCCTCGAGTCGGCGCGCTGATCGCCGCGAGTTCTGCAGTTCGTCAGAAGCTCATTCCTGCGCTTCTCGTTCCCTTCTCGCGACCTGCTATTTGGCTTTGCCCTGATTGGCGACGGCGGCCTGCGCCGCGGCCACCTTCGAGGCGTCGCCGAGATACCGCGAGCCCCTCGGTTTCAGATCGTCGCCGAGTTCATAGAAAAGCGGGATACCCGTCGGAATATTGAGCTCAAGAATATCCTTCTCGCTCACTCCATCGAGGAACTTCACCAGCGCACGCAGCGAATTGCCGTGCGCGGCCACAAGAACAGTCTTTCCCGAACGCAGCGCCGGCGCGATGGAATCCTCCCAGCAGGGAATCACGCGCGCGACCGTGTCCTTAAGCGATTCCGTCAACGGAATCTCCTCGGGGCGCAGCCCCGCGTATCGCCGGTCGCGGCCGGCCCACCGCTCGTCATCTCGGGTCATCGGCGGCGGAGGCACGTCGTAGGAGCGCCGCCAGATCTTCACTTGTGCCTCCCCGTGCTTCGCCGCGGTCTCTGCCTTGTCGAGCCCCTGCAGCGCGCCGTAATGCCGCTCGTTCAACCGCCAATCCTTCACCACAGGTATCCAGAGCTGCCCCAGCTCCTCGAGGGCCAAGTTCAGCGTTCGGATCGCGCGAGTCAGGAGCGACGTGTACGCCACGTCGAACTGGAATCCTTCGCGCGACAGAACCCGACCCGCCTCGCGCGCCTCTTCGACCCCTTTTTCTGAGAGGGTCACATCTTTCCAGCCTGTGAAGCGATTCTCACGATTCCAGGTCGACTCACCGTGGCGAAGAAGAATGAGCTTTTTCATGGGTTCGCCCGCCTTAGCCGATCGCGTTGCGGATCTGTGACAGCAAACGGTCCGCCTTCGCCAAGGCGGCATCGGCCGCAGCGAGCGCGGACTGAGCCTTCGCGGAGTCGGTCAACCCCGCGGCGTTGATCTTCACATTGGCGCGCGCCCCTTCCACCGCCGCGAGAAGGCAGGTTGCGCCGACGAACACGTCGCTCGCCAGATTCTTGTTCGACTTCGGCGCGAAGGAGGCCGCCAGCTCGAGCCCCGCGATGGCCACGTCGATCGTCTTTTGCGGCACATCCATCGCCCCTTCCAGCGCGCGCTGAATCGCATCCGCGCGCGCCGCCTTCTCCGCGTCGGTCCCCTTCGGAAGTCCATAGGCAGCGGTCACGAGGTCGTAGGCCGCCGAGTCGGCATCCACCAGCGCCGTCGCGCGCGCCCGGAGGAGGTCGCAGCCACCGATCGTGTTGGCTGCGTCGGTCTCGACGGCCGCGTACTTCGCGCCCGAAGTGAACTGCGCTGCCATCGCCACAAGCCCAAGCCCGAGGGCGGCATTCAGGGCCGCTACCGAGCCGCCGCCTGGAGTCGGAGTCTTAGCAGCGAGCGTCGCGAGAAAGTTCCGGAGAGAGAGGTCGAGAAGTGCCATCGGCGGCAGCATACCGGCCCGTCGCGAAAGTGCCGGGCGCAGGCAGACCAGCACATGGAGCTCTGCCCGCGGTACTCTCTCGGAGCCCCCCACCCAGAGTCCCGAGCCTTCCGCCGAAGAGCATCCTCGATGTCGGCGCCTCATGACCCCGTGCGCGAGCGCTTTCCATGGCGCGGCCTCCTCCTTTGGCTCGCGATCGCGCTCGTTCTGCGGATCGGAACCAACCTATCGCGCGTCGACGAGAACCCTGCCGAAGGGCTCTATCGCGGCACGCTCGCCTACGCGTTCACGCTGGGGATGCCAGTCTGGCCAACCCATTGGTACGAGATTTCTCATGTGCCGGGCTCTTTTGTGGTGAGTCTGCTGGCGACACCTTTTTATGCACTGTTCGGTCCGACCACATTTGCGCTCCGCATGGCGGGGACGGTCTTCCATCTCGCAGGCGTGGCCGCTTGGTACTGCTTGCTCTACCGCCGCCTCGGACGCCGCGCCGCCCTCTTCGGAACGAGCCCTTTTGTGCTCGCTCCGGCGGGCTTCGCAAAAATGGCAGTGCTGAGCTACGGAGATCATTGCGAGAGCCTTCCCTTCTTCCTCGCAGCGGCGCTCTTCGCAATGGAGTGGGCCCATGGCCGCAGCCCGCGGCTCCTCGCTCACGCCTTCGCTGCCGGGATTTTTGTATCTTTTGGAATCGGCTTCCACCTCCAAGGGGCGCTCGGCGTTGGCGCCGTTGCGGCGACATCCTTTTTATTGTCTCTCCCTCGGTACCGCGAGCCGCGATTCTATTTTGAGATCTTCTGTGGATTCCTGCCGGGGGTGGTCGTCGGAGCGCTGCCGCCTCTCCTTGGATATTTTGCAACCGGCAAGAGCTCCATCATGCTGTGGGGCTACAGCCCGACGAACCACCTCGCGGCAAGCGACTCCGTCGGGAAGTTCCTCGACCTCTGGCGCGACGGGTTCGCCTTCGCGTTTCAGACCCCGTTCCGCTGGCTGGCTGACGGCACGCTGCTGGCGAGCTATGGAGCGGCGCTGGCGCTCGGAGCCCTCGCAATGGCGGAACGACGACGCACCGGCCGCTCGCTTCGCGAGATCTTCGCCGCTGGCGGGTTCTTCTGGACCTATCCCGCCGTCTTTGCCTTCGTCTATGCCCGCAGCTCGAGTGCATTCCAGGTCGAAGGCGGTCTCAAGAATGCGCTGGAGGTCCGCTACGTCCTTCCGGTGCTCCCGTTTCTTTTATTGCCTTTGCCGCTCCTTGCGGCCCGCTTCGCCGACCGCGGGCGGCGCGCGGCGGCAGCCCTCGTTTTCGTGCCGTTTCTTGGCGTCGGAGCCTACGGATCGCTCTCGACGTGGGACATCGAGACGATCCTCCGAGAACCCGCGCGCCGCGGTTATCTGTGGGAAGAGTTCAACGGTCATTTTCTGTATGCTGCGCTCTCGGAGCCCAATCGCGCGGCGCTTCGGGAGACCGAGCGGACGCATCGCGGCGACAAGGATTCCGAGTTTCAGATCTCTGGATTCTTACAATCGCGCGCCGAGCTCTCGAAAGTCATTGAGACGATCCGGCGGTACGACGACGCGCCCGA
This sequence comes from Planctomycetota bacterium, assembly GCA_016792805.1. Classification (GTDB taxonomy): domain Bacteria; phylum Planctomycetota; class UBA1135; order UBA1135; family JACQFD01; genus JAEUHX01. Next base: position 13,228 of record JAEUHX010000001.1, read on the forward strand.
GTGGACGCTTCCGCTGCGCTACATACCGCCGCGCATTCCGCTCGCGCCGCCGCCTGGATTCACTCCCTCCAGCGCCGGGTCCTGGCTCGGGCAGCTCCCTGCGCGCCAGCGGGCCTTCGCATGTGTTGCCATTGGCGCCGCCCTCGTGACCTCAGGGGATCCGCGGCGCCATGACCTGTCCCCTCTGCTCGCGGCGACGACCCCGGCGGATCACCAACTGATCGCGCGCGGAGTGGGGCTGAGCCTGCTCGATTTGTTCCCTCCGGGCGTCCCGGCTCGGCCGCGATTTTTCCGAGGAGCCTTCGCCGCGGCCCGCGTCACGCCGCTGCCTGAAGTGCTCGCGCGCGCCGACATCGGGTTCGGGTTCGGATTCCGCCTCGGAAAGGTGGTCAACGCGTACTACCTGCCCGGCGACCTAATCACCGAACAGGCGCAGTCCGGGTTTCCCGAAAGTTGGCAAGAGGGGTTCGCTCGCGGGCTCGGCGCTGGCTACCGGATGAGGTTCCTCACGCCCCCTCCAGGCGACCTCGACACCCCCGCGGTGCGCCACGTCGTGTCGATCCTCCGACCGCGCCTCGTGCCGGCGTTCCGCGCGGGATTCAGCGGCTCGCCCGACGCCCGGTAGGTCCTCGGCGAGCACTGCGGTCGGGTATTCTCCGCCAGCCATGGCCAGGATCCTCCTTCGCGCTCTCGCAGCCCTTTCGCTGTCGCTTCTCTCGATCGCCTGCCAGACGGTTCCGTACACGAACCGCACGCAGCTCGCACTCCACTCAGAGTCGGAGATGAATCAGCTCGGGCTCCAGGCCTTTCAACAGACGCTTTCCGAATCGAAGACAATCACCACGGGGCCACAATTCACCATGGTGAAGAAGGTCTCGGACCGCATCGCCGCCGCGGCCGAAAACCCCGAACCTGGCATGGAAAAGCCCGGTTATCAGTGGCAAGTGGCGCTGATCGACTCCCCACAAATCAACGCATGGTGTCTGCCCGGCGGAAAGATGGGGGTCTACACCGGTATCCTCCCCGTGACGCAGGACGAGGCGGGCCTCGCAGTCGTGATGGGGCACGAAGTGGCACACGCCATCGCCCAGCATGGCAACGAGCGCATGTCGCAGGGGGTGCTCGCACAATTCGGACTCACTGCGGCCGACGCGTTCGCCGGGGTTGCAAAGATGAGCCCGACGGCGCGCCAGGGACTCATGGAGATTCTTGGGGCCGGCACAAATGTGGCGATCATGCTGCCGTTCAGCCGATCCCATGAGAGCGAAGCCGATCACATCGGGCTGATTCTGATGGCGAAGGCCGGATACGACCCGAGTGAAGCACCCAAGTTCTGGGAGCGCATGGCAAAGATGGCCGGCGGCGGCGGCACCCCCGAGTTCCTCTCGACGCACCCGTCGCACGAAACGCGCATCAAGGACCTCCAAGGGTGGATTCCGGAGGCGATGAAATATTACAAACCGGGAGGCACGGCGCCCGTAGCCCCGGTGAAGGGTCCACAGACCCCGGCGGGATCAGCGGCGCCGAGCGGCAGTGTCCCGAAGCCCAAGATTCCCTCGGGTGGCGGAATGTCATCATTCTGAGCGTCGCGCCACGATCCACCGAGAACCCCTGAGCGAGATCCTTCATGCGAATTGCGTTCGTCGCCCCCGAGAGTGATCCGATCCTGAAGGTGGGCGGCCTGGCCGATGTGGTGGGTTCGTTGCCCCGTGAGCTGCGAAAGCTCGGCCACGATGTCGAGATTTACATTCCACATTTCGGTGCCATGCGGCACGGACACCTCGGGGAGCTCACGGATGAAGGAGCGGTGACCGTTCTGCAGGAGCCGCTGCCGGCCTCGGCGCGCGTCCTCGGAGCAACCGTCCGCGGGGTCCCCGTCCATCTGATCGATTGCCCGGAGCTCTTCGAGCGAGAGCCGCATCCTTACGGAAGCTACGACGACACGCCGGCTCGCTACGGATTCTTTGCACTCGCCGTGCTGGAGGCGATGTCGCGCGATGGGTGGACGCCCGACGCCATTCATCTGCACGATTGGACGACGGGGCTCCTCCCCGTTTATCGCTCTCTTCGTTATAAAAACGGCCCGCTCGGCAAAGCGGGGATTCTCTTCACAATCCACAACGTGGCCCATCCCGGCTCCTGCAGCGCCGCGTGGATGCGCGCCCTCGGCCTTCCCTACGACCTATTCCGCTGGGACCAGCTCGAGTTTCAGGGAACATTGAGCTTTCTGAAGGGAGGCATCCTTTGGTCGACGATGGTGAGCACCGTCAGCCCCACCTATGCCAAGGAGATCCAGTGGCCTCCGCTCGGCTGCGGCATGGACGGAGTCTTGCGTTTCCGGACCCGAGATCTCGTCGGAATTGTGAACGGGATCGACCCGGAGGTGTGGAATCCTGCGAAGCCCGCCGATCGAGATCGGGGACTCTGGGCCTCCTATGCGGTCGACGCCATGGAGGGAAAAGAGGTAAACCGGGCCATGCTGCGCCAGGAGCTCGGGCTCGCCGATGAGCCAGCCATGCCGCTCTTTGGATTCATCTCGCGGCTGGATCACCAAAAGGGAGTGAGCGCCCTCCTGGAGGCGATGCCACAATTTCTGGCGGGAGGCACGCAGCTCGCGGTGCTCGGCGACGGAGCCGATCACTATAGAAACGAGCTAAAGCGGCTCGCCGACCGCTTCCCGGGACACGTCGCGGGCGGCCTCGAATTCAATCCAGTGCTAGCGGAGCGCATCTACGCGGCGAGCGACTTCTTTTTGATGCCCTCAAAATTCGAGCCGTGTGGGCTCGCACAAATGATCGCCGCGCGCTACGGCTCCGTGCCGGTCGTGGCGCGCACGGGCGGCCTCGCCGACACAATCGTCGACGCCGACGAGAACCGCGACGGAAACGGCTTCGTGTTCCCGACGCCCGTCAGCATGAATGACCAGGAATGGACCCCCATGGCCTCTGCCAGCCTGGCGGATGCGATTCGGCGGGCGTGGGGAGCGTGGTCCGATCGCGCGCGCTACGAGGCGCTTCGCCGACGCGCCATGCTCACTGATTTCTCGTGGCGCCGTTCCGCCGAGCGCTACGTCGAGGTCTACGAAGAGGCGGCGCGCCGCGAGCGAGCGGGGTAGCACGGGCGGCGAGATTTCGCTGCCGCGGCGACGTGGCGGGCTCGATGGAACCGGTCGGCGTCCCCCGCGCCGGCTCCACCATGACCTACGCACGCATCGGAAGCACGATTCGCGCCATCGCCGTTCTCGCTTCGGGCGCCGCCGGCGCCGCCCCATGCCAGGGATGGCTCGATGTTCCGCAGCTCACTCCGGACCACGGCTCAGGAAAAGTAATCGCAGCCGGCGACGCGAACGGTGACGCGCTCCCGGATCTTTTGTGGCATGGCACGGGCAGCACGCGCTTCTTCATCAGCAGCGGCTCAGGCACTTATGCTGCGGCGGCGCCCCTCGGGATCGGACCGCTTGATCTCGTGCAGAATACCAAGAATGCGGATCTGACTCAGGATGGGTTCGGCGAGCTGGTGCTCTGGCATCTGACCGGAGCCGCGGGCGCGGCGCCGGTCCACGAGCTCCGCCTTTTCCCCAGCTCTGCTTCCGGAACGGTGGGAACGCCGTGGATCTTACAAATTCCGGGCAACTATAAGGGATCTCACGCGGTCCAGATCGGCGATTGCGACGGAGACGGCGACCTCGATTTGGCCACGATGGCGGATCACGGATTCGTCGGCTCCATGAAGACGGAGGTGCGATGGTGGCGATTCGAGCAGGGCGGATTCCTCTCGTCGCCGCCCGCAATGATGCAGACCCGTGCGCAGGATTTTGAGGCATTTGATTACAACTCCGACGGCACAGCCGATCTGATTCTCTCCGAACTCCCGGGGAAGCGGCTCCATCTGTTTGCTTCCTCCGCCGGCGCTCCGACCGCGTCGGGCGTGGTGACACTTCCGTTCTCCCTCTCACTTCTCACATGGCTTGATTCGGGCGAGCTCGACGGCGCTGGCGGTCGCGACCTCTTCGCGAGCCAGATCGACTCCGGCGGCGCGCGATGGGTTGCGAGTCTTTCGTCTGGGACGAGCTTCTCCCCCCTGCCTGAAGTCATGAAGCCGTTCTCGATCGAGTCCGTCAGCGCTGGCGATTTCGCGTTCCTTGGAGACTGGGATGGGGACGGAAAAAGTGAACTTGCACTCGCCGGCATGATTCCGACCGACGTTCCCCCGACGGGAATCGTCGGATTCCACATCTTCCGGTTCGGGCCCGGGATGAGTGACGCGCTCGCCGGATCCTCGCCTCTCAGCGCCGTTCCATCAGCGAGCCTCCCGGCGCCGGGATTCGTGGATATGAATCTCGACGGAAGAGTCGACTTCGTGTCATCGAGATGTATTGTCTGGGGGAATGGCCTCTTCGAGCATGCGATGCCCGCAGGAAATGTTGCTCTCGAAGGGCTGGCCCCGGGCATGATTGTGGACATCGACTCGGACGGAGACCTCGATCATCTCCGCGGGTCCGACCGGCTTCTCGGGTTCTTTCCCGTCGGATTCGAAGCATTCAACGATGGCACGGGAACCCTGACGCAGACGGGGATCGCCCTCCCGACGCAGCCCGGAGTCACCTACCAGCCGGCGTTCGCCGTCGGCGATCTCGACCAGGATGGAGCCATCGAGGTCATCGCGTTGCGGTCCCAGGGGCTCCCGTCGCCCTCCAGCGAGTCAAGGATTCTCCGTCCGACATTCTCGTCCGGATATGTGGACTCAGGGCCCGCGGGGAATCCGCCGGCTGCGTTTGTCGCCGACAGCCGCCCCATCCATGTGCTCGTCGATCTGGACGGGGACGGGGACCTCGACGTGCTCGATTCGAGCGGCCCCGTATCGCCTTCGGTCCAGGGCGGTTTTCGCGCGAATGATGGATTCGGGCGGTTTGGGGATCTGATACCTCTGTTCACAGGGATCGAGCCGGTCGATGCGTTCGACTACGACCTCGACGGCGACGCCGACCTCCTCGGCTCCGCGCGCGCCCCCTCGCTCCCCTTCGAGTCCGCGGTCATCTGTGAAAACCAATCTCAACAATTCTTGATTCACCCGGTCTACGGGTCCTCGTTCGCGCCCTACGCTCCCCTGCTTTCGGACTTGGACGGGGATGGCCGCGTCGACATCGGTCTCTCACGCGCCGCAATCGGGGCGAACATTGGTTTTGTTGCACTGCTGAACCGGCCCACCGGATTTGTCGTCGGTGCGCAGATCCTATTCGACTCCTACGCGGCGGCCGTCTCCGATCTGTGGTGCTCCACCGACGTCGACGGCGACGGCATCCTCGACCTGATCTCCGGACGAAACTCCGTCACGGGGTCGGCCGACCGCATCGCCGTCAGGCGCGGATTGGTGAGCGGATTTCAATATGAGCCGGCGCGGTTCTACGTCGGCTCCGCCCTCTCCGGATTTGCGGACTTCGACGGAGATGGAGATGTGGACTTGCTCGGTGCCGGCGTGATCAAGTCGCGCCGCTTCGAGGGCGCTGCCGCGGGCTCGATCCAACAATACGGGACGGGCATCGCCGGCGCCGCAGGGGCTGTGCCAGCGCTCGGCGCGAAAGGCCCGATTCGTCCCGGTTCGGACGCCGAACTTCGCCTCGGACGCGCCGCTTCGGGCGCACCGACCGCCATCCTGATCGGACAGGGACGCGGACCCATTGTAGACTTTGCAATTCCTGGTCTGACGCTCTGGCTCGATAGCTTGGTCACGGCGGAGATCGCCGTTGTCACAGGACCGCCCGCGCCCGGTGCGGGCAGCTGGAGCTTCGGGCTCCAACCGCTTCTGCCGAGCCTCGTAGGACAGCGCTGGAATCTGCAGGCGGTGAGCGTCGATCCGGCGGCTTCCGCGGGGATCGCCAGCTCTCCTGGCCTCGAGATCCTCTTTGGATTCTGATGACCTCCTCAACGTGAACTTCAACGATCCGGCCCTCACGCCCGACGCACTGCTTCAGCACGCCGGATGGCTGCGGGAGCTGGCGCGCCGCCTGCTCGGCGACGGACACCTCGCCGAGGACGTGGTTCAGGAGACCTTCGCCGCTGCACTCACACATCCCGGATCGCCGCCGCGGGATCACAGAAGCTGGCTTGCGCAGGTCGCGAGGAATTTTGCACTCCGCCGCGTTCTCGCCGACTCCGCGCGTGCGCGGAGAGAGAAGCTCGATGCCCAGCGCCGCCAGACGTTTCATGAGGCCGCGAGCCGCGCCGTGGAGCGAGCCGAGGCACAGCGGCTTTTGTTAGATTGCGTCCTCGAGCTGCGCGAGCCGCTTCGAAGCTGCGTTTTATTGAGATTTTACGACGACCTGCCGACCTCGGAAGTCGCGAGTAAGCTCGGGCTGTCGGAAGGCACTGTTCGAAGCTGCCTCAGCCGCGCAAAGCGCATTCTCCGCGAGCGTATGGATCGGCGCATGCGCGGCGGACGAGCCGCGTGGGCCGCCGCGCTCGCCGGAGTCGAGAGAGCCGAGACAGCGGCGCCGCGCGGCTGGGGCGGGCCCATGTTGGTCCGCGCCGGGGCACTGCTCGCACCGGCTGCCATTGCCATCGTTGTTTTGTGGCTTCCGGAGCCGAGCGGCTCACAGATCGTAGAGACCACAGTTCTCCAGGAGGCTGTGGGGGCCGGCGGTCGGCCGGCGTCGCTGCAGATCGCCCCTGCCGATCGCGTCGCCCCCGCTGAAACTCCGGTCCTCGCCGCCGCGCCCATCCAGCTTCGCCTCGTCGACTCCCGCACGGCCGAGGCTCTCCCCGCCTTCGGCCTCGAGGTCCATGGCGCCTCGGGGAAGCCCCAATGGGTGGTCAGCGACGCCTCCGGAACCGCGGTCACCGACCCGCTGCCCTGGGGCACTTGGGAGATCCGCTGCGTCGATGCGCCGGACGGAACGCCGGGGAGGATCGCACGGGTCCTGCATGAGAGAAGCCGGAGCCAAGAACCGCACACCCTCGAGATTCCCGTGGGACCCACGTTCGAGCTCGAACTCTCGGGGGGCACTTCGAACAGAACAGATCTTCAATGTGGGCTCGCCGGCCGCGCCGTGCTCCGCCCGACCCAGGAGCAGCATCCAAGAACGCCGCCGCTCTTCCCGGTTCGAGCGCCCGACCCGGAGCGTGGATTTGTGCGCCCATGGGTGCGCGTCCACGCGGCTTGGCGCAGCGCGACGCCCGCCCCGCCGTTCATCCTCGGTGTCGTGTCGGCCGACGGCCTCTGGTGCGGAGCCTCCCATGTCCGAATCACCTCCGGCCGTTGTGCCGAACCTGTCCGAATGCAACTGATCCAAACGGGCGCGCTTCGTGGGAGGATTCTCTTCTCTGGCGCGCCGCCACCCATCGCGATGGTGGCGCGGCTGCGGCTGCTCGAACCGCCGAATGGCGCAGACCCCGCACCGAGCCTCCACTGCGACGCCGATTCCGCTGGATCGTACAATTTCCGCGGGCTCACATCGGGAGATTATGAGCTTTGGTCCCATCCGCAGCTTGACGACGCCGCCATGTGGGGATCCTTTGCCTCCGTGCTCGCCACAAAAAAGAAGATACGAATCGACGCGGGCCAAGCCGCAGAGTTCGACCTTCTGCTCCCGGAGCTTCCCCAAAGTTTACCAATCGAGGGAACTGTGCGATCGTCGAGCGGCAAGCTCACCGCGCACACGGAGATCGAGATTCGGAGCGATCGCGACCCCGAACTCGTCATCCAAACCCTGCCAATCCGCTGGGAGCAGGAGGGCGCCACGGCCGTGGGGTACTTCGAGTCGAGAAACCTCCCGCAGGGAAAGTACCGCGTTCAGCCGGCCTCGAGCCAACATCTGTTGCCTTCGGAGCCCCCCTATCGGCGCTGCGCGCCCGGGGATCGCGGCGTGGGATTTGTGATCCGAGATGATGTGGATTCCTTCGACCTCCACGTGCGTCCTTACGATCTGCAGACCGGTCGCGCCCTCTCGAGCTTCGACGCCGAGTGGAAATCACCGGGAAACCAGGGTGAAGTACAATTCGATCTCTCGACGGATGAGCCTTGGAAGCGGCGCGTGCCGGTTGGCCAAAAATTTCAGTGGAGCATCCGAATCGACGGATATGTGCCCGCGTCAGGCACGCAGGCGGCCCTCCGCCGCCAAGGGAAGCTTGCCCTGCTGGAGGTGGCGATGCGCCGCGGTTTCGGCGCCACCGTTCGCGTGCTTACCGAGGATGGCGCTCCGATCGCCGACGCGTCTGTTGCCGCCGACGGCGTGGATCTCGGGCGATCCGACGACGCGGGGCTGCTCGAGATCGAGCTACAAAAGCGCCCGCGCGTTTTGACCGTCGGCGCCGAGGGCTTCGTTCTTCGCGACGCCGAAGGGATCCTGGCTGACGGCACGTTCCTCGACACGTACTGGCGCTCGCTCACGGCCATCCTCCGACCGGAGCGCTGATCCTGGCGCCTCCATTGTCGCATCGGGGCGGGCAGGCCATGCTGTGGCCACCATGGTCATGGACCGCACAGACGCCCCGGCGCTCCCCGAGCATGCCCGCTTCGACGCGGGATCGATGGGGTGCGGGGAGCTTCTGATCGAGCTGCGCTTGCGGCTGCGAGCGCTCGAGCCCGGATCCGTTCTCGCGCTTCATGCGCTCGATCCTGGTGCTGTGCAAGACCTCCCGGCTTGGTGCCGCCTTGTCGGCCACACGATGCTGCGGCAGGAGCCGCCGTATTATTGGATTCAGAAGTCTGCTCCAAGCGATCAAAAATAAACTTCAATTCAGGACAAGATCATGCCCGGAAAATTCTGCGTCAGCCTGACCCATTCGAAGGACAATTCCGACAAAGCCACTGTGGCCTTCGTCGTCGCCAACGCGGCGGCCGCATCGGAGAAGGAAACATTGGTATTTCTAAGCGTCGAGGGCGTGCGCCTCGCCTCCGCCGGCTATGCCGACGACATCCATGAAACGGGCTTCGCCCCCCTTCGCGAACTCATGGCGAGCTTCGTGAAGGCGGGAGGAAAAATCTTTGTTTGCTCCCCCTGCTTCAAGAAGCGCGGACTCGATGAGACCAAGCTTGTGCCCGGAGCGGTGGTCGTCGGCGGCGCGAAGCTCGTCGAGTTCCTGAGCGACGGCTCCCCCTGCGTTTCCTATTAGCAACAATTCGTCGGATCCGCCTCCCCAGAGGCCAACCGCTTCCTCGCGATCCATGGTCGAGCCTCTTCGAGCCGACGCCTTTTGTGACGGCGGCGATCTCGATTGCGGCAGCGGCTTGTTGCTCATCCTGCGCGATGCGCTGGCCCCGCTCCCGGCGGGCGCGCTGCTGGAGATCCGCAGCCGTGAGCGCAGCGTCGCAGAGGATCTGCCGGCATGGTGCCGCATGGTGGGACACACGCTCGAGCGAGCCTTCCCGCTCGACGAGCGTACCACTTGTTACTTCTTGCGGAAAGGTGCCCGAGACGAGAGCTTCGCAGTCGACCGCGAGGCTGCGCGCCGCTTCGAATGGCGTGTGCGCGTCGCCTGGCGCCGCGGCCTCTCCGCAAGCGCCTACGCGCGGAATCATACAATTACTGTAGGGCAGCCGGCGAGCTTCGACTCCGCCGACGCCGCGCCGAGCGCGCTCGAGCTGCTGCTCTCCTCCCTGGGCGGCTGCCTTGCCGTGGGCTTCGCGTGGCGCGCCTCCAAACGATCGATCACACTTGCGGCCCTGGAGGTCTCCCTGTCCGCGCGCTGTGAGAACGTGCTCGTATTCTTGGGAATCGAGTCCGGCGGTCATCCCGGGCTCGCAGCCGTGGAGGCCGCTGCTTACGTCGACGCCAACGCCGAGGAGTCGCTGCTCGAGGAATTGTGGGAAGACACCGTGCGACGATCCCCGGTGGCCCAGACTCTTCTGCGCGGAGTGCCCTTGCGGACCAGTGTGAAGCGGGCCCCATGAGTGCGCTCCCGCTCTTCCCCGTGACCACCGTGGGCAGCTGGCCGCGCCCTGCTTGGCTGCTGGAGGCGCGGCGCCGGGGCTCGCCCGATCTTCGCGCGCTCGAGGACCGCGCCGTGGAAGAGTGCCTTCGCGACCAGGAGGAGTCGGGCGTTGACGTTGTCACAGATGGAGAGCAGCGGCGTGATAATTTCTATTCGTTCCTTTGCGGCCGCGTCGACGGGATGCGGCTCATGACGCTCGCGGAGCTGCTCGATTATGTGGAGGACAAATCCGCCTTCGAAACGCTCTTGCGCGCACTCGACGTGCCCGCGTTCTCGATCAAGAATCCGACCGTCGTCGGCCGCCTGGAGCGTCGGCGCGGACTCGTACTGGAGGATGTTCAATTTTTGCGCGAGCGCACTTCGCGGCCGATCAAAGCTACATTACCGGGCCCGTACCTTCTCTCACGCTCCGCGTGGGTGCGCGGTCTCTCCGACGGTGCTTATCCGACGCGCGACCGCCTCTGCGAGGATATTGTGAGAATTCTCCGCGAAGAGCTGGAGGATCTGGCGGCCGCCGGCGTCGAGATGATCCAGCTCGACGAGCCCGTACTATCAGAAGTGGTATTCGCGGGGAAATCGGCCACGCGTACTTTTATGTGCGCCGCGCTGGCCGCGCAGGCGAGTCCCGAGTCCGAGCTCGCGCTCGCCGTCGATCTCGTGAACCGAACGTTCGCGGGACTGCGCGGGCCCGTGCGCGCGCTCCATGTGTGCAGAGGCAACTGGAGCACCCGCGAATCGGTTCTCCTCTCGGGCTCCTATGACGCGCTCCTGCCGAGCCTGAGCGCGATGGAAGTCGACCAGCTCGTGCTCGAATACGCCACACCGCGGGCCGGCTCCCTCGACGCGCTCGCGCGGCTGGCGCCGACGCAGGCGGTAGGGCTCGGCTGCGTCAATCCGCGCACGGAGGAAATCGAGACCTCTTCCGCCGTGGTGTCGCGGGCTCGGGCCGCGGCGGCGATCCTGGGCCCGCGCCGAGTGATGCTCAACCCCGATTGTGGGTTCGGCACCTTCGCGGACCGCCCCATGGCTTCGGCGGAGATCGCGAAGGGGAAGCTGCGCGCCATGGCGGCAGCGGCCGCGGAGCTCCGTCGCGCCGACGAGTGAACTTCACCCCGGAGCGCCGGAGAGAGTAGACTTCGGAGCACCCCCGTGAGATGGCCCCCGCTCGCGCGCCCTGCGGCGATTGTCGTCGGCGCGACGCTCGTTTCCCTCTTGCTCGCAGAAAGCGCGCTGCGCGTGCTCGGCGCCGTGGCACAGGCCAAGGCGCGCACGCGGCTCGAATCCTCGGCGCGCACCGCCGACGGGGTTCGCCGCCCGACCGTCGCCTTCATCGGCGATTCCAACATCTACGGTCTCTATATCGAGAACGACGCGGACACGCTGCCGAAGGTCGTCGAAAGGCTCTCGAGATCGAGGGATTCCATCGGAGTTTTTTGTACGAACTCGGGACTGCCGGCGTCGCCATCCTGGGCCGTCGTCGAGCAGTGCCGCGAAGCGCTCCGCCTGAACCCGGCAGCCGTCGTGATCCGCTGCGGTATCAATAATACGTGGACGCTCCCGCCCGAGGGTGGGCTCGGCTGGCTCGAGCATTCGAAGCTCGTTCGATTCCTGCGCCTCAGCTATTACAACTATACGGGAAAGCGAGGAGCAGGACCCGCCTTCGCACCCGACGGCGGAACCGCGCCGGATGCAGCGATTCGCCTCGAGGGAGGGCGCTCAGTGTTCACTCTCAAGACACGCGACGGCGCGGCCGCTCCCTTCGAGAGCCGATCCTCACCCTCGCTTCGGTCGATCTCGGAGATCGTGCCCCGTTATCGTGAGGATTTATTACTCATGTCGAAGCTGTGCTCCGAAGCCGGTGCAAAGCCGATCTATTGCACCTACCTGGCATCGGACGGGAGCACATATGCCGCCCTCGGCGAGGTGATGCGACAGGTGGCGGCCGAGGTCGGCGCGCCCGTGGCAGACTGCGGCGCGGTTCTCACTCATGCGCTCACACGCCCGACGGCCGATGAGCCGCAGGCCGACGAGGAGACGCTTCGAATTGCCCGACGCGCACTCCTCCTCACGCGCGACGACCATCCCACGGTGCTCGGATACGCCATGGAGGCTCCCCTCGTGCTCGAGGCGCTCGCCACCGCGCAGGTGCTCAAAAGCCCGAAGGCCGCCAGTCCGGTCGATCTCTGGGGTTTGGCGAAACTCAAGATTCCGGTGCTGCGGCTCGCCGGCGCCAGCGGCCGATTTGTGGAGATCGAGGGTCTCGAACCCGGCGATACGGCGACCCTCTGGCTCGGCCACGCTGGCACGACGAGCTTCAAGGGGCTTCCCCTGCCGCTCGACCCCGCACCCGTGCGAAGCGCCCTCGGACGCGATGCGCTTTTGTCGGCCCCGGTCGGCCCGCGCGGCCTGGCGCGAGTGGCGATCCCCGAGCTGCCGCCCCGGCTCTTTCCTCTCCTGGCCGTCGCTGTCGTAGAGCGGGGCGGCAAGTACGGCGCAGCGCGCCCCCTGCGCTCAATGCCCCTCACGATGTTGCGCCCACGGTGAGCCGGCGAAGCGTCGAGGACGGGCCCCGAGCGGTTCGCCGTCCTCAACGGACGCCACACCGTATGCTTCTTACTCTCCGAAGAACGCCCCCAAAGAACCTCGCTCCCACGCCCCATGACTCCCGCATCGCGATGGCTCCAGCGCGTCGCAGCGATCGCCTTGGGATTGACCGTAGGCATCGCCCTCGACGAGCTGATCCTCCAATCATTGGCCTTCTTCCAGGCTCGGGAGGTGAAGGCGCACACGCGAGAGACGGCCTCCGGCGAGGATCGGCCGTTGGTGCTTTTCGTCGGCGACTCCAATATCTATGGCGTCTATGTGAGGCGGGAGGAGACGCTGCCGATGCTGGTCGAGGATCTTTCGCGCCGCCAGGGAGAGCGCGGTGTCCGCGTCCGCAATCTTGCAATTCCGGGATCGGCGTCGTGGCACGTTCTTCGGCAGATCGACCGCGGGCTGGCGGAGAAGCCCGCCGCCATCGTGATGACCTGCGGGATCAATAACTTCTCACAATCTCCCCCAGGACAGGGCTTGGGCATTCTCGAGGAGCTTCGCGTCATGAAGCTCGCGCGGCGCACTTATTATAATTTTCTATTGGAAGCTTCCGCTCCATCGCACACGCCTTTCTCGCTGGGGTCGGGCGAGGTGGCCGCGAAAGGATTGAATCTCCATACGAGCGAGGGCACTGCCGTCCTGATGCAGGGGCGCGACGGCACGTCGGAGGCGTTGATCTTTCACAAATCGAGCGGCCCTTCCACGGAGCAGGAGTCGTTGCGCCGGTACCGCGCCGACGTGAAGGAGATGATTCGCCGCTCTCGAGAGGCGGGCACACGGCTCGTCTTTTCCACTTATTTCGCAGGGGAGCTTCCGGGTTTCCAAGCTCCGACTCAGGTGCTCCGCGAGGAGTCGAGAGAATGCGGCATCCCCATCGCCGACAATGCCAGCGCCTTCCTGCAGGCGATGCGGCTCGGCTCGGCGAGTGGACGGCTCGAGGAGACGCCCGAATGGCACGCCCGCTTCGCACAACTCATGACGGCGGATCGCCACCCGACGGCGCTCGGCTACCAGGTGGAGGCGCGCGTGCTCGCGAGGACGCTCTCCGAGATCGGTCTCGTCTCTCCGAAGGTGCTGGAGGATCCGATGGCACCGGTGGCATCGATGAAGGCGATCGTCCCGGAAGTGCGGCAAGTTTCCACAGATCCCATTCGCATTGAGGTGCATGCGCAGCCGCTCGATCGCGTCACGGTGCTCATCGGCCCATCCGGCGGCTCCGATTATTTGAATCTCCCGCTCGCCATCGACCGATGGCCCGCCACACGGCTTCTTGAGAGAGAGCTCGGTGGACTCCTCGCCACTCTTACAGATGATTCTGGAAAAGGGGAGATCACAATTCCGAAGGCGCTGACCGACGGGATTCCCAATCGCCCCCTGTATGCTCAGGTGGTCGCTCAGCGCGGCCAGGCGGCATTCGCAGCGCAGGTGAGCATCTCGGAGAGAGTCGAGCTCACGCTTCCAGCGGCCGAGAAAAAGTAACCATGGGAAGGATCGGGCGCCGCGAGGGCGCCCGATCGATCTCGTCATCGCAAACTCTGCGCCGCGCCCGGCGAGCCAGGCGCGACAGAGCTACCAAACGCAGCCCGCAAAGGGACCGAACACTTGTGGCTGCCCAAGGAGGAGTCCGCCGACGGGACAGACCTTGTCGAGGTGATTACCTCCGCGCTCGGCAGATCGAACTCGAAGACTCATCGCCCAGCGCGACGCAGGCGCCGCAGAGCTGTCCGCCGCTGAGGTACTCCGATCTGCGGCCGCTTGGAGCCCTTCTGCCGCCGGGCTAGGAGCCGCGGCGAGGACGAGTCCTCGCGAGGGCCGGCCCCGCCCCGCTCAGATCCAACCGGAGCTTCTGTATCAACGTGAGAGCCGATTCCGGATGCTGTGGGCTCACTTGGCAGTCCGATATTTGTTATCTCGGGCGCAGACTCCCCGCTCGCGACTGCACGACGGCAGCGATGCCGCAGTCGCCCCACAATCGGACCGCTGCGGAGAACGTCCGGGCTTGAGCACGGTCGAACTCGCCCCGTTGGCGGGCGCTTTCCGAGCTGGGCAGTGACGCCCCGTTCCCGTCGTCGAATGCCCCTTGGCGCCGACAGCCGTCCGAGCTCTTCCCGCGAGCTTCGCGATCGCTGCCTGCTCGGCGGGGTGCAGACGCACGCCGCCTGACGTCTCAGGCGGCCCTCACGGAGTTTCACAAATACGTGGGGAGGACCCTTGCGGCTGGAACGACGAGGCGCCGCCGTCGCCCCGTTCGAATCGAGACCTCGATCGTCGGAGCGACCGGCATGCGGGTTTCGATCGAGGAATTGCCGCCCGATGGGCCGCGGCAGCGGCCGAGGAGGACGTTTCCCCTTCTTCAGGACGGAGACCTCGAGGACCGGATGGTCTCGGCGGCTGCTTCTCGCTCAAGGACCCCCAAGCCGGCGAGCCAGGCCTTCGCGCATGCCATCCTCGGAAACGAGCACCCGACAAAACGCAGGCTTGTGCCGCACCCCAAGCAGCGGCCACGATGCGACCGCTCCGATGATTCGCCCCGCCGGTCGGTTCGCGCTCGTTCTCCATTCGCACCTGCCCTACGTGCTCCGGCACGGGCGATGGCCCCACGGCACCGACTGGCTCTGCGAAGCTGTCGCTGAAAGCTATCTGCCGCTGTTGCGAGCGTTCGAGCGGCTCGAGAGCGACGGCGTTCCGGCGCGTCTCACGATCTCCTTCACTCCGGTGTTGGCCGAGCAGTTGGCCGACGACGGCTTCCGAGACGAGTTCCGGGCTTGGATCACCGGGCGTCGAGCACAGCTCGAGCGCGATACGAAAGACGCCGGCCAAAGCGATCCACGCGCCGCCGATCTGGTGCACACCTGGAAGGGATGGCTCGACGAGACCGAGCGGCACTTCAACTCGCTCGACGGCCAATTGTTGCGTGCGTTCCGCGGGCTCGAGGAGCGCGGCCGCGTCGAAATTACCACATCTGCCGCGACGCACGGATATTTGCCTTTGCTCTCGCTCGACGCCTCGGTCGAGCTGCAGCTTCGCACGGCGAAGGCGGCGCACCGCCGGCACTTCGGGCGCGAGCCCCGCGGCATTTGGCTTCCCGAGTGCGCCTACCGGCCTCGATATGAGTGGACTCCGCCGATCGGCCGCGACGCCGGGCGCATCCGCTCGCTTCGTCTCGGGCTCGAGGAGATGGTGGCGCGCCACGGGATCCGATGGTTCACGGTGGATTCGCACGTGGCGCTCGCGGGCGATCCGCTCTCGATTTATCGCAACTTCTATCCGTCGCTGGCGGCGCTGCGCGGCTACGAGGAGCGATTCCCACAGCAGCCCCGCATGCGCTCGAGCGGGCGAAGCTATCGCGTGCGCAGCAAGGGCGCCGAGCGGCAGGCGGTGGCGCTCGTGCGCGACGCGCGTAGTTCGCTCCAAGTGTGGAGCCGCGACGAGGGCTACCCCGGGCATCCCGATTATTTGGATTTCCACCGGCGGAATGTGGCGAACGGCCTGCGATACTTCCGTGTCACGGGCCCTGGGGTCGCTGAGAAAGACAAGCAATTGTATGATGTCGGAGCGGCCGAGAGGCGCACCGAGGAGCACGCGCGGCATTTTGTGTGGCTTCTCGGCGACACGCTGGAGCGCATGCGAAGCTCCGGAATCTCCGACCCGCTCATCGTCTCGCCGTTCGACACCGAGCTCTTCGGCCATTGGTGGTTCGAAGGGCCGCTCTTCCTGGAGCACGTCTTCCGGCACCTGGCCGACTCCGGAATTACGGCGGCGACGGGAAGCGATGAAGCCGACGCCGAAAGCTCGCGCGACGAGGTGTCGCTCCTCGAGGGTTCGTGGGGCGAAGGAGGCGACCACCGCGCCTGGCTGAATAAACACACAGAGTGGACTTGGGACCGCGTCTACGACGCCGAGGGCGACGTGGCAGCGACGCTTGCACAAATCGCAATGCGCGGCGCGGCCGCGCCCGCATCCGTCGACCGCGCGCTGCGGCAGGCGCTGCGTGAATTGATGCTTTTGCAGTCGAGCGACTGGCAGTTTCTCATCACGACCGGCGCCGCGCGCGACTATGCGGAGCGCCGCTTCGCGACCCACTACGTGGAGCTGAAGCGGCTGCTCGATCTCGCGCGCCGCACACTTGCCGGCGCACCGCCCGACGAGGAAGACGATCTCTATCTTTCCGTCATGGAGAAGCGCGACCGCTGCTTCCCCGACGTTGACGCGTCCTGGTTCGCCGCTCCCCGATGAGCGCTGAGTTCCCAGCCGTCTCCACGAAACCTACTCCTCGATCCTCCACTTCCATGCCGCGAGTTCTTGGGTTCATCATGGCCGGCGGAAAGGGCGAGCGCCTTTTTCCCCTGACGCGAGAGCGAAGCAAGCCCGCGGTCCCCTTCGGCGGAAAGTACCGCATTATTGACTTCGTACTTTCGAATTTCGTGAACAGCGGAATTCGCTCCACGTATGTGCTCGTTCAGTACAAGTCGCAGTCGCTGATTGAACACTTGCGCGTCGCGTGGCCCAGCACCGGCCTCACGCAGGAGCACTTCATCACGCTCGTTCCGCCGCAGCAGCGGTTCGTCGGCGAGGCGCTCTATCGCGGAACTGCCGACGCGATCTCACAGAATCTCAATCTCGTGCGCGACTTCGATCCGGATCTGATCGCCGTTTTCGGAGCCGATCACATTTACCGCATGGACGTGCGCCGCATGGTCGACCTTCACCTCGCGAAGGACGCCGAGGCGACGATTGCATGCATTCCGGTCCCGATTGCCGAAGCGCGCGGATTCGGCGTGGCAGGAACAGACGCCGACGGGCGAATCCGCCAGTGGGTCGAGAAGAGCCCCGAGCCGCCCTCGATCCCGGGCGACCCGACCCGCGCCTATGCATCGATGGGGAATTATGTCTTCTCGAGGAAGGCGCTTGAGGAAGTTCTGTATGAAGACTGCCGTCGCAGCACCGACCATGACTTCGGGAGGACCATCGTGCCCGAGATGCTCGAGCGCGGCCGGGTGTTCGCCTTTGATTTCATGGGCGCTCCCGTCGAGGGCACGGCGCCCTACGAAGAGCCGGGCTATTGGCGCGACGTCGGCACGCTCGAAGCCTATTGGAATGCACACATGGACTGCCTCGGATCGGAGCCGAAGTTTGAACTGTACAATCGTCGCTGGCCGATCCGCACGGGCGCCTCGGAGCTGCCGCCGGCGCACGTTGACCACTCGGAGATCGAGGATGCTCTGATCGGAGAGGGGTGCGTCATCCACGGCTCGCGCATCCGGCGATGTGTGCTCGGCCGCGGTGTCCACATCGAGCCGGGCTGCGATCTCGAGGATTCGATCGTGATGGACTACACGGTCGTGCACGCTGGCGCGCGCCTGAAGAGGGCGATTGTGGATCGCCACAATATCCTCCCAGCAGGAGCGCAGGTAGGCATCGATACGGCCGCCGATCGACGCCGCGGATATGTGGTGGATCGGAGCGGGCTTGTAGTCATACCGCGCGGCGTGACGCGACTTGAGTAGAGGCGGCCGAGGGAACGCAGAAGGAGAGAGCAACGATGAGCACCTGGTTCGCTCTAGTGTTGGGTCCTCTTTTGTTGCAAGCGCCTGGGAAGAACGCGGCTCCCCCGAAGGCGGCCGAGCCTGCAGCAGAGCGGCTCGTGGAGTCGCCACGGACGTTCTTGAAAATCACTCTTCCGCCGCTCGAGGAGATCAAGGCCCTCGATGCCAAGGATGACGCAGACGCGGTCTGGTCTGGCAGGCTCCACGGCACGGAGGTAGCCATCGTCGTATGGCGCCTCTCGCGCGCGAAGCTCGGCATCGAGTCGCCGGAAGACGCGCTCGAGATCCATGTCGAGTGGATTCGCGAGAACGCACCCGCCTTTGAGTTCGGCGAGTTGGAGTCTCTTTCTGGAAGCTACGGAATTGTGCCTACCGGCGCATGGACCCACACGCTCGCCGGATCACCCCAAACCGGCACGGCGCCGCAGTCGCCGCCGCGATACTTGCTGGCAGGGCTGCTGGAATCGTCCGGATATGTGATCGACGTGCTCTTCGGCGGCCCCGCCTCCGCGAACGCCGAGGCTGCCGTCGTGGAGATGTTCAAGAAAGGGATCCGTTATACGGGCCCGGTGCCGAGCCCGAAGTGGACCGACGAAGAGGCAAAGAAACGCTGGGAGCGCGACGCCCCCGACGACCTCCGCAGCGAGCTCAAGACTCCGTTCCGCACGGCGCACTATCTCGTGCTGACCAACTCTTCTGGCGGTGATGCCTTCGCCCGAAAGATGGAGGAGTGCTACGCGGCCATCCGGAAGACCTATCCGTTTCCGGAACTCGCCGGCCAGAAGCTCATGCCGGTCTTTCTCTTCCGAACGGCGGAGCAGTACTACGCGTTCTACGCAAAGGTTGCACAGATCCCCGTCGAGCAAGCGCGAAAGTCGAAGGGGCACGCCTGGCGCGATTATTACGCCACCTATTACGAGGCGCCGAACGACCCGGTGCACATCCACGAGGCAACGCACCAGATCTTCGCCAACCGGCTTCGGCTTGGCGGCGGCGGCTCGTGGTTTCAGGAGGGCGTCGCAGAATACATGAGCTCAAAAAGACCCGAGCTCGCCGGAGCCGCTCGCGCCGTCAAGAAAGGACGCCACACTCCACTCGGAGAATTTATAAAGATCCCGAGTCTTCTCTACTCCGCCAAGGAGGATCGAAAGGGCGGAGATGAGGCGACGGATCACTATTCGGAGGCGGCTCTGTTGATCGAGTTCCTCCGGGAGAGCCCGTTCGGAAAAGCGAAATTTGACCGCTTCCTGAAAACTCTCGGCCGCGTCCGGAGAAACGATGCCGATGCGATTGATGCCGGATTCCGAAAAGTGTACGGAGTCGGCACGAAGGAGGTCGAGGAGCAGTGGCGAAAGTATTGTGAGAACCGCTGAGCGCCTCCCCGCGCGTCACCGGCACATGACCCAGGCGTCCCCGAGGGACGGCCACGGGGTAAGCCAGAGGGCCGCGGCCAACCGAGCGCGGCGCGGATCTCCACGGAGGCGGTCTGCCGCGGCCTCGTCGAGCAAGATCAACGATCGCAATCCGGGCATTCCCCAGAGGCGCCGATGGAAGTGGCGGCGCACATCGCGCCGGATCTGTGCGAGGAGATTCGGCGGGGAGGTGCTCGGCCCGAACGCGAGAAGACTCCGCGTGAGTTTCACGAATTGTGGCAAATTTCCTGAGAGCGATGTCTCGAGGAACTCGGCTCGCTCCATCGGCGAAAGCTGAAGCCACCAATTCTCCACCGAGTCGAGCACGCGGTCATGAAGCGGCTCGAGCCCCTTGCGCTGCGCTACGCGCAAGAGCACGCCGAGCGAGCGCATCCAGTCGCCCTGCTTCTGTGCGAAGCTCGCATAGTGAAAATACGCTGTCGGGACGTGCAGCCCGGAGATGAACTCCTCGTAGCGTGCATACACTTCCTCGACCTCAGCGCGGCTCCGGGCCGCCGCTGCGGCAAGGTCGATCTCGACTCGGTCCGCCGAACGGTAACGATCCTGCCGCGGCAGAACGCGCGCCTGGGCCAAGAATCCGCGGGCTCGCTCGGTGTCGCCCACTCGGCACGCTGCATCCGCGAGGTCGACGCCCAAGAATCCCGCCTCCGGGAATCCTCGAAACGCACTCAATAATCGAGGATACGCCTTCGCCGGCTCTCCCGACGCGAGGCAGAGCTCCCCGAGGGCTCCGTCGACGAGTGGGTCGGCATCGGTCGAGAGATCGAGCTGCGACCAAGCCTCAAAGCAGGCCGGGAAATCGGCGGCGAGGCAGGCCGTGAGGCCGCGCAGCCTCACATCCTCGCGGCTGCGCGCCGGTGCCTCCCGCTCGGGGATCCCAATTCTTCGCGCGAAGTAGGCCGCCGTCGAAGGCGCTGCCAGCTCCTCCCGAAGCCTGCGCTCCAGCTCGAGTTCTGTCTCCGAAGCCTGCCGTTCGGAATAGTGGAAGCTTTCTGAATCCCAACGATCGGTGAGCGCCAGCGCGCACATAACGGCCGCTTGCTCCATGCGCAGCGTGCGGTCGCTCGAGTTCCAGGAGAGCGCCTCTCCGTAGAGTGTGAGCGCCCGCTCCGCCGCGTCTTTTGTTAGGACTGGCGCATAGGTCGCCGCCCTCGCGGTGAGGACCGCATACGCCCGCTCCCCCAGCTCGGGGCTCAGAAGCTCGAGCTGGGCCTCCGTCCGGAGCTTCCGCACCTGACGCGGCGCATCGAGGCGCGCCGCCCACCAGCTCCCGCCCAGCACGGCCCCGATGGCGGCGATGGCGAGCCCCGCGGCCATTGCACTGACGACCGAGCGTCGCCGACGAGCCCACTTGACGAGCCGCATCGCCGGAGATGCCACTTTTGCGCGCACGGGCTCGAGCCGCAGGATTCGCTCGAGGTCGTCGGCTAGCTCGTCGGCGCTCGCCATGCGCTCCGACTTCTGGAACTCCATCGCCTTCGCGATCACTGTCTCGAGGTCGCGGGGCACGGCCGGCGCGCGCGCGCGCAGCTGCGGCGCATCGCTCGATTCCATGCGCTTCAGGATCTCCATTGGAGAGCCGTTGCCGTAGGGAAGGCCACCCCCCGCCGCTTCATACAAAAGTGCGGCGAGTGAGTAGACATCGCTCCGAGCGTCGATGCTGTCGCTCTCACCACGGAGCTGCTCGGGCGCCGCGTAGGAGGCCGTCCCCACAAATGCGCCCGACTGCGTATGCATCGAGCTCTCCCGATCGCGCACCAAGCCGAAATCGGAAAGCAGCGCCGTCCCGTCCGAACGCAACAAAATATTGGAGGGCTTCACGTCGCGGTGCACGAGGCCGGCTCGGTGCACTTCTCCGAGCGCGCGGCCGATCTCGATTCCGGTCTTGCACACGAACGCGACCCAGCTCCCCGGGAGCGCCGCCGAAGGCGCTGTACCCGCGGCGAGCCAATGTGCTACGGCCTCCATCGGCGACGCTAGCTGGCTGCGGCGCAGCCGATCCATGATTTGTGAAAGTGTACATCCCTCGACCCACTCCATCGCATATGCGCACGCGTCGGTCTCCTCCACGACGTCGTACACGCTCACGACGTTGCGATGCCGCACTTTGGCGAGGGCCGCCGCCTCCGCCAAGAATCGCTCTCGGGCGCGTCGCGAGAGGGCCGCAGAGCCCGTCAGCACTTTAAGCGCGACGCGCCTGCCGCCGAGCGATTGCTGCTGCGCCAAATACACAGTCCCCATGGAACCGCGGCCGATCTCGCGCTCGATCACATATCCGCGAATCTGTGGTATCCGCGGCGCACGGCGGACCAGCACGCGCTCGGCGAGCTCGAGGGCCGATTCGATCTCCTCCCGCAGCTCTGGGCGCATGGCCACGAGGCGCCCGACGTCGGCGCGCTGCCCCTCGCGGGCGGCTGCGACCGCCGCGTCGAACAGCGCATCGAGAAACGCGTCGTTCGACAGCGCGTCGTGGAGCCCGAGTGCCGCCGGATCGAGCCACGCGCGCGCGCGCGGGTCGGCGCGCGACGTCGCGGTCGAGGAGCGCTTCATGCTCATGGCTCGGCGACGTGGCCCGCGCGCGGCGGCCCCTACGGTCGGACAATACGGTGGCCACGCTCGGAGAGCGACTTGAGGCGCACTTCGAGACGCCGTTGGTATTCCGCGGCCCCCTTTCGAAATCGATGCTTGGCCGCGGAGAGGCCCAGCTCGAGGCGCGAAGCGACCTCCTCCATCTCCAGCTCCTCAAAGAGGCGCAGCCGCACCACTTCGCGCACCTCGTCGTCGAGCGACTCGAGGGCTTCGAACATCGCCTGGGCCTCCTCATGGATCTGGACGACACGGCTCGGAGTCGTCGTCCCCGCCAGCGGCCAAAGCGACCTCTCGCGAGGAGTCTCCATCACCGCAGCTGAGAGCGATTTGGGCGCCCGACCGCCGCCGCGCTTGGCCGCTTCGTCGCGATCGAGAAGGTCGCGCACGCGGTTCTCGGCGATCTGGATCAGCCAGCTCCGGAAGCTCCGCAGTCCGCGCCACTCAAAGCGCGCGCGATCGTGCCAGGCGTGGAGCAGCGTTTCCTGCCAGAGGTCCTCCGGCGTCGTGCGCGCCGCCAGCGCACGCCCCATGCGAGACCTCAACACCACCAGCATCGATGGCGGTCCGACCGCTTCGATGAGGCGCTCCCATTCGACGGGGTCGTCGGAGAGCATCGGGTTGTGGGTGAAGCCATCCACCGGAAGAGCCTACCTTGCTCTCATCGGCCGGGCGGGCGGCGCGACACGACGGGTCGATCGACGCCACGGGGCCTCTCAGCACATCTCCGCTGAGGGTGTCGCTGGCGCCGCGCCGATGACGAGACCAAGCTCGCAGCCCCCATGCGTCCCGGCATCGCCATCCACGGCCACTTCTACCAGCCGCCCCGGGAGAGTCCGTGGACGGGGCGCATCGGGCGGCAGCCGTCGGCCGCACCCGACCACGATTGGAATCAGCGCATCGCGCGCGAGTGCTATCTGCCGAATGCGCGCCTGCGAACGCTGGAGCGCATCTCGTTCAATTTTGGCCCGACGCTTCTCGGCTGGGCCGACGACGAGTGTCCTGAACTCGCCCGCGGGGTGGCGGAGGCCGACCGGCGCGGGCTCGAAAATTACGGAAGCGCCCCCGCGATGGCGCAGGTCTTCTCTCATCCGATCGCCCCACTCCTTACAGATCGCGACCGCCGCACGCAGGTGCGCTGGGGCATCGCCGATTTCGAGCGCCGATTCGGCCGGCGCCCACAGGGGATGTGGCTTCCAGAGTGCGGCGTCGACCTCGCGTCGCTTCGGGCACTAGCCGTTGAGGGAATTCAGTTTACAATTCTTGCACCTTATCAGGCGTCGCGGATTTGTGACGCGGACGGGAAATGGCACGATGCGGGCGAACATGGCGTCGATCCGTCGCAGCCAGCGCGCGTCGATCTGGGCGGCGGACTCTCGATCATCGTCTTCTTCTATGACCGCGCCGCGTCGCAGGCTGTCGCATTCGAAGGCGCGCTGCATTCGGCCGCCCGATACACCGACGTGCTGAAGCGCCGCGCGCTGTCGCTCCAGAAGAGTGATCTTCAATCATCGCCGCCGCCGCTCCTGCTGGTGGCGACCGACGGTGAGAGCTACGGACACCACGCGGCCGGGGGCGCGCAGGCGCTGGCGCACACCCTCGAGGCGCTCGGAGCCGATGGCGACGTCGAGCTCACGACCCCCGCAGCCTGGCTCGCGCGCCACGCTCCGAATCGCCGGGCGGAGATTCGCGAGCAGACGGCCTGGAGCTGCGCCCATGGGCTCGAGCGGTGGAAATCCGACTGCGGCTGCCGAAGCGGCGGCGGACATCAACAATGGCGCGCGCCGCTCCGGGAAGCGGTCGAGACGGTGACGGCGCGGATTCACGCCGTCTTTGAGCGCGACGGATCCGTGATTTTCACAGATCCATGGGCAGCGCGCGACGCTTCGGCCGGGCTCGCCCCGCGCGCGCTCGCGAGCCACGAGCCGTTCCTTGCAACAGTTCGCGATCGCAGCCGGCAGGAGATTCTCCGCCGCGCGCTTCGGCTCGCGGAGATGGAGCGGCAAGTGCTCTTTGCGCACACGAGCTGCGGCTGGTTCTTCGACGACGTATCGGGGCTGGAACCGGTCCAGAACCTACGATTCCTGGCGCGCGCGATCGAGTTGTCGCGGGTTGGCGCTCCGCTCGAGGACGAGGTGACGGCGATTCTGCGCCGCGCTCCGAGCAATGTCCCGACGGTTGGGGATGGCGCGACGGTCTACCGCCGCAATGTTCTTACAGAAGCGATCGACGCGCCGGCGCTCGCGCTCCGGGCCGCACTTCGGTGGGCAGCCTATCGCGACGACCGGCCTCTCGATCTTGGCGGCAGCAGCGTGAGCGCCGAATGCTGGCGGCGAGAGCGGCTGCGCGAGCGCACTTTTGTGAGCGCCATCGCCCGCATCCGGGATGCATTCGACGGCCCGCCGCTCGCGTTCGCAGTGGCTGCGATTTCGCTTCCGGACGGCGAGTGCTTCGCCGGACTTGGCCCCGCTACCGACGGGGAGCGAGTGGAACGCGCCGCCGCCGAGTGCGCCGCAGCGTTCCTCTCCGGGCGCACGCCGGATATCGTGCGCGCCCTCGCCACTCGTTACACAACGCGCGGGCTCCATGTGATGGATCTCTCGGACGACGAGCGCGAGGAGATCGAGGCCGCCCGCCGCTGAGCCCAGTTCACGCTGCAACGGCACCGGGGCCGGCGAGGACGAGCGAACTCCAGACAGCGAATAAGTGATGTCGGCGTCTGCGGGCCAGCCCTCAATGGATTCGTGGGCTCGGCGCGTGCAGGCCATTCCTCAACTGGCTGGTGGGGTCGGCGCGTGCACGTTACTCAAAATTGATACGTGGGGTCGGCGCG
>JAEUHX010000029.1 GCA_016792805.1 Planctomycetota bacterium
CGCGCCGCGGTTCTCGAGCGGCCCTGGCGAGCGGGCTGCGCGTCGAATGCGCCGCTCGCCAGGGCCGCTCGAGAACCCCACGGAACCCAAGGAATATTGGGTTCTGGGAGGTCGAGCCCTAACGGCTATTTACAGAAAGAACGGTACACTGGCGCCACAGTGCCCCGAGGCGTCGGTGCAGCTCATAGGCAATGATGTGTTCCAGCAGCAGCCCGCGTTCGTCGTCTAGGGGACGGTCCAATGGGCGACGCAGAAGGGCGTTTCGGACCCCGAGATCGAACATGAATACTTTTGGGTGCGCGATGAGGCTCCCTCGGTCACTTCCGCTCCATGCCGGAACGCGGAACGTGAGGAACGTGTCTTCGAGCACTTCCAGATAGCGTCTCGCGGTCTCATAACTAATTCCCGCGTCCCGACAGAGCGAGTTGACGTTTAGGACGCGCCCAGAGGAGGCCGCGACAAGATCAAGGAGTCGGGCGTATCCGCCAAGATCTCGCACGAGCGCCTCCGCTTGCACTTCTTCACGAAGATAGGCATCTGCATAGCTGCGGAGATCGGCTGCGCGGGAGACCGCGTCCGTTTCGGAATAGATGCCGGGCAGCGTCCCGTGCGCCATCGCCCTGTCGAGGTTGAATCCAGCGCCGATCTCACAGGCGAGTAGAGGATGCAAGTTGTAGAGGTGAACCCGTCCGGGCAACAGGTTTGCGTGGCCGCGTCGGAGCTTCCTTTCACTCGATCCGGAGAGCAGGAACCGAAACCGCTTGGGCTGCTAGTCGAGAACATGCTGCACGCTGTCCAGCAGCGCAGGGATCTTCTGCACTTCATCGATCAGAACTGTGCGGACATTCGTCGGAGCTGCCGCCAGTTCACTCTCGAGTCGCGCAGGATCTCGCATGTAGTCCCCGTGGATTGGCACACTGGCGAGGTCAATGGACCAATCCGGCTGCAGCGTCTGGAGGAGCGTTGATTTGCCCACCTGACGCGGGCCGAGCAACAGCACGCTCCGAGGCTCTCTGCCAGGAGCCGTTGGATCGCGCGCGGATAGACTCCTTGTGTCATGACGAGATCCGGCAATTCATGATCGTGGGCAAAATGGCGTGCATTTTACCTACGAGCAAGAGGCGTGAAGCCTACTCGTCGAGTCCGTGAGAACCCGCACGACTCTCTGCGTCGCGTTAGCATTTCCGTGAGAGCAAGCCACGAGGCCGGCCAGCTCTTTCGGAATCTCATGGAGGGCTCGCAGCGAACCAACGCGGCCGATTCCACCGAAGAGATCTGTGGCATAATTCCACGGAGTTCCCTCAGTTCCGGCTCTCCTACGGGCGCGCCGCCGCCGTCGTCGAGAAGAAGCGCCAGGCGCGCAAGAAGTAGCCAGCGCCCGAGGTGACTGTGATCAGTAAGGTGAGTCCCAGCAACGCGCGCGTCAGCCAGGGAAGGAACTCAAAAAACGCCCCCGGCTGTGCGCCGAGCGACGGAATCACCAAGATCAAAATAGCGCCGCCCACCGTGAGGCATTGCAGGACCATCTTTGTCTTTCCCCAGGAATCGGCGGGGAACGCGAGCCCCTTCGATTCCGCATAGCCGCGAACTCCCGTCACGAGGAATTCCCGCGCCACGATCACCACAACTGCCCATGGCGGCACGCAGGTCGCCGATTCTTTCACGGCCGCCAGGAAGACGAGCGCCCCCACGACTAACACCTTGTCGACGAAGGGATCGGCCACGCGGCCGAAGTCACTCATCCCCGTACGGCGCGCGACGGCGCCGTCGATGGTGTCGGTCAACGCGGCCACCACAAATACCCAGAATGCGAGCCACGCGGGCATCGCTCGCTCCGTGGGCGGCAGCTCTGCGGCCCACTCTAGAATTCCAAATAATGCGAGCGCCAGCAGGAAGCGGGCCGCCGTGATCCAGTCGGCCGCCGTCTTCAGCATGCGCCGTCCCCGGACGCGCGCACGCCAGCCCGCGGCTTCTCGAAGCGCGGATTCACCGGCTTCACCACGAGGTCATAGCCATCGGCTTCAATGCTCAACACTTTCGCCTCAAAGATCTGACCAGGCGCAGCTTTCCCCACGACGCGCACGCCGCAATCGATCTCCGGCGCGTCGGCGCGCGTGCGGCCGACGGCATCGCCGCGCTCATTGGTGCCATCGACGAGCACCTCCACCGTGCTCCCGACGAGCGATCGATTGCGCTCCGCCACCACCGCCTGCTGCGCGCGCATCACGGCGTCGAAGCGACGATCGATCTCGGCCTGCGGCACGGAGCCTTCTAGTCCGAAGGCAGCCGTCCCCTTCTCCGGCGAATAGCGGAACGCGCCGAGCCGCTCGAAGCGGAACGACTTCACAAATTCCAGCAGCTCCTCGAAATCGCGCTCCGTCTCGCCCGGAAAACCAACAATCACCGTCGTGCGCAGCGCGATGCCGGGCACCTCGGAGCGCAGCCGCTCCAGCGTCTCGCGCACTTTTTGCCCCGACGACGCGCGCCGCATCGCCTTCAGCACCGGCCCAGCGATATGTTGAACCGGGATATCCAAATATTCGACGACGTTGCGGTGGTCGCGGAGCACGGCCGTGAGCCCCTTCGGAAGGCCGTTCGGATATGCGTACATCGTGCGCACCCAGCGAACGCCAGGCGTATCCGCCACCGTCGCAATCGCTTCCGGCAGCCGCTCGACGCCTTCCGTGTCACGGCCGTACCACGTCGAGTCTTCCGCAACGAGCACGATCTCGCGCGCGCCCTGCGCCGCGAGCCCGGCAGCCTCGCGCGCGAGCTGCTCAAGCGGCTTGCTGCGGTGCTTGCCGCGGATTTTTGGAATGATACAGAAGGCGCAATCGTGGTCGCACCCTTCCGAGATCCTCAAATAGGCGTAGGACCGCGGCCCGGTCAGCAGGCGCACCGAATCGTCGGGAATACCGCGGATGCCTCCTCCCGTGAGCGCGCGCGCCGCGCGCCCGTCGGTGATCGCGCGAACGACCTCCGAGATGCCGGAGTAATCGCTGAGCCCGAGGAACGCGTCGACCTGCTGGAGCGCCGGATCGGCGTCGAGCTCCGGGCGGTAGAGCTGCGGCAAACAGCCCGCAACAATCACACCTTGTAGCTCTCCGCGCTTTTTCCGGTCGAGAAGTTCACGAATCGCGCGCATCGACTCTTCACGCGCCGGACCGATGAATGCGCACGTATTCAAAATGGCGACGTCGGCCTGCTCGGGCGAACCGCTCAACGCGAGCCCGTCGGCGGCGAGGCGGCCGAGCAGCACCTCCGAATCGACCTGGTTTTTCGAGCAGCCCAGGTGGACGAGGCTGACGCGGGGAGCGGGTTTCACAGGCGCAAGAGTATGCGCCCATCTCCCCAAAACGACCGCGGGCGCGGAGTTGGCGTCCGCGCCCGCAGTGGGAGGTCGGGCCCGTTAGCTGCCCGCGGCTTCCCCAGCGCTGCGCGCGTTCCAGTCGTCGAGCGTCATCCGAATTTCCCGGGATGGGTGCCCGAGGTACGGCCCCACGACCCCGATGCGCTCCAGCTCCGACAGCAGGCGCTGCGCCTCGTTGAAGCTCACCTCCAGCTTGCGCTGGAGATAGGACATCGACGCGCGGCGGTCTTGAATCACAAGTCGCGCCGCCCGATCGAGGCGAATGGCGTCCGACGCGGGCGCTTCGAAGGTGAATGTTCCCTGCGCCGAGGCGGCGGCCGGTGGATCTGTGGGCTCTGCCTCCACGGCCTTCGGCGCCACGGCCTCCGCGGAAGCCGGCGCGGGGGTCGCAACGGGTGGGGCCGCCGGTTCAGGTGCCGCCGGTTCCGTCGGCGGCTCGGCGACGTTCTGAACCGCAACGTCCTCCGCGACGGGCTCGGAGGCGATCGTCCGGGGAAGCTCGACGCTCCAATCGGGCTCCGCCCAGGCGGGTGCTGGCGGAACGCTCAGTTGAACCGGCGCGACCGCAGCTTCGGTGTGAGCTTCGGCGCCGGCCTCTAGCGGCCGCTGCGGCCCCGCATGCTCATCGAGCGCGGCATCCGGGGCGGCACCACCAGCATTCCGGAGCCCATGCTCCAGATCTCCATCATCGACTCCGCGTCGGTCGCCATCACGCTCGAGATCGATGTGGACGGACCGTTGCCCGGAGACGAACTCGGCAAGGGGCTCCGCGTTGGGAGCTTCGCCGGCGATTTCGATTCCGTCGAGGCACCCTCCACGCGTCGGAGCGGAAGTACCGTGGCCGTGCTGCGTTTCTTCGGCGCCCCCTTGGGGCGCGAGGAGTTCGGGCGAGCTTTCGTCATGGCTTGGGACCTGGCTGGCGGTTTCAGAGAGAGCGGGCGAGGTGAACTCCTCAGTCGCCGTAGCAACGGCTTCCTGGGGCTCCACCTCGGGGACGAATTCGAAAGAGGACCGCATCGCCATCGAGAGATCGGCGGCTTCGACCGAAGCGGGAGCTTCAAAGACGGCAACCGCAGGGGGCACCTCTCGACGGGGTGCGTACTCAAGGAGTTCTCGCGCGGAGGCCTCAGATTCCTCGCCCTCGGCGCGCGCGGCGCCGTCGTCGAGGAGCTCTTCAGCCATCCCGCGAGCTTGTGGATCGGCCGATGCCGAAGGCGCATCGCCGTCCAAGCCATGGGTGCTTTCCGAGGGAGTGAACCGGAGATTAACCGTCTCATCGTCGGGGTTCGACTCCTCCTCCATGGAGACGGTCTCGGCTTCGACCGGTTCCACGTCGGAGGGAGAGGGCTGAGCCTCTCTCGAGGAGGACGGCTCGTCGGAGTTCGGCTCCAGGGCCGGGCGATGTCGAGGAACGAGGCGCACCGAGCCGGTCGTGACGCGGTCGTCGAGGACGGCGGCGGAGGGCGTGCCCGCGAGCGCGAGCGGGTCGGACCCCTGGTGCCGCTGGATCACTTCACGAATCCAGCCGCGCGGAATTTCGGCGGAGGATCCAGGCCTCGGCGCCGCTGTGGGAGTACTCGCGGCAGTGGCCTGGCTGGGTGCGGCCGATCCCCGCGACAACGCCTCGGAGCCGGCGGCGCCGGCCAACGCGAGCTCGGGATGGAGCACGGCCTCGCGCTCGCCGAGGAGCGCGCGGCTCGCGCCATCGACGACGAGCCAGATGGCAAGAATCGCCGACACGCAGGCGAGCGCAGCTGCGATGGGAACCGTCATCGTGGCGGCAAGGCGACCGCCGAGGAGCGTGCCGAGTGTGCCGGCGTCCTGGGACCAGCCGAGGGCGCCGAACGCGACTCCGACGAAGAATCCGGCCGCGATCGCTTCCGCAATTCCGAGCAGCACCGATCGCGTCGAGGCGGCCATCGTGAGAACCGCCGCCGATGTCAACAAAACGAGAACTGCCGCCACGAACCCCGGCACGAGGCCGAAGCCATAGTGGAGAAATGCCACAAATTGCTCGATGGCGGCAACGGAGGGCCGCATGCCGAGCGTGTGGCATGTAAGCGCCGTCGCAAGAACGACGGCCACAAAAGCCGCGACGAAAGCAACAATTCGAGCACGGAGCTCGTCGACGCGCCCGCGCGCGCGCGTCATCTCCAGCAGGTCCACGGGATCACCTCGAGCCTGAGCGCGCCTTCGGGGCTCGCGAAGAACACGCGCTCGCGAGGGAATGTGTGAAACGCCAAGGGCGGTTTCAAGGAGCGCGTTTCCGCCGGCGGGCGGAGTGCTGCCCTCCGCGATCGGTTGTGGGAAACTCGAACGATGCTCTCGGCGCTCTTCTTTGCTCAAGCTGCGGCGGTGGGCGGAGCGTGCGCCGCCGCTTGGATGCTTGCCAAGAGACCGTCGAACCGCGCAAAGGCGCTGGGGGCAGATCTTGGAATCCGGCCGCGTATTCGGTGGCTTCCGACCAGTCCACAGCTGGTCGGAACTGTGAATGGCATCGAGGTCGAGATCTTCGGCGACCGAGAGCTTCGGCTCCCGTCGATGCGCATCGAAATTCGCCCGCCCGCCAGCGATGCGTGGAGCATTCGCGGTGTTACCGCGCGCCGGTCCTCGCTCGCCCAGCCGCTTGTGCTCGCCGCGGGATCGCGACCCCACAATACGGGCGATGCGCGATTCGACGCTCTGTTCGCAATCCACGGCGACGAGCTGCGTGCGATTGCAGCCTTCGCCCCGAACGCGCGCCAGCTCGTGGTCGAGATTCTTGAGCTTGGTTGGGAGCTCCAGCTCCAGGAGGCGGTACTGACGCTCACGACGAAGTCGACCGCCGAAGAATTCGGAGGCGTTGCAGAAGCCGTGCGCCGAGGAGCGGTGCTTGCGCAGTCGGCTGCGAGCGAAGCGCGAGATTGTCGCGCGCGCTTCGAACGCGGCGCGATCGACGACCCGGAGGCGCTCGCCCGAGCTCGGTGCCTGCGGCTGCTCCTCGCCCACTATTCGGGGCCGAGTGCCGAGGTCGTTCGAGCGAGGGCACTCGGCGACACCTCGGAGGAAGTGCGACTCGAAGCCACCTTGTGGACCGCGGCTGCGGGATTGCCTTGTGAGCTTTCGGACCGGGCGCTCCCCACGTTCGAAGATTTGTTAACTCATCCGCTGTACGCGGTACGGCTCGCCGCCGTGCGCGCGCTCGGAGCGGCCGGCACGCTTGCGAGCATCGAGAAGCTGCGGGCGTGCGCCTCGGCGCCCGACGCGGGGCGCGAGCTCCGGGGCGCGGTCGACACGGCCATTGTGGGTATTCGCGCGCGCGCTGGCGGAGGGACGCCCGGAGGGCTGAGCGTCGCGCCTCCGGAGGCGGAGCGCGGAAAACTCACACAATTCTCAGCGGTCGGCGGCGCGGCGGTCCTCGAGCTCGCGACGCAGCCCGAGGCGTCCGGCCAGGTGATACAGATTGCTCCGGTCGATCCCGAGGAGCCGACCGGCAGCCGCCCAGCTACCGCCGCTCCGGGCAAGGGCGTCGAGAATGAGTGATCGTTCATAATCCTGAACGGCCTCGCGAAGCGGCTTCACGGGAGCAGGGCGAGCCTCCGAATGTGGAGCACTCGCGGGCGGCGCCGGCCTTGGCTCCTCGCGGGCATCGAGATCGTGCAACTCGACGATCACACGGCCCCCCGCCGACGTGCGCGCGAGAGCGCGCAGGATGGCGCGCGAGATAGCGTTCTCAAGCTCGCGCACATTTCCGGGCCAGGATCCTCGGGCCAGCGCCGCGATGGCGGCGGGCTCGAATCGGATAGGGCCCGTTCCGAGGCGGCGTCGGGCGCGGTCGGCGAAATGTCCCGCGAGCATCGGCACGTCCTCGAGGTGCTCGCGGAGCGGCGGGACGCGAATGCGGCAGACGTCGAGCCGGTGCAACAGATCGGAGCGAAAGCGGCCCGCGCGAACTTCGGCGTCGAGGTCCCGATTGGTGGCGGCGAAGAGGCGGACGTCCACATGGATCGGCTTGTCGGTGCCAACCGGCTGGATCTCCCCTTCCTGCAGGGCGCGCAGCAGCTTCGGCTGCACGTGCAGCGGCAGCTCACCAATCTCATCGAGGAAGAGGCTCGCGCCGTCGGCGACGCGGAACTTGCCGAGCCGCGCCTCGTGGGCGCCGGTAAAAGCGCCGCGCGCGTGGCCGAAGAGTTCACTCTCCACAACGGACTCGGGCAGCGCGGCGCAGTTTACATAAACGAGCGGTTCCTCGGCGCGCGGTGATTGTGAATGTAACGTTCGAACCACGAGTTCCTTGCCGACCCCGGTCTCCCCGGTGACGAGCACCGGGAAGAGCGACGGGGCGACGAGTTCGATCTCGCGCCGAAGCCTGGCCATCGCAGCTCCCGCTCCGATGAGCAGCCCTCCGCGGCGCTCAAGCACGTCGCGAACGAGTTCACGGGCGACCTGCCCCTTGCGCTGGGCGCTGCCTTCGAGCGCCTCGATCAGATCGCCGGTGCGCAGCGCCGCGGCGGAGAGGGCTGCGAGATAAGTAAGGAACCGTCGGTCAATCCCGTCGAAGGCGCCGGGAGCCAGGGCGTCGGCAGCGAGAATTCCCACAAGTCGTCCTTCGATTCGAAGTGCACAGCCGAGGCATGAGTGCACATCGAGGTGGGGCGAGCTGCCGATGAGCCCATCGAACGGATCGGGAAGTGTGCTCTCGGCAGGAAAGATCGTCGGCTCGCTGGCGCGGCAGAGAATGTCGAGGCGCGGATGCTCTGAGCGCCGGAATCGGCGCCCGAGAACCTCCTGCGGCAGGCCGTGGGCGGCGACAGGGACGAGCTCCTCGCCCTCGGCGCGCAGCAGCGCCACGGAATCGCACGGAAGCGCCCGCGCCAAGGTCGCGACGAGCCGCTTCGAGCGATCCTCCGCGGTGAGGGCAGCGGTCATGTCGAGGGCGATCGGAAGGAGATCCTCGAGTTTCGGCTTGGTTGTACTCATAGCAACAGCGGGGTCAAAATCACACTAGCCGGAGAATGTGCTTCTCACAACATGCGAGCGTAAACCCGTATTTGACAGCGCTTGGAAACCGGCACAGAGGCTGCTTCAGGGAAGCCATCCCACTACGAGGCAACCATGGAACTTTCCTTCGATCCCAACGCGCTGCGCTCTCCTCTCGGGCGGCTCGCCACCGAGCGACCCGGCGCGTCGCGAGTTTTCCACCGCCACCACCTCGACTTCTGCTGCGGCGGGCACGTCACGCTGGAGCAGGCCTGCGAGCGCGTGGGGCTGAGCCCCACGACGATCCTCGAGGAAATCCAATCCGAGGAAGCGCGGCCGCAGTCGTTCCAGCGCTGGGATCAGAAGCCGCTCTCCGAGCTCGTGGATCATCTCCTCGTCCATTTCCATGAGCCCCATCGGCGCGAGCTTCCCCGGCTCGTGGAGATGGCACAGAAGGTCGAGTCGGTGCATGCGCTGAAGCCCGATTGCCCTCGAGGGCTCGCAGAGCATCTGCAACAGATGCACTTCGAGCTCGAGCAGCACATGCTGAAAGAGGAGAACATCCTGTTCCCGATGATTCGCCACGGGCACGGCGCGATGGCCGCGATGCCGATTCAGGTGATGGAGGAGGAGCACCGCGACCATGCGAAGAATCTCGAGCGGCTTCGCGCGTTGGCCGGCGGGTTTGCGCCGCCTGAGGCTGCTTGCAACACATGGCGCGCCCTCTATCTCGGCCTCGCGGAGCTTGAAGCGATGCTGATGGAACATATTCATCTCGAGAACCACGTTCTCTTCCCCCGAGCGCTGGCAGGCCGCTGAATCGATCATGGAGAAACATCACAAGCTTTGGGCTGCGCTCGCTGCCGTGGTGCTCGGCGCATTCTTCATTCTCGGATTTGTAGGGAGAGAGGTGTATCGCCAGGCGCCGCCGATCCCCGAGCGCGTCGTGACGGCCTCCGGCAAGGAGATCCTTACTTCCAAGGACATCCTCGACGGGCAACAACTGTGGCAAAGCATCGGAGGCCAACAGATCGGGTCGATCTGGGGCCACGGCGCCTATCAGGCGCCCGACTGGTCGGCAGACTGGCTGCACCGAGAGGCGCTGGCTCTGCTCGATGTCTGGAGCACGGCACAGCATGGGAAGGGTGCCGTCGACATCGGCAGCGCCGATCGAGCGGCCCTCGAGCAACGGCTCGTCTCCGAGATGCGAACGAACCGCTACGACGCGGCGAGCGGCACGCTCGAAGTGAGCGACGAGCGAGCCGAGGCGATGCGCCGCGTCGGAGCTCACTATTCAAAGCTCTTCGGCGGCGCCCCGGAGATGGCGGAGCTGCGTACTCAATACGCGATGCAGGTGAAGATCCTGGATCAGCCCGAAGAGCTCCGACTGCTGAATGCATTCTTCTTCTGGACATCGTGGGCCTGCGCCACGAACCGTCCGGGCGAATCGTACACATATACCAATAATTGGCCCCACGAGCCGCTGATCGGCAACCGGCCGACGTCAGCCAATGTGATGTGGTCGCTCCTCAGCATCGTGTTGCTCCTCGGCGGAGTGGGCGCGCTCGTTTGGATGCATTCGGCAAAGCGGGAGGAGCATCCGCCTGCGGCGCCGAGCAGCGATCCGCTGCGCGGGCTCGTCCTTACGCCCTCGATGCGCGCCATTGGAAAATATGTGGCTGTTGTAATCGGGCTCTTCGCGGTGCAGGTCCTGCTCGGCGCGCTGACAGCTCACTACACCGTGGAAGGCGACTCCTTCTTCGGGATACCGATTTTTGAGGTTCTCCCCTACGCAGTCACCCGCACCTGGCATCTCCAAACGGCGGTCTTCTGGATCGCGACAGCGTTCCTCGCCGCAGGACTGTTCCTCGCGCCGCTCATCGGCGGGCGAGAGCCCAAATATCAGCGGCTCGGCGTGAACGTACTCTTCGGCGCGCTGCTGCTGGTCGTCGTGGGCTCCCTCACCGGCGAGTGGCTTTCGGTGCAGCGCGTGCTCCGTGGAGACGCGGCCTTCTGGCTCGGACACCAGGGATACGAATATGTGGAGCTCGGCCGAGTGTGGCAGATCGCGCTCTATGGCGGTCTCTTCCTCTGGCTCTTCCTCATGCTGCGCGGCATCTGGCCGGCGCTGCGCCCCGGCGCGCCCCATCGCGGGCTCGTCGGATTATTGGCAGGTTCAGTCGGAGCCATCGGACTGCTCTTCGGTGCCGGATTCTTCTATGGCGCCCGAACCCATCTCTCCGTGGCCGAATATTGGCGTTGGTGGATTGTTCATCTGTGGGTTGAAGGTTTCTTTGAGGTCTTCGCGACCGCGGTCCTCGGGTTCCTTTTTGTCCGTCTCGGGCTCGTCGCTTCCGCGAGCGCCACACGCGCGCTCCTGACCTCGACAGCCATCTTCCTGCTGGGCGGCATCCCCGGAACGTTTCATCACCTCTACTTCAGTGGAACCCCCGTGGCCGTCACGGCCGTTGGTTCCGTCTTCAGCGCCCTCGAGGTCGTCCCGCTCGTACTCCTCGGCCGCGAGGCCATGGACACGCTTCGCATGGAGCGGCGGGCTCGCTGGATGGAGCGATATCGCTGGCCGATCCGGTTCTTTGTGGGCGTAGCGTTTTGGAATCTCGTCGGCGCAGGATTGTTTGGATTCCTCATCAATCCGCCGATCGCCCTCTATTACATGCAAGGGCTGAACACGACTCCGGTCCACGGTCACACTGCACTCTTCGGAGTGTATGGTCTCCTCTCCCTCGGCCTCATGCTGCTTGTGCTCCGATCGCTCGGCGGCGCGCGTCCTTGGCGCGAGGGTGCCATTCGAACCGCCTTCTGGGGCATGAACGGCGGACTCGTGCTGATGGTGGCCTTGAGCCTGCTGCCGATTGGGCTTGCGCAAACCAGCGCGAGCATCGACCAGGGGCTCTGGTTCGCCCGCAGTGCGGAGTTCTTACAGATGCCCGCCATGCAGGCCCTGCGGTGGCTGCGCATCGTGGGCGACTCCGTCTTCCTCGTCGGAGTCGGATCTCTCGTTTGGTTCGCGCTCGGCCTCTGGCGCGGCTGGTCGTGGCTTCCGGCGACGCCCGCTCCAGCGCCGGTTCCTCAGCCGAAAGCGACGCTGCGGCCCGCCCTCGCGGAAGCGCCGTAGGAGTGCGTTTCAGAAATCATCCGAGCTGCGCGCGGGCCTCGTCGCGCTCGCATTGCGGCACACTTTTGAAACGTCCTCGTAGCTCAGAGCCAGGGCTCGGGCTTCTCGAGATAGCTGCGCACATAGTCGGTGACGCCCTCTTCCAGGGGCGTCATCGGCTCGGCAAAGCCGGCATCGCGAAGCTTGGACAGGTCGGCCTCGGTGAAATATTGATACTTTCCTTTCAGATCGGCAGGCATCGGGAAGTAACGGATCCCGTCGGGCGACTTTTCGCACGCGGAGAGCAGCGCCCTGGCTAGATCGTTGAACGTGCGCGCGCGCCCGCTCCCGAGGTTATAGATCCCATGGGCATGGGGGTGCCGAAGGAAGTGCAGCACTACTCGCGAGATGTCCTTCACATAGACGAAGTCGCGCCTCTGGTCGCCGTGGGCGATGCCTGGCCGGTCCGACTCGAAGAGCTTCACGAGCCCTTCGCGCTTCGCAGTCGGATAGGCGTGATAGATCACGCTCGCCATGCGCGCTTTGTGGTATTCGTTGGGACCGTACACATTGAAGAACCGAAGCCCCACGACGGCGTTCTGGAGTTTCTGCTCGAGAACCCAATGATCGAAAAGCCACTTCGTGAATGCGTATCCATTCAGCGGACGCAGGCGCGGAGTCAGGAAGTCGTCGTCGGCGAACCCCTGGGCGCCGTCGCCGTAAACCGATGCGGAGCTGGCGTAGATGAACGGCACGCCGCGCTTGTGCGCCCAAAGGCAAAGCCGCCGCGTGAAATCAAAATTGAGCCGCATCAGCAGATCGAGGTCGCGCTCGGTCGTATCGGTGCGCGCCCCGATGTGCACGATCGCCTGCACGCGCTCGCGGTCGTACGCGCCGTGCTCGATGCGGTCGAGGAAGGTCGCGTGGTCGACGTAGTCGACAATCCGCTTCCCGATGAGGTTTCGCCACTTCTCGGTGGACCCGAGCCGATCGACCGCGATGAGATCAGGGAAGCCCGCGTCCGACAGCGAACGCAGAACGACGCTGCCGATGAAGCCCGCCGCACCGGTCACGAAAATCATGGGCGCACGATGCGCGCCCGAATGTCTCAGCGCAAGTTCGCGCCGGGCCGACGGAGGCGGGGAAGATCGGGTCACGTCGGCGAGTCGGACCCGTACACCTGGCGCACCATCCGGCCGAGACCCTCCCGATGCTCTCCGCGATCCTTCCTCTTGGGATTCTGCTCTCCGTACTTTCTGTAGCTTTGCCGCAGGCGAGCGCTCCCGCGTCGAGGCCGTCCCCGCAGGCTCCGCCCGTGGCCGACGCCCACGCCAAGCTCCGGGCTGGCGATTACGCCGGGGCCGCCGCCGGCTTTCGGGCGATCCTCGAAACAAAGCCGGAGCACCCCGATGCGAACTACCTCCTGGGGTATGCGCTGCACGCCCAGGGGAAGTACGCCGAGGCGCTCGCACTGCACGAAAAGGCCGCGCGCTTTCCCGCCACGGCCGCGATGGCCAGCTACAACGCGGCCTGCGCCCATGCGCTGCTTGGGCACGCCGACGCGGCGTTTCACTGGCTGGAGAAGGCGCGCGCCGCCGGGTTCAACGATTTCTTTCTCCTTACACATGACACAGATTTGAACTCGCTCGCGGACGACCCGCGCTGGAAGGCCTACAAACCCGGCGGCCTCGACCTGGCGCGTCCTTTCGCCGAGGAGCGGACGATTCTGTACGATTTCGTCGGTGAGACGCCGGGCGATCAGTTCGGTTGGATCGCGCGCGCGATCGGCGACTTCGACCGAGATGGCGTCGTCGACTTTGCCTCGACGGCGCCGTTCCACAACGGCGGGCAGGGCGCTGTTTATGTGTATTCCGGAAGGACCGGCGCTCTTCGAATCAAACACATGGGAAAGTCCGGCGAGCAGCTCGGATGGACGGTCGCCGGCGCGCAGGATATCGACGGCGATGGGCGCGCCGAATATGTGATCGGAGCGCCCGGAGGTCCGACGCAGACGGGCCGAGCCGTCGTCATTCGAGGGAGAGACCACGAATCGCTGTTCGAGCTGTCCGGCACCGAGCCCGGGGAGCGATTCGGCGAGGACGTGGCGGGCGTCGGCGATCAAGACGGCGACGGCGTTCCCGATCTGCTCATCGGTGCACCCAAGCATGACGGCACGGGTGCCGACACCGGAAGAGTTGCATTGGTCTCGGGGAAGTCGGGCACGATCCTCAAAGACTGGCCGGGCTCCGCCGCGGGCGCCGGTTACGGTGACGCCGTCGCCGGGTGCGGCGGTCCTGGAGGGCTGCTCGCCGTGTCGGCCACTTCCGACGGCGGAAAAGGAAAAGTGCATGTCGTCGGATCCGATGGCTTGGAGCGATTTACGATCGAGCTCGTCGCTGGCTCGCGAAAGCTCGGCTGGTTCGTTTCTGTAATTCCCGACATCGACGGCGACGGCGCCCCCGACATCTATGCCACTGACTGGCAGGACTGCTCGCGCACGCTCGGCGCAGGGCGCATCGTGGTGGCCTCCGGGAAGGACGGGAGAACGAAGCTGGAGCTCTTCGGGCGCAGCGAACGAGAGGGTTTCGGAATCGGAGTTGCCGGTCGAGACGACCTCGACGGCGACGGCGCCCCCGACCTCGTGGTCGGCGCTTGGCAGAACTGTGATCGCGGCGCCGGCTGCGGAAGAGTTGCAGTGCATTCGGGACGCGGGGGGGCGGTGATCGGTGAGATCACCGGCGTTATTCCAGGAGATGCGCTCGGATTCGATGCCGACACCGTCGGCGACGTGAACGGCGACGGCATCGCCGACCTCCTGATCACCTCCGCGTATAGTTATCGGGGCGCGACGACGGGCGGCCGTGCCTATGTGGTCTCTGGAGCGTTCTGTCGCAAAGCTCGCTCAAGCGTGGCCAAATAGCAGACCGCTTCATTGCGCCTGCGCATTGCGCTCGCCGCGGTTTCGGATGGGAGATCCGTGCGGCGTCTCCCTAGGGTGGCGCCTCGCCGGCGCGAGCCCGATGGTGGGCTGCTCCATGCAATCGCGCTGGCGGAGACCCCCATGCGCCATTGGTATCTTGTGAGCGCGCTGGCATCGCTGGCGTTCCTTACAATTGCCCCCGCACCGGAGGTCGCCGCGACGCCTGCTGCACCCGCGCGCGCGACCAATCTGCGGATCTTGAGCTGGAACACCCGCCACATGGGCTGGTCCGGCCAGCAAAACTGGGCCGGCTACGCGGCTCAAATCTGGAATCAGTTTGGATCCACTTCTTCTTCGACGAACGGCCTCGATGTCGTCTGCCTGCAGGAGGTGATGTACGACACGTCGGTGACGAGCCTGGTCAGCGCACTGAATAGCGTGAGCGGCGTCTCGTGGTCGGCCGCAACGACGGCCGCCCTCGGCCGCTCAAGCTACAAGGAGCGCTACTCGGTGCTGTATCGGACCGACCGTGTGACGCTGCTCAGCAGCACGGTGTGGACGGACACCGGAGACAAGTTCGAGCGGGAGCCGCAGATCGTGAAGCTTCGAGTGAACGACACCAGTGCCGATGTCACACTTCTGAACTGGCACACCATTTTTGGCACGACGGCGCAGCGCCAGGCAGAGATTCAGGAGATCGCGAATGTCTTCTCCAGCGTCCAGGCGTCGAGCTCGACCGACCAAGACGTGATCTTGATCGGCGATCACAATGCGGGAGCCACGAGCACATGGTGGAACAATCTCAAGGGGCTCTCGCCGGCGGTGAGCACTCCGATCGATATGGAGACTTCCATCAACTCAAGCTGTGCCTATGTGAGCAAGTATGACCACGCCTGGTACCAAGCGAGCTACGTGACCGAGTACAGCTCGAGCGGGCGTGACTACGTTTCGAATGTGTGCACTTTCTACTCCGGGCTCAGCGACCACGCTCCGGTCTGGCTGAAGCTCTACACGGTAGGCGACGACGATTGACCTTTGGAGCTCGTGGCCCGCGGCGCGAGGCCGCGGGCCCGGCGCGATCTGACATGTTGAACTCTCGCTGGAAACTGGCTGCCGCGGGGGCCGGCGCGTGCGCGATCATTGCGTGGGTGGCCCGCGGTGCGCTCCAGGTAGAAGTGCCCGCAAAAGCCCAAGTCCGGCTGCCGCAGCCGGAGCGGAGTTCTGCGGCTCCTCCGGCATTTGTGGGAACGGCCGAAGAGCGCGATGGCCAAGGGGCGCCCGCGACAGCACAACAGATTCTTCGGGCGCGCCTCCCCAATGCTCCCAATGACGCGGACCGCTGGAGAGCGTGGATCGCACCGGCCTCGATCTCCGCGGAGGATCTCGCCGATCGGGAGGACGCGCTCGCGCAAGGTAGGCCTGCGCCGGAACGGGAAGAATATTGGAACTTTCGCGGCCATCGCCCCGTGGGAGTCGGACGCGATGGACAGATCGGGCCGATTTCGGTGCCGCCTGCGGAGGCATACGAAATTGTGGCGTTCAAGCCGGGCTGGATCGCACAAATCCGCGTAAAAGCGACGCGCTCCACGGAAGGCGCTGCCTTCGCCGAGATCG
Source organism: Planctomycetota bacterium (assembly GCA_016792805.1). GTDB lineage: Bacteria > Planctomycetota > UBA1135 > UBA1135 > JACQFD01 > JAEUHX01. The sequence continues at coordinate 15,979 of JAEUHX010000029.1, forward strand.
ACGGAGGCGAGCTGCAGGCGCGCCCGACGACGCGGCTCGCTGTGCGTCTCGTAGAGGCCGACGGCCTCCCGAGAGGCTTCTCTCTCGCACTGTCGCGCCCGAGTCCAACGCTCCAAGGTGCGCACCAAGGACATCTGTTTCATCTCCTGATGCCGGATATCGGCGGGCTGCTGTCGGGCGAGGCGCGCGCCGCGCTCACAGAGCAGGCTCCGCTTCTACTCGAGCCTCTGCCGGACGAGGCTGCGCTTCGGCTCACGCCCTTTTCGCCGCTCGGAGTCGCAGGCGGGCCGATTGACTTCGCGATGCGGCCTGGCGAGCTGAACGAGGTGGAGATCCGTCCGCGCTCACATATGCCGGAGTGGGCCTGGACTGAAGCAACACTTCGAGGCCGGATTGTATGGACTTCGAGCCGCGATTCGATCCGCGGCGGGACGATCCGCGACGAACGGCGCGGCCGGTCGGCCGCGGTCAGTCTCGACGGCGAGTTCTCGCTCCTGGGGCTGCCGGCGCAGGGCGAGGCGGAGCTTGTGGTCAGTGGCTTCGATCCCTCCTGGCCGCAGCGGTTATGGCGATTTGTGGTGCATTGGGATCCGAGCTCTTTGGGTGCTCCCCAGATTCTTGAGATTCCCCATCTCGCGCGCATCTCCGCCCGCGGCCTCGGAAGCCCGATCGGGATGGATGGCCGTGCGCCGCTGGCGTACGCGCTGCAGCGGCAGGCCGACGACGGTCGATTCGTGACCGTTGCCGGAGAGGAGTTCACTCCGTCTCCCGGTGGCGTCGAGGTCTCTGCGGCGCCCGAGCCCGGGATCTACCGGATTCTCGCAGCCTGGTCTCCCGTTGTCGTGGAGCTGACCGAGCCGTTCGAGGTTACCTCCGTGGATCAGGAGATCTCTGTAACTTTCACGCCAGCCATCCCCAACGCATTTGTCTCCGGGGTCGTCGTCAACGAGCGCGGCGCTCCCCAGCCCGGAGCCCGAATCGAGGCGGTCGGCCCCGTGGGCGGGATTCCGCCGATCACGCTTTTCGCGGGCCCGCAAGGTGAATTTGTGGTCGAGCCGCTCAACACAGACACCACACTTCTCGCGTCGAGCCCCGAGGGAACCTGCGAGATGACCGTCGCGCCGGCATCCAGCACCCTGCGCCTCGTCGTAAAGCCGTGAGAACAAAGCAATACTATCGCTCCCCCACCAGCTTTGGCATGATCGCAATAAGATAATGTCGAGTCTCTACACTCATGACTTATTTTTACTATATTTCTGCTTTAATTCATAAAAGGCCTCCGACATAGAAGCATAGAATTTCTTGCTGGATCGACTTCCAACAACAGTCTCATTCATGAATCCTTCAACCAACGGAAGATGCCTGCTCTCTGGCTCCCAATGAGAGTCCTTCGATCGCTGCAACTGCAACCAACTAATCATGTCTGCGCCCTGGAGGGGCTTGCACTCTGAGGAGTCCAGATACGTCGGATCCTCGAATCCCTTGATCCTCCAATACAATGGTATCTCAGTCCTTAGAATGTTCATCGCTCCCCTGTGTTTTGATATGTAAGTATTAACACTATTCACTGGAATTCCCCATACATCACAAACAACCTGAACGTATCCATAGTACATCGGGAGAGCGATGGTCGAAACATTCGCCACCTTATAGTCGTTTTTTACTTCATTCACTCCGCGCGTCATTCTTCGCCACCTCGCATAGTCGAACGTCATAGCGATGCTCATTATCCTGTGGCGATTGACTAAGTTTGCGAACGCCTCGACGCACTCGTTTCGATCCTGGATAGCCCATCCCACAAAGCTCCCACGAAGTGCCTCCGCATCACTCATGCGGAACTTCGGCAACTTCCATTTCCGCAGAAGCCGATCCCACGCACTGCTGAATCGCCCCCATCTTTCAACGCTCGAGATACTCCCGCCGAGAACATACCGGTTGGACTCATCATGAGAGCCACTGCCATGAGCATAGAGAGCGTACATGTCTACTATCTCCTGGATCTGATCACTAAGTAAGCCCCAGCCATGAAATACTTAGACCTAACGCGCACAGTAATGATGAGATCTGAAGCATACATCCCGTGGCAATCGCCAAGGACCTTCTCAGCAGCTGGCATGGACCGAGGAACAAGAAAGCAGTAAGGCTATCTCATCTGTTGCAGCCAGGGGCGCCAGGGCATTCCCTGGCCGCCCGCCTGCATGAGCTGTGCGATCGTCGGCGCCAGCAGCTCGACCACGGCGGCATCGATCTCGTAGGCCGTTTGCAGCGCCGTATTGTATACGGCCGCCTTCGAGCCTCCTTGATAGGAAACATACAAATCGCAGGGCTCGCCCTCCATGGGAACCAGCGAAATCTTCGCGCGCGACTTGTCGAAGCCCAGCGATTTGTGCTGCGACTCCGGAAGAATGTCCGTCATGGGGGCGCGCATGACAAACGAAGTGAACGAAAGCGACTGATGGTGCTCCGTCACGGCGTAGCCATCCTCGGCCACAGCGCCGACCACCGGTTCCGCTGGCTTCGACTCAGGCGATGCCTTCGGATCGGGCATCGTGCGCGGAGGCGGATTCAAGAATGCGGGAGACGGGCCGGGCGGGAACTTCTTCTGATCCTTAAGCCACCACTCAAAGGGTGACTTCCCCTGCTTCATCTCGTCGGGAGAGATCTGCTTCTCGCGCAGTTCCAGCTCATACTGATCGCCGCCGTCGATCTGTACGGTTACGCGCCGAATCTGTTTCGCGCTCTGAAGCCACGCCATCGGCACGATGGCGCCGTCGAGGAGCGGCGGCAGCTTCGAGCCGGGAGCCGGGTCGAGCTCCATGTGGGAGTTCTGATCGACGTGCCAGACGGCGTTCTCGCCGCGCCGCCGAACAAAGCTCCCTTCCCGATCGATCGTCGCGTTCCCCACGTCCCAGGAGAACTCCCACGGCTCGTCGGGACCCCATACTTTTGGCGCGCTATCTCCCATCATCCCAGCGAATGGATTGTCACTCTTCGGAGTTCTGTCTTCGCGATAAATGCCCTTCGCATCGAGCTGGAATCCCGAACCCTTGCCGAGCCCGTACTCGCTGTGGCGCGCCGGATCGAAGGTCTGGATGATCCCTTCCGCCTCGAAGGCTTTTGTGATCACGCTCTTGATTTTCTCTTCCGACGCCGGAGCCGAGTTGTAGCTCAAGCACCGCCAGCCATCTGGCTCCTTCAAATATTCCCACTTCTGGCCTGTGCTCGCCGTCACCACGAGCCGCGTCGCAGTCTCCGCTTTGCGGTGCTCCGCCTTTCCGAGCTTTGCGAATCGGCCCACGCGCATTGTGGAGGCGCGCAGAGCGCCTTCGCTCCGGGAGAGCAACACGTCCCATGCCACGGTGCCCGCCAGCACAGCCACCACAAAAACCATCGACTTCATCATGGTTGCCGCCTCCTCACACTGCCTGCACGAACGGCGGCTGAGAGCGCCTCGAGGCCCAGAAGAGAAGTGCAAAAATCATAAGCGCCACCGGCATGCCCGCCGTCACGATCGCACGCCAGGTGACGCGCTGCGCGTCCGGGACCGGCTCGAACCCTCGCGCCACGGGGCGCCGCGCCGCGACCGCAGCAAGCTTCTCGTCGAGTGAAAAATTCGCAACGGCATTCAACAGAAGCTGATCGGCGCGGAACTCGGGCTCAAGCAGACGGTAGCTCTTGAAAGCCTCGGAGCAGGCCAGGAAGAAGAGCTTCCCATCCTTCGCCGGATTTGTGGGATCGTGCGCCGCGCGTTTCTTCTCCGGCAACACCGGCTTCCCGTCGGGCCCCTTCAGCGGCTGCCCATCGGGTCCGGTCAAGGGCTGAGGCGGAAGAATCGTGAGCTTCTCCGGGTTCAGCGGAAATGTGCCCTCCACCAGCAGGGCCATCGGAGCGCGTTCGAGGAGATTCAGCTCCTTCACCTCCTCCTCGCGCATCACCGGCACGCCGTCCTTCCAATCATTGGTCGGACGCAGAACTTTCTTGGTCTTCTCCGAAGGCGGCCGGTCGCCGAGGTACTCCTCCGGCACCCAGCCCCCCTCCCAGAAGTAACTCCATGCTCGCGCGGAAGTCGTGATCACGGGCCGCGCCCGGAGACCGAGCTCAGCGAGGCGCTTCTCATCGACCTTGAAGAATGCCGCGTTCAGAAGAGCCTGGTCGCCCAAGTTCTTGGTCAGAAGTGTATCTTTCGCGTAGTTCGAAGCCGACGCGCGGACAAAGAACGGCAGCGCCGCGTCCATCGGCTTGTACTCACGGATCGCCGACCGGTTCACCTGCGACTCCATCGCCACCTTGGTGCGCAGCTCATCCATGAGAACTTCGCGCACCATCTTGATTCCGATGTCCGGGAAGTAGAGTTCCTCCACATCGGGCGACTGCGGCTGCGGCCAATACACAAACTTAAATGCCGTGCCGCGATATTGGCGCGACTGCATATTGAAATGCTGCGCCGCGAGCATCACGCGCCCTCCCCGATGGAGATATTGAATCATCTTCTCCATCATTTCGCACACATCGCGCCGCGGCTGGAGCCAGACGAGCATGTCGATGTCGTCGGGGATCTTCGGCTGGCGCGGATTGACATGTGTGACGCGATAATCGTGGCTGCGCACGACGTCGCGCGCCAGCGCATACACATCGGTGCCTACGGGAGCCGCGAGCCCGGCTTGCGACATATCGTAGGCCTCCGCCGAAGAGAGCCGTGGGGCGTCGGAAGCGAAGCCGATATGGGGCTTCTTCCCCGTCTCCAGTCGCCACAGCGCGAACGCCAGGCGAAACTCAAGATTCTCAAACGATGCGGGATCTGGAAAGGCCAATACTTCGGTGCGGTCTGCGCGTTGGAGCCGCAGTGACGCATAGATGCTGCGAACGGTGGTCACCGACTCGTCGCGTGTCGTGACCTTAAATGCCTTGATCCCACGCTCCGCGAGCGCCTCGCGGGCGCCCTTGTCGAGGTCGTCAGGGTCCTCCGCTCGAATCTCGAGCGCGGCCCCCGCCCGCTTCAGCTCGCGCAGCGCGTCGCGCAGGCGGCCGACGAGCGGGCGCAGATTCGGCGGAAGGCGATCCTTCCCAGAAAAGAACAAATCCGCGCGCGTTGGCGCCCCGGCGCGCCCTGCGATCTCCCGGGTCTGCGGAGAGAGAACGTTGATCTGGTCCGCCGTGAAATCGGCGCGCCAGCCGAGCCAGCGCAGCCCGGCGACGGCCGCGGCGAGCGCAGCCGCAGCAACGAGCCACCGGAGCGCCACGGCGCCTCCCCAACGCTGCGACTTGGGTGCACCGTCCCCAACGGCCACAGCCCGGGGAACGCCTCGGGAGAGAGCAAATAAAAGCAGCAGGAGCGGCACTGCGCCGAGGCACACCAGTCGCCACAAAAGCCTGCCGCCGGCGTCCACCTCGGGAATCGGCGTGACGCGCGCGACGTTCGCGCGGTTCTGTACGAGCCGCTCGTCGGCAACAAGCGTATCGAGAATCACCTTCAAGAGGCGCCAGTGGGCGGTCCCTTCGCGCTTGTGGAAGCCGTCGACGAATGGACTCTCGGACGAGCTCACCAACAGCTGCCCCTTCCAAGGATCGTTGTGGCGCAACCCCACAAAAATGGGGAGCTTCGGAACCGGGTCTCCCTTCTCCCAGCTGAGCCCCTGCAGCTCGATCGGCTCATTCGGCACGTCGATCAGGCCGGTCTTGTCGGAGGTCGTGCAGAGGAGCTCTGCCTTCCAGCCGCGCTCCGAAAGCCGCTCCCCGTCAAGTGAGAAGGGAGTCGGAGTATTAAACAGAAGATTTCCGTTCGGCTGGCCGCGCATCGTCAGCCAGTTTTGATTGTAACCAATGCACGAAAGCAGCGGCGGAATCGCAAGCTTGGCGCCGTCGAGCTGCATCTCGGCGCAGAATCCGTCGAGGGCGAGACCGCGCACCGGGTGCAGGCCAAAGTCGGAGAGCAGGGCCTCGGCGTCGTACTCCGTCCGCCTCACGGTGAACTTGCCGCCCTGCAGCACTTCACCCCACAATTCGCTCGCTGCCACCACAGCGCTCCGTCCGCGGTCGAGGAACGTGTTGAGCTCGCGCACGTGAGCGGCGTCGGCTCTCCCAGGCTCCATCCAGAGGAGCAGGTCGAGGTCTTCCGAAAGCGGCTTCACCGGGCCGGAGCTGTGGAGATCGACCTCCACCACCTGCCCGCGCTCCGCCAGCGCACTTTTGAGCTCAGAGTAGCCGTATTGTTGCTTCCGTGGCGCGGCGAGCCCGATCACCGGCTTTCGCGGACGCTCCATCTGGTCGAGGTGCGCCATCAGCAGCGACTGCAGCAGCGGCACGTGCTCCGGCCCGATCTTCGGAATGATGGCCGGCTTGTAGGCGCCGTACTGAATCACTATTCCCGACCAGACCACCTGCTCGCTGTAGCCGTCGCGCGAGACCGTACGCTCACGAATCGGTGCGATCTTCTTGTTCGACGCGTAGCGCTGGAGATCGGGGTCGCTGTCGGGATCGACGACCTGGAAGCCAAAGTGATCGCCCCCTTCCGCCTGCATCGACTCAAGCAGCGAGGTGACCTGCCGCTCAAGATCGCGAAAATGCGAGGGCATCTGATCGCGCGAGCTGGCGAAATATGTAAGGAAGACCTTGTCCTTCAGGCTCCCGAGCCGTGCCTTCGTCGAGGCGTCGAGTTCGGTAACTTTGAACTTGCCGAGATCGGCGCGCGCGCCCCGGAAATGGCGCGCCACGCGCACGGCGCTCGCCGTGGCGGCGGCCCCGAGCAGGAGCAGCACAAGCCACAGAAGCCACTGCGTCGAAGCGGATCCCCTGCTGCGCATCGGTTGCCTTCTCATGGAGCGCTACCCGCGATTGCGCTCAAGAACGATGGAGTTGAGCCAAAGGAAGACGGCGCTCATCCCCGCGAAGTACACAAGAGCGCTCAGCTCGACGGTCCCCGCAACAAACGCCTCGAAATGCGGCATCACGGAGATCGACTCCCGCAGGAAGGTGCCCGCGGCGAGGGCGGGCGCTAGGCCGTCCACGACCGCGACGACGCGGTCGTCTCCCGTAAGCACGAGCACGAAGGAGAGCACCGTCGTGGTGACAAACGCAATGATTTGATCGCCGCTCAGCGAAGAGAGGAACATGCCGAGCGCGAGGAACACAGCGCCGAGCCCCATCACCCCCATGTAGCCGGATACGATAAGGCCGTAGTCGGGCGTGCCGAGCGTCGCAAGCATGATCACAATCGGCAGCGATGTTAGGAGAAAGAGCGTCAGAAGACCGATCGACGCCAGGTATTTCCCAAGAATCGCCTGCAGCGGGAGAATCGGTAACGTCAACAGAAGCTCGATGGTCCTCTGCTTTCGTTCCTCGGCCCAAAGCCGCATGGTGACGGCCGGCAGGAAGACCGCAAAGAGCAGCGGCATGCGGTCGAAGTAACCCCGCATCTCCACTCTTCCCGCCAGGAAGAAGTCATTCATGAAGATCGCGTTCGCAAGCACGGCGAAAGCGATCACATACACATATGCGATCGGCGAATCGAAGTAGGCTCCGAGCTCGCGGGCCGCCACGTTGCGCGTCCCGCGGATCAACTCGCCGAACGAAAGGCTGGCTTTCGCACTCATGCCCTCACCTCCCGTCCCGCTTCGGAGACTCCCGCCTTGCGCACCTTGTCGAGGATAAGGGTCTCGACGTCGCTCTTGCGCTCGCGCGCCTGCTTCTCGAGCTCCGTCACCGGCCCGTCGTGAATCAGCTTTCCGTGCTGGATCACAATCACACGCTCGGAGATTCCGAGCACCTCGCTCAGGATGTGTGAGCTAAAGAAAATGGTGCGCCCCTCGCGCAGATCCATGAGGAACTCGCGGAACTTCACGACTTGGAGCGGATCGAGGCCGTGCGTCGGCTCGTCCAAGAGAATCACCTTGGGATCATGGAGAAGCGCCGCCGCAAGTCCAACGCGCTGGCGATTGCCCTTGGAGCACTGGAAGCAGCGTTTCGTGAGTACCGGCTGAATGTTGCACGCATTCACAGCCCACTCGATGCGCTCCTTCATGCGTGCCCCCGAAAGCCCGTGGGCCCGCGCGATGAATACCAAGAATCGATCGACGCGCATTCCGTCGTAGAGCGCGTTGTGCTCCGGCAAATACCCGAGCGAGCGGCGCACTGCGAGCGGCTCCTTTTGTGTATCAAAGCCGTCGACCGTGATGCGTCCCGCCGTCGGGATCAGCCACGTGGAGATCATCTTGAGCAGCGTGCTCTTTCCGGCTCCATTGGGCCCGAGAAAGCCCGTGATCTGGCTCGTCTCCAGCTTGAATGAAACGCCGTCGACGGCCGTGACCGCCCCATACTTTTTTGTGACGTTGTCGACTTGGATCATCGGATTCCAGAGTTTCGATTCTTACCAAATCTCCGCGCGCTCGCTCGCGGAGCGAGCCGTCGCGCCCGTGGCCGGGCAGCCAAACGCCGCCGCGAACTCCGGGAGATTCTGCAGCGGACCGATCGCGCGGAATCGCGCCGGCGAGTGAGGATTCGTTTGCACCATGAGCCGCAGTGCCTCGGGACGCATCTGCTCGCGCCACGCGCGCGACCAGGCGATGAAGAACCGCTGCTCCGGAGTGAAGCCGTCGATCAGCGCCGGGCGCGCCCCTCCCTTCATCGACCGCTGGAGCGCGTGGTAGGCAATCGTGAGGCCGCCGAGGTCGGCAATGTTCTCGCCGAGCGTGAGCTTGCCGTTCACGTGAAGATCGTCGATCGCAACGAAGGCATCGAACTGCTTCACCACAATTTCCGCGCGACGGTCGAACTCCTCGCGGTCCTTTTCGGTCCACCAATTCTTAAGATTGCCATCGGCGTCGAATTGGCTCCCCTGATCGTCGAATCCGTGGGTCAGCTCATGGCCGATGACGGCGCCCATCGCTCCATAATTGAGCGCATCGTCCTGCCGCTCGTCGAAGAACGGCGCCTGCAGGATTCCCGCCGGAAATGCAATCTCATTCATCTGCGGGTTGTAGTACGCGTTGATCGTGGGCGGCGTCATTCCCCACTCGGTGCGATCCACGGGCTTTCCGATCTTGGCCACCTGGCGCCGCATCTCGAAGGCGTTCGCGGCCAGTAGATTCTTCACAAAAGGCGCCGACCGATCCACGCTGAGAGCCGTGTAGTCACGCCACTTATCGGGATACCCGATCTTGGGGACGATCGTGTCAAGCTTCGCAATGGCGCGCTTGCGCGTCTCGTCGCTCATCCAGGCGCGCGTCGCGAGACGGTCGCGGAATGCAGCAATAAGGTTGCGCACCATCTCGAGAGCGCGCTCCTTTGCGCGCGGCGAAAAGTGGCGTGCCACATAAGCCTCGCCGAGCGCGTCGCCGAGAGCCCGATCAGCCGCCGCCACGGCGCGCTTCCACCGCGGCTTCATCTTCTGAACGCCCTGGAGCGTGCGATTGTAGAAATCAAAATTCGCTTCGACAAACTTCGCGCTGAGCGCCGGCGACACGCCGCGCACGACGTGCCAGCGAAGGTAGGTCTTCCAGCTCTCCATCGGCGCCGAGCCGAGGAGCTCGCTCAGCCGCTCGAAGAACTTCGGCGTAGCCACGTTGAGCTCACCGACGGCCGGGGCGCCGATTTCGCGGAAGTAGCGCGGAAGGTCGACCCGCGGCGCCAGCTTCGAGGCCTCCGCGATCGTCATGAGATGATAGATCTTGTTCGGATCGCGCATCTCGACGCGGCTCATGGAGGCATCCGCGAGCTTCGTCTCGAGCTCCATCACGAGGGCCGCGTGGGCGCTCGACGCCGCGTCGTCCTCGCCGAGCAGTCCAAAGGTGCGCTTGAGGTGCGCTTGATACTTTTCCCGAAGCGTCTTCGACTTCTCATCGGTTCGGAAGTAGTAATCTCGATCGGGCAGCCCGAGTCCGCCTTGATACACATTGGCGATGACGCGCGTGGCGTCCTTCGCGTCCTGGTCGATGTCGAGCATGAACCCGAGCCGAACGCCTTGGGCTTGCATCTGTGCAAAGTACGGCACCACATCTTCAGGAGATCGCAGCGCCGCCACTTTTCCGAGAAGCTCCTCGAGGGCGCCCGCTGCGTCGCGCTCGATCCGCGCCTCGTCCATGGCGCTCGCATAGTAATCGCCGAGCTTGCGCCAGGGGCTCCCCGGCTTTGCCGCCGTGTCGCGCGCAGCCTCGTCACACAAATCGCGCATCGCGGCTTCGGCGCGCTCGTGGAGCTCTTCGAAGACGCCCCAGCGCGACTCCTCTTCGGGAATTGCGGTCGAGTTCGCCCAGCCGCCATTCACAAATCGGTAGAAGTCTTCGCACGGCTTGGCCGCGCGGTCCATGTCCTCGAGACGAAGTCCAACCATAGCGGGGTGATCCGTGACGGCGTGCGAAGACGAGTCGTGGTTGCGGGTTCCTCCCTGGCATGCCGGAACGGCCATGGCCAAAACAACGAGGGAACCAACCGAACGGGAAGCTCCGGGTGCGGAAAGTCGGGGCATATGGGGCTCGGGTGGAACGAAACGGCGCCCTTGTACCCCGAAACGGGCTCCGCTGTCGCACGCGCGTTTGCGGAGCGCCGAGGCCTACGAGATCAGCGGTCGGGGCGCCGGATCGGGGAAGGGTGCGTGGGAGGCAGGGCAGAGAGCGCTCCTGATGCTGCGTCGCCGGGCGAGAGCGCTCCCGCGTCGAGCAGCGCATCGGGGAGAGAAACGGCTCCGGAGCTCCTCGACTCCGACTGCGAAAGATGGGCGGCGGCGCGCTCGGCGGCTTGACGCGCGGAGTCCGACGCGGATCGGGCTGCTGCAAGAAGCGTCTCGAGGACGCGCGCTCGCTCCGATGCGCTCGGGGCACACCGATAGGCGCGCTCGGCCAGATCGACGCAGGCTTCAAGGGGAGCGGTCGTAAGCAGCTGCTCCCAAGCGGCGAGCTGGGCCGGACTTGCCTCGGTCGCGAGGGATTCGAGGACCGGCCGGCCAGCTTCGCCGCACAGCACGGCAGCGGCGAAGCGCACCCAAGGCGACGCGTCTCCCTCCGCGCAGCGGAGCGTCGGCTCGAACACCGGGTCGTTTCGAAAATCCGACGCCAGGGTCTCGAGGGCTTGCGCGCGGACGCGATCGACGGGATCACGCATCGCCACCTCGGCGAGCGACTGCGGCGACGCCGCCGGCTGCTGCCCAAGGAGCCGCGCCGTGCTTGTTATTTTTCGCAGAAGATCACTCATCTCTTCGAGCGATGTAGGAACCCGCGGGATCGAAAGCCTCAATTGCGCGCCACGGATGGATACGCGCCCGACACCGCCAAGTTCGATGAGCGCATCGCGGGCTTCGCCGCGCAGCAAGGAGAGAGTAGCTGCTGAGCCGCCTCTTGCAACATATCGAGATTGAAACTGCGGATCATGGATCGGCGCGACGATTCGGCCATCGGGGTCGAACTGCGGCGAATGCTGTCCCACAGGCTCGAGCCCAATTTCCGTGTCGAGATTCGGGACACGAACGCGGATCTCGACGCCATATCCGAATTGATGAGATTCGCCGAGAGTGACCCTTGCCTCGACGTCGAAGCGGTCGAATCGCCCCGCCATGGTCATGCCAAGAATGCCGTCAGAGCGCATGAGCGTGAGCCGCAGCGCGCGGGCAATTCGCGCCCATGCAGATATCACTAATGCCGACTCAGCGTGCTTGGCTGCGGCGATCAGGATTCCCAGAGTCGCGAGAATCGCTACGATGATGATGATTCCAAGCATAGCTAGCTTCAGAGCTCCCATGGGAAAATCAGCTCAGCTTCGACGCCTCGTCGCTCCGCCGCCGAATTCCACCGTCTTGAGCTGGAGGCGCCTTCACACCTGAGAGCTGACCAGCCTCCGAAGGCGATGACACACTCAATCCACCCTGAGGACTTGACTTGACGAGGTCGAGCATTCTCACCGCCGCCTGGATGCAACGCTGCTGCTCTTCAGTTGCATCCGAAGCCCTGAGGCTGAGTCTCTCCCGTGCCAGCCTCATGAAATCCTCTGTTGGGTGCTGCTGGCAAGCGCGATGGACAATCTGTAGCAAGTCGCTCAACGACACGTCTCGGTCGAGACGAAGCAGCGCGCGAGCCTGCACATCACTTCGAACGCATGCGATCTCGCGTAAGGCCCCGCGACCTTCCATTCCAAGCGCGCTTGCCGCAACAAATCTCACAGCAGGCGAGGGGTCGTCCAGGTAGTCTCTAGCTCGGAGTGTGGCATCTCCATGCTCGGCGATCGCACCAAGTGCGGTCTCCAGCATTCGGGCCCGAACGCCATCGACCGAATCGAGCCGCGACAGCTCCCACAGCTTCTCCAGGTTGCCATCTCGTTCATTCAGAGACTGGCACGCTTCGATTAGTAATTGTAACGTGCGATCCCAGTCATCGGACTGCAGAGAGCGCGTGGAGAATCGCAGCTGAGCTGCTCCAGCCTCGAGGCTCAACTCTCCGAGCTCCTCCAGCGCCAAAAGGCGCGCGCGACATGGAGAGTCGAATCGCGCGATTGCGGTAGGATCGAAGCACGAGACGGCGACCCGTGACTCGAATGCGTCGTCCCCAACATGGATTCGGGGCGCTGCATCGTCGCTCGACTTCGCCGGCATCACTCGCCAGCCTCGAATGTTGAGATCTCGCGGGATCGTCTCCCCGCGCAAGCGAATCGTCGCGAAGGAGCCAAGATCTCCGAGTCCAAGCTTTGATACCAATAACTCAACCTGGACGCACGACACTCTACCGAGAAAGCGGTGCTCACCGGCGGCAGTGAGCTGGCAGCGGCTAAAACCATGTCTCTTGGCGAACTGCTCCCACTCCGTCGCTATGGGCCCAGCGGGAGTGCAGCCCCGCAGCCGCCGACGAACGACCCAGCCCGCAAGCAGACAGAGCCCTATGAACATGGTGCCTCCAAGCACCTCCAACGGACTCAGACTCGATACTAATGGAATCGTGGTGCTGGACACATCAATCATTGCTGGCAGCGTGGTTAACTCTCCACCACCCGTATCGCCTGTCGGCTTCGAGAGCGCCCCGGAGAGGTTGGGGCCGAGGGAAGCGCGAAGCTCCTCGGCGTAGGCTGCGAGTTTTTGTTGCACTCCGCGCGCGAGATCCGTTCGCTTGGCCGCGGCGGCGAGGTGAGGCAGGTCGTCCGCACTCGGATTTCTTCGCAGAAAAGTAAGAGCGGAAAGAACGATCCGGCTCTCGCCCGACTCGAGCACCGCCAGCAGGTCGGGTCGGGCCCTCTCCCCGTCGAGCGCTGCGAGCTGGCGCAGCGAAGCTGTCCGCACATGGGGGTCGCGGGCGCCGCGCACCCAGCGACGCAACAGTTCCCGCTGAGAATCCGGGGGAATGTGGGCGGCGATCCACTCGAGGGCGGGCTTGAGAAGGTCGTGGTGGATCTCGAACGGCTCAAGGATTTCTTGGATCCGATCGACGCCATCAGCGCCGTCATGGATCGCCGCGCGAAGGCGAATCATCGCGTTCGCGTCGGAGCGCGCCTTTTGTACGGTCTCCCTCGTCGCGGACGAATCGGGGTATCGCGACACGAGAAGATCGAACGAGCGCAGGCGCGCTCCCGTATCGCTCGGCTGAAGCACGAGACGGGAAAGATACCGATCGAACTGTTGAGCTTCTCTTGCGATCTCCAGAGCCTTCCTCGCCACGCGCCGAACGAGCCCATCGATCTCGCGATCCGTCAGCGCAGGCCCCGTCCGCTCAAGAATGACTGCGCCCTCCTCGGTTCGCAGATGAGTGCGCGGAAGATGAGGGGAGACGATCGGATCGCGCTCCACAAGCCGAAGCTCTGCTGGAATCTTGAACTGTGCGTTCGCCCGCAGCCGGCCGACGACGCGCACTCGACCATCGGCCCGCTTCTCCACGGCAATTCGCACTCCATCCATCGCTGAATGCCACATTTCAATCCGCCTCTTCGAGCTCACCGACGAGATGGGATGCGTCCGGAGCGGCCAGCGTTTCCGCGGCGCGGTACCGACTGGAGAAGCCGAATTGTTCGATTCACCGCATCGACCACAAATACAACGATCTTTTCTGAATCGAGAGTCCTGCCCACCTCCCTCTCTCCGAGCAAGAACTGCCCTCGCCTGCTGAACTCAATCGGACGGTCCATACCCTCTGCCCCCGAGTGCTCCTCGGTGGGAACCGCGGTTGGGTCTGGGTGAGCAGCGAGGTTTGCTTGTACTCTCATTGAATATCGGAGCGTGGGAGACCTCTCGATCCAAATCCAGAAATCTACACCCTCCACTGTTCCCTTCAAGCGAACCAATGGGGTCTCGACAAAATCGAACGCAGGCGAGAGCCGCTTCTGCGCCTCGCGGAGACGATACCAAGCCGTGTTGTGCCGATTGGATTCCCGAAACAGAACTTCAAGCAACACGCTGAAGAGAGCTTCCCCAACGACTCCGATGGCCTCGAGCGCTCCGAAAATATCAACGCTCATTGGCCCTCTCCTGGACTCAGGCCACCCTCGGAAGAACGCGGCCGAGAGAGCGCTCCGGACGGCGCCGCCGCATCCGTGATCGAAAGTCCGCCCGCGGTCGAGAGGCCGAGCCGCTCCTGGATGAGTGAGATCGCCGCCCGCGCCTCGCGTCGAAGCTCGCTCACCGGCATCGCCTCTTCAGCGGCGCGGTGAAGGGCAGAAATCGATTCGACTCCGCCAAGCTTCCCGAGCTGGCGTGCCGCCGGCAAGCGCACGTCGTCGATCGGCCGCTCGAGAAGTGAATGCCACACATCCGAGGGAGCGCCGATCGCCTCGAGTGCCGCCGCTGCGCGGGCGGCCGTCGCGGGACCCGCATGCAGTGCGAGCTCCATCATCGGCTGCCGCAGCTCCTCCCATCGGTGTTGGCGTGCATGCTCGAGAGCCATCGAACGCGCCTGGCTCGTCTCGGGAGAACTCAATAATTCACCCAGCACCGATACAGTTCGCTCGCGCGGAAACCGTGCGAGCAGGTGGGAAAGCGCCTCCACGCGCGCCTTCGGCTCGAGCCGGGCATCGAGCGCGGCGGAGCGCAACCCCTCAAATCCGCTTTCGCCGAGCGCGCGCCCCGCAGCGAGTCGCACCTGCGGGTCGGCATCGGCCATGGCGCGCTCGAGCACTGAACGATGGGTCTCCCCTCGATCCGCCCTCGAGACGAGCAGGCGGAGGCATCGAAGCCTCATTTCCGGATGCGGGTCCTCCAAGACGATTGCGGCCGTCGAACCCTCCCGATCGGCCGCCGCTTGTGTGAGCGCCTTCGCGAGAAGCGCCGTATCGGTGACGAGGCGCTGGCACTTTTCCGCGTCGGCGCTGCGCTCATACAGACTCACATGAAGGCCCGATTTGTCCGCCCGAATGCGGGCACATTGGCCAAGCCGCACGAGCAGCCGGCGCACGGGCGCGCTCAGCAGAGGTAACACAAACTCAGCGGCTCCGAATGCAAAGAAACCCTGCGCCCCGACCTCACTCAGCTCATGAGCCGGTCCAGTCTGAACTGCTCCCATGCCTTCGTAGAAATCGAACAACGCCACTTTTTCCGGGAATCCAGGGAGCGAGACGGATACGGTGCCAATGGAGCTGCTGCGAGAATCCTCCGTCGAGGGAAGGCGTGTCACCGTCACGTCGACTCCTTCAACGCGCCCCGCCGCCGAGCGTCCACCAATCGGCCCCTTCGGCTTCTCCACGAGCTGGAGCGCGCGAAGCACAGCGCTCCAAGCATCGACGGGGTCTCCTCGCTGCTCGCGGGGACGTTGGACAGCCCAGGCGATCCAGGTCGCGAGAAGCAAGGCTCCTCCGAGCGCGGGAAGCAGGACCTCCATGTTCCCCAATTATCCTTTTGTGGGGATCTTCGGGGCCTCCGAGAGCATCCCGTGATCGTCCGCAGAGCTCAACTTTCCTGCATCGGACACATCGACACCCAGAGCAAGCCCTCCGCGCTCCACGTTGGGAAGCCGCGATTGGATCTGTGCTACGGCGCGCCGCGCTACTTCCGCGAGGGCACGCGAGCTCGATGCCGCCGACAGCAACGGCTCCACGTCCTCGACAGTCCCGATCAGACCAAGGGCTTCCGCCGCCTTGGAAGCGAGTTCGGGGTCCTCTCGAGTCAGCAGATTTCGAAGGGTGGAGCGGCTTTCGTCGCCGCCGAACATGGAGAGCGCATCGATGCATGCCGTCGCCGTCTCAACGTCTGCGCGTTGGGACAGTCCCACAATTTCTTGCTGCAGTCCGATTAACTTTCGAGATCCAACAATACGAACGGCTGCGATGCGGCCAGGAGACGGCTGGCGCTCCTCGAGAATCGGCCGCAGCAGATCGAGCAGCTCCTTCTCTTGATTGACCTCTGCCAGGAGCTCGACTATTTGTGCTCTCTGCTCGTGCTCCATCACACCGGGCCTTAGCGCAGCGCGGAGCAGGGGGCCGCCGTGTCGGCGAAAAGCCAGTGCGCTCGCAAATCGGATCGCAAAGTCAGGGTCCTCGAGCCCCTTCAAGACCGCCTCCTCCGCGCTCTCCTCAAGATTCGGGACGTGAGAGATTCTTGAGAAGCCGCGAACGCGCTGTGCATGATCTGTAGACCGCAGGAGCCGCGTCTCATAGCTCTGGTCGCCGCGCGCCAAATCCCGATCGAGCTCCTCAGCCGCCATGGCCGACTCGCGCATGAGATACAACACATCGTCGGCAGAGAGCGACGTGTTCTTGCGCGCTGCGACCAGCTCACCGCTCTCCAGGCGAAGATCACAGTGTCGAGCCAGCTGCACGAGCCGCGCGCACACCTCGCTGCTCAGCAACGCGTCGACCCGCGGCTCGCCCTCCACCATCCAGAAACGATCATTGAAGTCACGGCGGATAGCCTCGGGCATCCGTTGCCCATCGCCTGCGGGCTCCCCAGCACGCCGCGAGTAGATCTGTAAGGCCTTTGGAATCGCCAGCGGAACACGAATCTCCAAGTTGCTTTGATCATCCGAGAGGAGCAGCTTGACGAGCCGCCCATGAATGAGCCCTTCGCCGTGTAGCTTCCCCGATGCTTGGTTCGCGAACAGCGTGAGGCCGCTGGCTTCCGCAATGGACACGAGGAGAGAGGGTCGACGTTCAGTCAGATATACCAGCAGAGAAGCTGCTGCCACGGCGAAGCCGACGATGAGGAAGATGGCGGTCACTTCCATGTGCGCTATTTCCTCGGCGAGCTGCGGCACGCGGAGGAGACCGCGGCCGCACAGAAGACCAATTGTCGAACTCGTTCGATGAAGGGATGGGAGCGAAGCACCGAGCCTTGGAGCTGTACGAGCACTTTTCCCTCCGCGATCCAAGCCGTGCCTCCCCTCGCGAGGTCGTCGATCGAGCGGCGCGCGTCCGCGTCGAGCACTGCGCGCGCGACGTCCTCGCGCCCCAGGATCCGAAACCTCTTGTCGAATTCCGGATCTCCGACCTCGACCTCGCGAATCCCGAGCGCATCCTGCACGAGCTGAGTCCAGTCGGAGCGGGCGACGCGCAGATCGGCCGGCAGGCCGGGAACTAACACTTCCGCGCGGGTCACAATGGATCGGCTTTTTTGAGTTCTTACTTCCAGCTCGTAAGCCGAAACGCTGAGCCCGTTCAGCTCTCCGCGCAACCGCGGCTTCGCGCCTCCCTCCTCGCATTCGAACTGGAGCCCGAGTTCCGCCGCAGCCTCCTCCCATGCGCGCCTCGAACGCCTGCGGAGCCGCGACTGCACAAAAAGGCCCACCGCGATGAAGCCAATCAGGAGCCCAAACGGGAGAAAGTCGTCGAGACTCATCGCCTCAGGTCTCGCGCTCGCGATTCGATTCGGAAATATTCGTGCGAACGACGACTGATTCGGAGTCCACGCGAGGCGCCTCCCGCGCCGTCTCTGCAGCGGTTCGGCGGACTCCGTCGGCCTCCGGCATGCTCAACGATCCGCCGTCGGCGGAGGGTTCGGCAACTGTGAGACCTCCCGCGCCCGCTTCGGCTCGGCGTGCGCGAATCCGATCGACCGCAGAACGGGCCGCGGTCTTCACCACACTGGATCCCAAGAATCCCTGAGTGAGAGGCAGCAGCTTCTCGACAGCGTGCGCCGTTCCCACATCTGCGAGCGCACGAGCTGCGGCCGCCCGGACCTCGGAATCGTCGCGCTCGAGCATCCTCAATAAATGAGCCTCCGCGTGCTCCTCGCCGCATCGGCCGAGGCTCATCGCAGCGACACATGCCGTTGCCGGCTCGGCCTCGAGCCCGAGCTTCAATAACAAGCCCCCGACACCCTTCATCCGCAGCTTCCCAGCGAGCTCGGCCGCAAGCGCCCGCATTTGTGGTGACTCGCGGTCCGCAAGCCCGGCGCGGATCGCCGCTTCACACAATGCCGGTTCGAAGCGCTCAACCAGCGCGCGCAACGCTCGGACGCGCAGGTCGGGCTCGACGGCCGCGCTCTGCACCCCGGCGGCAAGGGTCTCCCGCGCATGCTCGCCGCCATAAATCGCGGCAAGCGTCGCCACGCGCGAGTCGGTGTCACGGAGCGCCCTCTCCTTGGCTCGCAGTGCCGCGGGATGCTGACCATACCGGCTGAGAGCGAGATCGAGCGATTTATAACGAACCCCAGCATCGGGATCGGAAGTAGCATTGCGAGCAAGCGACTCCACGACGTCGCTTGGAATTGTAGCGAATGGGCGAAGGATGGCGACCGCGGCGTCGAGCATCTCGCCGAGTTGGCTGCCCTCGGTTAAGAGCCCGCCTCGCACGAGCGTGAGTTGCCCCTTCTCAAGTTTCGTGGTGTATTTCTGAGCTGAGGTGAGGAACGCCGCCCGGGCTTCGGGGACCAGCCTCGAGAGGCACACATCTTCAGGACCTTGCACACGAAAAGCCTTGTCGAAGGCCGTGTCGCCCGAGTCGACGTCCAGTCCTCCAAAGGCCTTTGCGATCCTTGCGCCGAGCCCTTCTTGTGCTACCAACAAATCCGCCGGCACTCTGCTCGCAGTCGCAGTAACGCGAGTGAACGTCTGAGACGACTTCCCGGTGCTGACTGTATAAGTGTCGAGCTTGAGCCGGATTCCGTGCTCCTCGCCCGCCATGTAAGTAGACTGTTTCCAAGTGCCCTTGACCCATCGAAGGCCGCGGCGACTCGCGAAGCCACGCCACTCCGACTCGACCTTCTTACTCCAGCGCGCGCCCGCCCAGATGATGACAACGATCACCGCAGCGATGGCGGCCATGGCCGGAACGGCGAGAAACGGAAGGGCAGCGAGCATGGCTTGATTCTGAACCAGGGCGGCTTCGGCGGCTATCCCGGGGGCGCTACGAGGGCAGCTTCCCGCGAGTCGCCGAGTTGTGGCGTACATTCCCAGCGTCGGACGGTTCCGTAAGGGGAAGCGCCGCCGCGGAGAGGCCGCCAGCCGGCTCCGCGGCGCTCAGCCCGCCGCCGGTAGCCTCGGCCCCCGACGAGAGGGAAAGCTGGCCCGCGTCGGCACCGACTGCGCGCGACTGGATTTGTTGGATTGAAGATCTCGCGACTGCCCCCAATTCTCCCAGAATCATGCGATTCGAAAGCGACAAGAGCTTCTCTACGGAGCCTACAGTTCCGACGAAGCCGAGGGCGTGCACCGCCGCGAGCTGTAAAGACTCCTCCTCTCGGCTGAGAATCTTGAGGAGCATGGGCTCAGCCGCTTGCCCAAGCAGAGTCTCGGCGAGCCCGCACGCCGCAGCGGCGAGCTCCGAGGGCGCCTGCAGCCACTCTGCAGATCCGAGCCACCGGGAAGCGGCTTCAGGATCCCTTCTCGACCAGGCGCGCAGCGCACGCGCGCGGAGGGCGGCGTCGAGATTCGCCGATTCCACGGCGCGCGACAGCACGCGTTCGCCGCCGGAAGGAAGTGCCATTGCGCTCAGGATGGCGAGATGAAATTCGCTTCCTTCGACAAGCTCCGAAAGGAGCTGCTGGACGCGCGGCTCCTGACTGTAATGTGTAATGAGCGTCTCGAGCGCGACGCGCCGCACACTCTCGTCGGGATCCTCTTGAATGCGCATCACGAGACCCGTCAGAGGTTCGGGCGGCGCAGCCGCGAGCGCCCGTGCCAAAGTCAGCGTGAGCGAGAGAAGTCCGTCGAGCGCAACGCCATCGGTAATGATTCCCCGATAAGCCACAGAAACGGCGCCGTCGGAAACCTCAAATCGAGCCGCGGACGCCGCCGCGACGGCGGCATCGCGAGCCTCACCGCTGAGGGCCGCGCGGCACAAGGCCTCGCCGCCCTGCACGCGAATGCGCGAATCGAATCGGGCGTCGCCCGTTGTAACGTCCTGGCCGCCGAACGCCTTCGCGATCGAGGTACCAATTCCTTCGGCACTCAGCTTGAGCGAAGCGGGAATTGTTGCGCCTCGCACCACGGCGCGCGTGAAGGTCCGCCGGTTCTTGCCGCCTCCGGTCGAGAAGGTCTGAATGGTTACAAAGAGGTCGTCGATGGAGCCTTCGATTCGAGCGGGAGTCGGCCAGCTTGCCGCGACGAACCGAAGCCTTCGCTGCTCCGCGACCTTCGCCCAGGACGCTTGCTGCGCTGCACGCCTGGATAAGGCAGCAATCCAAGCGAAACCCACGAAGACGACAAACATTGCGATCAGCAAGCTCGGACTCACAGGACTTCCTCCGCCCCATCGTCCCGAGGCTCGGCCGGCGGAAACTGAAGCGCGCCGAGGTGCTCCGGCTCCGAGAGGGCTCCCGACTGCGACAGCTCGCCGGCAAGGCTCACCCATCCCGCCTCGGCGCCCACCAATCGATTTCGGATCCGCTGCAGCGCCATCTCGGCGGCGCCACGAAGCTCCTTGCCGCGATCCTTCGAACGTTCGATTTGTTGCAGAGGCTCCACGGCCGCCGCGGTGCCGCACCGCGCCAAAGCAGATACCGCCGCCCGCTGCACGGCCTCGCTGCTCTCATCAAGCATCGCGAGCGCGTAGGGTTCCATGAACTCCCCAAGAATGCGTGCGAGGGTCTTGAGGTCTGAGGCCGAGAATCGCCGTTGGCGAACCCATTCCTCCATCACGGTCCGAACGTCCCTTCGATCTGTAAGTTCCTGAACTTCCAGCGCTCTCGCCCGGTACTCAGGCTCAAGCTCAAGAATCTCGGCCGTCAGCTCGGCCCAGCCGTCGAAGGGGTGCGAGAGAAGCATGCGCAATGCGCGAAGCCGCGGCTCCATGGCGAGGTCGCGATCCACAGCGAGAGATCGCAATAGATGCAACCCCCCATCGCCTGCCAGGGCGGCGCCCTCGAGCCGAACAGCCGGATGCGGATCAGCCATGGCAGCCTCGATCGCCTCCTGCGCGGTCGCGGTGCCCGCTGCGTACGAGTGAAGACATAGAAGGCTGCTGACTCTCACTCGAGGATCCGAATCCGTGCGCACGCTGTCGAGGAGAGACTCGGCCGCATGCGCCGCACGAGCGGAAAGCTGATCATAACACTTCGCCATCGACCGCGCGGCGCCGCCGATGCGCTCGGCATTCATCGGCCTCGTAACCGGAACGATCAGCTCGCCCCCGCGCACCGCGGCGGCCGCCTGGAGCATCCAAGCACGCTGCTCCGCTCCCAGCATGCCCAAGCACTGCGCCTGCGGCCCTACAACCCGAAACGCATGATCGAAGGGCCCATCTCCTGTGAGATGGTCTCTCAGGGCCTCCTCCTCGTCGGCAGGTCGGATCACAACATCTCTTGGAATCGACGGAGAGTCTGCACTCATTGCGATCGCACGGAGCGAGCAGACGGCGGCGCTTCCTGAATTCTTGAAGGCTCCGGCTTGAATCTTGATTCTCACTTCTCCAACGGAGCCCACGATTTCGTTCGTCCTTCGTACGACCCTCGGGTTCACTTTCCAGCCGAGAGATTCGGCCGCCTCCAGCAAAGGATGCGCCGAAGCTCGCCGCAGGCGCCATGCCGAGATGAGTTGCAACAATCGGCTCAGCATCTTCGATCCCTCAACCGACAATCCCCAATGCCTATTCTCATAAGAGCCTCACCACGGGGTGCCCGTCCAATAGCAATTTTCGGCTCAGCAGATCCCGCACCGTCGCGATCAGCCAGCGGTCGTCGTTCACGCCGAAGGCGATCTCGAGCCTCGGGCGTCGGTCGCTCGGAGGATGGGGCGGATCGAGATATCCGAGCGTCGGGTCCGATTCATTGAGCGGAACGATGACCTTGGACTCGACCTGGGGGCCCGTCGGCGACTCCGCTCCGACGCGGTGCACGTGCCCCTGCGCATCCCACACAAATTCGGTAGCGCCGTGGGACTGACCAACTTCACAAATTATCAGCTTGAACATGGTCTCGGGCTCGCCGAGAGCACACGTCGGCACGAGCTGGCGCTTCCAGTGCTCGCGCGACGTGGGGAAGCGCGTCCCGCGCGGCACGATCACGGTGTATTGAGGCTCCCGCGTTTTTGCGTCGTAGGTCACAAAAGCGTAGTCGTGCACGATGTGATCGCTCAGATTCGCCCGCCCCGCCGCAAACACGCAGGCGCCAAAGGCCACCGCCTCGAACGGCTGCCAGGAACGAACACGATCACGGCCGAAGCGCGACTCGATACGCGGAAAAATTCCGGGGAGAAGCGTTGAGCCGCCGACCATCAGCACATCCTGAATCGCATTCTGCGTGATCCCCATTTGTGAAGCCTGCTGCAGCACGCTCTCTACGCAGTCATCAAGTAATCCGTACACGCCGCGCACTCGCAACACTTCCACCAGATCGTCGCGTGTGAAATCGAGCTTCGACAGCAGCTCGCGCGAGGCGCTTCCGAGCGAAGCCAGCTCCTCGGGAAGCACAGTGAAAGAAGCGGTCGGCGCGAAGAAGAGCGCCTCCTTCACGCGACGAGACTCCTGCAGCATCAGCTTGTAGCGCGCCCGACGCGCCGGATCATCGGGCTCCCGCTCCAGCGGCACGCCTAATCGGCGCCCGAGCTCAGCGAGAAGCCACCGATCGACAAAAGTGCCTCCCACGGGGCGCCCCGATTTGGCGATCACCCGTGAATGCCCCGCATCCAACGACTCCCGCGACATCTGTGCGAGCGCCACATGGAGCGTGCCGCCGCCGAAATCCACCAAAAGAACGAGGCGGTCGGAGGTGAGGCTCAGCCCGTAGCCTGTCGCCGCGGCAATCGGCTCGTCGACAAACTTGACTTTTTGGATGCCGAGCAGCTTGGCTATCTGTTGCAATTCCGCCCGATAGGTCTCGAACGCCTCCACGGGCGCCGTCAATGCAACATCACGAATCCGCTCCCCGGTCACATGCTGCACTTCCGCCAGCAACTCGCGAGTGAACATCCGGGCGACGTCGCGCGCCGTGTAGCTTTGCGAGCCGGCGCGCACGAGCGGCCGCAGCGCCTCCCGCTCGAGGAACAGCTTGAAACTCGGCGCGAAGGCCGGGCTCACAAAGCTCTCGTTCTCCTCGAGCGCCGGCCGGCCGATGATCGCTTGCTTTCCCCAGAAGAAGCGCCGCGAGACCGCGGGCCACGCCCCGATGCGCGTCCACAGATCGCGAGCGCCGAGCACCTGGGTGGCCGACGGAATGAGGCGCGAACCCTCGAGCGGATCGCCGCTCCCGCCAGGCTTGCGACAGATGCGCGGCATCTCGAGCAGCCGCGGCTGCCCGGTGGCGTCGTCCCAACGCGCGACACGGGTATGCGTGGTCCCGAGATCGATCGACCAACCGGACATGGGCCCCGCAGTGTAGCAGAGAGAAACCACGCCCCCGCGGTGCGCTGCCGGCTCTCGAACCCGCGCTCCACGGAGTTCAGCAACCCCCCGCATCCCGAGCGAGCCCCCAATTGCCGCGCTGAGCTACTTCCGTGGCGCGTTCTCACTCTTTGGGTTCCTCTCTCTTTGCCTCAGCGCCCTCGGCGGCATCGGCGCGGCGTTCCTCGCGCAGCAGTTCCCGCTTGAGACCTGTCCCACGCTCCAGGCTCCAGTTCAGTCGATCGCTGGCGATGTGAACGGCGATGGACGGCCCGATGTCGTCGTCCGCAACGTCACGACGCTGCAGACGCTGCTTGGCGGCGCGAACGGGCCGCTGCAGTCCGGGATCTCAGGCGGCTCGCAGTTCGCAACTCTCGACTTCAGGTTCGAAGATGTGAATCTCGACGGAAAGTCGACCTTATTGCAACACAATCGTCGCCGTAGCGCATTCTGGTGCTCACGGGCAACGGCGCGGGCACCTTTGCGGCACCGACAGTGTCGCAGATGACCACGACCCCCGGAATCGCCGTGCGCATCGAAGAGGCCCATCTCCAGGGCATCGGACGGCCAGATACTGTAGCAGTCCAGCAATCGCGACTCTCCGTTCTGCTCCATCAGCCCGACTTCACCTATCAGCTGACATAGAACAGCCCGCATACCTATGTCGGGCTGAGCGATGTCGCCATCGGCGACATGGATGGAGACATTACTCCGCATCTTGTGGCGATTGCCGATGGCATCGTCGCTACGCACTTGAACGATGGGACGGGCTCGCTCCCGAATACGGCGCTCTCCTGACTGCCGTTGCTTGGGATCCTCCCGGTGCACCGCGGCGTGCTCTCGGACGTCACCGATGACGGGAACCTCGATCTGTGCATTATCTTCGTCGACACAGAAGGCGTAGCTTCCTTGAATGTTCATGCACACAACGGAGGCTACTCCCTCCTGCCGCCGTCGCTCAGCATTCCGACCGTCGTGCCGAATGCGCTCGCGAGGCGCGATCTGAATGGGGACGGACGGATCGACTTCGTCATGACAAGCGACGCCGCACAACAATTAATCACCTATCTCTCTACTGCTGACCAAGGGATTGCCGAGTCGACTCCCGTCCGCATTCCGATCTCCGGCAATGCGGGAAGGCTACTATTGGGAGGGCTCGAAGATCTCGATCTCGACGGTGGCGCCGATGCCGTGATGACGGTCCAAGGCCAGAACTCCTTGCTGGTCGTTCGGCGCGAGCCGAAAGGCGACTGGGTTCGACCGATCGACCTTCCATTCGCCGACGCCGGGCCAGAGATCTCGCTCGGAAACCTCGATCGCGACGGCGCGGTGGAAGCGTCCGCGATCAACCCCAGTGGCAGCGAGCTGCCGCTCCTGTGGGGATTTGGGGCCGGCAACTTTGCGCTCGCTTCGACTGTGGCTCTCCCGAGCCCTGGCACAGAAGCGCTCATGGCCGACCTCAATCAAGATGACCAGCTCGATGTCGTCGTGAACTCGATGCAGGGCGGTTGTGGCCTTTTATTACTCATGGGCGACGGCGCTAGTGGGGCGTAGCTCGATCAGAAACTCTCGTATTTTGAAAACGACGGTGTGCTGACAAGCACGGCCATCGCGGATCCCGGCGGAGATGGGTGCTTGGATCTCGCTCCGGGGTTATCACTGAAGCCGATCGGCATCGGCGGTCGGATTGTGGTATCTCGCGGCACATCGAAGGGCTTCAAGCCTCCATCAATCGCAACCGCTCCTGCTTCTGTGAGAAAGCTGCCCGCGGGAGACATCGACGGCGACGGATCCGAGGATGTGCTCGACGTCGTGGCGGGTTCCTCACAGATTCACATCTGGTAGCCGGAAGGCGGAGGGCTGGCCTCCATGGCGCCGTGCGTGTAGAACCTGATGCACTTGAGCAGCGGCGCCCTCGGCGATCTCAATGGAGTCGGCCGCGATGATCTACTCGTGTCTGATCCACAGAAAGATTGCGAGTGGGTCGCGCGGGGTGCAGCCAACGGATTCCTCGGGGCGCAGCAGCGAAGCACCGGATTTGTATTTGGCGGCGGCGCGCGTATCGCCTGTGCGGATGTCGACGCCGATGGCTTCCGCGACACGCTCGTCGCGTTGAAGACGGGCGCCGTGATGCGGGGCGACGGCGCGGGCAGCCTCTCGAAGGCGATTGGTGCATTCGGCTCCAGTATTGGTGATGACCACTTGGTCGATTTCGCTGCGGGCGGCGCGCTTGATCTCGTCGGCATCGATTCCGAAGGACGGCTCGCAACATACCTCAATTTGCGCGTGGCTCCTTCGAGCACCGCCGCCGTCGGATACGGGAGCTACGGCTGCTGGAGCCAGCTCGGTGTGACGGCGAATCAGCCGCCAAAAGTCGGCAGCTCAGCGTCTCGGATCACTGCAACCAGCGCTCCTCGCAAGAGTGCGGGAATGTTGATCTTGTCCGACGCCGGGTCTGAGATCGCCCTCGACCCCTTCTTCCTCGCCGTAGCACTTCACGTTGATTGGATGCAAGCGCACCAAGTCGCAGCAGCAGCCCTCTTCACGGACCATGTGGGGACCGTCTCAGCACACCTGCCGATTCCCAATGCGCCTTCGCTCGTGAATGCTCACATCTGGGCTCAGCCGCTCTTTGCCGAGTCGGTCGGCTATCGGTGCGGCAGCTCGCCGTACTACCTGACGACGGGTAGAGCTGTGAAATTCACGATTTTCCCGTAGCCGTTCGTTGGAAGGCCAATTCCGGCGCTTCTCGTCCTCTTTGCGCGATCTCGTGGTCGGACCGCATCGACGTAGCTCCTTGGCTACGCCCGCGACGGTCCTCCTCGATCGCGCCCAAAGCCCTAGCGCTCGCCTTTCGGAACTCTCTTGCCACTGGCTATGCGCAGAGTCGAGATGGCATATCCTATTGCCAGTGAGCGAACGCAGCGTCCAGGCAACGACGATCCTTCTGCGCCGAATGCGCGCAGGAGACTCTGCTGCATCGGCAGAGTTCTTGGCCCACGTTCTCGGGGAGCTGAAGGAGCTGGCTCGGAGCAAGCTCGCACGGGAACGCGCGGGACATACTCTCCAGCCGACGGCCCTCATCAACGAGGCCTGGCTGCGGCTCGGCGCTGGCACCAGCCTCGATGTGCACGACCGCGCCGAATTTCTTGGAATCGCGGCCCACGCCATGCGGGAGGTGCTCGTCGATCACGCGCGTTCCAAGCGCGCAGGAAAGAGAGGTGGCGGGCGAAAGAGGGTGACCCTCGATGTCTCGAGCATGGAGATGGCCCCCGCCGACTCCAGCCTCGATGTCCTCGATTTGCACGAAGCTCTCGAGAAGCTCTCAGACGAAGACGCCGAGCTTGCACGTATTGTTGAACTTCGATATTTCGGTGGTCTCACATTGGAAGAAACAAGCCAACTGCTCGGAAAGTCGCTGAGTCAAGTCCACCGCGCATGGCTCGTGGCTCGCGGTTGGCTACACCGAAGGCTTGCGGGAATCTAAGGAGTCCGGGTCCACCATGCCACACTTCGCGAGAGTGCGTGAGCTATTGGAGGCAGCACTCCAGCGGCCGGAGAATGAGCGGGATGCGTTTCTGGCTGCAGCAGCGCGAGGCGACGACGCATTGCTGAACGAAATGCGCTCACTTCTAGAACATGTGAACTTGAGCGGCGGCTTCCTGGAGCAAACGGAGCCATGTGATCCGCTTAATGAGTTCGTGCCCGGTACGATGGTCGGAGGCTTTCGAGTGGTCCGATTGCTAGGCCGGGGAGGCGCTTCGGAAGTATATGAAGCGGAGCAGAGAGAGCCGAAACGTGCGGTCGCGCTCAAAGTGAGTTCGAGAGTCCTCTCCGGATCAGAGCTGCACCGCTTTCGACGCGAGAGCGAATTATTGGCTAGGCTTCGCCACCCCAATGTCGCATCGGTGTACGCAGCCGGAATTGAGGAATCCCCCACGGCCGGTCGCGCTGCCGCA
This sequence comes from Planctomycetota bacterium, assembly GCA_016792805.1. Lineage (GTDB taxonomy): Bacteria > Planctomycetota > UBA1135 > UBA1135 > JACQFD01 > JAEUHX01. The sequence continues at coordinate 43,581 of JAEUHX010000029.1, forward strand.
TTCCCATGGATCGCCATCGAACTCGTGGAGCGGCCGCGCACGATCCTGGAGTACTCGCAGGGCGAGAAGCTTGAGATACGGCAGCGTTTATTCCTCTTTCTTCAAGCATGCGACGCCGTTGCCCATGCTCACGCAAAGAGCATTATTCACCGCGATCTCAAGCCAGGGAATCTGCTCGTCGATCCAACGGGCCGCCTCCGCGTGATCGACTTCGGCATCGCGCGTGAGGTGGCAGCACCGCGCACTGACTACAAAGGGACACTTCCGAGCCAGGTCTTAGGAACTCTCGGATATATGAGCCCAGAACAGTGGAGAGGCGACGCAGATGCAATCGACGCGCGTACAGACGTGTATTCTCTCGGGGTCGTGCTTTTCGAAATCTTGACGGGCGAACTCCCGATCGCCGTTGACAAACGATCGTGGACTCAGATTGCGATCGATGCGGAGACCACGCCGCCAAGGCGGCTGCGTGATTTGCAATCGAATGCACCTGCCGATCTGGAAGCCATCATACAAAAATCGCTACGCAAAGCCCCCGCCGACCGCTACGAGACGGTGTCCGCACTTGCGGCCGATATTCGACGCTACCTTGAGAACCGCCCGATCGAGGCACGTGACGCAGGCGCCGTCTACACTCTGAGATTGCTTGCGCGCAGGCACCGGTGGGCCTTCACCGGCTTCTCCGTTGCGGGAGCTTCGCTTGCAGTAGGAACTATTGTCAGCTCCACCTTCGGATTCCGTGCTGCGCGAGAGAATCGGAGAAGTGCACAGCTCTTCACGACTCTTCTCGAGCGCAGTATGGAGTCGACTTTTGATCTCGCGCCGCGGATCCAAAACCTCTCTGGAGGAACCGCGATTGCAAGAGTTCAAATCGAGCGCGCTACAGCGGATTTGGAAAAGCTCGAAATTCTCGCGGAGGGAAGCGCCGACGTCGTGGCGCATCTCGCCCGCGCTCGCATTCGATTAGGAGATATCCTGGGCAATTCAACTTTTGCAAATCTCGGCGACGCAAGTGGCGCGGATGTTCAGTATCGAAAAGCAATGGCTGGGCTCGAAGCGGCAGGAGGAGGAAGTTCGGTGAATCCAGAGGTTCGCATTGCATCCGGAATCGTTGAGCGACGCCTCTCCAACGCAGCCCTGCAGAGGGCGGATCTCGAGGCCGCGATCCGCCACGCAGCTCGCGCTCTCGAGATTCTCTCGGAGTTCGAACATAGCCAGCAGCCCGATCTCTTGTCGCTCATCGAAGTCGCCTTTGCCCATGACGCACTTGCGGTCGTACTGGCAAAGAATGGGAATGCGGCCGAATCACTTCGCCACGCGTCCGAGTACTACCGGCGCATCGAGAACTTGGCTTCAAAGCACCCCTACCACGCAGGGCTGAGGCACCAGCTCGCCCATGTGTACGATCGAAAGGCGGCGCTCGCTTTCTCGGGAAAGAAATATGGCGAGGCTGTGATTTTGTATGAGAAGGTGCGCGACGTCTATTCGCAGCTTTCGCAGGATCAGCCTGAGTCGGGCTTCTATCGGCTCCGCGCCGCGCAAGCACAGATGTGGGTGGGCAGTTCGAAGTTGCTGGACGGCCAAGCGGAGCAGGCGGCGAAAACACTCGACTCCGCCCGGCTGGAGCTGATCGGTGCAGCCGACCGCGATCCCCTCAATTCGCAAGTACCACCGCTTCTGATCAATACTCTCTATATGTTGGGCAACGCGCTTCGTAGTACTCCAGAGACACGGCATGACGAGCTGGCCCTCACCTACTATCGCGAAGCACTCGCTCGCGTCGCGGCCTTGGAAGTGGCCGGCAAGCTCACCAAGGCCCAGGAATCGTTTCGAGCCCAGATCCAACAAAAGATCGCTGAATGCGAGTCAAATCTCGAGGGTCGATAGCAGGCGATTGCCACCGGAGTTGCGGTATAGGAGGCGGAGACGTTTCCGCCTCCACCTACTTCTAGATCCGAGCCATGAGGGCTCGCACGCGCGATTCATGAAACGGACGCGTTGGGAGGCGCGCAGTCGCTCTTGAACCACACAGCGATTCGTGCAGCTCTCCGAGGGGCTAGCGACTCGGCGTCGCTCCGAAAGCTCCGGTCGCGCCAGAATACACAAACCAAGCGCCAAAGACCCCGGATGAGAGCGGGTCGCCCACGATCACCGGATTCGACTCCCCAGTGCCGACCGTGGCGCCCGCACTAGCAATTCCCGCCGCCACCACATTGCCAGTGGCAGTACCCACGATTGCAGAGACGTTAAGAACAGAATCGAATCCTCCGTCTCGCCGAGCCCAACGGATCGCACCATTCGGCTCGAAAGCACACAACGCGAGAGAGCCGGTGCCTACGGTTGTAGCAACGAGGCTCGGACCGAAGGCATTAAATAGCGCAATTGCGCCGTTGTCGAATCCAGCCCAAACCACAGCTCCATCGGGTAGTGCGGCCAGGCCCTGAGAAAGGGCGTTACCTGCGGAGAGACCGAGAGCCCACGCGAAGTCGCCAGTTGGCGCAAACCGGGCGAGATAAGAAACGAGTCCAATCTGCTCCAACTCCGGGCCGCCTTTATCCTGAGGTACTTCCAAGGTCACAAACTCGGGAATCTCAATGTACTGCAATTCATCGATACCGAATCGTCCAACAGACCCGTGGTCTAGGTCGAGATCTCCGTAAACGGTGACTGACCCATCCCCATGAAGAGCAAGGCCATGCGGCGCGAGCTCGGCGCCTAGGCCGCCGGCTCTTTGGATCCAGCTTACGCTGCCAGTCGCCGTCAAGCTCGCGACAAAAAGGTCGTCGTCATCATCGTCGGCAATGGCTAGGACGGGCGAGAGTCCGGAACTCGAAGGCGGAAAGAGCCCTTTCGAAAACTCGCCAGCAATCGCAACATTTCCGTTGGCATCCGTGGCGACTTGGTCGATTGAGAAAGACGAGTTAGGAAATGAAACAAAATGGGCGCCCCATTGAGCAGTGCCATCGGAGGCGAGCCTGACAATGAGCCCAGCGCCTTCAAAGCCGCTCGAGAATAGCCCGAGATTTCCGATCTGGAACGTCCCCCAGCAGGAGATGGCGAGCACGGCACCGCCGTCAGTAGCTGCTGCCATTCGAAGATTATAGATACCACTTTCACCCTGCAGCGCGCCTTGGGGAATGATCGAGGTTACAAGCTGGGCCCCGCCGTCTGTGGAGAGACGAACAAGATAGAGTCGCTGCGCTCCGGCTGGATCAAGTAAGAGGTCATTCGAACTCGTCGGCGCGAGAACCACAGGTTGCGCAACAATGATGGCGAGGAGCGTCGTTCCATCGGCCATCCCAACTACATCCGGGAGCGAGAAGAAGCTGCCTGTCGCCCCTTCAATATGCTGCGCCCAAGCGAGACGCCCATCAGAATAGTGGCGAGCGATGAAGACACCGCTCGCGCCTCCGTCAGCAGTTGGAGATATCGACTCTGGAGGCGGGAGCTGAGTCTGGTTGGATTCTCCAGCTCCAAAAATTGGCGACCCCACATAGATCCCCACGGAGACCCAGGAGCCATCGGGGTGAGCCGAGAGGCGCCAAGGCCATAGATAGTCACTCGGTTGTCCGCCAGCGAGCGCGAGAACTCCGGGGCCCGACTCTTGCTGAATCGTGACATTCCCAGGCGCCGAGCTTGTTACACTATTCTTGCCGTCAGAGCACCGCACGTCGATGCGCCAGGTGCCCGTGCTGGCGTAGGTCGGAGTCCAAAGGACTGTCTGCTCCGCTCCATCGAGCTCAGCGATGTTTCCCGCGATAAGCACCGAAGCGCCCCCGCCGAGCGGCACTGCGAATACGGAGCAAAGGGCATTGCTGTCGGGATCGTCAGCCTGAAACTTCACTTCTACGCCCGTGCCGGCTGTAACGCTCAAGTTCGTCGCAGGTGAGGAGACGACAACTATTGGCGCAGCGTTCGCCGTTACAACAGCGTTGCCTCCACCGGTTCTGCTTCTCGAGCAGGCAGGCAGGAAAGCGGAGAGGGTGAGACAGATCGTAATGATCGAGTGCCAGGAGTGCCGCATGAGCTGGGGCGCTTGAGGCCCTATGCCTCGCGACTGCGCGCCGCCCCCACTGCGTCAAACGCCCTCGCGCTTTCCGCTGATTCTCCGGTGTACTCGACCAGTCTCCCCCGCGCGGTCCCCCGCGAGAGAACACTGCAGGCACTTCGGGGTGCTCAACCAAACGGTGGGAACGTGTCCGGCCTCTGTACCGCTTTCAGCGGCACACCAGGCTCGAGCTTCATGCTGAGCCCGCTGAAATCGAAACGACCATGCACGAAACCCCGTGGGGTTCTGTGGGATCCCAGAAGGGAGACCCCGGAATCAGGCGGAACCCCGGGAGGTTCACAGAAATTGCGACTGGCTCGCTCGGCATGCCTGCGATCTCGGAGGCGGCCTCGGGTGCAACAGCCACGGCGAGCCGTTCCGCCCCAAGAAGTCGCTCGAACGTCAATGCGAATCCCGACGTAAGAGAAACGCCGGTGGGAATCGAGAGGCGCCCGCGAAGTGTAAACACGGGCTCAGGCGCAAGCGTGCCGGGATCGAGCAGCTTTCCGTCCTTTGGAGATCGTACTTTTCGAGGAGCTAGCCCGCAGCCGCAATCGGCCATGGCGGAGATCGGACAGAGCAAGTACAAATCCCGCTCCGGCGGCACTCCAGAGAGATCAAATTCTCGAGAGCAACAGATGGTCGCGTCCAGGACGCCGACATTGCGCTCCGGTTACGGATCGACAGGGACGAGCCACGCGCTCGTCTCGGAGAGCCCATGCTTCGAGCCCTGGAAGTTCCCCGTGATGCGCGCACCAACGCGGACTCGGAAGTTACCGCCGTCGCCAGCCGGGAGCTCAAAAATCGAAGGCGTCGCGCCAAGGCCCCTCACGCGGACGATCAGATGGCGGGTTGAGGCGTCGGGGTATAATATAACTTCTCCGTCGGAGTCTGTGATCGCTATCGGTTCCACGCGCGTCGCCAACAGGAAGTGCTTCATCGGTGCCGCGTAATCCGAGAACCGTCACGGTTGCTCCCACGAGCGACTTCCCATCTGCGCCGAGAATGCGGGCAGAATGCAAAGTTAGAGCTCCGCGGCGCGACGGCCAGCGGAGCACGACACGCGCGAGGCCGTCGATGGAGACGATCGCCGTTCGGCACGCGGTCCCATCCCTCCCGATCACGGTCACGACAGAGATGCAACTCCTCGAAAGATCATGAATATCAAATCGCCCCTTGGTGTCGGTGACTACATGATTGGCAGCGTCGCTGAGACATCCATCGCAAAACCTGCCCTTCATGCCTACAGCTGAATCATAACAGGTGCCCGTGAGCCCTACGGAGCGCGGGTGGCTCGACTCACCGAACACCAACACACTGGCAACCGGCTCTCGGGCCTCGTCGACGACGACTCCCCCGAGTATCCCCAAAGGACCCGGGCCACGGAGTTGCTGGCCCCATGCATCGGCCGCGCGAAACTTACTAAAACACGACGAGCTGTATAGAAAGTGCAGGACTACGCGCACCCCCGCCCTACGGTTCCCGAAGGATTCGTCGTCGAGAGTTCCCTCGAATGTCCCAACAAATGCCGTTTACTCTGCGTGCGCTGAACCGCACCGGGTGAGCGAGACCGCCCGGCACGCTCGTTCACGGCGCAGGGGCGCGGGCAACTGAGCTGCGCCGCGATGGGCACGGTTCGTGCAACTCGGATCTGCATGGCTGCACCCTCACTCTGCCCCATCGCGCACGCATTCGTTCTGAGCTTGCTCTCGGCGCCGATTCACTCATTCGCTCAAGGTCCCGTCCACCAGTCCCAGATCCTTCCGGCACCGAGCAGTGGAGTGCCTTTGAATGCGCCGCCAATTGTTCAGATCGCGGACTTCGATCAGGACGGCCGAACCGACCTCTTGGCCGCGACGCATAGCCATCTTCTCATCTACCGCCATGATGCAGACGGTGAGCTCTCCCGATCTCCCGCCTCCCAAAGCTTTCCGTTCTCCACACAACTTCCGACGATTCGTCCCGCCGTTGCCGCCGACTTCACGGGCGACGGGAGGAGCGACGCGGCCGTGAGCGTTCGAAAGACCACCGTCGAGATGGATGAAATCTGGGTCTTTCCGGTCGACGCGAACGGCACGCCTGGCCTTGGATCGAGCGCTGGGTTCACACTTCAAGCCAACGCCCTTTCAGCGGGAGATTTCAATCTCGACGGCTTCGTCGATCTGACGGCGTCCATCGGATTTAGCTCTGGAACGGCATCGACGCGCGTCCTGTTGAACTCCCCGACGGCTCCAGGCCAATTGTTGCTTGGCGCAGCGATCCCAAGCGGGGGAAATGAAATAATTGCGGCGGACCTCGACGCCGACGGGAAGCTCGACCTCGTCGCTTCTCGACCTGTGAGCCCCTTCTCGGCTGCACTCGTTACGCTCCAAGGCAACGGCGGCGGGTCACTCACTCCAAGCTTCCAAACACCTTCCTTCACAACGCCCTTCTCGGCGCAGGCGGCGGCGATCCCGATCGCTGCCGGCGATTTCACCGGAGACGGAAAAGTGGATCTTGTCCGAGGCTGTGCGTTTGGGCTGCTTGGGAACACGGGGACGATTGGACTCTACGCGGGGACGGGGACCTCGACGATCTCTCTTCTCGGCGAAGCCACGATTCCGGCCCCCTACACGGCTGCCGCGCCGACGCTTGCCGATCTCGATGGAGATCTCGACCTCGATGCGGTCATCGCGCTGCGATGCAATGGCCTGGAGCATGCTCTCGGGATCTCGCTCTATCGGGGCGGAAGTCAATTTTCATCGCTCTCGCTTCTGCACGCGCCCCATCATCCGGGAACGCCTCGAGTCGCCGATTATGACGGCGACGGGCTGGTCGAAGCCGCCGCAGGATTCAATACAAGTGGGCCGGACCTCACTCGAGTCGGGGTGCTGATCGGTTATCAAGAAAACGGAACCTGGCGCCCGGGACTCACTCCGGTTGCCGGGTTTGGGCTCGAATCTGTGATGAATGTGAGTGCGGGCGACCTGGACAACGATGGATACAGCGACGCGCTCATCGCAAGCCACACTGCGAACTCGTTCTCGGAACTCACTCAGCTGCGGATCGGGTCTGGAAATGGGCTTGGAGCCTTTGCGCTCGGGGCGCCGATTCCGAACTCTCAAGTCAATGCATACGGAACGGATCTCGCAGATATCGATCTCGATGGCTCGCTCGACATCCTGCTGAGCGGCGGCTCGCAGTACGACGGGTTCCTGGTCGTGAAGCGGTCCGGGCTGACCTGGGCGGAGACTCCGATTCCGGGACCGAGCACCCCCAAGAACGCGCGGGCCGTCGACATCAATCATGACGGATGGATCGACATTGTGTCCAGCCGCGCAGACATGGGATCCAGTGAGCTTCAGTTTCTTGTTGCAACGGGCCCTGGCTCGTTCTCTGTCCCGGCCGCGATCGCCGTCGCGAGCGGGGTCGACACCATGAGCATCGGCGATTTGAACCATGATGCGCTCCAGGATGTGGTGGTCGGAACGAGAGCTGGGGAGGTGGCAGTTGTCTACGGAACACCGACGGGTCTCCCGAGCGGGCTGACGACGGTGCACACGCTCTCTCCTGTGAGCCCAGGATGCCTCGTCGCGACGGGCGATGCGGACGGCGATCTCAACTTGGATATTGTGGCACTCGGAAGAACAATCTTCGCCGGTGTCGCGCAGACACTTTTCGGCAGCGGCTCGGGCAGCTTCCTGCCCTCCTCCCCGAGCACGCTGCCGGTCGGCGGTGGTGCCGCGCTGCCTCGGCTCACAGAGGTCAACGGAGACGGCCGAGGGGAATTTGTGTTCTCAGGTGGATTCGGCGGCATCGGCCTGCTCGACGCGTCCGGGAGTTCGCCAGCCCTGACAAGCCTCTCCATGTCGTTCGGGAGCAGCTTTGTGGCCTCGGCTGCTGACTTCGACGCGGATGGAAAAGTGGACCTTCACCTAGGTGTGTCCACAATTTGGGCTACGCTGCGCACTCTCGCTCCCCAGGCTGCTTCGACCGCGTCCTTCGGGGTCGGTAGTCCAAGCTGCTATGGCATGATCGGCTTGGGAGCGAACTCCAAGCCCGCCATCGGAAACGGCGACTTCGGATTTGTGATCACACAAGCTCCAAAAGGCGGGATCGGCGCCGTCCTCCTGGGCGATGCTGCAGACTTCGCGGGGACGGAGCTCTTCGGCACAGGCGCACAATTCCATGTCGATGTCGCACATTCGATCCTGCTCTTGGGAGCCGCAGCCACGATCGACGAGAGCGGCTTGGGATTCGCTCCCTTCGGAATTCCAGATGCGCCAGCGCTGTCTGGGCTCACGCTCGTCGCCCAAGCGTTCGCCGTGGAGCTAGGAATTCCTTACCCCTGCCAGGCGTCGCCGCTCGGGCTCGTCAGCTCGAGGGGGCTTCAAGTCCAGATCACACAATAGCATCCAGCGTGGAGATCCGGTGTGCAGCATCCCCGGGCGCAAGGTCACCGTCTTCCCAGCTCGCGTGCGCTGCGGGAAGCACATCATGGCTTCCGGAGTGAGGCGCTTTAGGTCCGATACAGATCGAGAGGATCGAGTGAGTGAAGTCGAAGCTGAGCTTCCAGTCGTAGACCGTGTAACTCGCCTGGTTCGGGGGAGCGCTCTCTCCTTCAAACCCCGTCGACTAGGTCGCCGTGGCTTGGAATGTCACAAGAAGGGTCTCTGTCGCTGGCGCGACGGATCGCTTGAGCACGAGGGCGGCGAGAAGCGCGAAGGGGTGCTTGGGCCGATCGACGCTCGGCCGCGCACGGGGAGTTCCCTGCGCGCCGCGATGCACTCCACAAATGAAACCGGGGCGGATCGCTCCGCCCCGGTATCGCGCTGCGATCGAACCTTACTGCGACTGGCTGACCTCGAGGTCGACGGCGATGTCCGCGACGCGGACGCCCGCCGGGAACGCACCGCGCAGCGTGGGCGTGCCCGTGGCGAGGTCCATCGTGTAGAGCATCGCGCCGAACGTGTCGTTGCGGTCGTCGAGCGAGGCGTAGGCCGTGTTGTCCGCCGCGATATCGAGCGCCGCGCTGCGCGCGAACGCGACGCCGACGGAGCCCACCGTGTTGAGGATGCCGTCGTTCGGCGGAATCTGCTTCACGAGGAAGCCGGCGGCGAACGTGTCGGGGGTGCCGAGATCAAGATCGTATAGAACCGTCGTTGTCGCACCGGTGAAATTATTGGTGTAGCCTGCGGCCACCACCATCGCCTGCTTCGTCTGGTTCACGTCGCCGGTCGTCGTGGAGTACTTGAGAGGCATATCCACAAAAGCAACCGCGCCCGTGTCGGGATGAATGCGAAGATTCTGTCCGTCGCGGCTCACGAGACGGATGCGGTCGACGGTCGGATTGAAGTCCATACCGAAGTGGATGCCGCTCAGCGCAGTTGCGAACGGGGCTGCGCCGACGGCGGTGGCCGCACCGGTGTCCGCATTCAGCCGATACACGCGATTCGACGATCCGATGCCGTAGAGATCGCCCGTGGCGGGACGCTCATCGATTCCCACAAGAATCTCACCGGCCTGAAGACCGGTAATGTTCACACTCGAGAGCGCAACCGACGGATTCGACGTGTGGATCCGAACGAGCTTCATGTCGTTCGTCAGGAGGATCATCGGATGACCCGACGTGGCCTGAGCCGTGGTGTACGAAGCGAAGGCGAGCACGGAAGCGCCGAGAAGGCAGAGGGACAAGTTGCGCATGGGGACACCCATCTGTGTGAAATGGGACGTGTATGTTTGGCGAAGCGGACTCACGTCGGCGCGATGCGTGTGCGTCGACGACGGGCTAAGAATCGAGACCCGCAGAAAGCCGGATCACCGGGGCCGCGCGGGGAAGGGTCGAGCGCGGAGGGGCAGCGCCGGGGCAAGCTGCATCCGGCTGCGGCTGGGGTGTGCCGGGGGTAGACTCGATGCCGACCCGGGCGCACCTTCCGGCGCCATCCCATGGACATGAGAGCAGCAGCAGTCGTGCTTCTTCTCGCTTCGACAGCCATCGCCCAGGTGGCGCCTGGTGCTCTCACCGGCACGGCGGTCGATGAGCGTGCGGCTCCCGTTATCGGCGCGCAGGTGGAACTGTCGGTTTTTGGTGATTTCGGGCGGCGCGTCGCGGCCGTGTCGACGACCGACGCCCATGGCCGATTCGCGCTGCCGCTTTCGCGGGAGGAGTTCGCCCTGGAGAAGGATCGCTTCTGCGCGACGCTCTCCATTGCCGCCGCCGGAAAGGCCACCACCTGGTGGGCCAACATTCCGGCGCCGCTTGGTGGTGCCGAGCAGGGCTGGGTAACGGTTCGCCCCGAAGTGGTGGTCTCCGGTCTCGTGAAGTCCGCAGACGGGAAGCCCATTCCAGCCGCCGAGCTGCGCGTGGCGCCGAGCTCGAGCGAGTGGCAGCCCATATATGACTTCTCACATGTTACGGCCATTTCTAATGAGCGGGGAGAATTCACTCTTCGCGGGCTCGGCAGCGGCACGTATGGAGTGCTTGCGACGGCAACAGGCCACCAGCGATCGCTTTTGTGGACGCGTCCTCTGGTTGGAGCTCAGCCGCCCGCGCTCGACTTCGAACTCATACCGAGCACACCCGTGGAGATCTCCGTCATCGACGAGAACGGCGCCCCCGTCGCCGGAGCGGATCTTCGCGTCAGCTATGAGCTGAGGCCCCCGCCGCACTACGGCGTTTGGAGCTTCGTGCAACCCCACTTTTTCGGCTCGCCCGCCGTCTCCGATGAGAGAGGCCGCGTCGTGCGGCATGACCTGAAGAGTGGCGACCTCATCGCGGTACAGGCGCCCGGGCGAGAGATGGCGAAAGCCTCGATTTCGGCCGAGAGAATTGTGAAGGTCACAGCGAAGAAGCGTGAGCCGCTGCGTCGGAAGCTCGAACGCTTCGCCAAGGCTGTTCCCGCGCCTCGAGCTCGCTCACTGCGCAGCTATTTCTATGGTCCCCGCTGGCAGCCTGAGGCGCGGGATCTTCGCCCGGAGGAGTGGTCGCAAAATGGGGCCGAGCTGACCGTCGAACAGACCGACGGAGTGGTGGAGTACCTTCTTGTGTCTTTCGCAGACGGAAGCTACTCACTTCAGTACCTGCAGTGGAGCCAAACGGAAGCGGCCGACTGGACCTGCTGGATCACGGAGGATCCCGGTCGCACACCCACAACCCTCGAGATCCTCTCTCCGGACGCGTCGCCTCAGATCCCCTTCGAGGCGGCTGCGTTCCTTCATTTTCCAAGCATCTGTGGCCTTGCGCCGGGACCGCCTCCATTCGAGCGCAGCATCGATACAATTGCTCTCCCCGTCGTTCTGGAAGGGCGCCGCTTGTCCAGCCCGACGGCGAGCCTCGAGCAAGCGCGCGTCCTCCTGCGCGCGCGCGATGGGCGATTTCAGATCGCCCCTCCAGCCAAAGTGGAGTCCGCGGGCGCACCTCTGCGACGTTCTATTTCTTCATACTCTTCGCCCGCGAAGTGGGTCATCGAACCTCCACCCGTTCCATTCGATGGAGTGTTACCTGTCCTAATCAAAGATGAGATCGCATCCCTCGAGCCCCGATGGGCGGCACGAGGTGCCTCGGGATGGTTGCTGGAGAGTGCGAGCCCGGGCCGGTACAGCATCCTTGCGATGCCGAACCGCGATTCCGTCGTCAATCCGCTATCGTTTCGCAGCCTCACCGACGACGACATCGAATATTACGTGCACGCGGAGGCGAATCTCGTTGCCAACACGACAACAATCACGAAGCTTCCCTGGAGGCCCATTGAGTGGACTCGATTCGAGGCCTTCGTTGAGCGCGACGGCGCGAGCGTCGCGGGCGCCGGAGTGTGGATCACAGCGCCGGGAGTGCGCGTGCAGAGCATCACGGATACTGCAGGACGATTTGTGCTCGAAGTTCCCAAATCGGGGCAGTTCGATCTCCAGGTGAGTACCAGTCCTTATGTGCGAGCGCGGTGGCGCGTCGATATTCCCGCGGCCCACTCGAGCCCGCAGGTTCTTCATATCGATCCCATCAACATTCGTGGGCGCGTTGTCGACGAGCGCGGCGGACCATTGCGCGCAGTGATCACTTATGAGGATTACGAGAACCCAACGGATAGCCCCATTGTGGTCAAGACCGATGAGACTGGAACCTTCAAGCTCACTTCCGTCCCGATGCATGTTCAGAGCTTTTCCATTCAGGAGTCGGGCAGAGAGTCACAAAACCCGCGGCATCGTCGATACGAGCAGCGACACATTCCCATCGTTCGCGGCTCCGGCTGGACCCTCGACTATCAAGATGTCGTGCTTCGAGATGCGCCGATGGTGCACGTCGTTGCCGAGGAGGCCACGTTGCGACTGTTGGAGGGTTCGGAAGTCACCGCATGCAACGGAAGTGATGAACCTCTCCCCGCGCTTCCGCCGTCGCGCCCCGGTGATTGGGTCTTCCGCCTCATCCCTGGTGAATCACAACAAATCATGGTGACCGCGCCACGAGGGAAGCTGCCCGAGCTGTCCGCCACCATATCGATCGATGGAAGGGATCCCGAGCCGGGGAGATTCGCCCCATATGATGAGCGAGTAGATGGCAGGCCTGTGAGCCGTTTTTATGTGTGGATCGACTTCGACGCCAAGGCTCGCAACGCTCGAGTCGTGCTGCGTGCCCCATAGCCTCCCGCATCATGGTGGAATGTTCACACAGCCAATAGGAGCTGGCGACGTGGGCGAGCCTCGGCCTTGGCGTGCACAAATTTCGATCCGTAGGTTTGGCGCACGCGCCGAACAATTGCGCGGGGCTTGCCCCGCGCGATGAGGAACTATCGAAGGCAGGGTTCGTCATCCGCGCGCGCAAGCGCGCGCGAATCGTCGCGGGCGATGCCCGCGCCCTACGGCAGAGCTTGCACTTTCGAATTCACAGATGCGCGACGGCTTCGAATGGCGTTCACAGATTTCGCCCCGTAGGGTCGGCGCACGCGCCGAACCATGGCGCGGGGCTTGCCCCGCGCGATGAGGAACCGTCGAAGGCAGGGTTCGTCATCCGCGCGCGCAAGCGCGCGCGAATCGTCGCGGGCGATGCCCGCGCCCTACGGCAGAGCTTGCACCTTCGAATTCACAGATGCGCGACGGCTTCGAATGGCGTTCACAGATTTCGCCCCGTAGGGTCGGCGCACGCGCCGAACCATTGCGCGGGGCTTGCCCTGCGCGATGAGGAACTATCGAAGGCAGGGTTCGTCATCCGCGCGCGCAAGCGCGCGCGAATCGTCGCGGGCGATGCCCGCGCCCTACGGCAGAGCTTGCACCTTTGAATTCACAGATGCGCGACGGCTTCGAATGACGTTCACAGATTTCGCCCCGTAGGGTCGGCGCACGCGCCGAACAATTGCGCGGGGCTTGCCCCGCGCCATGAGCCACAGGCAGCAGGATTCTCCCCCCGACAGCGCATGCGCCGCCGAATCGTCGGGGGCGGAACCCGCGCCCAATGGCAGAAACTCCACTTTCGCGAGCACTTGCGACGCTGATCGACCGGAGCAGCTCTCAGCACTTCGCCGACTTGCGCTTCATCCCGATGCGTCCCATCGACTCCAGCTTTGTGATGTACTCCGTCGCGAGCGGAACCTTACAGTCGGTGTCGCCCATGTCGACTTCCACGGTTCCGATTTTCTTCGCCGTGGCTTTCGCCTTCGCCGTCAGAGGCTTCACCGCCCAAGCGACCGAGATCACGAATCCATTCATACAGTAAGGAACCCGCTCGGGTGCTTTCTTGATCTCCTTCTCGACACGTCCGAGCAGCCCTTCGATCTCCTTCAGATCGAGCTCCGAATCGGGGCGCGTCGCCATGACGCTGCCGTAAGCGTTCCACCCCGAGCATTGGATGTGTGGCACTTTGGAGCCGATCCACTCGAGAGCGATCTCACGTCCTTCCGGATGCTCGGAGGCGACCCACGGCACAGTGTATTCGCTGATCATGTACCAGCGCGCCGCCTTCGCCCAAGCATCGAGCTGCTTGCGCGTCATCTTCGCGCCGTCGGCAAGGAGCCCCGCGAAGTACATCGCGTCCAAGTTCCCGGTTGCATACAGGTCCATCGCAAGCTGCTGCTCCCCTTTCACTTTCTTGAGCAAAGTCTTCATATCGCCGACCTTCACACCGAACAGCTCTCCCGTGGCGCCATGGCGAAGCCAAGTCTTCTTGGTCTGCTCGTTGCCGAGCTTCGCGAGCGCGGCCATCGCATCTTTGAGTTCCATGGCCGAAAAGCTACCGGCCAGCGCCGCCGGCGCCAAGCCCGCCCGCTCGGCGCCGTCCGAGCGTCGCCGCTCGCCGGCTAGATTCCCTTCTTCAGCACGTCGCGGGCGATCACGAGCCGCTGGATCTCGTTCGTGCCCTCGTAGATCCGGTTGACGCGTGAATCGCGATAGATGCGCTCGACAGCGTACTCGCGCGAGTAACCCATGCCGCCGTGGATCTGCACCGCAAGGTCCGCCGCGCGATCGAGCGCCTCCGATGCCAGCAGCTTCACGATGGCGCTCTCGCGCGAGAACGGAAGACCCTGATCACACATCCACGCAGCGCGGTAGACGGCAGACTCCACAGAAAAGATCTCGGCGGCCATGTCGGCGAGATAGAACTGTATTGCCTGCTGCTCTGCGATCGGCTTTCCAAATTGTACTCTCTCCTGCGCATACTTGGTCGACAGCGAAAGCGCCTCCTTCATGGAGCCGAGGCAATTCGCGCCAAGGCCGAGCCGCCCCCGGTCGAGCGTGCGCATCGCAAGCTTGAAGCCGTCGCCGAGCGGCCCGAGGCGGTTCGCGTCGGGAATCCGCACATCCTCAAAATAGAGCGAGCAGGTCGACGAACCGCACTGCCCCATCTTCTTCTCACGAGGCCCAACTCGCAGACCATTGCGATCGCGCTCCACAACAAATGCGGAGACGCCGCGGGCGCCGGCGGCGCGGTCGGTCGAGCAGAATAGTGTAATCACATCGGCGACATCACCGTTCGTGATCCAAATCTTGCTTCCGTTGATCACCCACTCATCGCCGTCGCGAACAGCCACGGTCTTCATCGAGGCGGGATCGCTTCCGCTCTCGGCCTCCGTGAGCGCATAGCAGCCCATCCACTCGCCGCTCGCGAGCTTGGGAAGAAACTGTTGCTTCTGCTGCTCAGTCCCGCCGAGGTAGATCGCCATGCCGCCGATCGACGCAGTCGCGCCGAGCGTGACCGCCGTCGAGAAGCAGCCGCGAGTGATCTCCTCTGCCACGACGCAGTAGCCAAGCTCGCCGAGCCCCGCGCCGCCGTACTCCGCCGGGAACGGCACGCCGAAAAGCCCGAGCTCCGCCATTTTTGTAAGAAGAGCCCGCGGCACCTCATGCTCCTCGTCGATCTTGGCTGCGATCGGGCGCACCTCGGCGTCCACAAAGTCGCGAACCATCTGGCGAAGAAGATTGAGCTCGTCGGATAAGTTGAAATCCATAGGAAGTCGATTGTGGCAAGGAGAAGCGCCGCGCGAGCGAGTCTCGGCATTCCGGGGCCCGCCGCCCCGAGGGGATCGGCGCAGCTGGGCTGCTTTTCGGCAATTTCGCGCCGCCGCCTACATGGCCCCCGCCAGAGCGAGCTCCCGAGGACGGTGCCCGTAACCGGGGGGCGGCTCGGTCCCAGGGTGCGCCAAAAGCGCCGTCGCGACCCTCTCCAGCGTTTTTGTCCACGGGGTAGGGTGAAATCCGAGGAGCGTCTTGGCGTCGGTGGCGTCGAGAAACGAGGTCCACCGCGTAGAAAGAAGTGAGATCTGCTGCGGCGGCAAACCAGCAGCGAGAAGCCTCTCGCTGGCGGTGCACACAATTCTCGCCGGGACGCCGACGGCGGCGGCGAGCCCCTCGACGATCTCCCGCAAGGTAGGAGTCTCGTCCTGTGCAAGATTCCAGGCGCGCCCATAGGTGCGCGCATCGAGAAGCCACGACGCGAGCGCGGCCGCGACGTCGAAGCTCGCGATGGGCCGCATGGGCTTCTCTCCGCCGTCCGGCAGAATCACAGGGCCGCCGTCCAGAAGACGCCACAGATAGCTCTCAAGCCTGCGGTGATTGTCGCGGGGACCGTGCACGACGGGAATCCGCACGCGTGTCACCGCGAGGCCGTCCTTTCCGTGCGCAGCCGCGAGAGCCTCCTCCATCTCTCGCTTGGCAACTCCATAGGACCAATTTTCCAAGTCATGGGGATCAGAGGGCGCCGGGATCTGTGAACCTTCGTAGTCCTTCTCCCGTGCAGGCCTAGGGCAGCCTTCGCGCACGAGGTAGACCTGACCCGTGCTGATGGTGATGAGGTGCCGCGCGCGCCCTCCGAGAGCGGCGAGGAGCCCGCGCGCATCCGCGGCGGTGAAGCAACAAAAATCCACGACGGCGTCGAACTCTCGTCCCGCGAGCGCCTGAGCGAGCTGCGCGGTCGTGCGGTCCGCCAAGAGTTCTTCGACGCGCGGCGCGGTGGGCGCCGGCAGCGCATTCGGAAGGCTCCCGCGGTGGAGCGTCGTCACCTTGTCGCCACGCGCCGCGAGCGCAATCACCAGCTCACGGCCCATGAACCGATTGCCGCCCAGCACAAGAACTCTCACTCTTGCCACCTCATCTTAGAGTGAAGATCACTTCTTCTGGAGAACCTTCGGAGGCGTCGACGAAGCGCGTCGGAAGCACCTCGAGGACGCGGCCCGGATCCGACAGGTCGATCCGACGCGCGCGAACGTGGATGCGCTCCTTGGGGACCAGCACCTCTTTCGAGTCGCCAGGACGAATTGTGAAGCGCGCGATCACACCCGCGCTTGCTTGAAGCGCCACTTGCACAGATCCTGGCATGTCGGAATCGACAGCGAGCGAAAGCTTCTCCGCCGGCCGCACGACGACGCGAAGGTCCTCTAGACTCGAACCGCCTCGGAGCTCAAGGGGGCCCGCGAGGCCGAGTTCGTCGCGAAGCGACTCCGCGCGAAGCAGGTAAGTCCCAGGCTGAACTCCCCAGAACTCGGCTCCGAAGGATGCTCCTCCCATCTCGAGGCAGAGGGGTCGGTCAACGGACCACTCCTGGTCGACGAGAGTTGCACTCCCTGCCGCACGATTGCCCTGCTCGTCTTGGAAATGAGCCCTGAGCTTTGCACCGGCAGGCGCGACCACGAGGGCAGAGGATTCTCCCGCGATCACATAAGTTCGAATCGGCACGGGTGGCGTCACCTCCTGGGGATGAATCCATAAGTAGTAGATCCCGAGCGGCAGAGGTCCGAAGGCGAAGCGTCCACCTCGCTCCACGCTCCCGAATGCTCTCCAATCTCCGCCCGTCGACACACAACTGATGTATCCCCCATAAAACGGTTCTCCCTTCTCATTCACGACTCTACCACAGATCTGCATGCCGCGCCCCATTGCGAGTTCGACACAATTTCGGCCTGCCGCCACGGTGACGAGCTGGCGCAGAGGGCCGCTATCAAGCACAGAGTCCGAGCTGATGCATCGGTGACGGGCCTCAACGAGATACTCCCCACGGTCCAGAGCCTTGAACCGGAATCGGCCACGACGGTTGATCTCAGTTTCACGCACCCACCGATACCCGCCCGGCATGATTCCATCGAGTTCCGCCCACCCTTCGCCGTGCATGGGGACCTTCGAGTAGAGCGATATGTGCGCCGAGGAGAAGGTCATCGGATTGCCCACCGGATCGAGCACGACGCCCTCGAGTTCCACCTTCTCCGTGGGACGCGAAGCGGCTTGAAAGAAACCACAGAGCAGACCGCATAAAAGCGAAGCGCGCATCATCGATCAACCTCCTCCTTGGATCCCGAAAGCCCTGCGGGATCCGTGACTTCTTCACACACGCGGCCCCGCAGCGCCGCACGCGCGGCGTCGAGGTAGGTCTCGCGCACAAAAAGGTGGTCGCGGTCGAAGCTACAGATCGCGCCGAGCGGAACTCCCGCTTCGGCCAACGCCCGCGTCGCGAGAGCGAGAAAGCCCACCACATCCCAGCCCATCGGCGTCTCGAAGGTGATCACGCGGTACGGCCCATCGGAGCGCGCACCCTCGATTTTTGATATCCCCTGCGCATCCGAGAACGGCGCAAACCAAGTCACGCTCTCGGGCTCCAACACGATGCTTCCGACGGCGCTCGCGCCCGCCATCGAGGCCGCAGCCCGCAGCACGGCGTCGGCCCGCGCTCTCGGCGCGCCCACCAACAGATAGCGCTCGCCGCGCACGCGAAAGCGCATCGTGGCGAGCGCCTGCTCCAGCGAGTCGGCCCGCTCCTTCGGCGCCACGACTACTTCTCCACAGCCGGAGCCGAGGCCGCCTTCTTCTTCCGCCTCTGCTCGAACCACTGGTCCTCGATGAACTTCTCCCACTCTTTGTTGAGCGCCTGAAAGTCGGCGACCCCCATCACCTCGACAAACGTGCGCGATGTGTACTTTCGCGACGCCGCCCGATCGAGGAGCGTCAGCAGCCGCTCGCGGTACTTGCCGCTCTGCGCATCGGCCAGAAACCAAAAAACGCCCCAGGAGGCCAAGTAGATCTGATCGACCTCCTTCCCAAATACCTCCCCGTACTGCACGGAAGTCACCAATCGCTCGAGCGTGATCTTGTGAGCCAGCGAGACGCCGACGGCCAAATTGTAGAGGTCACCGAGCAGCCTCGGGTTGCCGTACTCTTTGTCTCCGATCTGAAACGTCTCGAAATACTCAGCCGCCCCCTCGACAAGCCACGTCGTCGGCCCGGCACCCGAGCCAAGCCCCATCGAGTCGTGGAGCGTCGCGTGCGCCGCCTCATGCAACAGAACGTGCATGTCGAGCTCCCAGCCGTCGTGACTGCCGAGGTAGAAGCGCCCGTCGGCGGAATCACAAAAGCCGGCGAAGCTCCCGAGCTCGCGACGCCCCGTCGCATCGGCGAACTTCTTGTATGCATCGCGGTCGGCGAACGCGATCCCGAGGATCGGGCGTGTCAACGGCTTCGCCCGCGCCCCAAGGAAGCTCTTCACGCGCTCCACCATGGCGTCGAGCTGCGGCTGCGCCTGCGAGAGGAAGGCGTCGTCGGTTCGATCTGTAGCAATCGTGAAACGCGCACCGCGCAGCACACGAAAGCTCTTGGGATCAACTCCCGCGCGCACGATGTCGGGGCGGACGGGAGCCAGCGCGCGCTCCTCCGCCGCCTCTCTCGCGCGCGCCGACATCGCGGCGAGCTCGGGCACGGCTCCGAGCGCCCGCTCGCACCGCTCGAGCCAGGACGTCAGCTCTGCGAGCGGGTCGGCGCCTGCGACCGGAGCGGATAGTTGAACACTCTTCTCGAGCGCGAGCGCCCGCGCAATGGCGGCCGCCTTCGCCTTCCTCTCGATCTCCGACACCTGCGTCGCAAGCTCGGCCCGGGCGCGCTGTCGAGCCGACTCCGCCGCGTCGCGCGTGGCGGGCGCAAGCGCGGCGAGCTTCCGCTCATCGGCCGCGCGCTCGCGCTCCACGGCCGCCAGAATGGCGTCGAAGCTGCCCGACTCCTGCGGCGGCACCCATCGCCCCGCGCGTGTCAACGCCTCGGCGGCGAGGTCGTAACAAAAACGGCCGCGCGCCTGGTCGGCCAAGCTCCGAAGCTGCGTCGCGCCCACGGCGAGCGGATCGCCGGCGCGCACCGCCCCCTGCGGGACGGCCGCCGGCGCCGCAGCCAGCAGGAACACCCCGGCCAGCCGACTTCCCGGGCTGAGCCGCCGAAAGTTCAACTAATCTCCCTTCTCGATGCGATAGGAATCGTCCTCGAAATGTTGCGTCGAGAACTCAAAAATCTCCGCATCCTCAATTCCCGTGAATCGGTGACGAAGCAACGGATAGATCTCGCACGAATCCCCGGGCTCCATCACAAACGTCTCGGTCTCCTTCGACGGGTGATGGATCAGTTCCATCTGCACTTTTCCTTTCGAGACATAGAACGTCTCGGTCTTCTTGACGTGAAAGTGCATCGAGCAACGCTTGCCTTTCTTGAGGATCAGCAGCTTGCCGCAATACTTGTCGTCGTTGTGGATCCAGTGCTCCGCACCCCAGCCTTTGGGCTGGATGTGGATCGGCTTTTGAGCGGGCATGCTCGGAGGTTCCCATCGGCCTCCGCTGCGCGCAACCGCGGCCTCGGTTTCGCGACGCCGGCCTCCCACCGCTCGCGCGCGGCGCGCCCGAGCGGAGCGGGAAACCGGCGGAACCGCCTATCCGGGCCCCGGTTTTCAGCCCGGTCAAGTCGCCGCGGGGGCCGTACCCCGAGCACCCGCCCTTCGGGCCACTAAGGAACGCCGCATGTCGAAGCCTCTTCTCATCACTGCCGCACTTCTGGCCGCCGGAGTCTCCGTCGGCTACGTGGTGTTCACCAACTCGGGCTCGGGCGATGGCGGCCATGCCGGCGATGCCGTCGAAGTGGCCGCCCTGCGTCGGCAGGTCGAGAGCCTGAGCCAGGAGATCGCGGCGCTTCGCCAGCAGGTCTCTTCGATTCCCGCGGCGGCGAGCAATCTGCCCGCGGCGCCGCGCGAGGCGGCGCCCGTGGCGGCGAATTCCGCCAACGCAGATCTGGCGAAGCTCGCCGCGAACGAGGGCAGCCCGATCGTGAGTTCTACCGATCGCAGCGCCATCTTCGCCCTCATCAAGGAGGAGCGCGAGCTCCGCGAACGGGAGCAGAAAGAGAAGCTGGATAAGCAGATCCGAGACGGCGCCCAGAAGCGGCTGGAGAGCGTGGCGCAGCGCATCGGAATCGACGCCAACACCACGCAAAGCATCGTCGCCGCCTACATGAAGGCGATGGACCGCATGGAGGATGTCCGAAAGGCTTATCCCGTCGAGAATTGGGACGATCCGAATGCGGAAAAGCGCCGCCTCGAGATGGAGGCGATCCGCAAGGATCGCGATGCTCAAGTCGATCCGATGATTCCCCAGGACAAGCTGGAGGATTGGAATCGGCAGACGCGTATGATCGGCCGCGGGATGGAGTTCATTGGCAATGGCGGTCTCGGCGGAATGATGGGTGGCGGCATGCCGGACTTCGGTGCCATGCGCGAGTTTGGTGGCTTCGGCGGCGGTGGCAATGGCCGCGGCGGCCGAGGCGACGGCGGTGGTGGCGGCGGTGGCCGTCGAAGCGGCGGCGCTGCGCCCCCGGCAGGCGCCTCGAAGCCCAACTGAGCACCGACGGGTGCGCCAGTAGGAGTCGGACACGAAGCTCCGTCTGGCGTGTCCTTCGGGGCCGGGTACAACAGCGCGCCTGAGCCCTCCCTCGACGCCCAGCAAGGTCATCAAGAACGCCGCGCCCCGATCGGAGCGCGGCGTTTCGCTTTGGATCCGACTCGTGCCGCGCGTCGCGTTGAGCCGAGTGCTCGGGCTGCTGGAACGCTGCCCGGTGCCTCGCTCGCTCCGCAGGGCGCTTTATGGGCGCTATTGCGCGCGCTACGGAGTTCGGATGGAGGAGTCGGCGACGCCCCTCGAGGAGTTCCGCACGTTCAACGCGTTCTTCACGCGCCGGCTGCGAGATGGGCTGCGGCCGATCGATACCGACCCCAAGTCGGTGACCTCGCCGGTCGACGCGCGCGTGGCCGCCTTCGGAGCCATCGAGCGCGGGCGGCTCCTGCAGGCCAAGGGGCTCGATTACGCGCTCGAGGATCTCGTCGTCGTGCCCGAGCTCGTCGGATCGCTCCTCGGCGGATCTTTTGTGACTCTTTACCTCGCGCCCGGCGATTACCACAGAATCCACGCGCCCTTCGACGGCTCGGTGCCGTGGGCGATCCACGAGCCCGGAACGCTCTGGCCGGTGAACGACGCCGCGGCCGCCACCATTCGGGATCTTTTTGTGGTCAATGAGCGCGTCGTCACGGCGCTCGAGACTGCCCACGGCACGATCGCCATCGTCAAGGTAGGAGCGCTCAACGTCGGCTCGATTCGAGTTGAGTTCGATTCCGCTATCGGCCCGAGTTCGCGGCGCAAATATCGCGTCTACGCGACGAGCCAAAAGTTCACCAAAGGCGAAGAACTGGCGCGGTTCGAGATGGGCTCGACCGTGATCCTGCTGCTCCCGCGGGCGTTCGCGATCGAAATGGACCTTGCGCTTGGAAAGCGCATCCGCGTCGGCGAAGCGGTCGCGCGCGTCCGCTGAATTCGAGAACTTATTTTCCGGTGCGGCGGAGCGTCGAGAGAGCGCGTTTCCAGAGGCGGCCGCTCACGAGCTGCGCCGTGAGCGTGTCGGTTTTCGGATCGAAATTGTGCTCCACCGCTTCTGCGATCGGCCGCGCGGCTTCGGCGAGATATTGTGAGAATCCCTGCCTCCTCACAGCGGCGAGCTGCTCGAAGTAAGGCTTCCACCCCTCCTCCACGAGGATTCGTCGGGCCACGTCGACGCCGGCGACGGCCGCCACCCCGGCCAGCTTCGCGCCGGAGACGGCCCGCACCGAGATCGCATTCGAGATCTCGCGCAGCGAGCGCCCTTCGCGCTGGGAGACCGCCTCAAGCTCGCGGGCGAGGGCGCGAGCTCGAGCTTGCGCCACGCCCTCCGGGGAAGAAACCACAGTTTCTCGAACGCGCTCGAGGCTCGCCCGAAGATCCTTCACGGACAGCGGCGGCAGATCGACGTCGGATTGGAGCTCGCCCGAGGTTTTCTCGAGAACTGTAAGGAGATGATCGATGCCTTCGATGCGCTCCTCGCGGGCGAGGGCGCCGCGGTCCTTGAGCTCCTCGACGACCTCGTCGAGATAACGGCGCGAGCCCTTTGCAACATCATGAACGGCCGCGAGGAGCCACAGCGGCGATATATGAAATACCACCAATGCCGCAGTATCGACGACGGAGCCCACCGCCATTCGCGCGACGTCCACCTCCTGCGGCGCCGCGCTCCGCGATTTCACATTTCCAACGCCTTCGGAGAGAATCTTGAGAGAGCGCTCGATCGCGGCGTTCCAGAACCGCGTTCCGCGCACGACAGGCGGCACGAGCACATGGGTCAGCTCTCGGGCCGTTGCGCCAGCGGTGCCGACGAGTGAGCGGATCGCCCGCTCCGGGATGGAGAGAGCGAATAGTGCATCGAACGAGCCGCTCCGCTTTGGATCGAGAGTCTCTCCCGGATCAAACGCGATGATCCCACAGGTGCGGCAACGCTCGATCTCGACGAGGCCCTGCGCAACGGTCATCATCGGGGCCGAGCAGCTTGGGCAGAGCCGCTCGCTCGCGGCGCGATCGCGGAATTGTGCGAGCTTCTCCTTGCCCTCCGGGGAGAGATCGCTCTCCCGAAGGCATACGATTCCGCACGCCCCGCATCTCCATCCGCGGGAATGGCGGTCGGCCTGCAGCGGCGCGAGCGCACTGCGGCAGCCCGGGCACACTCCTCCGTCTTGCGAGCTCACAGATTCTCCTCCCGAGGCCTTCTGCGATACTCACAGTTCGGCATATCACAGAAACGACAGCCGAGCTCCGGGCTCTCCGAGTCGAGATCGCGGCCGAGGGGCACGGCGAAACTTACAGATTTTCGCGGCGTCATGATCGCCGATTCGAGGAGCTGCACGCCGGCAGTCGCCGGACCGAGCGCCGCAAATAGCGCGTGCTGCGCCAGAAGCGGCCAGCCGGCGTAGCCGGGCGAGATGCGGCGTCCAGCCCGAAGGCCGAGGCGCTCGGCCTCCTTACAGATCCTGGCGTTCACCTCGATGACGAGTCGCTCCGCGGCTGCGGATCCGTAAGCGTCGAGCACGAGCCCGAGGGTCCAGGCTCCATTCGCGACGAGACGCTCGGCCTCCTCCTCGAGGGCCGCCCCGATCGTGGCAACTCCCACGAGCACGACCTCCGCCCGCGCAAACAATTCGCCCGCGCCGAGCGAGGCTGGGTTGGAACAAATCGCCAGGTCAACGGCCCCGCGGAGCAGCGACAGGGCGCGCGCGCGTGCGTCGTCGAGAACGCTGCGCATCGGCGCTTCGAGGCGCATGGTCCCTTCGCGATAGCCGAGGAGGCGCAGAACCTCCCGCTCCGCAGGCGCAGGGATCTCCGAAAGCCGCAACGGCTCCAGGGAGAAATTCGAATCGGGAGAAGCGCCCACGGCAACCAGCTTGCCAGCGGAGCGCCCCCGCAATCAAACTCACACGCCGAGCGGGGCGGCGATGCGGAGGGTCTCCTCCGCAATTTTGTGAAGCGGCACCGCTTCACCGCAGCCCCCATGGCAATCGCCTCCTCCGGCATCCCGGACTCGATGCACGATGCCGCGTTTGGGACCATGGTGCGCTCGCCCACCTCTCGCATGGCAGCCATGCCGAGAGTCCCATCGCCACCGAGCAGCTCGTTGAAAGGCTCATTTCGGCGCTTCTCGTCCCCCTTTTCGCGATCTCATCGTCGAGCCGCGATCGACGTAACTTCTTGGCTACGCCTCACGCACCTCTTCTGGAACTTGATACAAGTAAACTTCGAGTCGCTCGAGAACAGTCTTTCAACAACCTGCTGGGCCGATCAGGGTTGCAGCCACACAATCTCGGCCGAGCGATTCTGTATAAATTGGGAGCAGGATGGCGGCGCACCGATCGCGATATTCCTGTGCGAGACCTGGAGGACTCGGGAGATCGGAATCTCCTTCCTCGCGTCCCGAGCAAGGGCAAGCGGTGCGACATCTGTGCATGGCCGGAGGCCGTTGCGCGCAGCCGGCCTCACTTTTGCAATAGGTTCGTGTGCCAGCGCCGTCGTGCCCTCCCGCAGATCCACCTTCGGTTTTGTCACGGAGTCTGCAGAGCCGAGCTCCAATCGGCGTCGCGTCACAAGACGTCGAGACTGCACTGCTGCATCCGCTGCCAAGCAAACAACAGATCCGGCTCAGCTCCGATCCCTGTCAAGCCCGAATCTGCGCCGATCACTTGGATTGGGAACTGCTGCAGCCATACGGAATCCTCAATCGCGACTGTCCCGCCTTATTCAATTCTTAGAGGGGTCGCAGGACGCCATATCATATGTGTGGCGCAGTGACACACTCTGTAAGAAGATGCCGAATTGGAACACAGTGGGTCGGTCTCGTCTCTCCTCTATGTCTACAATAATTCGGCGGCGCATGCGCTTTCGGACGAACGCGTCCTCGGGCGCCCGGGATTCGATCGAGATAGCAGATTCCCATCGTCGGGGAGCGCTGGGACTTCTCGAAGAGATCCATGGAACGGGACACGAGAATCTTCGTCGAGCTCACGGCCCCAACATCTCCCGAGACGCACCATGGATTCGATAAATCGCCTCGGCGCAAGTGCCGCCTGCTGTATACGTGACTGTTTCGCACAGATGCTCCACGAGCGCAATGCCGCGTCCGCTGGCTCCCTCATTGCCGTCGAGAGCGCTGCGGCATGGGGAGAACGAGAAGCCGCTGCCTGAGTCTTGAACTTGCACTCGGAGCAGGTAGTCCGGTCCGTTGCGCTCGATACCGACGCTGATCCGGATCAAGCCTGACGAGACGAGCGCGAGCGCTTCTTCGCGCATCTCGTGGTATTGCGCGAATCCGTCGGAGGTCTCCTTGGTGCTGGAGTCGAGCTTCAGCACTCCATGGTCCAGTGCATTTGTATAGAGCTCCGCCAGGATGAGATAGATGGCTTGCTCCTGCGAATGCGGCAGTCGGAGTTCCTTGAGATGCCCCATGAGTAAGGGCAGCGGATTCAACGCCCTCAGCGCCGCCGGACCCATATCCAATGTAAACTTCCAGCCGAAGAGAGGCGGGTGCTCCTTCATCGAACGCGATCCATCGGACTGCGGCTGGAGGAGCGAGCCATCGGCCACGACCTCAATCATCGTGACATCGTCGAGCTGCTCGGCGCCGCCGCGGAAGTTCTCGAGGGAGCCGACCACCGAGGAGAAGATCTCTTCGGGGGCCGCGGTCGGCGGCATGAACCGCTCGAGGCGCTCCTGACCGAACATTTCGCCGCCTGGAGCTGCCAGCTCGATCACGCCGTCGGAATATATATAAACTCGATCGCCGGGGCGAACGCGTTCAACACAAAGCGAGCGGCTTGCCTCCTCCGCCGTGACGCCGAGGCCGAGTGGAAGCCCCGTCGACTCGAAGCGGCGCACAATTCCAGCTCCTGGCCGGAACACAATCGCATCGGGAATTCCGCCGTTCCAAGCGATGAGCCTCCGCTCATCGGAGGTCAGCTCTAGCACGCACGCAGCCAGAAAGACCCCGTCTGGCAGAATGGCCTGCAGCTTCGCGTCGATATGGCACACCAAGTCGGGAATCTGAACGCCGCTCGAGGTGCGCGAATAGAAGATCTCCGAGACAGGAAGTGCACCAATTGCCGCAGGGAGGCCGTGTCCCGTGAAGTCGCCCAGGAAGACGCGCTGGCCGCCCGAGGGGGTGCGAGCCACCATCAGAAGATCGCCGCTGAACATCGAAGCGGGCGATCGCAACACATGGAGATTCGAAGCCGCAAGATCGTCCGCGCGGATGATTCGAGAAAGGACCTCGGTGCCGAGCTCAATCTCGCGCAGCATCCGCGCCTGGTGCCCTTCGAGATCGCGCGCCTGGGCGCGCATCGTTGCATGGAGCGCGCGAAATCGGTCGAGCGCCTTGATCTTCGCTCGCAGCACGGATGCGCTGAACGGACGCGAGAGGAAGTCGTCACCGCCCGCGTCAATACATTTGGCGACCACGTCTTCCTCGGTCAGCGCCGTCAGGAAAAGCACGGGAACGAATTGTTCTTTCGCCATCTCCTTGATGCGGCGGCACGCATCGAAGCCGTCCATTCGAGGCATGACGACGTCGAGGAGCACGACGTCGGGGCGCTCCGCTCCGAATCGCTCAATGGCCTCCTCGCCGTCCTGAGCCGTGACCACGAGGAACCCGAGATGCGACAAAAGCGCTTCCAGCACTCGGCGGTTCGACGGTGCGTCATCGGCTACGAGCGCCTTCAGCTTTGGCGTTGGCGTCGTGAGATCTTGGACTCCCGCGGCTCTCGAGCTAGAAATCGTCTCGCGCGTCATGGGCTAGCGGTTGTTGAAGAACTGCTGTCGAACAATTCGAAGTTCAATGATCTCGAGTTCGAGGAGAGCCGTGTGAGGCGCAGCTAGGAGTTCCGTCGATCGCGGCTCGACGATGAGATCGCGAAATGGCGGCGGGAAGCGCCAGAAGGAGTTCCTCAACGAGCTGCTAGCTGAGAGAGAACAGCTTCCCAAAGTTGGCCACCTCCAGCGTCTTGCGCACGCCATCTCGGGCGCCCCGAATCGCGACGCGCGCATGATCGCCTCCGGCCTGCTTCCGCAGAATGATGAGCATGCCCAGGGCCGAGCTGTCCAGGTACTCCGTTTGAGTGAGATCGATCACAAATCCAGGCTTTCGCGTAAGGTGCGGCTCATAGGCGTTGCGCAACACCTGATGCAGCTGGAAGTCGAACCGTCCTGCGATCGAAATAGTAACAGTTCCGCCGTCAGGCGAGACCGCTGTGGTAACGGACATCTGAGCCGCTCCTTGGTGAGATCTCCTAGAACAATTCGATGACGCCGGACGACATCGATTCTTGAGCGACCATGCTGCAAGTTTTCGTCGCGATCTCGGAGCGGAGCTGTGCCACCTCGCGCCCGATCTCGTCGCTGCTCATGCCGCCGGCCCCCTGAGAGGCAAGGGAGCGGCGCAGGAGTTCCGTTGTTCTGGGGACAAGGGCCTCGAACCTCCTCTGGATTTGCATCAAGAGCTGTCCCGCGATGTCCTCGAACTGCAGCGATGACACAGAATGCGAAACCCCCTGCTCGATTTGCCTTGCGAATCCGGCCGCCTGCTCGAGCCGGGAGCGAATGGACTCATTCACATCGGCGAACTGGCTCAGCATGGCATCGACTCGAATCTTGGCGTCGATGGCGAAGGTCATGTCCGACGAAGCCAGCGTCTCGATGACGTGCTTGGCCTCTTCCATCGTCTTGCGCGCCGAGGAGACGCTCTGGCCGATCTGATCGGAGAATCCGTTGGAGGTTTGCGCAAGCGCCTTCACCTCTTTTGCAACGACGGCGAAACACTGACCCGCCTCGCCTGCACGAGCCGACTCGATCGTTGCATTGAGCGCGAGCAGCTTCGTCTGGTCGGCTATTCTCTTCGCCCCGCTTACAAATCCATTGATCTCCTTCATCTGGTTCGACATGTCGGAAATCCGATGCACGAGTTCGAGTGAGTCTGTGCTCGTTCGAACCACATGATCCACGAATTGCTGAAGAATCTCTCCCGTTTGAACTGTGAATTCTCGAAAACTGAGAGTTGTGCCATCTCGTCCTGCGCTGTCCGTAGCATTCGTGAGAAGCGTAACCATGGAGTTCAGGAGATCCGCCTGCGACTGAATCTGCGACTGAAGCATCCGGAA
Source organism: Planctomycetota bacterium (assembly GCA_016792805.1). Taxonomy (GTDB): domain Bacteria; phylum Planctomycetota; class UBA1135; order UBA1135; family JACQFD01; genus JAEUHX01. The sequence continues at coordinate 71,876 of JAEUHX010000029.1, forward strand.
ACCGAGTCCCATTTTCTCCACGGTGTCATGGAGGATCTGGTGCAGCGAGGCCAAGTCTTTCTCGATGGCGGTGAATTGCTCGCTATAGATCCGAACCACGTCTTCGGGACATGTGATCGCCAGATCGGGCGCGTCCAATTCGACCGACTCTTCCATTGGGGTATTGCTTTTTTGTTGCATGTTTCTAGAAGAGCGTGACATCGTCCTCGGAGTTCACCACCGCCCCCTTCATCGATTGCTTGTAGAGCTCCTCTTGAGCGGGCGCTTGCCGAATTGTCGCGCCCCCGCCTCGCGAACGAGGACCTTGCCCGTTTCGGCTTGAGATATGCAACATGAAGTAAGCGGCGAGCAGGATGGCGTGAGTCCCCAACGTCGAGGAAGTTTGGGTGGCTCCCGAAGTCGCCGCAGCAATCGACATGCTCCAACTCGGAACAGTCTACTGTTGCAAGCGGTGCCTCGTATGGAGGCGCCTCGTCCCGCATCTGTGCGACCATGAATTCTGTCATCTGGCTCGCGATGCGTACGCCTGCCTCATTCGCGGAGACGACCCACACCCGCTCTCCGGTGGATGATCGTCGACTCTGCAACCTCCGAGGACGCCGGAGGATCGGCCATCCGTTGGAGGTGGCTTGAGAGCCCGCCCGCCCGGCAGAATCCTGGACCATGCCTGTTCCCGTCGCTCTCGTTCGCCTCTTCGTTGCTGCCCTTGAAGGTGACGTGGAAGCCGTTGAAAAAAAAGGACTTAGAGCGGCTCGAACCGCCGGCGCGGCGTCGTGCCGAGAAGCGCTGCGTCTCGTTCACCTCTTCGCCGGATTTCCGAGGAATCTCACGGCGCTGGAGGCCTGGGAGCGAGCGGTTCGCCGCCTGGCGAAGGGCCACCGGGAAACGAGAGAGCCCTCGACGCGCGGGCGCGCTTCGAAAGCCGCGGGACGGGCGCTCTTCGACCGCATCTATGCGCAGCATGCGAGCGCCGTTCGGGCGCGCCTCGCCGAGCTCGATCCGAGCATGGCCCGCTGGGTAGAGCAGCATGCCTACGGATCTGTGCTTTCGCAGTGCAAAGCGCTCGAGGACTCGGATGTGGAGTGTTTGGCTGTCGCCGCCTTGGTTGCAACCAATCAGGAGCGCCAGCTGATCTCACATATCCTGGGCGCAATCCGGTGCGGCGCGCCTCCACGCGCCATCCGCGCCGCGGCTCGCGTCGGCGCAGCAAACCTCCCGGCGACGCAGCGCAAGCGGCTCCTGGGCCGCGTGGAGGCCACGCTGGCGGGGAGCGCCCTCCGCGCCGTGTCCCCGCGGAGGGGCTCGCGCCCCGCGTCGAACTAGCGCAGCACGGCAAAACCTTCCACCCAGTTGGAGCCGTCGTGCGGCTTCTTTACGTTCCAACACGGATAGGAAGGTCATGAAAAGCATGGGTCAGCTAGCTGGGGACACAGCAACAACGAGGCGGAGCGCCGGGGGCTTCTCGCTCGTGGAGTTGCTTATTTCGATCTCTGCGCTCTCGCTGGGGATTGTTGCCGCATATTCGGCGCAGCTCAGCGCGACGAATCTCGGCATGTTCGCAAGAGAGAGTGACGTTGCCACTTTTGCGGCGAGCAGTGCCATCGACATGGTCACGGCGCGAGCCTTCGCAGAGATGATCGACCCCGATCCGGTGATGGGATCGATCGATACGGACGATCTCGCAGCGATGCAGCCCCCCTACGACCCGCGGGGGCATGCTACTTATGCGGCTGCGCCGTCCACCTATCCGGATGCGCCGTTGGTCGCCTACGTCGGCGACGACCCTCCCCTCTATAACAAGGTACTGGACTACGGCGCCCGCATCTGGGAGCCGGTCCAGAAGGACCAGATCAAAGTCGATCCGGCGACGGGGTTGTCCTACAAGCTCTACCCATTCGGCGCACTTCAGACACCAAAGATCCTGGTGTGGTTCGAACCTCGCCCGATCAAGCTCAACGGCGGTTCCGGCACCTATGAGAGTCCAATCATTAAGAACAACTCACTCGGGTATCCGAAGCTCATGCCATTCCTGAAGGACAAGCAGGACGAATCCTCGGCCCAGCCGACGACCGTCGTCGCTTCGGTGGCATGGTATCCGGTGCACGTCGAGCACGGGACTCCGGAAAGTGCAAGTTATAATCCACTTGTGCTATTCACTCCTCCGAGCGACGGAAGCGGCACATTTTCTTCGACCGAGATCGCAACGCTCAAGAGCAGGCGTCAGCTCCTGAAAGACAAGGGGGTGCGGATCCTGACCACAAGGACGGTGGTGAAGCAGTGACTCGCAACACCGATCATGGTCGCCGCGGCGCGCGACGCGGATTCTCGACCGTGGAGCTCATGATGGTTACCACCATCTTCGTCATGGTGGCTGTCTCCCTCTACGGCACTCTCACAAATCTTACTCATCTCCAGGGCTCGACCGATTCGAGCTTAACGCTGCAGCTCGAGGGGCAGCGCGCGCTGAACCAGATCACGAAGGAGCTCCGCACAGCCGGTTTCTATCGGCCGCAGTCGGACCAAACGCTCGCCGAGTACTCCCCGGCTCTCTGGGGGACCAACGTGAATACGGATCCTCACCTCGCGTGGGACGTGCCGTATCTATGGCAATCGGAGGGCACTCCCGCCGGCGTTTTTGCGAGCCTCAGCCACACGCCCGCGATCCACGAGGCGACACCTGAGGATGAAGAGTACGGAGCGACAAGGGAGATCTCCTTCGTCCCGCTCTCCCCGCTCGTGACCGCGGGGGTCGTCGGCACGCCGACCGCCGGCGTGAAGTGGGGTTCCACCGGAATCGGCGCCGCCGCTGAGGTCGTCGTGCCTGTTCAATGGCAGCTCGTCTCCTATGAGCTGCGGCGAGACAACGGGGAGGACTTCAATCGTCTCCGCCGAATTGTGCGCGCCGTCGAGCCATCTACGATGAGCATCGGAGGCGTGACCGCCTCGACTTCCATCGCGACGCACGTCGAGGCAGCGCGATTCGATACGGCGCAGACCGACGCGTCGCTAACGCTGAACATGGTCAAGGCCACGCTTTGGCTGCGAAAGACCACACCTTCCGGACAAGTTGTGAGAGCAAAAGTAAGCACTCGCATCAAGCTCAGGAATAGCATCGGGTAAGGCCTGGACGGCCATCTAGGGGACTCTTCGTGATCACTCGCAATCGTCAACACAATCGCTCGAATCAGACTGGCTCTTCGCGGGATCGGGGCTCCATCTTGGTGCTCTCTCTCGTGATTCTCGTTGCCGTGGCCGGATTCACGATGGCACTCGTTACAGTTGCCGTCTCCACCGAGTCGACAGCTTCGACCAACACTCGAAAGCTGACCGCACAGAATCTCGCAGAGGGGGCCGTGGAAATTGGAGCGCAGTGGGTGCAAACGCAGTGGGCGAACCAGGAGGCGAACGCCATCGAGGCTGCCGCTGTCGACAGCCCGTCGGAGCTGACGAACGAATCCAACTGGATCGCCACGACGGTTGCCGGCTACGCCGCGCGCTATGCCGTTCTGCGCATCGCGCCCAATCTGAGTCCGACCCCGACTCCGATCTCCCCCGTCCAGCTCACGCCGGATGGATTCGGTTGGTATGTCGACGGAAATGACGGCGTGCGCTCGTTCTACTATCTGTATGCCATCTACGGATACGCCGAGTTCACTCCCAAGATCTCCGAGGGCGATTCCAAGAGCGTGAGCGCCACGGTCTCGAAAGTCGTTGAGGCTCGCGTCACTCCCCTGTTCCAGTACGCCGTTTTTTATAATAGCGATCTGGAGATCCTGCCGGGACCCAACATGACGCTGACGGGGCGTGTTCACTCCAATCGTGACATGTACCTCGGCAGCGGCAATACTCTCAAGATGGACACCGACTACGTGCGCGCGGTCGGCAGGATGTATCGGAAGCGGAAAAATGACAACACCGTCACCGCCGGCACAGTTCTGATCAAGAATCTCGCCAACATGGCAGACGCCGACCCAAGCAACGACTTCAAGTTCAAGCTTCCGAACGGCTTCGTCACCGACTCGAAGATGTACTCCAAGTCGGAGATGGCGAGCTTGGGAATCACGACCGCCCAGGGATTCGACTCGACGTTCGGCGGCTGGGATTACAACAGCAACGGCACCTTCAACGATCTTCGAGACTGGAAGACCTGGGGCGTGCAGGCGATGTCCTTCTGGGGGGGCACCGTGCAAACCAGCGACATGGATGTTCCGAAGGCCGAGCCGCCCTCACAGGACCTGGCGATCGATCCGTTCGTTCCCAAGGCCGGGGGCGACTACGACCTCGTCGGCGGCACCTATGTGCAGGTCGCGTCGGGCACCGGATCGTACTCAAAAGGCTACTATCATAATAAGGCCGGCGTCCAGCTGCGCGACGGCGTGATCTATGCCTCCACTGGCGCCAATCTCTCCGCGTGCCTGCTCGCCGGTACGGTGTCCACGACTACGATCTGGGATGCCCGCGAAGGCAAGAACGTGCCGCAGACCGTGATCGACGTCGGGAAACTGCGCCTCTCGTTGTTACAGACCGGGCTGACCGGTGCGGCCGCAACTGCGCTCTCCAGTTTGAAGAACTCCTGGAACGGCCTCATCTACGCCACTCAGTCGGGAGCGAGCGCCAGCGCGCCGAAGGGAATCCTCCTGAAGAACGGATCCGAGCTTCCCGACAATCCGATCACGGGGGCGAAGTCTGGACTCACTGTTGCAACCAATCTTCCGATTTACATCCAGGGGGATTACAACACGAAGGTCAACGGTATCAGCTCTGCCACCAATGACCCCGCGTTCCGCAAGCCGGCGGCGGTGATCGGCGACGCCGTGAACCTGCTCTCCAACGCCTGGGCGAACACCAAGACTTCGTCTTCGGGCCTTCCGGGCGCATCGGATACGACCTTCAACACCGCGATGATCGCGGGCAACACCGACTCGAACCCGTCCTCGACCGCCTACAGCGGCGGACTCGAGAACCTGCCGCGATTCCACGAGGACTGGACATCCGGCAACAAGAAAGCAATCATTGCGGGTTCTTTTGTGAATCTTTGGAAGTCGAAGATCGCAACTGGAACCTGGACCTATGGGTCTCCAAAGTACACTGCTCCGAACCGAATCTGGGACTTCGATCCGAACTACAAGAGCTACTCGAAGCTGCCGCCGTTCACACCGCTCGCCGTGAGCATGAAGAACGTCTGTATGCAGTAGTGAACTTGGGAGCACGACCCCATCCATCTGCCACCCGAAGCGCGGGATCGGCAGGAGGTCGAGGGTGTGCTCCCGATGTTTTGTATCAAGTGCTGCTCGGAGAACTTACGGCGCTCCTCGGCGGGCATCGGCCGCAGTGCGGCGCCCTCGGACAAGCTGTTGCGAGTTCGCCCTGCCCCGAAGTCCAGCGACCTCCGGAATCTGCGAGGCAGCTTGGAATGGGGCGTGGGTCGGTCTTGGCCTGCACAGATTTCGATTCGTAGGTTCGGCGCTCGCGCCGAACCATGGCGCGAGGCTTGCCCCGCGCGATGACGAATCGTTTGCGGCCTTCGTCGTCCGCGCGCGCAAGCGCGCGCGCATCGTCGCGGGCGATGCCCGCGGGCGATGCCCGCGCCCTACGACAGAACTTACACCTGCGACTTCAGCGATGCGCGACGGCTTGGAATGGGGCGTGGGTCGGTCTTGGCCTGCACAGATTTCGATTCGTAGGTTCGGCGCTCGCGCCGAACGATTGCGCCGGGCTTGCCCCGCGCGATGACGAATCGTTTGCGGCCTTCGTCATCCGCGCGCGCAAGCGCGCGCGCATCGTCGCGGGCGATGCCCGCGCCCTACGACAGAACTTACACCTGCGACTTCACCGATGCGCGACGGCTTGGAATGGGGCGTGGGTCGGTCTTGGCCTGCACAGATTTCGATTCGTAGGTTCGGCGCTCGCGCCGAACCATGGCGCGAGGCTTGCCCCGCGCGATGACGAATCGTTTGCGGCCTTCGTCATCCGCGCGCGCAAGCGCGCGCGCATCGTCGCGGGCGATGCCCGCGCCCTACGACAGAACTTACACCTGCGACTTCACCGATGCGCGACGGCTTGGAAT
>JAEUHX010000055.1 GCA_016792805.1 Planctomycetota bacterium
TTCCCAACTGCTCAAATCAGAGGTATCCCGGAATGGCCTCTCGCACTGTCCGCTGCCGCGCCAGGACCGATCACACCGGAACCTTCGTGCTCACGAGCAAGCGGCGTTGGCTGCCCGGTGCGCCATCGATGCGGTGCCGGCACGCTCCATCCACGCTTGAGATCCAGCCACGTGCCCGCAGGGCATTGAGCTGAGGCGTCCGACCATACCGGGCCGTTCCACCCACGCTGCGCCGCGGAAAGCGCACAGCGCCGAGCTGAGGCGTCCGACCATACCGGGCCGTTCCACCTTGGTGATCCTCACGGGGATCAAGCAGTCCGGGGAAACCACCGTTGCGGCTCGGCGTCGGCGGTAGGCTGCCGGCCACAAACGGAGGTTCCCATGCTTCGATCCCTAGCTTCGCTTGCCGCGATCGCCGCGCTCTACGGCGGCGCCGTTGCGCAGGGCTGCCCGATCCAGTCCATCGCGACGACCAACTTCGACTACAACCCCGACGACTACACGACCATGGCCGTCGGATTCGATGCTTCTACATGCCAGCTCACGCTGGAGATGCTCAAGAATCCGAACATTACCATCGGAAACTATTATCTCACGCAACACTATCTCATGGTCGGCGATGTGTTGCTTCTGCCGCCCTTCCCGCTGCCGCAGCCGTTCTACGGACACGATCTCCTCATCCTGCCGGGAGACGTGATCGGGCCGCTCCCCGGCGGCAAGTCGGCGCTCACGCTGCCGAACAACCCGGCGCTCGTCGGCAAGCACTTCTTCCTGCAGGGCATCGCCGAGTTCATCACGACGGTTCACTTCCCGATCGAGCCGGAATATGTGCTCCTGCATGGCGTGTCGCTAACATTACAGTAAGCAGTAAATTCGCAAGCGCGCATCGAGCGCCGAACCGAGCGGCTCGGCGGCTCCATCCGATTCGCGCCGGACGGCCAATCCCCGCTTCGGCGCGTCCCTTCGGGGCGGTCGTCGGGGCACTTGCGACTCAGCAGGCGGCGCCGACGCCCCGCCCACTTGAGCAGCCACGGGGTGGACAGTGCGCCGGAAAGGCCCAGACTTCCCAACCGCCATGACCCAGGACCTCAAGTCGCTCCTCGCTCCGATCTCCCGCGTGGTTCGCGGCCTCGACCTCACGAATCCCGCCGCCTGCGAAGGCGCACTCCAAGCGGCCTTCCCGCCGTCATCTCCGGCGATCGCCGAGATTCGCGCCGCGGCGCTCGCAGCGCTCGAGGCGGGCACGATTTGCCAGCGCGGCGAGGCCGGAATGAAGTTCTCGCGGGTCGTGAAGCCCGAGCAGGACGCCGCCGGCTGCTCCATCGACGCCGTCTTCATGACCGACGCGTCGGGCCCTGTGCACACGCACACCAAGGGCGAAGTCTGCCTCTGCTTCCCGACCCAAGGCTCGCCGACGTTCGAAGGGCGCGGCGACACCTGGATCGTCATGCACGCCGGCTCGCGCCACGTCCCGACCGTCCGCGGCGGCTCGATGCTGATCCTCTACTGGTGGCCCGACGGCGCCGTCGCGTGGAGCTAGCTCACTGCGTCTTGTAGAGCCACGGCTTCTTCTGCACCCAAGTTCCGGTGTAGAAGCCCAAAGTACCGGCACCGAAGAGTAAGAAGCTCACATCGGGTCCGGGGTTCCCGTTCAGCTCAATCTTGTTCGCCACAAATCGAAATGTGGATTTCACCGCGTTGATCTCGAGCAGGATGCTGTAGCCGCTTCCCGGAGCCGACTTGTAGGTGAGCTTTCCATTCTTGATCTTCCAAGTGTGTGGAAGCTCCTGGAGCGGAAGCTGATTCTGTTGGCCGAAGGTGCCGAAGATCGCCACCTGAAGGTCATCCGCGATGAGCGGCAGCAGCTCGCCGACGGGCTGGTCCGAGGTGAAGGTGCCGCGAACGTCGAACCGATCCTTGCCTACGTTCGGCGAGTCGAGCATCGTTCCTTTTATTACGTTCAAGACGAGCGCGGCGATCGGGTCACCCCCGCCTTCGCTGCTCCCGCCCCCTTCGATTGCGAGCGTTGCGGGCGTCGACGGGGCCATGCTGGCGAGAGCCAAGAGAGCGGAACCGGCGAGGGTGGCGATCGGGAGCTTCATGGGATTGGCGAGGTCAGAGGAGCGTGCTCCTCCTGAATCCGCCCGCGCGCGCGAACGTTGCAGCGCCACGCCGCGCGGCACCGGAGGCGGCACCATGGGATTTCGCACTAAGGCCGCGCCCGAGGCGTCCGTGGGACACCAAAGCACCACCCAACTCCCGGTCTCTGAGCGTCTCCATGTTTTCGGCAGTGATCCTTCCAGTGGCCGCGACCTGTTGCCTCTCGCCACAAACCGTTGCGGCGCCACGACATGCGCTCGTGGAGTCTCAGATTCCCTTTGCCCAGGACTTCCTGCGAGAGGCCTGCGCCCAGCCCGGCAACCAGCTCTTCTCGCCGATCTCGATCCACACGGCGCTCGCCATGGCCGCCGAAGGGGCGCGCGGCGAGACCGCCGCGGAGCTGGAGAAGCTGCTCCGCCTGAAGGCCGGCAGCGCCGGCCCTCGATTCTCGAAGCTCGCGACGGAGCTCGAGGCTCCGCACCGCGTCGACCGCGGCAGGGAAACGCGCGATCGCGCCTACGCACTCGCAACGCCGAACGCTCTTTTTGTCCACCAAGGCCTTGAACTCGAGACGCCGTTCCGGAACACGTTACAGAACTCGTTCCGCGCGGAGCCCCATCGCGTCGATTTCGGGAAGCCCGACGCCGCGCGGTCCGTGATTCACAAATGGATCGAGAAAGCCACCTTTTCGAAAATACGCACGATTCTCACGCCCGACCTGCCGACGCCGGATACTCGGCTCGTGTTGGCAAACGCCGTGTATTTGAAGGCCGCGTGGTGGCAGCCGTTTGAGAAGAGCTTCTCCCAGGAGGGCCGATTTCGCGTCACGGCGAAGAGCGACGTGAAAGCCACTTTCATGCGGGAGTCGCGCGAGCTCGAATATTTGGAGACGCCGCTCGCACACGTCGTTGCGATTCCCTATGAGCAGCAGGCGCTCTCCATGGTGGTGGTGCTGCCAAAGGAGTCGCACGGGCTTGCGCAGCTTCTCGCGAGCGAATCGATGGAAAAGTGGATTGCGCGAGGAGAGGAATGCCGAGTGAACCTCCAGCTGCCGCGATTCCAGCTCTCCGTGACGACGGATCTGAAAGAGCCTCTCCAGCGCCTCGGCGTGAAGACGGCGTTCGACTCCGAGAAGGCCGACTTCTCCGGCATGACGAAACAGGAGCGGCTTTTTATTGGATTCGCCTTGCACAAAGCAATCATTCGCGTCGACGAGGAGGGCACGGAAGCAAGCGCCGCAACGGTGGTAGGAATGTTGAAGTCCGCAGTCAGCTCCAGGCCGCCCGTACAATTTTCAGCCGATCACCCATTCTTATTTTTCCTGCGCCACGAGCGCACCGGACTCGTTCTCTTCGCTGGCTGCGTGGCCGATCCCGCGGCAGCCGGTAAGTGACGGAGAAGACCCATGCTGACCGCTCTCCTTTTCGCAACGTTCCTGCAAGCTTCCGCGGCTCCTGCTCCACAGCCTCCGACTGCGGAGCTCCACCCGATCGGCAAAGCCCAGGTGAAGTTCACAGAAAGTCTCCTTCGCGAAGTGGCGAAGCAGCCCGGCAACTGCATCTTTTCGCCCTTTTCGATCCATACAGCCCTCTCCATGGTGCACGAAGGTGCGCGCGGCGACACCGCACGCGAGATGGAGACGGCGCTCGCGATCTCGGAAGGTTCGCAGAAATCGGAATTCGAGGGCTTCTTGAAACGGTTGTCTCCTCCGAAGAAGCGCATCCGGAACAAGGAGACCAATGACCCAGCCTTCAAGCTGTTCACCGCCAATGCTCTCTGGGTCCAAGACGGATTCCCGATGGAGGAGGGCTTCGTGTCGGCGCTGCGCGAGGGATTCGGTGCCGCCCCGGAGCGGGTCGATTTCAAGAATGCGCAGGCCGCGCGGGCGCGCATCAATGAATGGGTGTCGCGAAGCACCGAGTCGAAGATTCAACAGATCCTGCCACCAGACCTGCCGAGCCCGGACTCGCGATTTGTGCTCGCGAACGCGGTCTATCTGCATGCGCTGTGGGCGTACCCGTTCAACCCGGACGATACGCATCCGATGGCATTCTTCGCCGGCGGCAAACGGGAGGTGAACGCGAGAACAATGGTCTCGACGCGACACCTCGCCTACCGCGAGACGGCGGGCTCGAGAATTGTTTCAATCCCTTATGAATCGAAGGCGCTCTCGATGGTGATCGTGCTGCCGAAGGAACGCCAGGGGCTCGACGCCGTCCTCCAGGGGGAGACTCCGGCCGACTGGACTACGGGCTTCGAGACCAAGAATACGCGGCTCTTCCTGCCGGCGTTCAAAACGACGACATTTTATGATCTTCGGCCGGCGCTGGAGCGGCTCGGCGTGCGCACTGCGTGGAATGCCTCACAAGCGGACTTCACCGGCATGTCGAAGGCCGATCCGCTCGTGCTGAGCTTCGTGCTGCACAAAGCCACGATCGTCGTCGATGAAAAAGGCACAGAAGCTGCGGCGGCGACGGCCGCCGGCGTCAAAGTGGGTGCAGCTGCGCGTCCGGAGCAGCCGATCGTCTTCCAGGTCGATCACCCCTTCCTGTACCTCATCCGCCATGAGCCGACGGGCGCCATTCTCTTCGCCGGCCGGGTCGACGATCCGACTGCGTCGGCGGAGTGATGAAACCAAAGAAGCCGGGCGGATCGCTCCGCCCGGCTCCTGCTGGAGAACCGAATGTGATCAGGGGGTAAAGACGATCGTGACGGCTTTGGAGCTCACGACGTCGACGATCGAGGAACTGCACGATTCCGACGCCGGCTCGAGCCAGAGAGACTGAGTCACAAGTGACTTCCCAACGAGCGAGAGATCGTTGGGAATCGCAAGTGTGTCCGTCACGCCGAATCCCGACGCATCGCTGCGAATGGGGAACCCGAAGGCGTGTGCGCCGAGCAGATTTATGTGCAGAAGCGTCTGAATGCCGAAGAGGTCGGCGCCGAGCGCAATCGCCTGCGAGCCGAGGAGGCAGAGCCCCGTTTGACTCCGCGGCGCGTTGGCTGCAGTGATGGCGAAGTCGGCAGTTCCGATCTTCGGCGCCCTTGTAACGGCCGTGGTGAGGCGGCCGGCGCAGCCGGGTGTGCCGAAGCCGAAGGAACTCACGCCACCGGGGAAAAATGAGGTTCCGTAGATTGTGGTGAGGTCGGACGAACCGAAGTTGGCCGTCACGAGGTCGGCATAGCCATCGAGCTGGACGTCGAGCGCCAGCACGCGGCGCACGCCGAGTCCACCGGCAAAGCGGATCTCGGTTCCGAGCGTCCCCGAGCCGCCGCGCAGCCAGCTCACACAATTGCTGTCGGCGCATCCCGCGGCCGCGTCGGGGCGACCGTCGGAGTCGAGATCGGCGATTACCACAGAACGCGGGCGCGCGCCGACCGCTCGACTCGTGGCCGCGGCGAAGCCGCCCGCGCCGTCGCCCTGCAGGATCGAAACGGTGTGGGAAGCGCTGTTCGCAACGACTAGGTCGGCCTTCGAATCTTCCGTCACGTCGCCGATTGCCACGGCGCGAGGCTGCGACCCCACCGGGTAGCTCGTGATCGAGGAGAATCCATAGATGCCGTTGCCGCGGATGACTGTCACTTTATTCGCGGCATAGCTAACGGCGGCGAGGTCGAGCTTGCCGTCGCCGTCCACGTCTCCGACGTCGACGGCCGTGGCTCCGCCGCCGACACCGGTCGACGCCGTCGGCGCCAGCGAGAAGTCGCCGGTCGCAATGAAAAGTGCAGCCGAGCCGGTGGCGAAGTGAGATGTTACAAGATCCGCGCGGCCGTCGCCGTTCCAGTCGCCCACGCGCAGCGCGCTCGCTGCGGTGCCCGTTCCGAGCGCGAGGGCGGAACCGAATGATCCATTGCCCAGCCCAGTGAACATCTGTGCACTTGCCGCCGTCGTTGCGACGATGAGATCAAGTTTGCCGTCGGCGTTGAGGTCGCCGAGGGAAACGGCCCCCGGAGCGGCGCCGACCCCCATGCGGTGGTGCGGTGTGAGATTCGCTCCCGGCACTCCCCAATACACGGTCACATCATGGGTGAGCTGATTCGCGCTCACCGCGTCGGGCAGCCCGTCTCCTGTAAGGTCTCCCGACGCGAGGTCGACGAGCCCCTCGCCGCCGCCCGAGGGCGTGACTGTGGCGAAGAGCCCGAACCCGGAGCCGCGGAACGAGGAGACTCCGTTGGAGGTTTCATTGGCCGTGGCGAGATCGGGCTTTCCGTCGCCGGTCCAGTCGGCCAACACGACGGCGGCAGGGCCGAGTCCGGTCGCGAAAGTCTGGATCTCGAGGAGGGAACCGCCGCCTTGGCCGATGGCCACGCAGACCTCGCCCGAGGACGGGTGGGTGGCCACCAGATCGAGCTTCCCATCATAAGTGAGATCAAACAGCGCCACCGCGCCCGGCGGCGTCCCCATGTTGTAGAGAGTCGCGCTCGGGAAGCTCCCGGTTCCGGAGCCCGCGGCGATGTGCACAAATCCAGAGGCGATGCTGGCGGAGACGAGGTCGAGCTTTCCATCCGCCGTCAGGTCGCCGACTGTGATCGTGCTCGGCTTTCCGCCGAGAGCCACGGGAGACGGCGCGCCGAACGTGCCGTTGCCCGCGCCGAGCAGGATCGCCCCCGTCGCGGACGCCGACGAACCGGCGACGACGTCGGCGCGGCCATCTCCATTGAAATCGCCAAGGACACAGATGCGAGTGCCTGCGGTCGCTGAGAAGCCCGTCGGCCCTCCGAAGCCGCCTCCGCCGTCTCCCAGCAGCACCACCACTTTTCCGGTGGTCTCCTCAGTCGTTACGGCATCGAGCCGGCCGTCAAAATTGAGATCGGCCAGCGCGAGGCCTCGCGGGCGCGCGCCGCCGGAGAAGCCGGACGGCGCCGAGAGGCTGGCTCCGCCGAGCCCCAGCAGGACGGAGACGGCGGCGGCATCCGGCTCCGCCACGACGATGTCGGGCTTGCCGTCGCCATTCAGATCTCCAGTTGCCACAGAAGCTGGCGAGGAGCCGAGCGCGTGGGCGGTGGAACTCACGAATCCGCCTGCGCTCACGGCTTGCAGAACAGATATCTGTGAGCTTCCAGAATCGGACGACACGAGATCAGATCTTCCGTCTCCGTCGAGGTCCGCCGCCGCGAGCGCTCGCGGTGCAGTCCCCACAGAAACCTCTCGACCCGAAAAGACTTGGGCCTGCGTTGGCGCCACCAGTCCCGCGGCCACGCCTGCCGCGCTCAGAGCCGCTCCGGTCCATCGCGTGCGGGCGCGGGCGGATTTCGCTTCTGTATGCTTCGTCACTGGTTCTCCCTCGTTACAACGGCGGCCGTGACGGAGCAACCCGGACGACCGCTTGGACTCTCCTGACTCGCTGCGCGGCACGAGCTGCGCAGGAGCATGCTTCAACTGTCGCGGGTACGGCCTCCCGCTGCGGCGCCCTGGAAAAACTGTCCGGTGGCCTGGCCGACCTCGGAATTTCTTTCCGGCAGCGGCCCTTACCCCCGGTCTCGCGCGACGTCGAACTGCCGCACGAGGTGCCCGCCGACGGAAGCCACGACGACATTGATGGCCGCGAGGACGACGAACGTCGTCAACACTCCGACGGTGATGCGCGTTGTGTCTTCCCAATCGAGCCACTGCCCGACCAGCTCTGCGCAAAGATATCCCGCTGCCACAAAAACGCCGGTGAGACCGAGCAACACCATGCGAACGAGCAGCAGCACGACAGAGCGCCCCGCATTCTGTAACGCAGTGTCCTGCCCCGCGACATAGCGGATCGGCGCCAGCAGGAATACGGCGTTATCCACAGATAGCCAGGTGAACGTCAGCAGCGGCATAGCCCCGATCACGAGGAGAACGTGGGGAGTGAGCTGCGAGGTGATCGCGCCGCGGATCAGCACGGCCGAGCTGCACAAGAACCAAACGAGAAGCACCTCCGGCAGAATCGTCGCGAGGAAGACGCGCCACGGCGCAATGGGCCATGCCTTGATCTGCTCCATCAGCTGCAGGTCTTCCCGGAAATCGAACCGAAGGCCCATGCAGAGATAGAGCGTTCCAGCCACGCCGATGGCGACGGCGACCGAGAGCGGATTCGGATTGCGCTCGCCTTTGGACATCACCACAGAAACGAGGATCGTCACAAAGGTGAGGATGATGGCCGACGTCACAAAAGTGCCTCGAGCCTTGCGCAGGATCGTGGTGGTCTTTCGCCACGCGACAGCACCGGCCGGCCCGCGCCCGAGCCACCAGGGAACGCTCCAGCCGAACTTGGAGCGCACCGCCGTCGACCCCGCCGCGCCGATCGCCCCCTGGCGAATGCGGTTCAGGCGTCGCGCGACGTCGGCCGACGTCTCGAGGCTCAGCTCGCGGAAGTCGACGCGCACGCGCGCAGCCGCCTCAAAGAAGAGAAACCACAATGCGATACAAATGCCGAACCACGGCAGGAACTGCGACCACGTCTGCGCCGTGATCGCGCGAACCCACGGCGTGAAGGGAGCCGTCACGATCGGCACCCACGGCTGGCGGAGCGTCGCCTCGAGGTTGCTCTCGAATCCGAAAGAGCGCTCGAGGTCGATCACGCCACGAATCATGACGCTCGCGATCAGCAGCCCGACGAGCGCGCCGAACACGCCGCCCAGAAACTTCCCGAGTCCGCGCGGCAGTTTCGAGAGGGCGCGATTCTCGGCGTCGCCCGCGAGGAGCGACAGCATCTGTGTTAGCGCGGGCTGCGTCAGAAATCCGACCATTGTTGCAGAGAATGCAAAGAATGGGCGCGGCATCCGCATCGCGACGACGGCGCCGATGAGAAGGCTTCCGAAAAGCGACTTCCCGAGATTGGTGAGCATCCGGTAGCGCACCACGTCGCCGCGCGACACGGGCGCCGAGAAGAGGAGCTCGATCTCCTCCTTGGGTAGATACAGGCCACGAAAGCTGAGCGCCGAGGCACACGACGCCAGCGAAAGCACGAGGCATCCGATTCCCACCGCGGCCGGGACGAGCTCCAGCGGCAGCTGCGGCGTGGCATTCTTCGGTGCAAACTTACTAAACCAATGGCTCGCAAAAATGCTCGTGATCCAAATCACGAACATGATGGCGCCGAGCAAAGTAAATAAAATGCCCGACGGCGTCTTGAGCTTGCGGCCCTGACGCCGCAGCACACCGGTGAACTTGCGGCGCGCCAGCAGCCGCAGAGCAGGATGCCCGAAGATCAACTGGCCCTCTCGCGAACGACGGGCGGCGCGGCGACTCCGTCGGCGCCACGCCCCGTGGCGGCCATGAAGATCTCCTCGAGGCTGCTGCCGGGGCTCGGCGCCAGCGTCGCGCGCGCTTCGGGGAGCGTGCCGAGGAAGATGCGCCGCCCTCGGTCCAAGATCAAAATTCGGTGAGCGAGCTCCTCGATGAGCACGAGCAGGTGCGAGCTCAAGATCACAGCCGAACCCTCGGCCGCAAGATCAAGAATCGCCTGCTTGGCATAGCGGATGGCGCGCGGATCGAGACCCGAGAGCGGCTCATCCAGCAGCACGAGCCGCGGGCGCACGAGCCACGCGCAGCAGAACGCGAGCTTTTGTCGCATTCCGCGCGACAGCTCGCCGCCGAGCGCGTCGCGCTTTTCTGTAAGTTCGAACCGAGCTAATAATTCCTCGGCGCGCGGCACCCACTCGCGCACGCTGTAAAGCGCGGCCGTGAACTCGAGGTGTTCCCACACCGTGAGCGCGTCGAACGGCGCCGGATCGTCGGGCACCCACGCGAGGCATCGCTTCGCCGCCGCCTCCTGGCTCGAAAGGTCAAAACCACAAATCTCGACGCGCCCTTCCTTGATCGGCAGCACGCCCACGAGCGACCTCAGCGTCGTCGTCTTCCCAGCGCCGTTGGGCCCGACGAGCCCCAGGATCTCCCCAGCGTGCACCGTGAGCGACAGCCCCTCGACGGCCACCTTGTCCTCGTACCGCTTCGACAGCCGGTCGACCAAGAGCACGACGGGCTTCGGCGGCTCCGCGACTATGGGCGCCTGCTCAACCGCCTGCGGAGCAAGCGGAAGCAAAGGGCCGGGTTGTGCGGGGTCGGATTCCGTCGCCATCGGGGAATGCACCGATGCAGCGGCGCTGCAAAGGCACAGACTCCACTAATTCCCATTCACCCGCGCCGGCGTCACGATTTGCGCCACCGGGGGGAAGGCGCCGCGCATCTTGCCGCCGGCCATCCGCAGATTCAGCACGGCGTCGATCGTGCGCACGCGCTCCTGCATCGAGAGCGCGCTCAAGGTCACATAAGGGATTCCCCACAATTCGAGGAAGAGCTTGACCATGCCGTCGATCGTGATCACCTCCTCCCAGCAGACGCCGGCGCGCACGCCGTCCTCGACCAGCAGATCGCGATGGGGGCGCATAAAAAACACGACGCCCTCGGCCACGCTCTTCATGTACTCATCGAGGATCGGATCGCGGAACACCTCGCTCATGTTGAGCGCGTGGTTCGCCATATATGCGAGGTTACAAAAAGCGCGATCCGACACGAACGGCGACTTCATCTTCCGCTCGGCCTCGATCTGCCGCAGAAACACCTCGCGCTGGTAGCGCGACACGGCGTCGACATCCGAGCGCAGCCGATCGAGCGAGATCTCGAGCTCGGCCAGAATCGACCGCGCCACCTCGGAGATCATCGGCAGCCCGTAGTGATCGCGGATGTAGCGCGCGAGCGTCGTCTTACCCGTCGAATGGGCGCCCACGAGGTAGACGCGGAAGTCGGGGGTGTTGAACGTCTCGGGCGCGGAGCGGTGGAGCGACGACATGCGTGGACCTCGCGAGGCGCGGACGATAGCAAGGGTCGCCGACGCCCGACAGACCCGCCGCTACCGCAGCGTCACGATCGACACCTCGGGGCGACAGGCGAGCCGCATCGGCACCACCGACGTGCCGATTCCGCGGCTCACGCGCATCCGCATCTCGCCGAGCGCGTACGCGCCTTCGACGTACGACCCCGAGCCGGGCGGCGTCCAGATCGCGCCGAGCCACGGCAGCCGGATCTGCCCGCCATGGGTGTGCCCCGCCAGCGCGAGCGCGCGCGACGCGCCGCACCGCTCGCGCGCCATCGGCGCCACCACGTCGAACTCGATCGGCGAGTGAAACAGCAGGAGCGCCGCGCCCCCTTTCGGCACCGGCTCGAGCGCCGGCGCCGGCTTCGGCGAGCCGCCGGTGCGATCGTCGATTCCGACCACATGCAGATCGCCCCGCACGCGCACCGCCTCGTTGTCGAGCCGCCGCACGCCGAGCGCCGCAAACCATCGGCTCGGCGCGTGCGCCATCGACCAATGTTCCCAATTTCCGTCCACCAAAAATACGCCGAGCGGCGCATGCAACCGCGACAGCACCGGCCGCGCCGCTTCCCAGTTACCGCCATCCACGGTGTCGCCCGTGATTGCGATCAGATCGGGTTTTGTATCCTCAAGTATCGCCAGCACGCGTTCTTCGGCCGCGCCGAGCCCGCGGGTGTGAAGATCGGTGAGGTGCGCCACGCGGATCGGCGACTCGAGGCCGATCGTCTCCGTCGCATGAGTCACTTCGACCCAGCGCGTCTCGACAAGCCAAGCATACAAAACGACCGCGACAACCGCGCCGACGGCGGCAAATTTCCAACGGCGAAGCCGGCGCGGATCGGGCATCGGGGGCGCCCATCCTACGGCCGCCCCCGTGAAAACGAGCGCGCGCAGCGGCGCGATCCGTTTCTGTAGCTTCTAGCTGCCGCGCAGCGAGCGCAGCTTATCGATCGCGCGCAGCACCGTGCGCGACTGCTTCGGCCCTTCGGCGATCGTCCCGACCGGCTCTTCCGCCGCGGGCGCCTCCGGCTGCGATTCCTGCACCGGAAGCGCCGCCGCCGGCTCCGACGACGCGCCGCGCATCATCGACCCCGTCGCCTCGAACCTCATCGCGGGATGCGCCGCCGCCCGCGGCCGCTCCTCCTGGAGAAGCTCACGAATCCGCTCCGCACTGAGCGACGCATCACGCATCTGTTGCATCGCCTGCCGCATCTCCGCGAGCTGCGCCTCCATTCCGGCGCGCAGCTCCGACAACTGGGATGAGAGCTGCTGCACCTGCTCTCCCGAGCTGCCGAGCCGCTCCTCCAGAAATCCAACCTTCACATCAATATTGTCGATCTTCGGCTCGATCTGTGACATCCCGCCGTTTCCGATCTCGCGGGCGGCATCGATCCGCTGGCGCATGCGCCCTTCCATCTCCGCCATCTCGTCGCGCAGATGGTTCATCGCCTCGTGCAGCTTCGCTGCGCGCGCGTGCTCGTCGCGCGACATCGCATCCATCATGCGCGAGAGCGGCGTCAGCTCCTCGGCGAGCGACGGCCCTTGTCCCGGCGCGCGCAGCTCTTTCTGGAGCTTGTCCATCTTGGCGGCGAGCCCGTCCACGGAGCCCGCCAGCCCGAGGTTCGCGCGCTCGTTCTCGTGAAAGCGCTCCCCCATTTGTTCCACCTGGCTGCGCACGCGCTCGACGGCCTTCTCCACGACGCCGAGCACACTCGCGACGCTCCCCATCGCCGGCGCGAGCTTGCTCGCCACCGACTCGGCCTGGTGCTCCGAGCCGCCCGAATTCTGGATGCTTCGCACCATCAGCGCGCGCGCGTGCGCCATCTCGGCCATGAGGCGCTCCTGGCGGCGCGCAACAAATCCGAATGCGAATCCCGCGAATCCACACATCGCGAGCATCCCCGATCGCACGCCGTGGGATGCGAGCTGCGCGCTCAGCTCCGGGCTCAATGCCATCGGCATCGCGACGGCGCCGACGAGTGCGATGGTGCCGAGCCCGAAAGCCATCCAAGAGAGCCCGTGGGAAGGGCGCTCCACCGGCGGTGGCGCACTCGCCGCTTCCGTGGCGCTCGAGGGAGCCTCCGCGTCAAGCGGCACAAACTCGCTCTGCGGCATTCTTTCTTCTCCCGCTGTTCCGACGTTCGGTTCCATTGCCACGGCCTCCGAGAACTCCATCTTCCAAGTCCGGCCGGACTATCGGCCATTTCCGCGTTGCATCTTCAGAGCCGACCTCCGGCGCGCTTCCGAAGGCGTCTCGGGACGAGGACCCTCAACGACGGGCTGCGGAGCGAGCTCGTGAAATCTCCTCCCCGATGAGTCCCTGCTTGCTCGAAACGACGCCCTGCGATACAGAGGCTCCCGCACTCAACCTGGCAGCTCGCGGTTTGCGCTCTCCGCGCAGAACGAGGCCGCCGGCGAGTACGTCGGCGCCATGTTTTGAGTTCTTGGAGTGGGCGTCCGACACCCCCGTCCGCCAAGTCCCGGCGCTCCCCCTCCCATCGTCCCGGCGCCGGCACGAATCGCGTGCGGTGGACTGCGTGCCGCCGTTTCGAACCCACGACCCCACCCCGCCCCCATGGGCCAATTCGTACTGAAAGGGACGTCCGTCTCCTCCGGCTTTGCGCTGGGGCCGGCTCGTATCCATGCAACGAGCGGTGGCGAAGGGGCTCCGCGAAGCATCCGGCCCGAGGATGTCGGCACGGAGATCGATCGCTTCGACGCGGCGCTCGCACGCTCGGAGGATCAGCTTCGACGGAATATTCGCTTCGCGACCGAGCGCGTCGGCGCGCAGGACGCGCGGATCCTCGAGTCGCAGCTCCAATTCTTGGCCGACGTGGAGATCCGCGATCGGGCGCGGCGCAACATCCGCGAGCATCAGGTCGACGCGGCTGCGGCCGTCGAGCGTGCGCTCGCACATTTCGTGCGCCCCTTCGAGAAGGCGCTGCCGGCCGTACGCCGCGATTTGATCCAAGAAGTGCGCTCCGCGTGGTCGGTGGTGCTGAACGAGCTTCGCGGACGAAACATGATCGTCGAGTCGCAGCCGGCGGTCATCGTGACCGACGAGCTCGTGCCGTGGTTCGCGACGCTGATCGAGCGCGGGTCGGTCGCCGCGGTGCTCGCGGAGGCGGGCGGCCGCTATTCCCACGGCGCGATTCTCGCCCGCTCCTTCGGCGTGCCGGCGATTGTTGGTGTTCGTGATTTATTGCGTCGCGTACAAAACGGCGCTCTCGTGGCGGTGAACGGCGACGACGGCACGGTGCTCGTCGAGCCGACGGAGCCGGAACTCCGGCTCTTCGAGGCCCGGCGCATCGCGCGGCTCGAGCAGCGGCGCGAGCTCGCGGCCGCCGCAATTCACCCCGCGCGCACGCGCGATGGGGCGCGCGTCCAGGTGATGGCGAACGTTGAGAGCCTGCGCGACCTCGACGGCTTCGATCTGCGAACCGTCGACGGAATCGGCCTCTACCGCACGGAGTATTTGTATCTCGATCGCCTCGAGTTCCCGAGCGAGGACGACCAATACAATCTGTATCGTCGCGCGCTCGAGCGGCTCGGCGACCGCCCCGTGGTCTTTCGCACGCTCGACTCGGGCGGCGACAAGCCGCTCCCGTACTTTCAGACTCCCAAGGAAGCCAATCCCGCCCTCGGCTGGCGCGGCCTTCGCATTTCGCTCGAGATGCCGGATCTGTTTGTGCCGCAGCTGCGCGCCCTGCTGCGGGCAGCGGTCCACGGCAACGCGCGGATCCTGTTGCCGATGGTGACTTCCGTCGAGGAGGTTGTGGCGGTTCGTTCGCTGCTGGCGTCGATCCGCGAAGATTTCCGCGCCGCCGGAATTCCGCATCGCGAAGACGTGCCGCTCGGAGCGATGATTGAAGTACCTGCGGCGGCCGCCGTGGCCGACGGTCTCGCCGAAGTCGCCGATTTCCTCAGCATCGGCACCAACGATCTCGTGCAATACCTCACAGGCGCCGACCGTGACAATCCTCGCGTGGGGCATCTGTACGATCCGTATCATCCGGGCGTGCTTCGGACGATTCGTGATGTTGCCCGTCGCGCTGCCGACAGCGGACGAGAAGTATCACTTTGCGGCGAGCTCGCTGCGGATCCGCAGACCACGCCGCTGCTCGTCGGCCTCGGGCTCAGAAGCCTCTCGATGGCGCCGGTGGCCATTGCAACTGTAAAGTCCGCCGTGCGATCGATGAGGATTCTCGACGCGGGAGCGCTCGCGAGTTCCTCGCTCTCGTGCCGAACGTCGACGCAGGTGCGCGGCCTAGTCGACGCGTTCGAGGCGCGCCGTCTAGGATTCCATTCCGCGGGAGCCACGAGCGGGAGCTCGCCCTCGGAACACGCTCCCAGGAGAGATGATCGAGATGAGCGATGAGAACGACGACTTCCCCAAGGGAAGGTCACAGGAACGGCGGGGCCGATGGTCGCGCGCCGAGCTGTATCGTTTGAAACAGCTCTTCGGCACATGCGACGACGGAGTGCTCGCGCGCCGGCTGCGGCGCTCGGAAGCGAGCGTGCGGCGCATGGCCGAAGTCGTCTTCGATCCCAATCGATCGGCGAAGCGCAGGGGTCCCAAGCAAGAGTGGGCTCCCGAGGAGCTGGAGCGCCTCCGGAAGTGCGTCGGCGTCTCTCAGCTGCCGCGGATTGCCATGATCCTCGGACGCACACCCGAGGATGTGCGCGCAAAGCTCGAGGAGCTTGCGAACCATCCCAAGCGCGGCGACTGGTCTCACGACGAAGTGAAGGCGCTGAAAACGTACTATGGCTGGCGCCACGATCATGCGCTCGTTGTGATCTTGCAGCGGACGGTCGAGGAGATTCGCGCCGCTGCGGCGCAGCATCGGCTCTCGAAAGACAAAGCATTTCTTCGGCGCGAAGCGGGTGAGAGCGTGCGCTCAGCGAGCCGCATGCCCCGATGGACACCGGAGCAGGAGAAACAGCTCGTCGAGCTCTATCCGAATCTGTCAAATCTCCAACTCGCGACGCAGCTCGGGCGCTCCGTGAAGAGCATCATGAGCAAGGCCAACGAGCTCAAGCTCAAGAAAAGTAAGGAACTTCGCGAGGCCGTCGGGCGCCGAAATGTGGGCGTTCGGTACGGGCGTGGCTCGACGATGCCCAATCCGCTCGCCGCCGGGACGACCGCCCCGAAGCCGACCGCTATCGCGGCCGAAGGCGCCCTGCCGGCGGCCCCGCCTCCGGGGAGGTCGATCGGTGACGGCGACACTCCCGACGGGAATTAGAGCCGGTTTCGTCGGTCATCCCCGGTTCATAAGTGGGGTCGGCGCGGGGACGACGTTTCAAAAGTCATCCGAGCCAGCGCCCTACGCCGCGCGATCTCTCGGCGGCATCGGAACATCTCCGACGCCGGGGAGCGCGATGCCCCGACGCAGACCGACTCGAACGGAAAGCCATAGAAACGCGGCCGCCCTCGAGAATGCAAGAATCCAGAACCCGATCCGCGACTCGAGAGACGCGTCTCGATCGAGCGGCGTTGAGCCGAGCGCTCCAATCCAGCGCAGGGTCCCCGGCTTTTCTATAACGCCGAGCGTCGCCGCGAGAATTGTAAATGCCACCGTGAGATGAAACGCCTGGCCGCCATGGAATACCAAATATCGCCGCCGCGCCGACCAGCCGAAGGCCGCGAGCAGTGCCGGCACACTCGGAGCAAGCCAGAATCCAATCGCGGGATCCGGAATCGTGAGCGGTGCGAGCAAAGGCGCGGCGTAACAAATAACTGCCGCAAGCCGATCGACCGTCCTCGGCGGCTCGAGGTCTGGAATCCGCCCGAGCGGACTCATGGCGCACCTCGCGCTCGAAGCCTCGGAAAAAGCGGCTTGAGCGATGCCAGAGCTTGCTCGCGAGTGCGTTGCAGCTCCCGGTAACGCTCGACGTGGTCTGGGATCGGGGCCGCACGTGTGCGCTCGTCGAGCTGGACGCACTTTTGTGCGATCTCGTCGGCAGACACGGCGGAACCTTCAGCTCGCGCCGCGCACCACGCCGCGCAAAGCGCCGCCCCGAAAGCGGCCCCTTCGTCGACGGCAAGCCCCACGATGGGCACTCCAAACACATCGGCACAAATCTGCCGCCACGTGACGCTGTGGGAACCGCCTCCCGTGAGGCGCACTTCCGAAGGGCGAAGGCCGAGGCCGCGCAGCCGATCGAGCCCGTAGCCGAGCTGGAGCGCGGGCGCCTCCATCGCGGCGCGCGCGAGGCATTCGCGCGTGAAGCTGAGGGGAGTCAGGCCAAAGAGCGCTGCGCTCGCGTCGGGGAGATTCGGCGTGCGCTCGCCTGTGAAGAACGGGAGGAGCGAGGCGCCGCGCGCACCGGGCGGCACGCGCGCCGCCTCGCGGTCGAGCGCGCCATCATTGAATCTCAATACTCGCTTCACGAGCTCCGTCGTATTCGTACAATTCTGAATACACACGAGCGGCAGGTGGCCGCCCGTGGAATCACAAAAAGCGGCGATCTCGCCGAGCGGATCAATGATCGGATCGGAGGAATAGGCAAATGCAGTGCCGCTCGTGCCGAGCGAGACGGTCACGACGCCGGGATGGGTGTTCCCCGTCCCCATCGCCGCCATCATGTTGTCGCCGCCTCCGTGGCCGACCAAGACGCCGGAGGGCATCCCGAGCTCCGTCGCCCGCGCCTGTGAGACGCGGCCGATCGCGGCGCCCGCAGCGACGAGCCGCGGCGTGCGTCGGGCAAAATCGGGATCGATGGCAGACATCACAGATGCTGCGTACTCCCGGCGCCTCACATCAAAATAGCCCGTGCCGCTCGCGTCGCCGGCTTCGGTCGCGCGCTCGCCCGTGAGCCAGAAGTTCAAATAATCGTGAGGCAACAAAATGGTGGCGCAGCGCTCGAACCGCTGCGGCTCCGTGCGCTTCAGCCACAGAACCTTGGAGGCCGTGAATCCCGGAGGCAGCGCGTTGCCGGTAATCCTGCGCACAGCCTCCGCGCCACCGCAAGCCTCGACGAGCGACTTCGCCTCGGGTGCAGTGCTCACGTCGTTCCAGAGCTTGGCGGGTCGCAGCACGCGGCCGCGATCGTCCACCGCCACCATGCCGTGCTGCTGTCCCGAGACGGCGATCGCGCGCACGCGCACCCGCTCTTTCCCAATTTTCTCGAGGACCTCTCGAATTGTGGCCTGCGCCGCCGCAATCCACAGCCGCGGATGCTGCTCCGACGCGCCATGGGGCAGCCCGGCGATCGTGCCGTAGCGTCGACGCGCCGAGGCGAGCACCGCGTCGGGCGCGCCGCGCGCCGCCTTGGCGCCGTCGAGCACGAGGGTCTTGAGCCCCTGCGTGCCGCAGTCCACACCGAGATAGAGGCCGTCGAGCATGGGAGGTATCGAGCGAGACGAAGTGTAACGCGCCCGGACTCCGGCGAACCGCGCCCTCTGCGGCGAGCGGTCGGCTCCGATCGCCCTCAGAAACGAGACCGCCCCGGCTGTCCGGGGCGGCGAAGCTCGCGAGCGCGAGCCGTGAACTCGGCAGCCTGCTAGAGAACCGCGTTCGGCGTGCGCTTCTCGATCGGCGCCACCGTGCGATCGCCTGCGCCGGTGTAATCGGACATCGGGCGGATGAGCCGATTATTGGCATACTGCTCGAGGACGTGCGACGCCCAGCCGACCACGCGGGAGACCGCAAAAATCGGCGTGAACAGCTCGATCGGCAGGCGCATCACGAAGTAGAGCGAAGCCGAGTAGAAGTCGACATTCGGATACAGATTCTTTTCTTTAACGATCAGATCCTGGATCCGAGTCGACATCTCGAACCACTTCGACTCGTGCTGCCGCTGGCCGAGCTCGCGGGAGAATTCCTTAAGAATCGTCGCCCGCGGATCCATCGTCTTGTACACACGGTGGCCGAATCCGGGAACCTTGCGCTTATGTGCAAAGAACTTCTCTCGGATCGTCTTCTCGGCGTCGTCGACGCTCGGAATTTCGAGGAGCATGCGCATAACCTCCTCGTTGGCGCCTCCGTGGAGCGGCCCCTTCAGCGCACCGATGGCCGACGTGATCGCGCTGTGGATATCCGACAGCGTCGCCGCCGTCACGCGCGCCGCGAACGTCGATGCGTTGTATTCGTGATCGGCGTGCAGCGTGAGCGCCACGTCGAACATGCGCTCGGCGCGCGGGTCGGGGACCTCGCCGTTGATCATGTAAAGGAAGTTCGCCGCGTGCCCGAGCGTCGGGCTCGGCTGAATCAGGTCCTTCCCGCGCCGCAGGCTATTGATACATGCAACAATCAGCGGCATCTGCGCGATCAGCCGGATCGCCTTGCGCTGATTCGCCTCCGGAGAATTGTCGTTCGCGTCGGGATCGTAGAGCGCCGCGAGCGACACCGCCGTGCGCAGCTCCGCCATCGGCGAGCCGCTATGGGGCATTGAAATGATCGCAGAAGTAACTTCCCGCGGCAGCTTCCGCTCCGAGAGTAGCCGCTCCTTCAAACGCGCGAGCTGGTCCTTCGTCGGAAGGTCGCCATAGAGCAAGAGGTGAATGACCTCCTCGAAGCTCGCTTGTTGAAGATCATCGATCGAGTAGCCGCGGTAGACGAGGCGGCCGCGCTTGCCGTCGATGAAACAGATCTTGGAGGTGCCGACGACGACGTCTTCGAGGCCCGCCTTTTGGGCCTTTGCCGCGTCGGGTGTTGTCGGGTTCGAGGATTCGGGTGCCACGGACGCGTTTGCGGAGGTAAGGGGCTGTTCCGAAAGGGCTTGGGCCCTTGTTCTATGCGGATCCTTCCTCGCCAAAAAGGGGGCGGCGGCTTCAGCGCTCCCCAAGTTCTGGGGTGCTCGGCGCCCCGCCGCTACGCGTCTTCTCGACGCTGGAAGAGCAGAACTGCGGCTCCAATCATCAGCACGCTGAGCCCCACCATCACGCCGAGCGACCAGGAGGTTGAGGGAAGTTCAAAGACGGAGCCGATCTTCGCCATGCTCGTGAGGTCGGGCGGCCCCGAGAGGACCGACGGCGTCGTCGCCTCCACCTGATAGTTGAAGGCAGTCGGGTCGACGTCAGCCCAATGGATGAACAGCGCGCGCGGATAGAGCCCCACGCTGTAGTAGGGCGCCGAGCCGGGGAGGTAGGCGATCAGGTTCTCCCAACCGAAGGTGAACACGAGGCCGATCAGCACGGGGTTCTTGAGCGCCAGCCCGAAGACCAGGAACAGCGCGCAGTAGACGCCGGCTGCGAGCACGCAGCAGCTCATCAGGCGAAACGTGAGCAGCGCAAAGAAGCCCGTGTTCGGCGTGCCCCAGCCGCACACGAGACCCACAGCGGCGACTCCGATCATCAGCGAGAACGACGAGCAAACCCACGCGCTCAGGAATTTCGCGATGACGTAGCTCGCGCGCGTGGGTGGGCGAGTCAACAGATAGACGATCGTTCGGCTCTCGAACTGCTCGTGGAACGCCGAGACGGCGTGAAAGACCGGCACGAGCGCCGCGAGCGCGCTCAGATAGAGGACCGACATGGTCTCCTCCATCATCGGGCGCGGCGCGGCGTCGTAGATTCGGGCGATGACACAAATCACGGTCGGCAGAAGGCACACGACCGTGAGAATTGCGGTCAGCTTCGAGAGCAGATCGCGCCGGAGGAAAAGTAAGAAGGCCGTGAGGATCATCCGACCAACATTTGGAAAACGGCCTCGAGATTCTCGTCCGTGAGCGAAAGCTCGTCGACGCGCGCCGTCTGCGATGCGGCGCACTCGGTGACCCAGTCGAACAGCAGGTCGGGGCGCGTCGTGTCGACCAGCAGGCGGTCGCCCGACTCGAACGCCACGCCGATGACGCCGTCGAGGCCGAGCACGCGATGGCCGAGGCCGCGCGGGTCAGGCGTCGTGATGGCAATGCGATGCGGCTTTGTACGAATCGCCTCGCGAATCTCGCGCACGCTCCCCTCCGCCAGCACGCGGCCGTGGACGAGGAGGATCACTTTTTGTGACATCGCATCGACCTCGTGGAGGATGTGGGAGCTCACCACGACGGTCTTTCCTTCCTTGCCGAGGGCATCCATCAGCGAGACGGTGGCGTGCCGCGCGAGCGGATCCATGCCGTTCAGCGGCTCATCGAGGAAGACCACTTCGGGGTCGTGCACGATGGCCTGTGCGAACTTCACGCGTTGGCGCATGCCCTTACTCATGCCGCCGAGCTTTTTGTGCATCACGTCGGTGAGTCCGACGCGGTCGAGAGCGCGCTCGGCGGCCGCGCGCGCGGGCGGCTTTTCCATTCCATGCAGGCGCGCGAGCCACGTAACAAATTCGAGCCCGCGCATCTCCTCGAAAAATTTGTCGACGTCGGGGCAAATGCCGACGCGCTTGAACACCGACGGGTCGCCGTGGGGATCGCTCCCGAGGAGGCTCACACGGCCCGAACTCGGCGCGCAGAGCCCCGTGAGGCATTTGAACAGTGTGGACTTCCCGGCCCCGTTGGGGCCAAGGAGTCCCGTCACTCCGCCTCCGATCGACATGGAGACATTCGTGAGCGCGACGACGTCGCCGAACCACTTCGAGAGATTCCTCACCTCGATGGTGAGCCTCTTCTCCGCCGATCCGTTGCCTGCACTCACGACACCACCTCGATGGGGCGCACCTTGCGAACCAAGACTCCGATGGAAACGAGCGCGAGGAACGCGAGCCAGATCGCGGAGGTGAGCGTCGAGGTCTTCAGCGAATGCAGATTTTCCGGCACACCAAGAATCGCATGCTGAATCTGGAACAACGCTTCCACATATCCAAACCCCCTCAAGTAGACCGCCGCCGGCTCATAGGCTCGGTTCACGGCCGCGGCGAGCGCGCCGATCAAACCGCTTGTGATGAAGGCGAATCCGGCATAGCCGGCGAGCGCCACCCAGCCGCGGGAGATCAGCGCGGAGAAGGCCAGGACGAGCAGAGAGACGCTGGTGGAATGCACAATTGACCACGCCGCGAGCCGAATCGGATAGCTGAGCGTCTTCGAGAGGCGGTCGGGGTCGAGCGAAAGGGCATTGTCAAAATACCAGATCGTGAGAGCGGGGATCAGCGTCGCGCCAAGCACGAGCACAAAAAGCCCGAGCCAACGGCCGAGCAGATAGGAGCCGAGAGTCACCGGCCGCGCGAAGATCGCTTCGAGAGCATTGCCCCGGCGGTCGTTGCCGATCGCGGCGCTTCCGACGATGCCGGCGATGATCATCGCCACGACGCCTTGGCTGCTCAGGAACTGGAAGTAGCTCTTGATCTCGAAGACGAACATCGCTCCCATGCGCCCGCGGAAGCCCGAGCCGGAGTCCATTGCCTGGATCTGATAGCGAAGGTACAGATACACGATCGCGATCAACGTGGGCACCGCGCCGATCAGGTAGGTCCAGAAAAGCGTCCGGTTGCGGAATGCGAGAAGAATTGTGTTCTCGAGGATTGGGAACCAGACCGGAGTGCGCGAGCGCTGCCCGCGAAACCCTTCATAAGTGAGATCATAAATCGGCATGGCTATCGCGCCGCCCCCGAATCGGCGAGCTCTCCGGCGCGCAGGCTGTCGAGGAAGACTTCCTCGAGCGAGCGCTGGAGCGCGGAAAGCTCGAGCACCGCCACTCCCGCCGCGCGCGCCGCAGCGAACACGAACTCCGAGCCCGCATCACCCGGTGGCTCGACGATCGTGCCGCGCCGGTCCGGCTCCGACGAGGAGGCGCCGCGCTGCGCGACCTCGGCGCGGAATCGCTCCATGGAGCCGGCGACGCGCACGACGAATGCCTTGCGCTCCGAACGCTTCAAATCGGCGATCGGGCCATAGGCGCGCAGCCGTCCCTTCGACATCACCATCACTTGCGAGCATACAAATTCCACGTCAGGCAATAAGTGGCTTGCAAGAATTGTGTGGATGCCGTGCTGCTGGTTCAGCGCCCGGCAGAGCTCCAACATTTGCCGGCGGCCGGCGGGATCGAGCCCGTTCGTCGGCTCGTCGAGAAATACAAGTTTCGGCCCGTGCACTAATGCGGCCGCGAGCTTGACGCGCTGCTTCATGCCGACGCTAAAGGTCTCGACGGCGCGGTAGCGCGCCTCCTCGAGGCCGGCGAACCAAAGGCACTCATGGGCGCGCGTCCGGGCGTCGACCAGCGTGAGCCCCGAAAGCTCGCCCAAAAATGTGAGCCACTGCACCGCGTTCAGGTGCTGCGGAAAGCTGTCGCGCTCGGACATGTAGCCGACGGAGCGGCGGATCTCGGCGCCGTCGCGGTGGATGTCGAGGCCGAGCACGCGCCCGGAGCCGGCGGCAGGTCGCAGCATCCCGAGGATGCAGCGGATCATGGTCGACTTCCCAGCGCCGTTGGGTCCCAACAGCCCCATGGCTCCGCCCTGAAAGGAGAGCGTCATCTCGTGGAGGGCGCGAAAGCGCCCGTAGTCCACGCAGAGACGATCAAGCTCGAGGATCAATGCGCAAGTGTGCTCGGCGCCAGGGTGGAGTGAGGGTAGCGCCCGGCGGCGCGGACGCAACGGCGCTCCGTTCTTCAGGGAACGAGCTTCACGCGGACCGCTTGAGCATGGGTGACTCCGAAGTAGGGCACGATCTCGAGGCGGAAGCGGTCGACGCGGTCGGGGAGATCGAATCGTCCATCCGCACCCAAGACGGTGCGCTGCACCTGGTCACCCGACGGGAAGTTCACAGCAAGCGGTATGGGGTACTGGACGCCCATCAGATCGTGGTGTCCCGCCGCCTCGGCGACGAGCTTCGCTCCCGTGGGCGCGCGCACAAGCGGGAAGATCCACGCCGAGGCGTCGTGGAGCGGCGAGAAAACGACCGGACTGCCGGGCTCGTTTCGCCATACCCGTATGGCGGAGGAGATCCAAGGCGGCTGCTTTCGGTCGGCCGTCTCAAGGTCGAGCAGCCAGGGGCTTTCCAAGGTCACGTCACCCTCCGGTACGCCATCGAGGAGGTCGAACGCCGGTTCTCCCGACGCACGT
This sequence comes from Planctomycetota bacterium, assembly GCA_016792805.1. Classification (GTDB taxonomy): domain Bacteria; phylum Planctomycetota; class UBA1135; order UBA1135; family JACQFD01; genus JAEUHX01. The sequence goes on from JAEUHX010000055.1 coordinate 23,819, forward strand.
GCCAAGAGAACCGCGTCGACTGCGCGCTGCCCCGACATCCCCTGATGGAGCTGAAGCTCCGCGCGTCCCGTGGCTCTCCGGAAGCGCCAAGTCGGACTCGGCCCGAAGGCCGGTACGCCACCGTGAATAACCGGTAGATCGTGAATGGTGAGATCGTCCCACATGGGGTGCTCGGCGACCTTGGACGCAACAGATCGGATCCGGAGCTCGACGGCTTCGGCGCTCGACCGATAGCTCCGCGCGTTTAGCGCCCCGGCGCCGAGGAACCCGGTCAAGACGCAAACGAGGAGCGCAAAGCCGTGTCGCGCTCCCCCGAGGCAGCCGGCAGAAATCCAACAAAGCCCGAGGACCGGAAGCACGAGGTGCCGCGTCCCTTCGAGTTCGACCCCGACCGGAAGAGAAGCCGCCACGGGCACGATTCCGCAAATGGCTACGGATCCCCCCATGGCAACAGCGCCGCGAAGCCCTGCAGAGCGGGCTCCGAACAGTAAGACAACAAAAGGTACGAGCGCGGACGCGGTCCTCGCGACGCCGAGATGCGGCGCGCTCTCCTCGGTGCGAACCCAACACATCCAGAGGCTCGGAAGCTCGCGCTCCAAGGACGCGAGGAGACCCGCGACCGAGTTCTGTAGGATCAGCGACTCACCGCTCGGGCCGCGGTAGCCGCCGAAGGAGCCGAGCTGCCACCACCGCAGCGCAAGCGCCGCGAGGAGCGCGACGGCCGAAGGAGCCGCGAGGCGGAGGGCGCCGCGGAAGGAGCGCGACGGGCGAGGCGCGGCGAGCCACGCGACGGCGCACGCCACAATCGGAAGAAGAAAAGTATCTTCCTTCGAGAGATACGCCCCCGAGGAAAGCGCCGCGAGCAGCGCCGCGCGACCGCGTGAAAGAGTCCGGCGAGGGAGCCAGGCAATGGTCGAGAGGAAGCAGGCTAGCGAGAGAAGCGAGCAGTGATTCGTAACCCAATAGACGAGGTCGACCCCGAGCGGATTTGCGGCAAATAGCAATGCACAAAAGTGCGCCACCCTTCTCCCAGCCCCACATCGCCGCAGCGCCGGAACGATCAGCAGGCAGTCCGCCACGAAGAGCGCCGCCGAGACGGCGTGTCCAAGTGTTGCATCATCGGGCGAGAGTCTTTGGAGAAACCAGAAAAGTGCATAACTCGTCGGGCGGAAGAAGGGCTCGTTGCCGCCGAAGTGGGCGCGCATCGCATCGAAGACGGTGGGAGAGTTCTCGGCGCGCGCGAGGTACAAGAAATCGTCGGAGAGGTAGGGAATCGCGAGTGATCCGCAGACCGAGGCCGCCGCCACCGCGGCGATCCCGAGCTTCCACAAAACCCCGTGGCGCCTCGAGGCCCCTTCGCCGCGCGCGTCGGTGGGGCGCGCCTCCCCAGGGAGGAGCGCGGTCGCGAACCCGGCCAGAAGGAGGGCGTTGCGCACCGCGGCGGGAAGCCCAAGGGGCAGCGTCACGATCCCGGCGATGGATAGGACGGCGAGTGCCCATGGGCGGGGTTGGCTCCCCCACCTCCACTTGGGAGATGCCGTAGATGCGGTCATGGCCAAATTCTGGCATCGTGTTTGTCCTGATGGAGCGTGATGCCCCACTCCTAGCGAGGTGACCTGTGCCCAAGCGTGTTTCTGTTTCCGTCCGCAACAAGCTGCCGCAACCCAAGACGCTGGTTCCGAATCCGAAAGGCACAGCTCTCTGCCCGTCGTGCTCGGCCATTTATGAGCGCAAGCGCTGGTTCGAAAATCAGGCGCGCGCACGCGAGCTTGCGGCGGATCGGACGGTGGCGCTCGTACGCTGTCCCGCGTGCGCGCGACAGAAGGCCAACTACCCCGAGGGAATCTTGACGGTGACAGGCGCGTTCGTGGCAGCGCACCACGACGACATTCTTCACACAATTGTCTCCACGTCGAAGCGCGAGCGGGCGCACGACACTCTCTGCCGCCTGCTCGACGTGCGCGCGTCGCGGGAAGGCATGACGGTGACCACGGCGAATGAACGCCTCGCGCGCAAGCTCGGACATGTGTTACATTCGTCGTTCGGTGGAGAGCTCACTTTTGTGTTCTCCCACGATGACCGGCTGACACGCGTTCACTGGAACCGTGACTCGCTCGGCCGCGAATCGGCGCGCACGGTGAAGAAGAGATAAGCGTCTCTGCTTCGGCATGGACGGGGTGGTGTGGCGCGCGCCCCGGGGTGACCAGGGAGGACGCTTCAAAAGTCCTCCACGCGCCAACCCCACACATCCGAGTTCGCCGCCACAGACAGCTAGCGGATCGTGACGGTCGACTCGCTGCCTGCGGGGAGATCGACCGTCTGTATTGAGGGTAGATCCTCGAGGCGCGCTGTCTTCCGGACGTTCTCGAGCTGTACGATTTTACACTTACCGCTGGGAAGTGTGCGTACGCCGGACTCAGCCGCCTCGAGCAGAGGACTCACCGCGAACACGCGCGGCGCACACTCGACGACGAGAGCGAGCGGCCCGCGCGGGGCCTCGGGCGCGTAGCGCACATCGAGACGCGCGCTGCGAAGATCGATCCGCAGGTCGAGAGAGCCCGGACGCACATCGGCTTCGCACAGAATCCTCACACCTTCCATGGCACCGCCGAGAGCCGTCAGAACGACGCGAGCCCGGCCCTCCTTCGACGAATGCAACACAAAGGATCCGTCTCCGGCGAGAGGCGTGCGCTCCGTTCCCTGCTCCCACACGTCCGACTCGAAGGCCGCTGACGAAGCATTCCAGAGCCCGCTGAACCCGCCGTCGATGCTCAGCTTTCCGCGAAGCTCGAGGTCAGGATCCTGCTCGCCAAGCAGCAGATCGAACCGCACCTCGCCCTCTTCGACGACCTCGCAGCTCCAAGGCAGCTCGCCCCAGGAGCCGCGCGATGTTCGTGTGTGGCTGCGCCCGTCGATGAGCTCCTCGGAGAGGGCCTTCACGAGCCAGCGCCCCGGCATGAGCCCGTCGAAGCGATATGTGCCATCTTCACCGGTTCGCTGACTCTTGGGAAAGCCGTCGCCGCGGGAGATACCAACGATCACGCCGGCTGCGCTGCGCCCTCGCGGCGGAATCACTTTTCCGACAAGCGTGCCGCCGCGGCGCATCTGCAGGTCGAGCGGCGGCGGCTCCGACGATTCATCGAGCGCGATCGGACCCGATTCGGCGGCGCCTTCCGAGGTCCAGGCTCGAACGAAGTACCGGTCCGTGATGCGGATGGGGAGCTTGTACTCGCCATTCGCGTCCGTCGCGGTCCGCTCGGCCAATTGAGGCTCGGCGCGCACGGGAAATCCGTTATGTGTGGTCTTGCCTTTGGCCTCGGGGTAGATCGCCACAGCCGCTCCGGGCGCAGGCTTTCCCTGGTAGGTCACTTGTCCGCGAAGCGTCGGCGCCGCTTGGAGCTGAACCTCCAGTGCTGGCGGACACGAGCTCGGAGCAAACGGACCGAGCTTCGCCAATTTGTAGTCTGCGGCGATCACCCGCAGTACAAATGCCGACGGCGGAAGCGGAATCTGCACTTTTCCATCGGGCTTCGGCGTTACTCGGAGAACGCCCAGAAGCTCGCCGCCCGGCTCTCGGAGCAGATGGACGCTGAATGTTCCGAGAATGGGCTTCGCTTCAGTCCCTCGTGCGATGAGTGATATCGTCTTCACATCGCCCTGGCGAAGGATCACTTCTCCATCGGCAGGATCGACATCTCCAGCCATCGCAAGCGTTCCGGACCCGTGCTCATCCCGCAAGCTCACTTCGAAACGCTCTCCCCGACGTGCCAGCATCTGAAACCGTCCCTGGCCGTCGAAATTCGCGGTTCCCGAGCGCGACGAAGCGCGGACCGTGCCGCGATAGTACAATTTCGCGTGCGCCAAAGGGGTATCCGAGCCGTCGAGCGCTCGCACGCGCAGAAAGCGCTCCGGCGCAATCCGCTCCAGTCGCAGCTCGAGCCCGTAGGCCTCCTGCCGCTCCCGGACCTCCAGCGGCCCGCTGACGGCGGGCAGGTGCATCGGATAAGTGGCAAAGATCCTTTGGATCCCCGGAGCAAGCCCGGTGAGCACAAATGCTCCGTCATTCCCGGAGCGGGCCGTCGGCTCCGTGGGGAAGACGGAAACTTGCTCGATGAGTTCAACAGCCTCTCGCGACGGCAAGTCGGCCCCATGGGCCGAGATCACCGCGCCGGCGATGGGTTCGCCGGAAGCGTCCACCACTCTGCCGGCCACGGATCCACCAGGTCGCAGGACCACATCGCCGACCTGAGTGACCCTCCCTTTTGTGACAGCAGCCGAGAACGTCAGGAACGCGATGCCGCGTCCGCTGGCAGCGAAGTCATGGCTCGGCGTTCCGAGCTCATCCGGCATCTCGATCTGGAACGTGCCGTCTGCGCCGCTCGTCGTGCGCTGCGGGGTGGCCACATATCGAGTTGAGATGTCGATGCCGGCGAGCGGCGCCCCTTCGGATGTTACACATCGGCCGGCGATCCCGGTGGCAGCAGCCTTCGGCTCTTCGTTGGACGCGTTGGCCGCTGTTGCGCGCGATGGCGCCGCCTCGCCGGCCTCGAGCGCAGCCGGCATTTGGACCGGCCGGTGGGAAACCTGGGCCGGGGCGTCGGGGATGTGGAGTTCCTCCGACATCGACGCCGCAGGATCGAAAGCAACATAAACGCCGATTCCGATCGTGAGCGCCAGCACACATGCGGCCGCCCACTTGAACGAGCTTTTCATGAGGAGCAAACCGATGATTGAGATTCCAATTGGGGCGACCGCGCCGATCGGCGCAGCGCAAAGGGGTGCGAGCGCGGCGCACCAGGCTGCACGATCTCCTCCGAAGCGAGCATCGAGCTTGCCTCGCAGCATCGATTGCGCCTCGTGGATGCGCCAGCGCACGGTGCCCGCCGGAACGCCCGTGCGCTGGCCGATCTCCGCAGAAGTGAGACCTTCCCAATACGCCAAAAGTAGCGTTGATCGATAAGGTTCCTCGAGGCTCTGGACGGCCTCGATCACCATTCGCTGCGCCTCGAGCCGCTCCGAGAGCTCCTCGGGCGTCGGCGTGGGCGCCGTGCCCCGTGGGCGCGCCTCGCGCGCGGCGCGTGCCCGCGCCGAGCGGGCGTCCTGGGCGGCGCGTCTGCGAAGAACTGTTGCAAGCCAGCCGCGCGTCGGGCCGACGCCATGCCTCCACGTGGCGATCCAGGCTTCCTGCACGAGGTCGTCGGCCGTGGCGGGGTCGCGCACGAGCCGCCGCGCGAGGGCCATCACCCAGCGGTGATCCGCGAGGAGTTCGGCAGGCGGGGAGAATTGAGGCTCGGCAGCCATGACGCAGAGTGGAATGCTGCGCGCACGGGGGCTGTTGGGAACGGCCAGGGGCTCCCCCTCGGCATCACCCTTGGGCAGCCTGGGGCGAAGGTGCTCCGTGAAGCGAACGAGAGGAATCGTCGCCCAGCGTAAGCAGCCTCGCCGCAGGCGTAGCCAAGGAGTTACGTCGAGAACGAGGCGCCGCAGCGATGGGCGACGAGGCCCGCGCGCAGCTCGGATGACTTTTGAAACGTCCTCCTGGCGCCTGGCGGCGGGCCGGCGAGGGAACGATGCTCTTGGCGTCCTCTGCCAACCGCCATGTCCGCCGACGATCAGAACGCCGTTTGTAATATTGACCGACGAGGATCCCGTCAGCGCCTCGCGATGGGAATCGTGGCCGCCGCGACAACGCTCGGCGCCGGAGCATGGGTGATCCTCACTCATCCGCCCGGTGCAGCTCGTGTCGCAGTCGGCGCGCCCGCATTCGTCGCCGCCCTCTGCCTGCTTCAGGCGCGCGCGAAGACCTGAGTCGTCCTCGGATTCCGCGGTCAGCGGGATCTCGGAGGAGGGCCGGAACCGGAGCCCGACCGCGCCCTCGCCGATGCGCTGCGCAGGCGCAGCGTTCGCATCCTGGCCGGCTCCGGAGCGGCAGCAATCATCGCTGCGGTCGTCGCGCTCATGCTTTGAGGTTCGGTCCGCTCGGCGGCTTCTGGATTTTTGTAAGAAGCAGGATTCCGACGGCGAAGAGTACGATGTGCGCCCAGGGCAGCAGCAGCAGGTTCTCCTCGCCGCCTGACATTCCCGCGCCATGCATGTTTGAGGATGACCTTCGGAATGGGAACCTCAAGAGTGTGCAGGCGACCGTGATCACGGACGCTGCGGCGCCCGAGCAGAGCAGAACGTCGATCACGGAGCGCGTCCTCACGCGGACTGCAGCTTTGCTTCTCTGGAGAATCGGCCAGGCAAGCAGCAATATGTAAGGACCGAGGAGCCGAAAAGCTGCAGCCGGTCCGCCCCAGAAGGAAATTACAATCAGGAAGAAGAGGCCCGCGCCCCAGAGCGCGGCGGCGGCGAGTTCTGCGACGCCGTGAAACACCGACTTTGCGCGGATGCTCACGGCGCCTGCGCGTTCAGCCGTTTCGGCTCCGGAGCCAGGCCTTTCGCAGCTCGACCATCACGACGGGGAGCAGCGAGAATCCGATCACTGCACTCCACTCATCGAGAGTCAGCGGCACCGTTCGCGAGATCGGACGCACAAAATCCCAGTGCACGATGACGACCTGCAGCGCGATCGAGACCACAATGGCCGCGGCGAGGCGGAGGTTTCCGCGCACGCCCGTCGTGAAAAGTGACTTCTCGTCGTGCCGGAAGCTGAGGCAGTTCAACATCTGAGAGAGCACGACCGTACAAAAAACGCCCGTTTGCATCCTCGCGGAAGCGGCCGCGCCGCCGCGGCCTCCGTCGTAGAAGTACAGCAGAGAGAGCATGGCTCCGAGGTAGAGCATGAATCCCTGGTACACGACGTTATAGATCGTGGAACCGTCCAGCATGCGCGTCCGACGGTCGCGCGGCGGGCGGCGCATCTCGTCGGGATTGACGGGCTCCGTCGCGAGCGCGAGCGCCGGCGGCCCGTCGGTCACGAGGTTCATCCAGAGGATCTGTGTGGGATGCAGCGGGACGGGAAGCCCGAGCGCCGTGGCGGCGCCGACCAGCGCCACCTCGGAGAGGTTGCCGGCAAAAAGACATAAAAGAGCACGCCGAATGTTGGCATGCACTCCGCGCCCTTCCTCGACCGCCGCAACAATTGAAGCGAAGTTGTCATCTGTAACAACGAGATCGGCAGCCTCGCGCGCAACGTCGGTGCCGCTGAGACCCATCGCCACGCCGACGTCGGCCTCCTTGATGGCGGGGGCGTCGTTTACACCATCGCCTGTCATCGCGACGACGGCGCCGCGGCGCTTCCAGGCTCGAACAATATGAAGTTTCTGTTCGGGCGCGAGGCGTGCGTAGACACGAATCTGGTCGACTTGGGAAGCGAGCTCATCCTCGCTCATGGCGGCGAGATCCGAGCCGGTCACGGCACGCTCGCCCGCGCGCAGAATGCCGACCTCCCTTGCGATCGCTTGAGCCGTCACGATGTGGTCGCCGGTGAGCAGCACGGTGCGAATACCCGCATTCCAGCACTGCGCCACGGCCTCGAGCGCTTCCGGCCGCGGCATATCGGCCATTGCAATTAATCCCAGCAGCGACATATCGCGCTCGAGATCCGCGAGATCCGAGTCGACATCGGCGCGATGCACGGGACGCCGGGCGATCGCGAGCACCCGCATTCCTCGCTCTGCGAACGCCGTCGCCGCCGCCTCCACTTGGGCAGCTCTCTCCTTCGAGAGCGGCGCTTCGCCTCCTTGCGTCAGCACCCGAGTGCAGCGTTCGAGGATCACCTCATGGGCGCCCTTCGCCAGGAGCACATATCCGTCGGGGCTCTCGTGAAGAGTGGACATTCGCCGGCGGATCGAATCGAACGGAAGCTCGCGCACGCGCGGCAGCCGCTCCTCGAGCTCCGCCTCGTGGTAGCCAGCGGCACGGGCGACGCTCACCAATGCAAGTTCCGTCGGATCTTTCGCTCCGGATCCGCTGCGAACATTGGAGCAGGCCACGGCCGAGAACAGCACATCTCGGAGCGCCGAGTCGGGAGCTGCCTGCGCTGCGCCTTCGAAGAAGGTGCGGCCGTCATCTCCAATGGCGACCGGTCGCGCGTCTCCCACGAGCACGCCCCGAACGGAGAGCTCGTTGCGCGTGATCGTGCCGGTTTTGTCCGCACAGATGACGCTCGCTGTGCCGAGCGTTTCGACGGAGGAGAGCCGCCGAATGAGCGCGCGGCGCTTGAGCATGCGCTGAACGCCGATCGCAAGAGTGATCGTGACAATTGCCGGAAGCCCTTCGGGGATCGCCGCCACGGCGAGGCTGACCGCCGTCAGGAAGAGGTCGGCCGTCTTGAGCTGCGCGCCCGTATCACTCCAGGAGATCTGACGGAGCAGCCCCAGAAGGAACACGACGGCGATCGCGACGCCGCACACAAGGAGAAGCGTGTTGCCGACTTGCGACAAATCGCGCTGCAAAGGCGTCTGCTCGCGCTCGGCCTTCTTGACAAGACTTACAATTTTGCCCAGCTCGGTGTCCGCGGCGGTCGCGAAGACCACCGCGCGCCCGCGGCCGCCCACCACGGAGGTTGCCGCGTAGACACAGCTCGTCCGATCCCCAAGGGAGGCGCCGTCCAGCCATGTGGGTTCCGTCGTCTTCTCGACGGGTGTGGACTCGCCCGTGAGAGCCGACTCATTCATCCGGAGTGCGGCTGCCGACACGATTCTGCAGTCGGCGGGCACGAGGTCGCCCGGCTCAAGCTCAATCAAATCGCCGGGAACGAGTTCGGACGCCGCAATCAGCTCAGAGGCGCCACTGCGCACGACGCGCGCCTTGGGCGCCGCGAGCCCGCGAAGCATCTGTAAGGATCGCTCCGCTCGATACTCCTGGAAGTAGCCGACTGTGGCATTGAGCACCACGATGGCGAGGATGGCGCCTAGGTCCACCCAGTCGCGCAGCACGAGGCAGAGGGCCGCCGACGCGAGGAGCACGGCGACCAGCGGGCTCAGAATCTGTCCCTTCAGAATGTCCCACCGCGATGGGCCTTCGTCGGCCGCCAGCGTATTGGGACCGCACTGCGCTAGGCGCGTTCGCGCTTCCTCCGCCGTGATACCTCGAGCGGGATCTGTGCGAAGTGCATCGACGACCACCGAAACGGGGTCGTCAAAGAAGTTGCCGGCCATGGGGGCGGTGAGAGTAGCGGACGACGGATCGCCGCCCGCGGCTTCGCTGGGTCGGACTTTCTCGGCGGGGCGTCGCTGTAGGAAAGTCCTTCCCACCCCGGCGTCGTGCGTGTCGCACGCGACCGGCGCGTCATCCCCAGGGTCAAGGCCCAAACCCCTTGACTGCTTGTGAGTTACGGCGTTTGGCGCGCGCCGTGTGGCGTCGGCCCGTGAAATGGCCTCGGGATTGCGCAGGAGGTTGCAGCATGAAAGCCGCCTTCCTCCTCACTCCGCTCGTCTCCGACCCGCCGGCACGCACGTCGCCCCGGGCGAGCGACTCCCATGGCCCGCCCGAGCGCGGATTCGAAGAGGTGCTGTCCCACGTTGACGAGCAGCCTAGTCCCCGCGAGGAGAAGCAGGAGGCCGAGTCGCGTCGAGAAGAGGAACCCTCGCCCGCAACGGATCGGGCCGAGCGACCGCAGGCCCGCGAGGCGCGGCCCATCGCCCGGCGGCGCAGCCGAGAGACGCGGGAAGGCGAGCCCCAGAAGTCGCACGCGGCGCCACACGCCGCGCCTGCCGAGGGGGCGACGGCTGCGACTCCCATGGTCCCCGACCCGCCCGTCGCCACCGAGAGCGCGGCGCAGCCGACGGCTCCGCTGGCCGCACCGCTGCCCACGACGCCGGTGGTCCCTTCCGAATCTCCGAAGGCGACTGAGTTCGGCGCTTCCGTCGAGGCACCCTCAAATACCTCACAGAAGTCCGCAGAGAAAGCGCCATCACAAAAAACGGCCCCCAAAGTCCCGAACGAACCGGAACGGGGCACAGGTCCGGAGATTCTCACAACTCGCGCCCCGGAACGGACGAAGCGCCCAGTCGAGGCGGGAATCGATCCCGCAGAGCGCCGCGCAGCGTTCGAGAAGATCACAATTGTTGACGAGACCGCCGCCGATGCGCCCGCTCCATCGGCAGAGCCCGCTGCCATCGTTCGCCCAGCCGTCGAGACCGCACAGACCAGCGCGGAGGACGCGTCCGCGCAGGATCAACCGAACGCATCCGAGGAGAACACAGAAGAGACTCCAAACTTCTCGCCTCCGCCGGAGACCAAGGAGCACACAAATCTCGCGCCACAGCGCCCGAATGCGAGCGGGAAGGGCGTGCCGATCGGTCCTCCTCAGCCGCAAGCCGAAGGCACCCATACGACGACAGCCACTGCGCCGGCCGCCGCCGCACCCGCGGCTGCTGAAGGTGCCTCGCGATCCGCCCTTCCCACAGCCGGCCCGATGGCAGCGCCGATGCCGGCCGCGGGAGAGACTCGCCCCACAGCCGCTCCCGCCGAACCCGCAGCGCCGCCGCCCCGCGTTCCCGAAATTCCGCGCTGGATGGACGATCCCGTCGTGAAGCAGATCGGCATCCACCTGCGACCGGGCATGTCGGAGATGACGGTTCGGCTCGACCCTCCCGGCCTTGGAGAAGTGAGAATTCAGTTCTTACTCAAAGATCGGAGACTCCACGCGCGTGTGCGCGCTACGAGTGAATCCACCTCCGCGATGCTCAAAGATCGGTCGTCGGAGCTCGAGGCGGCCCTGCGCGGCGCCGGAATCGACGTCGGAAGCCTCGACATCGGCGGCGGGCGCGGCCGCAGCCGCGCCCACGCGAACATGCCGGATATCGCTATGCCTCGGATCGCAAATGAGTCGCCCGAGGACTCCGCTCGCGATTCGAGCCCGCGGCCGCGCGCGGTCCGCTCCTCAACTGCACTCGATCTCGTTGTGTAATAAACCCCATGAGCACTGTCTCCTCCGCCTCCTCGTTCGCCGCTGCCGGCCTCGACAAGGACAAGTTTCTGCAGCTCCTGGTGACACAGATCCGAAACCAAAACCCCCTCGAGCCGACATCCAATGAGCAATTCATTCAACAGCTCACGAGCTTCAGCACACTTGAGGCCACGCAGAACACTAATTCCGGGATCGAGACGCTGATCCAGCTGGAGAGCATCAATGCGACGATGTCGCAGCTCTCCCAGGCGACGGCGTTCATCGGAAAGCAGATTACTTATACGGATCCGGAGAGCGGCGAGCCGAAAAAAGGGGTCGTCGACTCTGTCGGCATCGAGCAAGGCGCAGTCATCGCGAAAGTCGGCGAGAAAGCTGTGCCTCTCTTCCTGATCAACGGCGTCAAGGCCGGTTCTACATCGAATAACTAACGATCTCCGAGGATATCCATGTCCAACAGCCTCTCCGCAGGACTCGCAGGCCTCCGCGCCCACCAGCAGTATATCGATGTGGTGGGTAACAATATTGCGAACGCCAACACCCCCGGCTACCGCGGCCAGCGGGCGCTCTTTTCGGAGTTGCTCGCCGCCACGATTCGGCCCGCCGGCGGTCCTGGCGCGAGCGTCGGCGGGACCAATCCAATGCAGGTCGGTCTCGGCGTCCGCATCGGAAGCATTGCCACCGATACAGGGCAAGGCGGCCTGATTTCTACGGGCCGCAGCCTCGATCTCGCCCTGGAAGGGGCCGGATTTTTTGTGCTTTCCGACGGAGTGCAGCGGTACTTCACGCGAATCGGTTCTTTTGGCTTCGACTCGAACCAGGACCTCGTGGACACGCGCACGGGTCTCCGTGTCTTGTCGCCCGGGAGCCAGCCGATTCGAATCGACGCCACACAGACGCTTCCGGCGAAGCCGACGACGAAGATCACATTTCAGGGGAACTTGCCCGCGAAGGTGACGGGCCCGAAAGCTCAAGTCCTCACGACGGCCGGCGCGTTCCTCGACTCGAGCGACGCCCCCGCCGTCGGCACGACTGATCTGAGCGACCTGAAGGACAACTCGGTCGACTATGTCGACGGCGACACCATCACGATCACGGGCACAGACTCCAACGGCTCAGCGGTGAGCGCCACATTTACTTACGGAGCGGCCAACGACGGCACCACGATGAATGACCTCGTGACGTTCATCAACTCACAATTTTCTGGAGCGACTGTCACGCTCCAAGCGGACGGAAATCTGAAGTTCACGGCCGACACGCCAGGCCCATCGAGCATCGGACTTCAGATTAAGAATGATCCGAAGACCTCCTGGGCGACGCACGCCTTCAGCACGACCACAACCGGCACAGGCCCCGACAAGGTTGACACGTCGATCGAGGTCTTCGACGCGGCGGGCATTAGCCATAATGTCACACTTCAATTCGAGCGGCAGACGGACGGCTCCTGGAATCTCCGCGCTTCAATGCCCGAGGAAGATGGAACAATCAACGTCGCCGACATTACGAATATTCAGTTCGGCGCGGACGGCACCTTCTCCGGTGTGTTCGGAGCCACCACCGAGCTGCAGTTCAGCTTCACCGGCCAGCCCGGCATCCAATCCGTCGTGATTCAGCTGGGCACTCCCGGCTCCACGTCCGGCGTCACCCAATACGGCGATGAGGCGACGGCTCAGGCGAAGGCTCAGGACGGCTTCGGCTCCGGAGTGCTCACCACGATGAGCTTCAACGGGGCAGGCAAGCTCATCGGGTTCTTCTCGAACGGTGTGCAGCAGGAGCTCGCACAGATCGCCGTCGCCACGTTCGCGAACCAGGAAGGCCTCTCGCGCCAAGGCGAGACGATGTACACAGAAACTGCGAACTCCGGCGTCGCCATCCTCGGCTCCGCGCAATCGGGCTCGGCAGGCGTCGTGCGCGCCGGCTCCTTGGAGTCGAGCAACGTCGACATCGCAAGGGAATTTGTGAATCTCATCGAAGCGCAGCGCGGCTTCCAGGCGAATGCCCGCGTGATCTCCGCGACCGACCAGCTCCTTGCGGAGCTTGTGAACATCATTCGGTAACACTCCTCCGGCCCCGGGGCTCCCCCCGCCCCTTCTGCCGTCTGCCTGAAGGCCCGCGTCCCCCCGCGGGCCTTCGCTTTTGTATCGAGCCTAGCTGCCCGCGAGCAGCTCATCGAGACGGCCCGATTGACGCCCGGTTCGAAGATCCTTGTACCTCGGCGATGCGCCGAGCTCGTACCGTCGCACTTCGCGCGACGCCTCCATCTCGTGCGGCTTGCTTGCTTGCGCCCTCACCCAGGCCGAGATCGCCGCGATACTGCGGTCGCGCGCATCACCGCGCGCCAAGCCGGTGACCATCTGTAATGATAACTTTGACGGCAAGTGCACAACCTCGACGACGTGTCTCGGTGCTTCGAGCAGCCTGCCACGAGAGACTTGGCTTGCCCTGACCGTAATTTTGAACTCTTGCTCGGGCAGCGGCCCATCGACCGCGCGTTGAGGAATCACCTCGACCCGCACCACCTCGCGATCATGGGAGGAGGCACCCTCCCGCGGCTGAAGCCAAATGTGTGTCCCATGCTCGCTCTGGAGCAGCGCCTGCGCCCCAGCACCTTCGATGGAAAGGACCGCAAGCTCCTCGGAGGAATCGCCTGAGCCCTCGCCGAGCACCGAGGCGTTCAAACCCCAACGATCCATTCGTTTCAGGATCATTCCGGCGAGCCGCTCCACGCCCCGCACGCTTGACCCACGAAGCGCCGTTCGTCGGAGAATCACGAATGTGTCGTCGAGCGCTTCGGAATCCGCATGGGAGAGGATCTCAACGCGATCCAAGTCCTCAGAGATGGACTTCCATATTTCAGGCTCCGCTCGGCGCGGCGCGGCCGCCACTGAGCGCCTCGGCATGGCCGCGCGCTCGGAGAGACCCAACAATCGGCGCCGCACCTTTTCAGCACTGTCGAGCAGTGACTCCAGACGATGGAGCTCATCGAGCACGCGCGCACTCGAGGCTTTGTCATTCCAGAACGACGGATCTGCGGACCGCTGAACGAGCTCACTTTTGCGATCTGTGATCGCGAGAAGCCGAGGCTCCAGCGTGGCCGCGCGCGCGGCGAGATCCGCGAGCCGGCGCTCGTCGCGCGACTTCGGCGCCGCCGGAGCGGGCTCCGGAGAGGTCGATTCGAGCCGCGCCTCGATGGCTTCGCCCCGAACCAACAATCGCACGAGTGACCCCGGCTTGGCTTTGCCCGCCGCCATCACGCGCGCCAATGGGATCAGCGTCTGCTGCTCAATTGTACGCTTCAGCGCGCGCCCTCCGAAGGCCTTCGAGTAGCCAAGCCGAACGAGAAGCGCAGGAACGCTGGGATCCACTTCGACGGTCAAGTGACGGCGCTCGATGCCGCTGCGCTTCAAGACGCGCGCGAGCTCGGCGCGCGCAATTTTCTCTGCGGTCTCCTCGGCGAGCGCCCGGAAAGGCACAATTCTGTCGATGCGATTCAGGAACTCGGGGCGAAACCACTGGCCGAGTTCCCGCAGAAGGTCGTCCCGCGACGCCGGCTTTTGTGGTCCCGAGCCGAAGCCGAAGAAACTCCGATCGTCGAGGTGGCTGCCAATGTTGGAGGTCAGCACGACGATCGTCCGCCGAAAGTCGACCGTCCGCCCGTGGCCGTCGGTGAGCCTCCCAGCGTCGAAAATCTGTAAGCAGAGATCAAATACGCTCGCGTGCGCCTTCTCGACCTCGTCGAGAAGAACCACCGAGAACGGCTTCGCAAGCACCGGCTGCGTCAGCGTTCCGGGGCGATCACCTCGCCCAAGCAGCCGCTCGAACGAGTCGGGCGCCGCATACTCACTCATATCGAGCCGCACGAGCCGCGCGGGATCGCCGAACAGAAGCTCCGCCAGGCTCCGGGCGAGCTCCGTCTTCCCCACGCCCGTCGGACCACAGAAAAGAAGGACTCCGAGAGGCCGCCGCGGGTCGCTCAGCCCCGCCTTGGCCATCAGCACAATATCGGCAACGGCGTCGATCGCCTCGGCCTGCCCCAACACGCGCTGCTCGAGAAATGTATGAACTTGCACAGCCTCGAGCGGGACCGCATCGTCGAAGAAGTCGACCGGAATCCCGGTGGCGTCCGCCAGCGTCTCCAGCACCAAGCGCGTCGTCACGGGACCTTCGCCGGCTCCCGGCGCCGCGGCGACGCGCCGCAGCAGCCCGAGCGCCCGGCCGGGCTGTGCCTGTCCCGGCAAATGCGCCTCGGCAAGATGCAATAAATCGTCGCGTACGCCTGGACCGAACTTCACTCCGAGCTCGCGCGCGACGGCGTCGACGACGAGCCGTGTCTGCTTCTCATCGGCTTCGTGGATCAGAATGGGAGCGAACGTTGAGCGAACCCAAGGGAGCTCCAGCGCGAGTTCGTCAAAGGCCCTCGCGCCGCTTTCTGTGATCACACAAATATCGCCAGACTCGAGCACAGGACGAGCGAGCTCTGCGAATCCCTTGTTGGACCCGATCGTGCGCCCCGTCCGCATCAGCGCGGCCAAGTCTGGACTATACAGAATAATTCGGCGGTGCCGGCTCGCCGCGCTCAACAGGCGCTGCACGCGCGTCTCGAACTTCCCAAGCCACTGCGCATCCTCGAGCAGCGATGGAATCGATAGCTGAAGTATCCTCCACGGGACGCCATCTCGGACCCGCAGGTGGTGGACAAGCTCATGAATCCGATTGGTCTTCCCAACGCCCGACTCCCCAAGGAGCACTGCCGCGTGCGGTCTCTTGCCGAAGAGCGCCTCGACGATCCGCGAGACCGATTCGTGACCTCCGTGGGAGCGCGGCAGTGTGCCCGCTTCGGCGAGCGCCGTCAGATCCGTTCCGAATTCTTGAAGGAGCCGAGGATCGAGTGCAGTGCGCGACGTGGCCTCGAGCCACCGAGTGAGCGACGCCGTGGCAGTGATGGTCTTCTTTCGCGACGCCGCCAACGCATCGTCGACATGTGTGAGGTCGATCTGCGCCGGAACTGGGAATTGTGTACGCCCAAGAAACGTGGCGAGCGCTGCTGCGGCCGCTGATCGCAGGCCGGAATCCCAGTCATCGGACGCCATGGCTTTCAGGAGCCTCTCGAGCACGCCCGGCCCATCGAGCAATCCGATCTTCTGCACGAGCTCGATCGACGCCCGGTCGGGCAGATCGCCTCGATCGAGAAGCTCCAGCAGGCGCGGGAGGAAGCGCTCCTCCGCGCGAAGCGCGTGGATCGCTGCGGCCACGACGGCCTTCTCCTCGTCCCTCAGCAGTCGCTCCAACGCGTCCGAAACCCACAGATCTTCGGCACCCAGGAGCGCTTGAGCCACCTCGAACCGAACTCTCGCGCTCGCGTCGGCGACGAGGCTGCGCAGCCCGTCTCGGATTGCAGGTTCGGCCCGCCGCGCCGCCGCGCGCACAAATACGACTCGGAGCGTCTCCTCACCGCGATCGCGCAGCTCGAAGAGAATGGCTTCGGGAGCCGGCGGCTTCTTGAGCAAAGCCACAAGCCGGTCGAGCTTCGCGCCCTCCTCCCCGCTCGCAACGGCCTCGATGAGGGCTGCAATCTCGTCCTGCACACTCACGCCGTCCTCGATCCTCTTTTATGGCTTGGAGTTTTTGTACCACTCTGTGTCTTTCCCGCGGTGGACGCCGACCTTCGCCTCGACGGCGGCGAGCCACGCGGCATCGAAGGACTTGTCTTCCCGCGCCACCGCCAGCGCGTCGTCGAGCTCGGCGATCGACGCGGCGCCCGGCACGAGCACCGTGGCATTCTTCTGCGCCCACGCATACTGGAGGCACTCGCGAGCTGTGAGAAGCTTGTCAGTTACGAGCCGCCCTCCGCCGAAGATCTTCATCGCGACGACGGCGATGCGCTTCTCCGTCGCGAAAGGCAAGAAATCTCGAACGAAAGAGAGATGCTGCGGGTCGGCGGGGTTGACCGGCACCAGCGCCGTCGCAAACTCATATCGCTCGCAGGCAGATCTCACATATCGAGGATCGCGGTGGCAGGTGATTCCGATGTGCCGAACGAGCTTCTCCGATCTCGCGCGCGCCAGCCCGTCGAGCACCAAGTCTTTCGAGAAGAGCGATTCCCAATCATCGTGCACCTCGTGGACCTGCACGCAGTCGACGTACTCAACGCCGAGCCTGCGCAGCGAAGCCTCCAGCTCACGCCGGGCGCCATCGGCTCGGCGCTCAAGCGTTTTTGTGGTGATAAATAATTCGGCGCGCACAGATCCTGCAATCGCCGCTCCGACCCTGCGCTCCGACTCGCCGCCGTTGTACGAAGGCGCCGTATCGAAGTAGCGCATGCCATGGCGAAGCGCGTGGCGCACGACGGCAATGCCGTCGTCCTCCTTCGGGAGATTCCCGAGCGGGAAGCAGCCGAGCCCGAGGCGCGGCACGCTGCGACCGGTGGCCCCGAGCGAAATCTCACGAATCAACGGAGCCGGGCGGCTCGACTGGCGCAGCAGGAGCGACGCGGCGCCCGCCGCCGTCGCCCCCAGAAATGTGCGCCGGTCGATCATCTCGAGGCTCGCGTCGCGCGCTGTTTCTTTGTCTTCGGGCGACTCGCGGACGGCTTCCCGGAGCGTGCGCCTTGAACCATCGCCTCGAGGCGGTCGAGCCCCATGGCGAGGTTCTCCATCGGCGGTCCGAAGGAGAACCGCATCCACTGCCTGTAAGGAGACTCGGCGCGTCGGCGCTTCCCGGGGTTCACATCAAAAAACTCTCCCGGCACGGTCATCACCTTGTGCTCGAGCGCTCGCCAGAAGAAGGTCATCGCATCGTTGAGCGGCGCAGGCAGATTCTTGAGGCATGCCCAGCCGTAGAAGGTGCTCGTCGGCTTCGCCGCAAATGTGATCCCCATTTTTGTGAGGCGCTCCACGAGCAGGTTGCGCTTCTTCGCAAAGACCTCTCGCAGCGCCCGCGTCTCCTGGTCCGCGCGCCGCGGCTCAAGCGCAGCCATCGCCGCGCGCTGGGAGATCCGCGAAGGGCCGCCGTCGATCGAACTCGCCGTGCGCGCCAGGCTCTCCATCATCGCACTCGGGCCGATCACCCAACCCATGCGCCAGCCCGGATACCGGAAGCTCTTCGTGAGGCCATCGATCAGCAGGATCGGATCGCGCTCGAAGTCTTCAATGAACTCGGCGCCCGACACGGGCCCCGCCCCGGGCTTGCCATCTTTTGTATAAATAAAATGGCTATAGAACTCGTCGAGGATCAGCGTGACACGGTGCCTGCGCGAGATCTCAATGATCTCCGCCAGCGCCTTCCCGGAGATCACGTTGCCGGTCGGGTTGCAGGGATTGGAGACCACAAATGCACCGAGCCCCTTCTCCTCGACTTCCTGCTCGTATCGGGCCGGCGTCAGCAGGAATCCATCCTCCTCGCGCGTCCGAACGGGAATCGGATGCAGGCGCGAGAGGTGAAGATTGAACATATCTTCGTAGGCCGTGTAGTCGGGCAACTGGTATCCGACATTCACCGACCCGAGCGCTGCCATCACGCGCGTTAGCGCAAGGCGTCCGCCCTGGGCGACGCACACATTCGCGGCCGTCACCTGCGAGCGCTTTCCCTTCCGGAAGATTCGATTGTAATGAGCTGCCACCGTGCCGCGCATCGCGTCGGTGCCGCCGAGCGGCCCGTAGGCGTGATCCTCAGGACGGATCTCGACGCTTGAGATGCGCGGCGGCGCGCCCGCCATCTCGCCGACCTCCGGCTGCCCTTGTCCAAGATTGCACCAATCCGGATGTCCATTATAGAAGCCGCGCTTGCTGGCTTCGTGGACCACAAAAATAACGCCCATGAAGGGCACTTCGCGCAGGGCGCCGAGCGGAGAATCGTGTTCAGTCACGGGATGGGGTCGGTGGGGTCGAAGGAGCGCGCCAGGCTATCCTCGCGCGCGCGCACCGCAAGGTCATCCATGTCTGCCCCATGAAAACCTCCGAAGGCGCAGCTTGAGCCCCATCACGCGATGGACGACCCAAGCCAGCGCACGGCCCATGCGGCCATTGGAAGTGGTAATGAAGTAGGTGTCGTTGAGGCTCAGCAGGATCGTCTGCTCGCGCAGATCCTCAGGCGTAAGCCACGAACCAAAATAGAACTTCGGATCACGCCACCCGGTAGCGTTCGAGCGGGACGCGTCGAATTGTGCTTCGGTGATCGATGTGACTCTACTTATTGGGAGACGAGCAAGCAGAGTCCGGAAGACCGATTCTTGATCGATACCATGCAACGGCAAGTACCCGACGACCCACGACGCGCCGTCGCGCTTGCGGCACCTGCTGCCAATCTGCTCCTCCAGCTCACTCCAAAGCGACGAGTCCCAAAGTACGTAGGCCTCTGCTTCCGAACGGAAGCAGAGGCGCACATAGAGGCGTTCCCCGCGGTTATTTTGCATTCGCTAGAAGTGACTTCCAGCGCGCCCAAGCCTCCGCGTGCGCCTTGCGGTTTTCCGCCGAGGCGTTGGCGCTCTCGCCTGATCGCAGAAAGCCATGTCCCGCGCCGGGGAAGATCATCGCTTCGAAAGTCTTCCCCGCCTTCTTCATCGCCTCCGCCGTCGGCTCGACGGCCGCCGTGATACGCCCATCGTTCTCGCCGTAGAAGCCGTAAACAGGACAAGTGATCGACGCCAGCGAAGCCGTCTCTTTCGGCGCGCTGCCATAGAACACATAGGCGGCCTCGAGCCCCTTGCGTTTTGTTGCAAACTCGAACGATTGCGCGCCGCCCCAGCAGAATCCGGCGACGCTCACTTTTCCGCTGCAAGCCGGGAGCGAGAGCGCGTGATCGGCCGCCGCGTTCAGATCGGCCGTCACCTGAGCGGCGTCAAGCTTATAGATCGCCTGAGTCGCGGCGTCGACGCGCTCGAAGGCGTCGGTGTTCCCGCCGTTGGGCCCCATGCCCGAGAGCAGGTCAGGGGCGATTGCAATAAACCCGGCTTCCGCAACTTGATCGGCGACCGACCGCACCCAATCGGTGAGCCCCTTGTTCTCGTGGATCAGCACGACGGCCTGGACCTTCCCTTTCGTCTCGGGGAAAACCACAAAAGAGCGCACCCTGCGCGAGCCGCTCTTCACGTCGACCCACTCGTGATGCCGCGGCGTGGAGTCGAGGCGCTCCTTCACCGGATCGGCCGTCCGCGACGCAGGCGAGGAGGCGGCTGGGCCCTGGAGCGCGAGGCACGCGAGCACTACACAGAGGATGGCAGTCATCGGCGCAGCGTACCCGCAATCGCCGCCGCCAGCAGCCTCCTCGGCTCAGCTCTCCGGAGGTGTCTGCGGCAGCTGCCGCGGCTCCAGCATGGCAATCACCGCTTGGCGCACCCGCTCCGTGTGCGCGCGCAGTCGCTCGCGGCGCGTCGACTCGTCGCCGGGCTCCGGCGGCGGGATCGGCTCGCCGAATCTCACCACATATCGACGGAAGAGCTTCGGGAAGGACGCGTTCCGCGGAAAAGCCTCAAAAGTGCCCACGATCGCCACCGGAACGACGGGGGCGCCCGACGCCTCCGCCAGCGCCGAGATGCCCGGCTGGAATTTCTGTAGCCTTCCATCGCGCGAGATCGCCCCTTCCGGATAGATACAGAGCGCCCAGCCTCGCTGGATGCGATCGACCGCGACGGCGAGCGCATCGCGGTTGCCGCGCCCTTCCTTCACCGGAATGGCCCGCATCCAATAGAAAAGCCAGCGAACGGCGATCGGATTGTAATAGATCTCCGTCATCATCGGTGACAGATGGCGCCAGCAGGCCATCTGTAAAATCACCGGATCCATGAAGGAGCAGTGATTTGGCGCTACGATGAGCGGCCCTTTGGGGAGGTACGGCCCTTCCCGCTTCGGCCACGCCACGATCCGGAAAAGGACCTGCAGGATCGAGATCACGATCCGCCACAAGACCTCGATCGCGGCAGACCACAATACGGCGATGAGCGGGCGCGGCGGCGGAGCGGCCGCCGCTCTTCCGATGGCCTTCGAACTCTCGGCGGCATCGAGCTCAGCGGGCATCGGCCTTCCTGCGAAGCGCAATCAGCTCAGCGACCACCGCCACGGCGATCTCCGCGTGGGTCCGCGCACCGATGTCGAGCCCGATCGGAGTGCGAATGGTACGAATGAACTCATCTCCAATGCCGCGCGCGCGCAGCTTCTCCAACACGAGCTTTTGTTTGGTCCGCGAACCGATCATGCCGAGGTAGACCGGCCGATATCCGCATTGGGCCATCTCGGCGAGGACGCGCTCGTCGTCAAGATGGCCGCGCGTCACCACCACGCAGCGCGCGTCCTCCGCCGGCGCAAACCGCCGCACGGTCTCTTCCCACGGTGCTGCAACACACTCGTGCGCATGGGGATGGCGTTCCCGGCTCGCGAACGAGGCGCGGTCGTCCATCACGATCGAACGAAAATCGGCCAAATGTGCGATCTCGGCGATGGCGCCGCTCACGTGGCCGCCGCCGAAAAGTAAGATCGTCGGCGCGATCAGCGGCTCTACAAAAACCTCGAACGGCTCCGCGCCGGGAATCGTGAGCCTTACTCTTCGAGGCCGATCTTCGCGCATCGCCGCGCTTGCCGCCGCCGCGAGTTCGCCATCGATCGCTGGGTGGCGCAGCCCGCCGACATCGGTCCCGTCGCGCGCCAGCAGGCGGCCGCGCCCGAGCCCGGCCGGCACCGGTCCGATGGCCGAGCACCTCGCCAACGAAACACCGCGATCGCGCAGCGCCCGCGCGCGCCCGAACAGCTCGCTCGAGTCGTCGACCGCCTCGACGAACACTTTCACAATTCCGCCGCACAAGAGCCCGCTATCGGGGTAGTCGCGCTCGTTCAGGTGAAACTCGAGCACGCGCGGGGCGCCGCCTCCGAGCACCGCCCGCGCCGCTTCATACACTTCCGCTTCGAGGCAGCCGCCGCCGACGGTGCCCAGGAACGTCCCGTCCTCGCGCACCAGCAACTTCATCGCCTCCTTGCCCGGCGTGGAGCCCGCCGTGGCCACGATGGTTCCCAGCGCAGCGCGCTGTCCCTGAGTGCGGAGCCTTTCGAGCTCCGCGAGGAGGTCGGTCACGATCGGTGTTTGCGACGGCCGCGGGCGGGCGGAGACGACTTCGCCTCGACCGGCACTAAGCTCAGCCGAGACGGGTCGCGTTCTACCACGCGGCGCAGCGTCTCGTCGTCGACGTCGCTCAGCAGCTCCGACTTCAACGTGCGGTCGAAGAGCAACGGGAGCAGCGAGCGCTTCTTCTTGTCGAAGCGCAGCACAAGCGGCTTGTGCCCGCGGCTCGCCGCCGCGAGGAATTGATCGATTTCCTTGGCCGCAGGGGCGCGGTCGTCGCCGTAGGCGGCGAAGAAGGCCGTCGCCTCGACGGACGCGCTGCGAATCCCGGTCGCCAACAGCGCAGCCCGCTTTTCGGTATGCAGCGGATCGACCACCACCTTGAGCCGAGCCCGCGGCTCCAGCACGTCGCGCGCATGCGCGACCCGCCGCCCGATGACCACGACCACTTCGTCGGCGCACGACGCCAGCGCCTGCTCCACCGCGCGCTCCAGATAGGTGACGCCGCCCGACCGCCGGAGCGGGCGCGGCACGCGTCGTCCCGGGGCTCGGCCCCCGGCAAGGAGGATTGCGGTGATGAACACGTGAGTCGACTCGGGCGGCCCTCGAGGGAGCCGAAGCCTCCCGCTCATCGGCCGTTGGCGGCGCGCGAGCTGAGGGCATCGGAAAGACGGGTTCGGGCCAGCCGGGGTGTCTATAGCACGCTCTAGCGCACCCGGAGCGCGGCGGAGCGCCCCCCGGCTCTTCCCGTGGAGCGCCCGACCTACTTTGGGGGTGGCGCCGGGGGGCCCAGTTGGACCGACCGGACGCCGGCGGCGATGAGCGCCTCGAGGACCTCGTTCTTCCGCGCATCGCGGCGACGCTCGAACTCCCCCTGGGGCTCCTCGTCGCGCCGCTCCATGCGCACCATCAGCAGCGCGGTGAAGACCGACCCGCCATGCTGGTCGTGGGCCGCACGCGCGGCCAGGCCGAGCTCGTCCAGGGACACAGCGCGTCCGTCGACGAGCAGCTCGGAGTCGCGCACCTCGACGCGTACCGCTTCGGATTCGGTGAACTCCCGGTTGAGGCGCCCACTCGACGCGCAGCTCGTGAGCGCGATGCCGAGCGCAGCAGCCGCGAGCCGTCTCACGTAGGCCTCCGGGCCGTGCAGATCACATGGAATCCGAAGGCTCGCAGCAGCGGCACGGCGCACAGGAACCGGTCGATGGCGATCATCGCTTTTGTGATCGCTACATTTCCCGGAATGAATCTCAAGAATCCGAGGTGGTCTGGGAATCCAGCGAAGGTGTACGCGAGCACGCCGAAGGTTCGGCTTCGATGCACTTCGAATCCGGCCTTTCGCACCATTTCGGAGAGCTGCTTCGAGCGGAAGCCTTCGTCGTCGGGGTGGAAGCGCGACGACACACGATACAGAATCCAGCGCGCGAGGCGGATGATCGGATTGTCGTTGCAGGGCTCGCTCAGGATGAGCACGCCGCCGGGACGCAGCACGCGCTTGCACCCTTCGAGGAATTTGTGGTGATCGCGCGTGTGGTGGAGGCTTCCCTTACAGAACACGACGTCGAAGCAGGCGTCGCCGAAAGGCAAATTTTCGGCGTCGCCCTGCGCCGTGTAGGTATCGGGCAGCTCCTTCTGCGCGAGGGCGAGCATGTCGTAAGAAATGTCGAGGCCGACGGCGACGGCGCTGTGCTTGCGTACGTCGGCGAGGAAGAACCCGGTGCCGCAGCCGAGGTCAAGCGCGTGGCGCGTCCCGGCCGGCATCTCCACGAACATCTGCTCGTGCCACTCTTCCTGGAAGAGCCGCGAGAACGGGTAGCCGTAGCGGATCGCGTACTGCGGAGCGAGCTTGCGATGAAGCTCGATCTGGATCTGCTGGTGCGAGCGCTCGGTCATCGGGTCGGGGGGCGGCGAACTCTACCCCAACGGCGCGCGCGACGCGGCGCGTGCGACGGCACGAATCTGCGCGAGGTGGCGGAGCTCGTGGTAGCTCACGAATTCGGCCCATTCGAGCAGGTCGAGGGCGCCGAGAACCTGGTGGCGAAATCGCTTGCCGCGCAGCGTGGAGTCGTCGACCGACGCGAGCGCGGCCGTCAGCCTTTCGCGTGAGCGCGCGAGCCGCGCGAGCGAGTCGGCGACGGAGGGCTGCGCCGTCGGAAGGACGGCCTTGGGCGCAGCGACGCGCAGCGACGGCAGTCGCCACGACACCACGAAAAGTGGCACGCGCACGCGGCGCCCTGCCGGCTGGTCGCCCGGCAGCGAGAGCAGCTCGCCCATGCGCGCGACGATGCTCTCCTCGACGAGCGCGAGATGCTCGAGGATCTCGGCGACGCTCCACTCGTTCGGAGAAGGCCGGCGAGTACACAGATCGGGCGGGAGCGCGCGCACTTCGCGCTCGAGGCGCGCGCGCCGCTCGGTGATGGCGCGCGTCACTTGAACCTGCTCGCGCCGCGGATCTGTGTGGAGTCGGAATTGTGCAATCATCCCGAGCAGGCCGACGTTCACGAGCTGGACGACGTGAACGGCCAGCGCGGAGGCGGCGGCCGAGCTGCGCGACACCCCAAGCGACTCGAAGCCCCAAGTCCATCCGTACTCTTGGGTGCCGAGCCCGGCGAAGGTGTTGACCGGGAGCAGATTCGTAAGGATCGCGGCGGAGGCGCCGAATGCTACATGGGTGGGCCCGAGCTGGCCGAAGCCGAGGTCGGACATCAGGATGTAATAGAAAAGATCGACGCCGATCCAAATGAGTAATGTGAGCGTGAACGCTTCGGCGAGCGCGCGATAGCGCCCGACGGTTTCGAAGCCGCGCGCCACCTGCTCGATGCGGCCGATGAACCGATAGCTGAGACCGAGCCGCGCCCCCGTCATGGCGCACCACCGGATGAAGGGCGCGCCGCCGGTGGCGACGGCGAGGAGCGCCGCTGCGATAAGCGCCACGACGAGCACGGCCGGAATGCCGGTTCCCGGGGGCATGCGCTCGATGGGCGTGCGGAGCCAGATGGCGCTGAAGACGGCAATGGTGAGCACCGCCAACAGATCGAGCGAGCGCGAGACGATGAGCCCCGCGACGCCGACCTCGAGCGGCACGCCCGCGTTCCGGAGATAGATCGGATAGGTGATCTCTCCGGTGCGCAGCGGCAGCAGGAGCGAAGCCATTTGGTTGGCCGCCTGGATCGACCAGAGATGTGTGAACGGCACGCGGCGGTCGGGAATGAGCGACGCGAATCGCAGCGTCCGCAGCCCGTAGACCGACGCGTGGACGGCGAAGGCGGCGAGCCAGGCGGCCGGCGAGAGCTGTCGGAGAACTCCCCAGGCTTCATTCCAGTCGACGGCCCGAAAGAGGAGATAGAGCAGCACCGCGGCTCCCACGACAGACAGCGCGACGCGAAGGAGCTTTCGTCGTGGATCGTCGAGCGCGGACACGGGGCGCGGATCCTAATCGGGCCGGGCGTGGGGGCTTCACCCCAAGCCGTAGCGGGCGGCGCGGTGGGAGCAACATCCCATCGTGGAATCGCTCGCGCGGCTTTCCTAATCTCGCCCCGCCCTTCGACCCAGGTTTGCGCCATGAGGTACTGCGCCGTCTCGCTTCGCGTTGCCCTTTCGCTTCTTGCTCTCGTTTCCGTTGCCGGCTGTAAGTCGAGCCCCGAGTACGCGGCGCTCCCCAAGGCCAAGGCGAAGGACTACACGCGCGAGCTGCCGCCCGGAATGAAGGGGCTGCGGAAGATCTCGCCCGCCGAGTATCCCGACTTCTCGAAAGGCTACAGCGACCGCGAGGGCGTGCTGGCGGCGCTCGACGCGTCGGCGGCGTATCTCGCGCGCCCGTCGGCAAAAGGTTACTTCCCGTATCTTGATATCTCGCACGATCGCGCCGAGGCGTCGATTCGTGCATTCCGCGACGATCTGACGGCGGCCACGAGCGGCCAGGAGCTCGACCGCCGGATTCGTGAGCGTTACGAAGTGTATGAGAGCATTGGCTGGAACGGGGACGGCGAGATGCTGTTTACGGCCTATCACGAGCCGATCTACCAGGGGTCGCTCAAGCCGACGGACAAGTTCCGCTATCCGATCTACAAGCGGCCGCCGGAGCTCGAGACGGACGAGACGGGCGAGAAGTCGTACATCAAGGGAGCCGACGGCTCGTTGCGGCCGGCGCCGTCGCGCGCGGAGCTGGACAGCTATCTGCGCGGACGCGGTCTGGAATTGGTGTATTTGGCCGACCCGTTCGAGGCCTACGTGGTGCAGGTGCAGGGTTCGGCGCGGTTCCAGCTCATCGACGGCAAGGAGCTGCGCGTCGGATACGCCGGCGACAATGGGCATGAGTATCATCCCATCTGGGAGCCGCTCGTGAAGTCGGGCGAGCTCAAGAAGGAAGAGGTTTCGCTGCGCCGGCTGAAGGAGTACTTCGCGGCGAATCCGGCGAAGCTCAACACTGCGATCAATAACAATCCGCGTTTTGTGTTTTTCACAGAGCGCACGGGGCCGGCCGTCGGCTGCTTGAACGTGCCGGTGACGGCGTGGCACTCGATCGCCACCGACCGCAACCGAAAGGACGACGTCTTCCCGCGCGCCGGCGTCGCCTACGCGATGACCAAGATTCCGCGAACGGTGACTGGCGGCGAGGCGGAGTTCGCGTCGTTTGTGTGCGATCAGGACCGCGGCGGGGCGATCCGCAGCGCCGGACGCGCCGATGTGTTTCTCGGCACGGGCGACACGGCCGAGGCGCTGGCAGGGCGCACGAAGGCGGAGGGCCGCCTTTATTACGTCTTCCTGAAGCCCGAGCTCACGGCGCCGGTGACGGCGATGCTGCAGCAGGAGAAGGCCGCGAAGAACGCGGCCAAGCCCGCTGCGGCCAAGAAGCCTGCCAAGTCGAAGTAGCGCGCGCGCCGCATGACGCGGCGGAAGTGCTCATTCAGATTCGCTCGCACGAAATGTAAGCCTCGATCACTCGGTCGTGCGCGTCGAATGCGAAACAGAGATAGGTATCTGCGAGCACGAGCGAAGGCGGCCCGAGGTAATACCAATCTGCGAAGCGAGGATCATGGCGTCCCCCGTCGGGCGGTCCGAGCTTCTCGATGAGTTCCTCTCTCGAGAGCCCAGTGAGCTGATTCGATTGGATGAGCCATTCGGCCATTCGAGTCCGAGTCCGATCGCGCGAGTCCGACGTTAGGCTCCAGCGCTGCCACGCATCTCGATCAAAGGAGAGCGGGTGTGAGTCAATGATCTCTTTTGTTATTGGGACAATAAAGAGCAAGAGCAGAAAAATCACAAACGCGACCGGTGGCCCCCACACAATTACGAGGCGTGTGAACGATCTCGCGCGAGTAGTCATCGTCGGGTCTTGGAATCAAGTCGGGAGTGAGCTCAAGCCGGGAGAATGCTCGGGCAGCAACGGGGATTTGTCGATGCCGGGGTTGCCGGGAGCAGCTCGTGAGACGCCGTGGGGTTGGCGGGAACAGCTCTTTGGAAACCGTGGAGTTGGCGGGAAGAGAGTTTGGAAGCCGTGGGGTTGGCGCGCGCGCCAACCGGTTTCGCGGGGCGTGCCCCGCGCGGGTTGGAATAGGTGTCCGATTGCTTCATCCGGGCGCGCACGCGCGCCCGAATCGGCGCGGGCCACGCCCGCGCCCCACTTCAAACAAAGAGCTGCATCGCCCGCGGCTCACTTCAGAAAGAAGAGAAACATCGCCCGCGCCACGCTTCACATGTAAGGAGCCACCAGCTGCATCGGCTATCCAACGAACTCCGGTGCGCACACCTTGATGGCGTGCCCCTGAACGCGCTCACCACGGGACGGTGGCGTTATCCGCGCGCGCGACCTTCCCCACAGAATCGAACTCCAGCCATAGATACAAATCTGCGGCCCACTCACCTGGGCCGAGATAATACGATTGCGAGAATTTCGGATCCCAGTGCCCGCCGTCGGGCTGGCCCAGACGATCAATCGCTTCTTCCGCAGTAACCCCAAGCAACTGGTTCGACTCGACCAGCCAACGAGCCATTCGGGAACGCACGGGATCCAAGATCCTCTGTTCCTGCCCCCAACGGCGCCACACGTTACGCTCGAATGGCAGAGGACCGCGATCGGTGTCGCGCAATGGAACCGGAGGAAGTGGCCCACTAGTAAACAGCTGCAACAGCAAGCAGCAAGCAACCAACGTGGGTCCGCACACGGCGGCGACTCGCACAATGAGATCGGCCCGGCGAGTCACTTCAGTGTGCGGGTAAGATGAGAGCGCGAGCGACGGTTGCCCTCGGTCCATACTCCATCACGAGAAATATATCTCGAGGCGACATGAGTGACGTTCCCACAATATAGCCGGAAGAGAAGTGTGGGTTCCTTTGTGCTCCGTCCGCCGGCCCAAGCAGATCCATCACTTCGCTTCGAGTGAGACCGATCAGGCGTTTCGATTCGAGAAGTGAATCCGCCATTCGAAGTCTGGTAGGATCAGTGAGGCGCATTTCAACTCCCCATCGGAGCCATGCGTCACGCTCGAAAGGGATTGGGCTGGTGTCTGGAAAAGGGAACTTGAGACTCGCCTGAGACATAAGTGCAAGCAGCACCACCACAATTCCAATGGCGAGGGCCGGAGCCCACAGATCTTCCAGTGCGCGTCGAG
Source organism: Planctomycetota bacterium (assembly GCA_016792805.1). Classification (GTDB taxonomy): domain Bacteria; phylum Planctomycetota; class UBA1135; order UBA1135; family JACQFD01; genus JAEUHX01. The sequence goes on from JAEUHX010000055.1 coordinate 52,331, forward strand.
CTCGAGCCATCATGGGAAGGTCACGGCGATGGAGTAGTGCGAGCCGCTCTCATGGTGACACGATGCTCGGGCAGCGGCGGGGATTTGTCGATGCCGGGGTTGCCGGGAGCAGCTCGTGAGACGCCGTGGGGTTGGCGGGAACAGCTCTTTGGAAGCCGTGGAGTTGGCGGGAGGAGAGTCTTGGAAGCCGTGGGGTTGGCGCGCGCGCCAACCGGTTTCGCGGGGCGTGCCCCGCGCGGGTTGGAATTGGTGTCCAGTTGCTTCATCCGGGCGCGCACGCGCGCCCGAATCGGCGCGGGCAACGCCCGCGCCCCACTTCAAGTAGAGAGATATTCCGCCCGCGGCCCACTTCAAATAAGGAAACACACCGTCCCACGCCTCACAGCTCGCGGAACGGATTTGCCACTTCTGTCACTTTTCCGGCATCGCTCACCGCGACGGTAAACCGCATCCAGCCCATCGGGTCGCGCGGTGCGTCGAGCAGACGATACCCCCAATTTTTGTGAGTCTCATGATAGGGGCTCAATTCCTCCGGCTCACCGAGCAGCTCGCGCACTCGCGCGCCGGCATCGCCCACACGAATCGCTGCCATCGCCGCCATTCGCTTGCGATCGCGCTCCGTCGGCGGACCGATCTCCACCATCGCTTCGTTCGATGCCACTTCCAGCTCCGGCGTGGCGAACCAGCGCTTGCGATCCCGCTCAGACGGCTTGCTCAGCTCGAACAATTGCCCGGGGCCCGATCCACGGGCGAATCGATACACAAGCTGCACGCGGAACTTCCCCGGCATCGGAAACCCTGGTCCGAATCGCGGCCAGGGAGATCCGAGCCACCCGAGCGAGACATCTCCCAGCTCAACTCTTGCTCCGGGCTCCAGACGCAACCAATCGCTGCTTTGGATCCCATTCACGTTCCCGCATCGCCCCACGATGTGCGGCGGAAGCTCCTCCCCAACCTCACTCTTCACCACCCACCGATAGCTCGGCATGCGCATTCCCTCCGCAGACCCGTCGAGCGGCAGGATCACCTCTACGCCCTCCTTCGTCGGATTCGACCACGCGACGCGAAACGCCGGCTGCTCTCCAAATTTGTAAACTCGCTCCTCGCAGCGAATGTGTAGTATCGGCTTCGCTGCTGCCGGGCGTGTCTCCGCGGGCCCGCTCGACGCAGGCCGCGATTGCGCAGCGAGCACCACCGCCGCACCACTCATTAGGGCCGTTCGAATCCACATAGCCGATCCCCCTACGATGCCCGGAGTCCTCCGTTCCGGCCATCCCTCAAGTATCTCTGCGATCCACTGGCGCCGCGACAAGCTCGCGCGCGTGGCGCATGGTCATCTCGTTGGAATCGAGCGGACTCCGCGCCAAGCTTCCCCCGTGCTCCTCGCCCTCAGGCCAGTCCTCGCGCTGCTCCTCGCAGTGCCGCTGCGGGCATTCGCCCAACAGCCCGGATCGCCCCTCCTCGGAGCGCCCCAGGAGCCCACCTCGGCGCCGAGCAGTTCCCTCGAGGCGCTGCCCCGGCCGCGCCTCGATCTCTCCGCCAGCACGCGCGCCGAGGGCGGAGACGGCCGCACCGATCGCCTCGCGATCTACCGCGCCGGACTGCGCCTCGCCTTCTCCGTCGCCGATGGCTGGCGGCTCGGCGTGTCGCGAGAGGCGGTTTTGTATGACAACTCCGACCGCGACCGCCTCGACCTCGTCGGCGGCTACGACGTGGAGCACACGCCCAACGAGGATCAAGAATTCCGGCTTCGTTTCGAAAACCACACCGAGGGCGACGCGGAGCAGTCCTTCACCGGCGCCGGCGAGGCGCGAGCGCGCGTCAGCGACGCGCTCACCCTGCACGCCGGCATCGCCCGCGCTTTTGTTGAAGAGTCACTTTTCTCCGCGGTCGGAGAGAATTCATACCTCGGGCGCGCGGGCCAAGTCCGCTCCAATCTCCTCTCCGTCGGCGCCGACTTCGACGGCGCCAGCGCCGACGCCCACGCCCTCGCCTTCGCGGGCGTGAACGAAGGCGTGCGCGTGCCGACCAACGTTCGCTGGGGAGCCTCCTTCGACGCCGGCTGGTCGCCCATGCACCCCGAAGGCGGCGCCGCCCTACCTCGCATCCGCGCCGGATGGCGCGGCGACGTGGCTGGCTTCCACAAGGACGCCTCCGGATTCGTGAACTTCCCGCGCCCTGCCGGCGTGGCCCTCGGCGGTTACTTCAGCCCGCAGCTTTGGATGCGCCATGAGCTCACTCTTTCCGTGAGCTCACAAATCGGCACTAACACCCGCGCCGAGATCGGCGGCGGCTATGGACTGGAGCAGGCCGACTCCGCGACGACGGCGTTTTCGGAGCCGCGCTCCGCGTCGCGCGCGAGCGCGCGGCTCGAATCCCGGCTTGCCTCCGGGTTCGCCGTCGGCGTGAGCTATCAATTCGACGATGGCGGCGCCGCCGTGCGCGAGCACGTCGGCATGATCACTCTGCGCATCGATTTTTGAAGATCACTGCCGCGGCCGAATCTCGATCGGATACACCAGATCGGCCGGCTCGCCGCCCGCGCCGAGGAATCGCCGCAGCACGTGGAGCTGGTAGGCGCCCGGCGTCAATTGTTCAGATCGCAACAGAAGCGACAGCCGCCCCTTCCCGCCGCCGACCCGCTCGAAGGGAACGCCGCCCATGGCGTCGAGCTCGGATCCATCGGCGCGGCTAAGCCGCGCGTCGAAGACGATCTGCTCCTCGATCGGCAGCACGAGCGAAACCGGGATCGGCACGCCGGGGTCGCGCAGCGACAGCACCGTGGCGCTGCGGCCGGGGTCCTCCCTCAGCGGCACGCCGAGATCGACGCCTTCGGCTCGCCCCACCTCGAGCCACCGGCTCGAGCCGCGAAATGTGGCGTGCGCCCCCAGGGGAATGATCACAGAAAGAACGGCGGCGATCACGGCGAGGCGTCGCCTCATCACCGGCTCGTCCATCTGGCCCGACAGCGTGTCGGCTGATTGGCGCTTCGAGCTCGAACGGAAAGCCTTCAAGATTGCGTCGCAGCCACCACAAATTCGCACGTGCTCCGCGACGCCGTCGCGCACTTCCGCGGTAGCAGCGAGCCCGTCGGCCAGGCCCAGCAGCTGCGCGGCGTCGGGGTGATCGCCGGTGCTCGCAGGCCCGACGCGCGCGAGCATGCGATCGAGCAGGTCGAGGTCGCGGTATGCGGCGCGGCATGGCGCGCTGCCGCCGAGGTGGTCGCGCACGCGGGCCGCGTCTTCGGGCGAAAGCTTGCCCGTCACTAAAAATGGAATCCTCACATATGCCGGTGTGTCGGGCGGCGGAGGCAGCTCCGCGCCCGGGGAAACCACCTGCCGGATCGTGGTCAAGACTGCGGAGAGCTGCGGGCCGTTCAGCTTGCACTCCGTCACGAACTCCGAGAACTCCGTTCGCTTCACAAAAATCGAGCGCAGGATCGAACGCGACAATTCCGGAAGGTCACAAATTTTGGCGTAGAACGCCCTGTCGGATTGGGTCGCCGCGCCGGCGGCGAGCGCTGCGGCAAGCTCTCGCTTGCGAACCTGCGCCGCCGCCGCGCGCAGCACGCCGCGCGAAGCAGCCTGCTCAAGGGTTGTCACATCCGCGGGGGCGGCGAGCGTCGCTTCGATCGCTCCTTGGGCGAGCGATTCCCGATCACCCGCGAGGTCGCCGAGACGCGCGGCCACCGCTTCCGCCGCCGCGCGAAAGAGCGCCACGGCCGCGGGCTCGCGGCGCTGGAGTCGGGCCAGGGCATCGGCGACGGGGTCGGGCACGCGGTCACACGATGGGCCGCGGCCCCGAGGAGCGCCAGACGGCGCCGAACTCGCCCCACCTCCGGGAGCGCCCGCGTCCGTCGCGGACGAAGGCGACGCGCCGCGACGTCCATCGGGTATCACACGGTCGTGGGCACTCTGCGCTGCCTCGCGACGATTCCCCTGCTCCTCCTTGCCGCCTGTGCGGCTTCGGCGCCCCCAGGGCGCCCGGGCAGATGGGCCGCAGCCGATTTGTTATTCCATCGCGAGCCGCGCTGGCTCGGCGCCGACGCCGCCTACTCCGTGCCGCTCGGCAGCGATCGATTTCTATGGCTTTTTGGCGACACATTCATTGCAACAACTCCGGAGCGGATCCGGCGACGCTCCGTCATGGTCCGAAACAGCGTTGCGCTCCAAACGGGCGCCGACCCCACTGTCGCGGCGATCACGTTCCACTGGGGCGAAGCGGCCGGCGCTCCAAGTTCATTCTTCCCCGAGGAGAGAGATCAATTCTACTGGCCGCTCCACGGAGTGCGTCTGCGCGACGGCACGCTCGTGCTTTTCTTTACTGTTCTTCATAATACTCCGGGAGAAGGTCTCGGGTTCGCCGCCGACGGCTGGGCCATCGCGCGCGTGAACTCGAAGGAGGCCGACCAGCCGGCAGATCTGTGGAAACCGGACTTCGTGCGCCCGGCGGTCACTCCACCGGGGATCATCCTCGGGCAGAGCGTCCTCGAGCTCGACGGCTGGATCTACGTCTTCGGAATCCGCGAGCCGGGGAGCCACGCGGGTGTGCTCGCGCGGTTCCAGCCGGCGGCGCTCTCCGCCGGACACGTCGACGAGGGCGAAGGGTGGTGCGGCCCCGCGCGCGGCTGGTTGCGGTGGGACGGCCTCAAAGCGACAGATCTTGCCGACGTGCTCCCCGATGCAGGACCCGAGTGCTCGTTGCACAAATCGCCTGACGGGGAGTTTCTTCACCACATGAGCCTCGGCTTTGGCTCCACGTCGATCGCGCGAAGCCACGCGCCGGAAATCACAGGGCCTTGGTCGCGGCCGGAAGTGATCTTCCGACCGCCGGAATCGGACCTCCCCGGAATTTTGGTGTACGCCGGAAAGGCGCACCCTTGGATCGACGCAGGCCGCGACGAGAAGGGAAAACCCCTTCTTGCCGCGACCTACGCAAGCAATACGCTCAACGACCTCGCGCGGCTGCTGGACGACTGGAGCCTCTACTTTCCGCGATTTGTGAGACTCGCCCCGCGCTGAGTTCGGCAGGACTACGGCTGATACAGCTCGCAGGTCAGCGGGCCGCCGCCGAGGATGATCACGCGGCCATCCATCGGGCTTACCGCGGCGCTCGCTCCCGCGCGCGCCGCGCCCATCGTCGGGCCCGGCGTCACAGTGCTGGGGGTGACCAGTTCGGAGGTCGCTGTCGCCGAAGGCGACACAAGGCCACCCAGGTTGCCGGAGAGCAGCGAGCCAATATCAAGATTCCCGCTCAGGCCGCCCGCCACGAGGATCTTGTTGCCAGGGAGCAGCGTTGCCGTGTGCAGCGCGCGCGACTCGCTCAAAAGCGGGCCATTACCCCAGGGCGCGAAGGGACTCGACGGGTTGAAGATTGCCGTGGTGTCGATCGAGCCGAGCACGATCTGTGTGAGATCTCCCGACTCAAGCACGCCCGAGAGATCAGCCGTGATGCCACCGATCAGCTGCACTCTTCCGTCGGCGAGCTTGACCGCCGAGTGGAACATGCGGGAGCCAGTGAAGAGCGCCGGCAGGAACCCGAAGGAGTTCGTTGCGGCGTTGTAAGTGTACGAAAGGTTGGAAATGAAAGGGATGCCGAAGGCTTGCGCAAGGCCGCCCGCCACCAGCACATTTCCGTTGTTGAGCTTTGTCGCCGTATGGAACGCCTTTCCTTCGACGAGGCTCGGCCCCGCAGCGAACGAATTCGTCGCCGGATCGTACAGCTCGGTCGACTGCAGCACGCCCGTGAGCAGCGAAGCCGGATTCGCGAGGTCGATCGCGCCGATGCCGCCAGTGATGATCACCTTTCCGTTGTTCAGCAGCACCGCGGCCGCGCCCGCGCGCGCCGTAGTCATCGGCGTCGCCGTGGGAGTCGTCGTGCCGTCGGCGGGATCAAACAGATAGGCCTCGGTCGTGGTCTGAATGTTCACACCGAGCTGCCCCGTCCCGTCGAGCCCGGCCGTGATGCCGCCCGCCACCAGAATCTTGCCGTTGGCAAGCTGCGTGCGCGACGAGAGCGGATAGCCGCCGGCAGACATCAGCCCCGACGGAATCGCCTGCTGGAGGCATGTGTCGTAGGTCTGCACAACGGGACCCGCGCCGCCGATTGCGAGAAGGTCGCCGTCCGCCTGAGGTAACAAATCGCCGAGAATGGAGAACGACGAAGGCAGCCCGACGGCATCGGCGAACGTGTTGGGCGCTTGGAATGTGGCGCGGCAGAGATTGGAGATCAGCAGCCCCGTCGCCGGCCCGACGGTGACGCCCTGAAAGCTAATTCTTCCGCCGGCCCACTCCGCAGTGGTCGGGAACGAGAAATTCACAATTCCTCCTCCGGGAATTGTGCCTTCAATATGGAGATTCTCCTGAATGGCTCGAATCGGATCGACGAGCAGGATGATGCCGTCACCGAGATCGGTGAGCGACTCCTCGAATGAGAAGAAGATCATGTAGAAGTCGCCGGGCGTGCCGTTGAGACGCACGTTTCCCGTTCCCGGCGCGACAGCGCTCGTGATGTCAACGCGGACGTCTTGAGAGAGGGCCGACGGTGCCGCCACGGCGAGCGCCGCGGCATGGAGGATTGCGAGGTGGAAGTGTTTTCGAGAGTTCATCGGAGTTCAGCGTTTGGAGGCAAGGCGCCCCATCGGGTCGCTTCGAGCCTATCCCAAGCTTCCGATTTCGGGGGATGCGAGTTAGAAGCGCGACGCCATGCCTGAGCTCACGTCGAACCCGGCCCTCCGGTCGCTGGCGGCCTACCCCATGGAGCGCCTCCATGCGCTGAAGGCCGACCTCCGGAAGCGCGGCGTACCGATCCACGACTTCGGCACCGGCGACCCGATCGAGCCGACGCCGGCGTTCCTGCGGGAGGCGTTCCTGCGGGCAGTGCCGGAGGTGTCGCAGTACCCGACGGTCTCCGGGAAGCCGGAGCTGCGGCGCGCGATTGCCGGATACCTCGATCGGAGGTTCGGCGTGACCGTGGATGCCGACCGGGAGGTGATTCCGACCTCCGGTTCGAAGGAGGCGATCTACCACCTGCCGCAGTCGTTCATCGACCCGCGCAGTGCGCGGCGCGGTGTGGCGTTCCTGGAGCCCTGCTACGCGGTCTATCGGCTCGGGGCACTCTTCGGCGGCGCCGAGCCGATCGCGCTGAAGCTGCGCGCCGAGGATGGCTTCCTTTTCCGCCCCGATCTGCCGGGGCGAGTGCCGGACGACATTGCGGCGCGGATCGCGATTCTATGGATCAATTATCCGCACAATCCGACGGGCGCACAAATGACGAAGGACGACCTCGCGCGCACCGCGGCTTGGTGCGCGGAGCGCGGGATCCTGCTCGCTTCGGACGAGTGCTATTGTGATGTCTACGGAGGCGAGCCGGCGCCGTCGGTGCTGCAGGTGGCGCGGCAGGGCGTTCTCGCGTTTCATTCGCTGTCGAAGCGCAGCGGGATGACGGGCTATCGCCAGGGATTTGTTGCAGGCGACCCGGAACTCGTGGCGCAATACAAGGCGGCGCGTGCCGGATTCGGCGTCGCGCCGCACGAGCCGGGCCAGGAAGCGGCGCGCCTCGCGTGGAGCGATTCGACGCACGCGGAAGAGCGCCGGCAGGTGTTCCTCGCGAAGCGGCGGCTTTTCATGGAGTTCTTTCTCGAGGCCGGCATCGAGGTCGTCGCGAGCCGTTCCGCGATTCTGTATCTGTGGATTCGTGTTCCTCAGGGTATGACCTCGATGGACTACGCCATGAAGCTTGCACAATTCGGAATCGTGATCTCGCCGGGAACTGATTTCGGCGACGCGGGCGAGGGATTCGCCCGGCTCGCGCTGGTGCCGACGCTGGAGGGCTGCCACGCCGCAATCGACGCGTGGCGGAGGGCGCTATGACACTCGATCCCGAGGTCGCTCGGGCGACGCCCGAGATTCTGCGAAGCCATGTGGAGCAAGCCTGGAACGACCGGCGGCTCCTCGAGCAGCCGCACTACAAGGCGGTTGTCTCGGAAGTGATGGCGCGGCTCAACCATGGAGAGCTGCGCGTCGCCGAGAAAATCGACGGCGCCTGGAAGACCCACGAGTGGGTGAAGAAGGCGATCGTACTTTTCTTCCCGATGTCCTCAATGTCGATCCACAAATCGGGGCCCTTCGAGTGGCACGACAAGGTGCCGATCAAATCGGGGCTCGACCGCGCGGGTGTGCGCGCCGTGCCCGGCGCCATCGTGCGTTACTCGGCATTTGTGGAGAAGGGCGCCGTGCTGATGCCCTCTTTTGTGAATGTCGGCGCGCGCGTCGGCTCGGGCACGATGATCGACACGTGGGCGACGGTGGGAAGCTGCGCGCAGGTCGGGCGCGATTGCCACGTCGCCGGTGGCGTCGGCATCGGGGGCGTGCTGGAGCCGCCCGCGGCAACACCGGTGATTGTTGAAGATCACTGCTTCCTCGGCTCGCGCTGCATCGTCGTGGAAGGCGCCATCATCGAGGAGGGCGCGGTCCTCGGGGCGAACGTCGTCGTGACGGCCACCACTCACATCATTGATGTGACGCAGAAGGAGCCGGTGGTGTACCGCGGCCGCGTTCCGGCGAATGCCGTGGTGATTCCCGGCACGCGCCCGAAAGAATTCGCAGGCGGGACGTTCGGCGTGCCGTGCGCGCTCATCATCGGTCGGCGAAGCGCTGATACAGATCGAAAGACTTCTCTCAATTCTGCGCTGCGCGACTACGACGTGCAGGCGTGACAGCGCCGCCGAAATCGCTGCTCGACCTCACGCTCGAGCTGCTCGCGATCCCGTCGGTGATCGGGAACGAGCGCGCAATCGCCGACGCCGTGGAGACAAGGCTCCGCTCGCTCGCCGCTCGCGTCGTGCGACACCAAAATTCGCTCGCAGCCTTTGGCCCGCGGCGCGGAAAGCCACTTGTCGCCCTTGTCGGGCATCTCGATACCGTTGCGGCGGCCGAGGAGGCTGCATTTGTTCCAAGGCTCGAGGGCGCGCGCATCGTTGGGCTCGGCTCAAGCGACATGAAGGGCGCCATCGCCTGCGATCTGTGGATTCTCGAGCACTTGGACCTCAGCGCGCTCGACCTCGATCTCGCGTGGGTTCTATATGAAAAGGAAGAGGGGCCGATCGCCGACAACGGCCTGCTGCCGCTCATTGAGGCGGTTCCGGAGCTGCGGGAGGTGGACCTCGCCATTTGTGGTGAGCCGACGGACAACGCCGTGCAGCTCGGCTGCATGGGCTCGGCCCATGCGCGCGTGGTGTTCACGGGGCGCGCCGCCCACAGCGCGCGGCCTTGGCAGGGAGAGAACGCGGTGCACAAGGCAGCCGGCATGTTGAGCGCGCTCGCGTCGCGCGCTCCCCGGGAAGTGATGCTCGACGGGCTGCCGTTTCGAGAAGTGATTTCGGCCACGCTCGCTCACGGCGGGCGGTCGCGCAACGTGGTTCCCGACCGCTTTGAATTGAATCTCAATATTCGATTCGCGGCGGGGAGGTCGCGGGCGAATGTCGAAGCGGAAGTGCGGGCGCTCGCATCGGAGGCGAGCGAAGTCAACTGGATCGACTTCGCGCCAGCGGCGCCACCGCGGGGCGACCACGCGCTCGTGCGGCGCCTCGTGCAGCGGACCGGCGCGGCAGTGGAGCCGAAGCAGGCCTGGACCGACGTGGCGCAGTTGTCACAAATTGGGATCGCAGCAGTGAACTTTGGCCCCGGCGAGCAGGCGCAGGCGCATCAGCGCGGCGAGTCGATCTCGGTGGAGCTTCTGGGAAACGGGCTCGAGCTGCGCAGGAAGTTCCTCGGCGGCTGAAAGAAATTTGTGGCTTCGGCAAGTTGGCCGGCGCCACGGATCCGGTGATGGTTTTGGCGCACGCGCCAAAAGTTACATGTTCCCTCAGGTCGACCCCGAGAAGAACCACCATCGCATGAACAGAACAAGCCCGAGCAGCGCGGCAAGCCGCCAGATGCGGCCGTCCGAGACCATGTCGATGAGTAACTTCATGATGGACATTCCTCTTCGGAGCCCACGCCCCTGCGTGCGTCCAAGCTCCTCTTCGGCGGCCCGCGCGGGCCGTCTGAGCGGAGCGAATCGAGCAGGAAAAGTTCTCCGCCCGGTGGCGCCAGCCGGGCGGAGCTCGCTGCGCGAGCGGGCTTGGCGATCCGCGGACCGGCGGCCGGTTCGACCTTACTCGTAGCGCACGGCTTCTGCGGCGCGGAACCGGTTGGCCCGCGCGATCGGGAAGAAAGCCGCGGAGGCCGAAAGCAGAATCGAGCCGAGCACGGCCGTGACGATCCAGGACGGCCGAATCTCGACGGTGAGCGTGAGCGAGGTGAGCCGCGTCAATGCGTCGACGGAGACCCACGCGAAGGCGGCGCCGAGCACACATCCGAGCAGTCCGCCGATGAGGCCGATGACGATCGCCTCAATCAGTACAGTTCCTGCGAGCTGATCGCCCGTCATGCCGAGCGCCTTCAGCACACCGATCTCCTTGCGGCGCTCAATGGCCGCCAGCAAAAGTGCATTGAGCACGCTGACGCCAGCGAGGATTGCAACCAATCCGAGAATGAGGTCGAACAGACGGAAATCGCGATCGATGTCCTCGAGCTCGGCGTCGCGCACGCTCAGGCCCGAGCGCACCTTGGGCGGCGGCAAGTCGGCCAGCGCCGAGCGCACGGCTGTTGCGGCTGCCTCGGGATCGACGCCCGGGGCGAACCGCAACGAAAAGTAAGAAAGCGCCTGGTCGCTGTGCCTACAAAAATACTTCTTCATCCACTTTTCCGAGACGACTCCAAACTCGCGATGCGTGGGGAAGTAGCCGAGCTCGTCGTGAATGGCGATGACGCGCAGCTTGCGCGGCGCTCCGCTCGGCACCGCCACCGGCACGTCCGATCCAACCGCAACTTTGAGAGCCCGCGCGCAGGGTGTCGACAGGATGATCGACTCGGTCTCCTCGAAGCGGCGCGCCACCTCGGGATCACGGAACGGGCCGAAAAATCCCGCCTCGGCGCCGCGAATGCCACGAATCATGAATGGGGAGTCGACCCAGTTTCCAAGGCTCTCGGCTCCGAGCACTCCCGGGATGGCCTTGAGCTTCTCGAAGCGGTCGCGCGGCACGCCGGAGTTGGAACTTACGAATACTTTTGTAGCAACCGACTCGCTCCAAGCGCGCACCTCACCGCTCAAGCTCGCAGTGATCCCGCGAATGGTGAGCAACGCCGCCGCGACGAGAGCGATCGTGGCCGCCAGAATCGAAACGCGGGACGCGCCGTCGGACATGGAGCGGCCGGCCAGGAAGCCCTCGAGCGGCTTCCAGCCCGCCAGCGGCTGTGCGACGCGCCGCGAAAGCCCGCCTAGGACGCGCGGCGCAAGCAACAGAAACCCAAGGAACACGGCCAGCAGAAGCCCTCCCGTGGCCATGACGCGCGCCATTTCCTGGGAGGTCTCGCCGATTAAGGGAACAGCGAAAAGATATAGAGCGGGCATCACGCCCGCGAGCAGCGCGAAGATGAAGATGTTGAGCCCACGAAAGAGGTCGGTGTCACCGCCGAGCTCGCGCTGCGAGAGAACTCGCGAGGGAAGAATGGAGCGCGCCTTCACGAGCGGGAAGATCGACCCGAGCAGGGCCACCACAAATCCGACGCCCGCGATGGCAAGCACCGGCTCCCAGGGGATCGCGAAGAGACCCACGCTCGCGACGCGGCCGAGCGTCGTGTAACCCATCAGGAGGGCACCCTTCGCAAGGCCGAGGCCGATCCCGACGCCGAGCAGCGCCCCCAGCAGTGCAATGACGGCGCCTTCTGTAAAAAAGGCCATCCCGATCTGTGCGCGCGTCGCCCCCACGGCGTTGAGCACGGCGATCTCGCGAACGCGCTCGACGAGGGACATCGAGAGCGTGTGGAATACCACGAAAAGCCCGAGCAGAAGCGCGAGAACTCCGGAGACGCGGACGCCGTTGCGGAACGCGCGCTCATCGGCCGCCTCGCCGACAAGCGCGGAGCGATCGGTGCTGAATGCAAAATTCGGCGTGAGCTTGATCTTGAGATCTTCAATCGAAAGCCGCTTCGCCTTCCCGATCCAATAGACGGCGGGCGAGTGGGCTTCGCCGAAGATCCGCTCGACGGCGCTCAAGGGCGCAATGATCACAGAACCACCCGCCTGCCGGCCGAGATGGTAGCGCTCGAGCGTCCCCGCGATTTGATAGCGCACGCGGACGGGAGCGACCTCGGGCGGCGCCTCGCGCCCCTCGCTCGGATTCACCATCTCGCCATCGACACAAATCCCACTGGAGCGGCTCTCGCGCTGCACGCGCTGGAGCTCCACAGAATCGCCCACCTTGAGCTTCAGCCGCGAAGCCAGCTCCGCGCCCATGAGACATCTCGAATAGTCGGGCGAATCGATGCTCTGGAGGTCGCTGCCGTCGGAGATCTGATACGACGCAAATGTATGTACTTTTCGAGCGGTGTCGTCGAGAGCAATGATCTTACAGCTCCCGCGAACCTCATCATTCACCACGATGCTAACGGCATCCATGATGACGGCTCCCGCGGCGCCGACCCCCTCAAGCCCCCGCAGCTCCGCCAGCACGTCGACCGGCTTGCGCCGCGGGTCGACGGGCATCGCCTCAAGATCGACCTTCGCAAACTCCTCCGTGCGCGGCAGCGTCTTCGAGAGCACCGTGACGACGTCGAGCGTCAGAATCGCGACGGCGGTCGCCACTCCGAGCGCAATACCGAGCATCGATACAAAAGCGCGCCCGGGGCGCGTGCGCAGGGCGCTCCATGCGAGGGAGAGGGCGAGCATGGCCGCTACACTCCGAGGCGCGAGAGCGTCTCGTGGATTCGCTCCGCCGTGAGACCGGGCCCTCGCATTTCACCGTCGGGCACGAGCTGGCCGTCGCGGAGCACGAGCACGCGGTCGGCGTAAGCGGCGTCGCGCGGATTGTGAGTCACTAATAAAATCGTGCGTTTCTCCTGCGTCCGGCAGGCGCTGAGCGCCTTCATCACTTCTTCGCCCGCCTTGGTGGCCAAATTCCCCGTCGGCTCATCGCACAGAAGCAGCGGCGCGCCGGAGATCAGCGCGCGCGCGATCGACGTGCGCTGCATCTCGCCGCCGGAGAGCTGTCCCGGCAAGTGGCTTCGCCGCTCGGCGAGGCCGAACTGCGACAAGAGCCGGTCGATGTCGGGCTGCGCGGAACGCACCGATCGCCCCGCGATTCGCAGCGGAAGTGCAATATTCTCCTCGACGGTGAGCGTCGGAAGAAGATTGAAGAACTGGAATACAAATCCGATCTGCTGGCGGCGCACGAGCGTTCGCGCGCGCTCGTCGAGATCACCCATCGGACGCCCGCCGAGATCAACGCTCCCCGACGACGGCTGGTCGAGCCCCGAAATACACTGAAGAAGCGTGGTTTTGCCGGAACCGCTCGGCCCCATCACGGCAACGAATTCCTGGGGCGCAACGGAGAGGCTCACATCGATGAGCACCGGGAGCTTTCGCCCATGGAGTTCATGGAAGCGATAGAGATTGCGGACTTGGACGGCGGCCGATGCGGTGGCGGGCGGTGCGGTAGGGCTCATCTCAGTGCCTCGAATCCTACTCGGTGAGAGGTTCCCTCGTCGCGGGGCGCCGTGGTACGAATCTCCCGTGCTCGCGTTCCTCGTACTTGCTGCGACGGCCGCCGCGGCCCTGCAGGACGGGCCGCCGCCGACCCTGGAGGTCCGCGTCAATCGCGCCATCGACCGGGGCGTCGAGTGGCTCCAGAAGGAGCAGCAGGCCGACGGATCCTGGGGGCACACGGGAACAGACGAGTTCCGCCGAGGCACCGCCGCGCTCGGCTTTCTTACGCTCATCAAATCGGGCGTTCGGGAGGGAGACCCAGCGATTCAGAAATGCCTACGTTACTTTTCTGGGCCGCCGGAGTTCGACCGCACCTATTCGGCCGGCGTGGAGCTGATGGCCTGGGAGGCGCTGAAGCGTGGAAAAGTAGACTTGCCGCGGGTGCAGGCCGGCGCGCAGTGGCTCATGGAGCATCGCGACCGAAGCTCAAAGCTCTGGGCCTATCCCCACGGCGACGTCGATCTGTCGAACACACAGTACGCGATCCTGGGGCTGCATGCCGCGGCGCGCATGGGAGTGAAGATCCCGCCGGAGTTCCTGCTGGAGTCGATCCTCGCCATCGCAAAGCGCCACCAGGAGCGCCAAGGGGGATCGTTCACTTATCGAGATCCGGCGGATTTCGGAACGGGCTCGATGACGGTCGCCGCCATCACCGATCTGCGCATCGCGGCGATCGCGTTAAAGGGCTACGGCCCCTATGAGGCGCGCCGCGCCGAGCTCGATGCCATCGAGAAAAGTGCGTTCGCGTGGCTGGAGCGCAATTATCGAATCGACGCCAACCCGACGAACAATACCGGCCGCGGCTTCATGCGTCCGTGGCAGCATTACTATTTGTACGGCCTGGAGCGCGCGTGTTCGCTTGCCGGGAAGCCGAAGATCGGCACCCACGCGTGGTATCCCGAAGGGGCGGAGCACCTCGTCTCGACGCAGGACGACAAGGGCGCTTGGAAAGGTGAGTTTCCCACCACCTGCTTCGCGCTGCTTTTCTTGAAGCGCGCGACGCTGACGTGGTCCGGCGAGAAGGAGCCTTCGGGCGAATTCGTCGGTGCGCCGGTCGTCGCGGCGACGCGCCGCCCGCCGTCGCCGCAGGCTTCTATACCGTTTCTGAAGGATTGGCTCGTGGCCGGGCCGTTCCCCACAAAACGAAACGAACCATTTGCCAAGGATGAGGTCGGCGAGGCGTCTGTTCGCTCGGGGAAAGCGGGCGAATCCGCCGGTACATCCAACAAAAAGTGGGTGGCCGGCGCGCTCACGGACGGCTGGGTGCTCGTGTTGGACGGCGATAAGGGCGCCGTGCTCGCCCCCTACGACGGCGCCTTTGTGTATGCTTTCACGACGGTGCGCGTCGCGAAGGAGCAAGATGCCGTGCTCTGGCTCGGACACGACGACGGCGCGCGCGCCTGGCTCAACGGCAAGCTTGTCTACGAAGGCGACAGCTACGGCGAGGCGCCGAACCGCGATGCATACTTTGCACAGATCCGGCTGAAGGCGGGCGTGAACACGCTCCTCTTCAAGGTCGTCGACTGGAGCTACGGCAGCGGCCTCTGCGCGCGTATCGCGACGCCGGCCGGCGGCCCGATCGAATAGTTGCGTTCTCCGCGGCGCGCTACGCGACCGCGGGAACGAGCAGGCTCGGCTGCGGCACCACGATCTGCGGAGCGGGGAAGAACTGCTCCTTCTCGTGGTGGATGTGGCACGTGGCGCACTTCGGGTGCACCGCGCGCGACCGCAAGAATCCGTCGCGGATGCGGTTCAGCTCGGGGCCGTTCCAAATCTCCTCGACCGATTGCGTGCGCGCGTCGCCGAGCGAAATCTGACCTTCGGCGTCGACGCAGCAAGCAGTCGTTCGGCCGTCGACGAGCACGGCGAGCTGCCGCCACGGGAACGAGCAGAAGTGATCTCGCATGCGCGGCATTTGCGGCACGTGCCGGCGCAGCGCCGGCTCCTGCTGCTGGTTGCCGGCGGCTCCTTCGCCCCAGGCGTGGTACGGAGTCCACTGAAGCTCGAGCCCGTCGCAGAGCTTGAGCAGCGTCGTCCCGCGCGGGTCTAGCTGCACGGTCTCATGCACGTCGGCGGCAACCTTGCCCCCGGCGTTTCTCACAATTCGAACCCAGTGCGCGACGATTGTACGAATGCGGGCGAGCTCCGACGGATCGTTCGCCTTCGCGAGATCATACAGAACGTTGATCCGCGTGGCCGGAGGCGCGCCGCGCCTCACGATCTCGGTCACCATCGCCTCGATGCCCGCCATGTACGCTTCGAACGGCAGGTCGGTGCCGCGCTGGCGCTCATACTCTTCGCGCTCGGGCGTATTGAGCGAAACCACCATTTCGTCGAGCTTCGTCGAGAAGATCTTCTCGATGCGATCAGGCTGAAAGCGCGAGCCGTTGGTGGCAAGCACAATTCGCTGGCCGACCGAATGCGCATATTCGACGAAGTCAAAAAAGCGCGGGTAAAGCATCGGCTCGCCCATCAGGTGCACGCGAATGGGATAGTGGTGCCCCATCGCGGCGAGGTCGGCGACGACCTTCTTAGCGAGTTCGAAATCCATGGGCCGCTGCTTGCGCGTGAGTTCCCCCTGCGGGCAGAACGTGCAGCGGAAGTTGCAAGAATTCACGAGCTCGACGAACGCGTCGAAGATCGTGTTGCGGACGCGCAGCGGCGCTTCCTCGGTCTCGATCGGGAGCTCCTCGAGGCGAGTGCCGCCGTTGGGCGTCGGCACGCGGCGATGGAGGCCGAGCTTGACGACGTAGTCGCCGGCGAAGGCCTGGACGTTCAGATTGGCCCCGAAGAGCTCGGATCCGCCGACCGGCACCGCGTGGGGCACCGGCGTCTCGAGCAGGCGGCGCACGAGGCGGCCGTCGGGCATGTGGAGGTCGGCAGTGCCGACCAGCTGGGTCGCCGTCTCGGGGCGCGCCAGCGCGAGCAAACCGCGATTCCGAAGGCGAATCGGAAACGGGATCGACTCGAATCCCCAAGCGTCGGCGGGGGCGCGCTCAGGGCAGAGTTCGGCTAAGGGCGGGGTCACGGTCGTAGCTAGCGACCCCGTCTCCGGCGGTATCCCGATTTCTCCGATCTCCCCGATCTCCATGGCGCGGCTGGCCCGGCGACGATGGCCGGGAGCTCTCCTTCGGAGTCTCTTCTCGGCATGCCGACTCGGACGACCGAAGCTCGATCGAATGGCCTGAACCGAGCCACAAAGCCGCAATCTCACGGATTCGGGCGATAGCTCCCTTCGAGGCGTGCCGTTCATGGGTTCTGGCTGTCGACACGAACCAATCTTGTCCCGCCCTTCGCCGCGGGCCCCCAAAGCCGGGAGTTCAACCGCGGCTGGGGTTCGAACGAATTCTCACGATCTGCTCGAGCGCGGCGCGCATCTCCTCGAGCGCCTTGCGCGGCTGGGGCATGGCAGGCGCGCTCCGAAGACGCCCAGCTCATCCGAGAATTTCACGGTGTGCCTGCGGGTGTGACCGAAGGCTCCCAATGCACTCAACAAGATGTGGTTGAGGGACTTCTGCTCATGTAGTCACTCTGAGCGCCGAGCTTGCCCGGCGGGCTGAAGCCACACTTGCTCCAAAGAGTCCCCAGCACCGCAACAGCTGGTCGATACAGAAATTCAACTTCAGAGCGCTATCTCATTTATGAATAAATGACAATAACCCCTTTTCTCCAGGGGAACTCCCGAGACAAATATTGCACCTTCGGAATGTCTTTTAGGAGCACGGCAATACAAACGGAGTCTATTGCGCCTGTCGCTCGGTGAGTCTCCTGACGGAGGGCAGAGCATCGCACGCCCTCGCGGCCGAGATGGACCATGAACGCATATATTTCGCTATTATCACTTCCAACCACTCTTAGGGCAGGATATGAATAAGCTTCCCGGTTCGTCGTGGAGCAGGCACCAAGCGCCACCACAGCCAGAAGAGGGAATAATAACACGTTCCTAGGTATGCGGCCCAAGGTGGGACTCCAAACAGCAGAGGGACTGATTTCGATAGGCACGACTCGTCTCACTATCCCGGGTCATTCTCGACTGGACCAGCTTCTGAAAACCACTTCTCTTCCGGACAGGCATGTTGTAATATGTCGACGTCAGGGCTCTCGATCTTCGTCGGAACACCAACGCTATTCTCGGGCACCTGACTAGTGTGTCGTGTAACAATCTTCCACTACTCGAATGAGCATTCACTAGAAATCTTGTAGTGGTCACAAGATTGCTTCGCATAGTACGGCACGAGGTCGAGCATCGCCGCGGTTTCTTGTGATCAGTACGAAGGTCTCGAGAGTCGCGAGATACGCCTCGCGCTGGACCTTGCGAAGGGCGAAACGAGTGCCATCGCTCAGCAGGACGCGCGCGGACGCCTCGCAGCCAGCGGCGTAGAGCTCGCTGCGAAGCGACTCCAGGGTCGCGCGATCGGCCGATTTGTCAAGCTGCTCGGCCGTGAGCCCGCCGCGGCCAATCTGCACGCGCAGCGCGTTGAGACGGCCGCGCGCCGCCGCCGTGTTTGGCACCAGCATCTGTGTGAAGTGCACGCGCTTTCGCCCCAGCCGACGCCGCGCCAGCCCAGCCCTCAGCGCCGCGAGCGCGAGGATCGCCAGAGTCGAAGTCGTCGATATACCTCGGTGGCAGAGCTACATCGAAAGTCTCCCAAACACAAACAACTCAAAGCCTACAGAACTCGCATTCCAAAACGCGGTCGGTGGCGCCTCCCCACATCGCAAGGTTTCCAAGGAGGGCAGTGTCCGAGTGGCCTCGAGAGATCTGTGAGAGAGTAGGCATGGAATGCAGGTCGTCAAAAGAAAGTTCGTTAAAACTGTAGATCGCTTATAGAAACCACAAGAAACTCGACCCTCCCTTCTCTTCGAGTTCACGGATAAGCTACAATAGCCCCGCACCTCGGGACTGCCCCCAAGCGCGCCGTAGCCTTCGACCTCTCGAACCGCATTGCACTCGGTCTCCCTACAACTTTGCATACAGCGGACACCATCCAGAGGCGAGCGCCGCGTATCATGATAGAAAAAGTGCGCTTTGAAGGGAGGACACCATGCAAGAGCTCCTCGACGAGTACTCGGTCAGCCGATGTGGCGTGCGGGAGCGAACTCGCATCGGAGCAGCTGCGACTTCACAAAAGGCTCGGGCGCGGCAGGCTGCTCAGGGGTTGCAGGTCCGTCGGACTCGTGTCCAGCGAAGACTCTGCCTCCGATGCCAAATTCTCACAGGCGTGAATCCCAGCTGTCACCGGAGATTCGATCATCTGTTAGATCGTGATCTCGAAGATCATTGAGCTGCGCAGAACTCACGCGGAAACAGCTCGGTCGGCCGACTGAACTGACATGCGCCTCCATCGATGGCGACCGACGCACGCGCGCGGAGATGTGTCCGCGGCGGATCTCCCACCCGCCCTACGGCAGCGACGCGATCGCCGCACCGAGCGTGCGGCGCGGGCGGCGGCGGGCTTCCTGGAGGAAATCCTGCAGCGGACGCTCGTCGAGATGGGTCATCGCGATGTCGGCGCCGAGCTCGCGCGCGAACTTCAGCGCACCGGGGTCGGTGCTGCCGAAGGCGAGCACGCGGGCGGTCGCGCCGACCTGGGCGCGGATCAGCGCCAGCGCTGCGAGGCCGTCCATGCCGGGCGGCTCCAGGTTCAGAATCACGGCCGTCGGATGGGCTTCCCGGGCGAGCAGCACCCCTTCGACGGCGGAGTTGGACTCGCATACGCGTAGCCCAGCCTCCGCGGCAAGTCGGCCAATGGTCTGCCTCGACGACTCTTCCGGGTGTACGACCAACAGCTCGACGCTCATAGGTGTCTCAGACTCAAGAACGGGAAACAGCAGCTCAGCGAACGACGACTCCATCGGGCGGAATCCGGCAAATTCTTAACTGCCTGTGGCAAAAGTGCTCCCGATAGCGATCGCGAGGGCTATTCGAGAGCTCGAAAGGGATCGTTGTTGACGGAGCAAGGAGTGACCTCGGAGCGGTCCGACGAAGAGCTCGCAGAAGGGTCTCGCCCGCAGCTCGGATGACCTTGGGCACGGCCTCTCAAAGGCCGACCTTCTTCGAAGCCGGGACCGGCACTTGGTGCCGTGAATGCCCGTCAGGCTCGAAATCTCAAGCAAGAGAGGCGTCGTGGCGGGTTCACGGCGGCGATTCGAGCAACCACTTGCCGCGAACCGCTTCGACGCCCGGGAACTGCGGCGCCCTCAACGGTGCTGATTGCGGAAGGTGTGCGGCGTGCTCACAATTCGGCATCGCATGAAGGGCACATGGGGCATACGGGTGGACCGACTGCGAGAGAACCTACACATCGAGGGCTGAGTTCGATGGCTGCTCCACGGCCGGCACGCTCTTCCGATGGCTGCCCGTCGCCGCTCGCTCGATCGAGGGCCAACGCCCATGCGACGGCCCCCTCCGATCCTTCTGTTTTTGTGGTGTTCGCACCCCTCGCCGGTTCAGAAGCCCTGCCCACTGGCATCCAAGAAATTGCGTGCTTCGCGATGGGCTTCTTCCGTGGAAGAATCCGAGTCGGCGCGTGTCGCCGATCCAGGCTTTGTGACAATTTATGAATCCAGCTCGGACACCAAAAGCACTTGATCTCGAGCCTCATCTCCAACAATTCATCGAGAAGCAGAAGTCGCTCGACATCGTCGTTGGAATACCATCATTCCATAGTGGCCGAACCGTTGCACATGTCATTCGAGCAGTGGAATGTGGCCTTCGAAAGTACTTCTCAAACTATTCGACGGGAATCGTGATTTCGGACGGCAGCTCGACGGACGACACGGAATCCGTGTGCCGATTGACACAGCTGCCTCCTGAGTCGCTTCTTCGGCCCACCGACACGTGGACGCCCATCCCCAGGATCTTCACGCGGTACTCTGGGATACCCGGCAAGGGGAGCGCGCTTCGCACCATCTTCGAAGTCGCTCATCGGCTTCACGCCCGGGCAGTGGCCGTCGTCGATTCCGACCTCCGGAGCATCACGGCGGAGTGGGTCGAGCTGCTGCTCGGGCCAATTCTGTGGCGAGATCATGATTATTGTTGCCCTCTCTACGCTCGACACAAATACGACGGAACTATCACGAACTCACTCGTGTATCCCCTTGTTCGCGCCCTCTATCGACGAAATGTTCGCCAGCCGATCGGGGGCGATTTTGGATTCTCGAGCCGCATCCTCGAGAAGTACGTCGCGGCGGATGTGTGGGAATCGGACGTCGCAAGATTCGGCATCGACATCTGGATGACCACAACGGCTCTCGTGAATTCGCAGAAGGTCTGCCAGGTGTTCCTCGGCTCGAAAATTCACGATCCCAAGGACCCCGGCGCACACTTGTCGGGAATGCTCCAGCAGGTGACCTCGGCGGTCTTCTCTCGAATCGTGGCCGACCGAGCTGTCTGGAGTACAGTCGATCAGGCGAAGGAACTCTCGCTTTTTGGGCTGCCCTTTGCGGTCGGCCTCGATCCCATCCACGTCGACGTCGAGCGAATGGTTGCAACATTCGAGCAAGCACTCGTCGACCTGCTGCCCATGCTGGAGGCAGCGCTCCGGCCGGAGACGCTTCGAGGTGTGCGCGCCCTTGCTGGGCAGAAGCCGAGGAGTTTTGTGATGCCGACCGAATTGTGGCGTGACATCGTGTTCGACTATCTCACGGAATATGCGACCGGAAGATTGCCCCAAAACCATCTCCTCCCCAGCCTATTCCCGCTCTACCTCGGCAGAACCGCATCCTGGGTTCGTGAGACAGAGCGCTCCTCAGCCTCTGAAGTAGAAGCGAAGCTCGAAGAATTGTGTATCTCTTTTGACCATGGCAGACGTGAGCTGCTGGCCCGATGGCCGGGAGAACAAAGATGATCATCCTGATGATGTTGCAGACAGCGCCAGACGCGCCCCCTGGCTCGCAAGCAGCCGGATTCCAGCAGTCCTTCCAGGACTTCTTTGCAGGACTCGCCCGAGTCGTGCCCACGATCCTCGCATTCTTCGTGCTCGTCATCTTGGGGCTTGTAGTGGCGCTCGTCCTCGACTACGCGCTTCGAGCACTGCTTCGAATCGTACGTTTTGACGAGATCGTATCTCGGCTCCTCGGGCGGGAGATGTGGACAAGCTTCGGCATTCGAGTCCGGCCCTCCACGGTCGCAGGCCTTGGATTGCGCGCCCTAACGGCGTTCGCTTTCCTGGGCGGTGCCTTCTCCGTCATCGCTCCGTCCATCGGCGCGAACCTATTGGAGTCGTTTCTGAACTATCTTCCGCGGCTCGCGGTCGGGTTCCTGATTCTCTGCGCTGGCTATCTTGTCTCGCCATTCATCGGCCGAACTGTTCTGATCGCCTCGGTGAATGCTCGACTCCGTTTTGCACGCTTCGCGGCCTGGATCGCGCAAGCGTTGGTTTGGATCTTCCTGCTGGCGATGGCTCTCGAGCAGCTCGGCATTGGCGCTAATATTGCGGCTCTCACTTTTGCGATCCTGCTGAGTGGACTCACATTTGCGGTCGCACTGGCTTTCGGCCTCGGAGCCCGTGATCTGGCGCGAAAGGCGCTCGAAGACAGGCTTCGCGACGCCACGACGTCGAAGGATCAGTGGGATGAGTTCGGACAGGTCTAGACCGCTCGGTCCACCTCAGGATCTTCAGTCGATCGGACGCGCGGCGATCGCTGCTGTGTCGCCGGAGATTGCCCTCCGGCGAAAGCTACACATCGAGGGCCGTGCGCTCACGCTGGGGGGACGTCGGATTCGAATTCCCGAGGGCGGGCGGATCCACGTGCTTGCGGTTGGGAAGGCTGCAACGGCGATGGCCCGCGCCGCCGACGTTCTGCTCGGAGATCTAAGAGGACGGGGGCTCGTGATCACCAAGCTCGGCCACAGCGAGCCGCTTGCGGGTTTCGCCGTCCTCGAGTCCACTCATCCTGTGCCCGATGCGCGGAGCCTTGCAGCGGGCGCTCGGGTCAGTGCATTCCTCACGGAGCTTCCAATCGGCGAACCCGTGCTCGTGTTGCTTTCGGGCGGCGCATCCGCGCTGATGGCGCAGCTCCCTGCGAATATCCGAACCGAGGATCTCGCGGAGCTGACGAGTTTACTCCTGCGCTCAGGAGCGGACATCCGCGAGATTAATACAATTCGCAAGCACGTCGATGCTTTGAAGGGTGGAGGACTTGCGAGATTTCTGTCGAATCGCGAGGTCGCTTGCCTTGCACTCTCCGACGTCGTCGGCGATGCCATCGATGTCATCGGAAGCGGACCGCTCGCACCGGATCCGTCTACATTTGCACAGGCGATCCTCGTCTGGGAGAAGCGCATCGGGCTCACCAATGGTCCACAAAACATTCTCGACCATCTTCGCGAAGGGTGTGCTGGCAGACGCAGTGAAACGCCGAAACCCGGGGATGGGCTCTTTGAGAAAGTCACCAATCAAATCGTCGCAAGCGGCCGCGACGCCCTTGAGGCGGCAGCGGCTGCATCACTACAAATAGGGTTCAAACCTCTTGTGCTGACCTCCACGCTCACAGGCGAAGCTCGCGAGGCCGGTGGCTTCGTGGCGAGCGTGGCCCGCGAAATTCTGGATCTCGGCAGGCCCGCTCCACCACCGGTGTGCTTGCTCTGGGGAGGCGAGACCACAGTTACCGTTCGAGGCCACGGCCGCGGCGGCCGAAATCAGGAGGTAGCGGCCGCCCTCGCGCAAGCGCTGAGCGGACGGGCGGGGTGGCGCGCTCTCTGCTTCGGCACCGATGGTACAGATGGTCCGACGGATGCCGCCGGCGCCTGGGTGGACGGATCGACTGAGCTTCGTGCGCTCGAGTCCGGTCTCAGTATTCGAGCGGCGCTCGAAAGCAATGATACATACTCCTTACTTGAGCGAATCGGGGCACTCTTCGTTACGGGCCCTACGGGCACCCACGTGAACGATATTGGAATCCTGTTGATCGAGGAGACCGTGCGCAATCGCGAACTGAGCTGAGACTGCGACGCTTCAGACGCTTGCCTCCTTCTATTTATCAGAATCGAGGCGGTTCTCTCGGCGCCGCTATCCAAAAATGCCGGGTACGAATCCAAAGAGGATCACCATGGCAATAGAAATCGAGGCAAGCGCAACCTCCGCAAATCCGATTCGAAGGCGCCATCGCGGAATCTGCAGGTCGCCTCCGCGCATTGCGGCGATGCCGATGCCGGCCGCTGTCACGGCGAATCCGAGCACGTTCCACCACATCCAGCTCACTTCGGGCTCGAAGATCCATACTCCACAATTGACGGCGACGCCGAGTATGAACGCCACCGCAAAACCGGCTCCCCGAGGAGGCGCACTCTCATTGCGTCTCTCCGCACAGAAAGCAGCAAATGCCACGAGCGCAAGCACTGGACCGTAGAGAAGGGATCCCGCAGAGTTCACGGCCTCGATCACCGTGGTCTTCGAACCTGCGAAGAGAAATGCCGCAGATGTTGCAAGCACCCCCCAAACCGCCGCATAAAGCCGAGATCGCCCCACGCCTGTGTCGCTCCGCCGATCTCGCAGAATGTCTCGCAGCGTCACGGCCGAGAGAGAGTTGAAGTTGGAATCGAAGCTGGACATCGATGCCGCCAGCAACCCCGCGACAAAGAGACCGCGAAGTCCTGTGGGCGCTGAATGCATGAGGTAGATCGGTACGAGCCGATCCGGCTGGGATCGGATTTCCTCGGCGATCGCTGCATCTGTGGATTGCAGCCAAACCCCGAGCGCCAGGCCGAACACACAATAAATCGCGGCGAGCGGCATCCGCAGCACGCCATTCAAGATCAAGGCCCATCGAGCGTCTCGGAGCCGATGCGCGGACAGCAGCCGTTGCGCTTGGCTCTGGTCACATCCGTAGTACGAGAGATAGAGAACGAACCCACCTGCGATCATCGGTAAGAGGCCCGGCGCCGAAGACCGCTCGAAGCCGAGCACATCCGTCATGAGGATCCGGGTCCGTTCCGGATCTGTCTTCGAGAGAAGCGCTTCCACTCCTCCGATTTGCAGCAAACAAATAATAACTGCCGCGATAAGTGCCAGCAGAAGGACCCCGAGCTGCATCACATCGGACCACACGTCCGCCTCGATCCCGCCGATGACTGTGTACAGCACGGCAGACCCCGAGATGCCGAGCAGCGCCAACGCAGTCGGCACTCCGAGCGTTTGGGCGATCAGGAGCGCTGTCGTATATAAAACAGCTCCCGTCGCAATTCCCCGAGCGGCCAAGAAGCTGATTGCGAGCGCCGCTCCGCTCGGCCTTCCCAGCCGGTTCTCAACGAATTCATAAATCGTGGTGGCCCTCGATCGCCGCATCGCCGGAGCGATTCCGAGGAGCAGGACTGCGGATGCGAGGGGAACGGCGATCTCGTATTGAAGCCAGCTCAGTCCGCCTCCCGGCCTTGCTGCAACGAAGGCGGGTCCGGATATGAGGGAGATCGCGCTTACTTGTGTTGCGAGGATGGAAAATCCAAGCCACGTGCCGCCAAGCCGCCTCCCGGCAAGGAAGTAGTCTGCCTGTGTTGATTGTCGGCTTGATACTCGCGCCGTAATGACAATCATCGCGGCGACGTAGAGGGCGACGATGGTCCAGTCGAGCCAGCCCATGAGCGCAGACTACCTGCGTGCCGGGCACTGGGGATCTCAATTTCTTGCGGCGTGACCCAAGCTCGTCCGATGAAGCCGAGACCTGCGCCACCTCGTTCGTGTGGCGAGACTGCTCTCGCTACACCTCGAGCTCACCCGTCGCTTTTGTTACTTGTGACTCGATCGCTCTGGACGCGATGAGGTCGCGGGCTGCCACGAGGTCGGGGTGCAGATATCGGTCCTGCTCCAGCGGCCTCACGCGCGTACGGATGCACTGATAAACGGCCTCTGCGCCGCGCCCCGCGCGTTTCTCGCGGAAGAACTCGCGTCCTTGGGCCGCGGCGATTGCCTCGATTGCGAGGACCCACTCCACATTCCCAACAATCGTGCGCGCCTTGCGCGCCGCCGTCACACCCATGGAAACGTGATCTTCCTGGTTAGCCGAAGTCGGGATCGTGTCGACGCTCGCGGGATGCGCATACACCTTGTTCTCGTTCACCAGCGACGCTGCGACCACCTGCGGGATCATGAATCCGGAATTGAGCCCGCTCGATTCCACTAAAAACGCCGGAAGACCCGAGAGCGCCGGATTCACGAGCTGCTCGATGCGCCGCTCACTGATCGTCCCCCACGAGGCAATTCCGATCCCGAGCGCGTCCATGGCCGTCGACACGGGCTGCCCATGGAAATTC
This sequence comes from Planctomycetota bacterium, assembly GCA_016792805.1. Classification (GTDB taxonomy): domain Bacteria; phylum Planctomycetota; class UBA1135; order UBA1135; family JACQFD01; genus JAEUHX01. The sequence continues at coordinate 78,168 of JAEUHX010000055.1, forward strand.
CCCTGGGAAACCACATCTCCGTTCTCAAACACGAGAGGGTTGTCGGTCACGGCGTTCATCTCGCGCTCGAGAACACCCGACGCGAATTCCAACAGATCTTTCGACGCGCCGTGCACCTGCGGAATGCAACGCAAACAATAGGGATCTTGCACCTTATCGCAATGCGCATGGGACGGGATCACCTCCGATGCCGAGAGGCATTTGCGCATATTCGCCGCGGTCTTCGCATGGCCGGGATGGGTGCGCGCCTTGGCGATGCGCGCATCGAACGGAATGATGCTCCCTTTCAACGCCTCCACGCTGAGCGCGGCGATCGCATCGGCGGATCGCGACACGACGCGCGCGCGCAATGCCACAAGTGCGCCCACGGCCGTCATGATGGGAGTGCCATTGATCAGCGCGAGCCCCTCCTTGGCGTGGAGTTCCATCGGTTTCAGCCCTGCCGCCCTCAGCGCCCTCGCCGAGTGCATTCGCTTGCCGCGATAGAACGCCTCCCCTTCCCCGATCACCGTGAGCGCCAAATGGGAGAGCGGCGCCAGATCGCCGCTTGCGCCGACGCTCCCCTGCTGCGGCACGACCGGGATCACTCCGGCATTAAACAAATCGGTCAGCGCCTCGACGAGCTCGAGTCGCACGCCGCTCAGCCCTTGCGAAAGAGTATGAATACGCAATAAAAGCGCCACGCGCGTCTCGAGCTCCGACAGTGGTTCGCCCACGCCGCACGCGTGTGAAAGCAACAGATTGCGCTGGAGCTGCTTCAAGTCCTTGGTCTCGACGCGCACCTTTGCAAGGCGCCCGAAGCCGGTCGTCACGCCGTACACGGTGTCGCCCGCCTCCAGGTGGCGTTCCACGGCGCGCCGCGATCGGCGGATGCGGTCGCGGGCAGATGCGGTAATCGAAACGTGGAAGCTCTGCGCGTCCCGAACCAGCGGCTCGAGATCAGAGAGTCGGATCGGACGGGCGCCCAGCGCGAGGGTTGCGGTCACGTCGCCGATTCTCCGGGGTGCGACTGCGCCCTCCAAGAGCCGCGCACCGCACCGCCGCACCTATACTCCGCGCCATGAAGCGCATTGCGCTGGTGCTGGCGCCCGGTTTCGACGAGCAGGAAGCCTCTTCGTTCGTCGCGCTCGCGGGCTGGGTGCGGACATCGGAGTCGCTTGAGCCGCTCCAGGTGGAGATCCTCGCCGTCGAGCGAGAGGTTGCGGGAGCCCACGGGATGACCGTGCGTGCCACGAAGCGCCTCGCTGAGGCGGAGCCGCGCGGCTTTGCGGCCGTCGTAGTCCCCGGAGGCTTCCACGAGAAGGGTTTCTCCCACGTCTGCGACCCGCCGATGCTCGAGTTCCTTCGAAGCGCCGAGGCCGCCGGCACGGTGCTCGTGGCCACGTCGACGGGAGCGCGCGCTCTGGCGGCGGCGGGGCTGCTGGTGGGACGCCGCGCCACCACCTACCCCTTCGAAGATGGGCGCCATCGCGCCTACCTCGCCGAGTGCGGCGCGCTGCTGAGCGACGGCCCGGTCGAGCACGACGGCGCCGTGCTCACCGGCACGAGCCCCGCTGCGGCGATGGACACGGCATTCGAATTGTTACGGGCGCTGGAAGGCGACCGAGCCGTCGCGACAGTGCGGCGCGCCATGGGGTTCCGCCCGTAGCTATCGCGGAATACCAGAAATCGCGATTTGTGTCGTCCCGCGAACGCGCGCCGACGGCCGCTCGAAAACCGGAGTGCCGTTCTCGCGCACGCGAATGGCGTAGCTGCCGGGCGCAAGATCAGAAATGGTGATCGACTCGCCGGCCTCCAGCGTGCGCTCCTCCGAAGGAGCTCCGTTCACGGAGAGCCGCAGACGCCTCCTCGAAGGAAGCTCATATTTCAGCGCGAGGGTCGCCGGGCCGAGCTCGGGGTCGCGTGTGAGCGAGACGATCCCCAGGTCTCCCCCTTTCTCGGGCACCGGAAGCACCGCGCGGTCGAAGCCCGAGGCCTCGACGACGAGCGCAGCTGGAGTCCACATATCAGAGGTCTCGATACGGAACTCACCCTGGTAGCCCGATTCGCACTGCTTGCGCGCGCACGGCAGGATCGGAATGGCGAACCGGTTGAGCCCGCCGCAGTCGCGCAGCGCCCAATCCATTGCGCGCGCAATATTGGTGGATTCAATGCGCACACGGGCTCCCTGCAACGGTTTCCCGTCCGCCATCACAATTCCAGAGACGGCCCGTTTCCAAGAAAATTGAAAAATCGGACGCGAGAAGGCGGACGTGTCCCCCGCACGCAACAGAACGGGCCGCGTTCGCGGATCAGGCACTCCCGCCGTCGAGAAGGCGCTGGCGCGCAGATCGCGCTCGACGGGCAGTCCATCGATGCGCACCTGCTCGTCGCCCGGGCGAGGCGAAGAGATGACAAATTTCTCCCAAGGAATCGAGAAGTCGCTCGGCGGATCGGCCGGCAGGACAACGAGCATCGGCGGCGCCGCTCCCGCCGTCGGCGCGCTGAGCTGCGCCACCAGCGGGTTGCTCTTCTCAAGACGAAACACCGCACGGTCGGTCTCGATGTAGTTTCCTGGGCGCAGGTTGAGGGTCGCGCGGCGCGTCGCGTGGCCATCCGCAGATATGTAGAGAATTACATTTCCGGGTATGACGCCGTTGAAAAAGAACTTCCCGGTCTTGTCGGTCTCCGCGGCCAGCCCGTCGAGTTCCACGTGGGCGCGCTCGATCGGCGCGCCCTTGGGATCGAGCACTGTGCCGTGGACGTTGCCCGGCTGAAGCAGCGGGAGGTCGAAGTCTTCGGCCTGGCCATCGTGGATCGTCACGTCGCGCCGCGCTCGCCCGTGGACGGGCGACTCGAAATCCACGATTGCGGCGCCCGGATAGAGAAGCGGAAGCTCGTACTGCCCGTCGCTATTGGTGATCGCGCGCGCGCCCGCGTTGAGACCACCTGTAATCTTCACTTCTACGCCGCGCACGCCGCCGCGCTCGTCGAAGCATCTCCCTGAGAGCGAGCAGGTTCTCCCCGCGCCGATCGCCGCCGAGCCGTCGGAGCTGGAGACCACCTCGGGGGCGAGCCACACAGCCACTTCGCTGAAGATCACCGAATCGGAGGCGGGCACCGAAGCGGCCGCGCCGGGGTCGAGCTCGGGGCCCTTGGGAGCCGGGCTCGGAGCCTCCGTGTCGATGGGCGGCTTCGGCGCCTCGCCGCCGGGATCCTGCTCGGAGAGGAGCAGCCACGCGGCGAGCCCGAGGGCCGCTGCAGCGCCCGCGCCGACCCCAAGGAGCGGGAGCGCGCTGCGCCGGGAAGTGGGATCGGGTCGAGGCGGCATGGACATCGGCGCGGATCTGAACGTAGCTCCCCCGACCGGCTTACGTCACAGACCAGAGTCCGCGGGCCGGCCGATCGGCGATTCGCTGCGAGCGACGCGGGGCGGCTACACCTCGAACTCGATTGAGTAGCCCGCCTCGCTCACCCCAGACCTCGTGGTGCCGCTTTGATGGCGTATTCCGCGGGTACTCGGGAAGGTGCCGGTCGCAACCCTCTGGTAAGACCGGAGTTCCAATCGGTCAGAGCTCTCGCCTACGAGCCATGCCAGGTGGAAGACGCATGGCTAATCCATGGCTAGCGACGCAAGATTTGACCACTCACCGTGCCATCAATGGCTAAATACGCCCTCATTTACCATTCAGTCGCCATACCCTCCGGCTCGCCATGAGGATCCCCCAGAGCCCTCCCGACTTCCTGCCGCTCCTCTCGAAGCTCTTTCAGTCCACGGGGGAGTTCTCTCGGATCCACCGCTCGACGGCCTACTCGGCGACCGTCGATGGGCGTTACGTCCATTGGGACAAGCTGCGCCACCTGCCCCTGCCTTCCGGGATTGAGAACCACCAAATGTGGTGGGCGATTGTTCAGCTCAACCGATTGTCGCTCTTTCGAGAGCTCCCATTTATGGATCGGAGCGGCTCTCCGTTTAAGTTGGCATTGCCCGACCCGCTGCTGCGGCAGCTTACGGAGATCGACCGCGACCTCAGCGGACGGGTTCCTGTGCCGGACCAGCTCGTGAACTCGGCAACACGGGATCGATTCCTGATGAGTGCTCTCATTGAAGAAGCCATCACCTCAAGCCAGTTGGAAGGGGCCGCGACTGCCCGAGAAGTGGCCAGAGAGATGCTTCGCTCCGGACGGAGTCCAAGAGATCAGCATGAGCGGATGATCTTTCATAACTTCGGCGCCATGCGATTCATTCGCTCGGTGGCAGAGAAGGATCTCACCCCGGAGCTTATTTTTGAGATTCACAGCCGTATCACAAAAGACACCCTGGATGATCCGCGGGATGCGGGAACCCTCCGAGACTGCGACATCTCCGTGGAGGACCGGCTATCCGGAGTCGAGGTGCACAGAGGTCCCGATGCGCGGTGTCTTCCGCTCCGAATGACGCGGCTTTGCGATTTCGCGAATGACAAAGGGACGAAGCTATTTATTCATCCTTTGGTGAAAGCCGTTCTGCTCCATTTCTTTCTGGCCTATGACCATCCCTTCGTCGACGGCAATGGCAGAACCGCCAGGGCTCTCTTCTATTGGTCCATGCTGCACTCCGGATATCGGCTTTGTGAGTTCCTGTCGATTTCCCATATTTTGGCCAAGGCCCCGAGCAAGTACAGCAAGGCGTATCTATATACAGAGACCGATCAAAATGATGTGACGTACTTCGTTCTCGACCAGCTCACCGCTCTTCAGCGGGCCATTCGATCGCTGCACGAATATGTTCGATCCAAGGTCGCGGAAATGGAGAGAACGCAGCACCTGATGCGAAAGGCTCAGTCCTTCAACCATCGGCAGCTTGCACTTCTGAGCCACGCCATCGCAAACCCCGACGCTTCGTACCGGGTCACATCTCACGCGAATAGCCACCAGATCACACGGCAAACAGCGAGGACGGATCTGAACGAGCTCGTTGAGATGCAGTTGTTGTGGACTGAGACCATTCAGAAGGCCGTCATCTTCCATCCGTTCCACGACATCGAGGAGCGCCTCCAGAGCGTTGGTACGAAAGCTCCGCCGAGCTAGCTCCCGCGGCAAGAGCAGAGCGCGCACGATTGAGGATTCTCAGGCGAGCGAGGCAGCGATTCTCGGTGGCTGGCCCCATGGGCTTCGTCCCCATGGAGCGCGGGGCAGAGCCGCTCGCAGACCCCAGGAGTCCGCTGGCAAGGGCTTATGCTCGGCGCGTTGACCTCGCCGCTCACGATCCTCGACCACAGTCGCCGCCCCGGCCGCATGGTCTACCCCGTCCGCTCGCGCCGGAGCCGGGGCATCTCAGTCGGTGTGAATCTCTTTCCCCACAAGAAGATTTGCGACCTCGACTGCGTTTATTGTGAAGTCGATAATCCCGGCGATTCGGGCGCCGAGCCGACGATTCCGCAGCTTCGCGCCGAGCTCGAGCAGCTCTTCGAGGATGTCCGGGCGGGGCGCCTGTTCGCAGGCGAAAGGATCAATGACATCGCCTTCTCAGGCGACGGCGAGCCCACGATCTCGCCGCTCTTCGGGGAAGCCGTGGAAGCCGCGATCGATGTGCGCGCACGGCTCTGCTCGCCGAGCCTCAAGCTCGTGCTCATCACCGATGCGCTGACTCTTCACCGCGCGCCGACGCGCGCCGCGATCGACCGGCTCATGGCGCATCACGGAGAGGTGTGGGCGAAGCTCGACGCAGGCACGGAGGAGTATTTTAAGCTCGTCGACCGAGGGCATGTGCCGCTCTCGCGGCAGGTCCAGAATATTCGTGATCTTGGAAAAGTGTATCCGCTCGTCGTGCAGTCGATGTTCCTGCGGCTCCACGGCGAGCCGACGCCCGCCAGCGAGGTTGATGCATATGTTGCCCGCATTCGTGAGCTTGTCTCCGCGGGCACGCAGATCTCTCGAATCGATGTATATACGGTTGCGCGGCCGACGACCGAGGCGTGGGCATCGCCACTCACTGACGCAGAGCTCGACGCCATCGCCGGGCGCGTGCGCGACGCGGTGCCCCCGAGCATCGCCGTCGAAACATACTATTCACACCGCTGAGAAGTTTACAGGCCGCGAAGATCGGCCCGATGAGCACGCTCGGTCAGCGCGCGCGCTTCGTCGGGTCGGCCGAGACGAGTGAGGGCGCGCGCCGCGATGCGCAGAAGCGACGGATCGGCATCGGAGGCCGAGAGATCCTCGCGGAGCACTGTAAGAACTCCCTCATAATCGCGAAGCTCACCGCGCCAGACGGCAAGCTGGCGGCGCATGGCGCGCGCGGTGAGTTCGTCGTCGGCGCGATACGCCGCAAGCCGCTCGCAAGCTGCGCGCAGCTTGTTCGCGAGCGCCATGCCGTCGGAGGTGGAGCGGCGCGCGTGGCGAATCTCTTCGGCAGCTGCGACCAAAACCTCGCGTGCGTTTTGTGGATTTCTGAATCGGGACTCCATCTCCGGCGTCGAGAAAAGGAGCCCGAGCTGCTCCCCATCGGGCTCGGCGACCCACGCCTCGAGAGCCGACTCGGCGGCGCCATGCTCGCCGTCCTCGAGCTTCCCACGGGCTTCCATCGCCCGGAGGTTCGCAACCATGAGGCGCTGGAGCCGAGGCCGCAGCGCCGGATCGATACCGAAATGATTTATGAGTTCTTCGGCGGACCAGGGGCGCCGTGAATAATAGGTAAGATTCTGCGCGAGGGTACGCGGAAGGAAGAGATTCCGCGCGGCGCGGAACTCCAAAACCTGTCGATCGTCGGTTACGAGATCCGTCCCCTCAGGCGCGAGCTGTGCCGCTCCCGCGACGAGCCCGGCCAGCAGCCGCAACGGATCGTCAAGTCGGATCGATTTGAGGTCATTTGCCACTTCTCCTTGTCGCGCACGCTCGGCAAAGCGCGCCGCGTCGATGCGAAGCTCATCGCGGGCGCCGAGGAGCACGGCATCGCCAGCGTAGGTGATCCAAAGAGCCGAATTCGGAAACGCGGCGCGAAAGCTCGCGCCGATGGCCGTCGTCTCCGGGAGCGCCATCTCATAGAGCGGCAGCCAGTGGACGGCGACCCCGCCCGGCGCGAGTGCATTCCGGACAAGCTCAAAATAATCGTAAGTATATAGATTTGCGGCGCCCGAGATCCACGGATGGATTGGATCGCTGGTGATCACATCGAAGAAGCCACGGGCGCGTTCCGCGAGGACGCGCCGGCCGTCCTCGTACCGGACCTCCACGTTGGCTCGGTCGAGCACTCCATGGTTCGCCGCGGCGAATGCGCGCGTCGCGGCAGCGACCTCGGGAGAGAGCTCGGCGATGATTACTTCTGCACCTGGGTGGACCGCGACCGCCCCCGCCGTGACGCCGGCGCCGAGCCCGACCACGAGCGCGCGCTTGGGATCTGGATGCAATAACATCGGCAGGTGACCCAGCACGAGCTGGTTGCGTTGCGCTTCGAATCCGGTGCTCGCCTCTTTCTTGCCATTGATGGCAAAGTCCCGGACGCGGGCCCCGTCGCCGTAGACGAGCTCCGTCACGGTGGCCGTCGCAGAAACGCCCTCGACGTGGACGACGACGTTTTCTGTGGACATTGCCCGCGACGCGGCGGCGTTCCCCGATTCAGCCTGCTCGCGCGCCAGCGCGTCGTAGAGCCAAAGCCGAAGCCGCTCGGAGCGCGCAGGAATCGCGAGTGAGACGAGCGCCGCAGCAGCAACGGCCGCCCCGGCGACGCGCCCCGCCCCGCTTCCCGCCACGGCGGCTGCTGCAAGCGCAGCCGCCGCTCCGGCCACCGACAGCGAACCGACGAGTCCAAGGCGAGGGACGAGTACATAAGTAGTCACCATGGAGGCCGCGATGGCGCCCACAGTGTTCACTCCATACACAAGCCCGAGCGCCTGGGAACCTTCGCGGCGCGCGAGCCTCACGAGCCACGGAAATGCCAGTCCCGACGCGAGCGCCGGCGGAGCGAGCACACCGAGCGCCGTGAGATGGGTCCACAGAAGCCCGCTCGTGAGCGACGCCGCCGCAGCGGGATCGGAAAGGAACAGATTCCGCAGCGCCAGCAAAATGGAGTAAGCGCCCGCGACGGCGGCGGCGAGCGCCAGCAGCGCGACCACGAGTCGCCCGCGCAGCCGGCCGGGGTCATCCGAGCCCGCGGACCCGATCGCGGCCCCGGCCACGACGGCAACTAGGAACACGACAAGCGTACAAGTGATCGCATAGGTCGAACCACCGAGCACTTGATACAGCATGCGGTTGAGCACGACCTCGCCCGCGATCGAAACGGCGCCGGTTACAAATGCGACCGCGAGGCAAGCGCGGAGCCCGAGCACGGAGCCCTTGGCGTCGCCCCGGACCTCGACCTCGGCCTCCGGCTCATCGGGCACTCGAGTCACGGCCAACGAAAGCGCGCCCGCACAGAGATGGATCACGGCTGCAGTGCGGACGCTGCCCCGAAGCCCGATCATTTCCAAAAGCACATATCCTGCGAGCGCCGCGCCAGCCGCTCCGCCAAGGGTATTCCAGGCATAGAGCCGCGACGCGGCGCGGCCGTCGGCACCGGCCGCTCTGCACAAAAGCGGCAGGGTAAGCCCCATCACGAATGTGGGAACGAAAAGCCACAAAGCCGCGAGCTCCGCACGGGATCCGAGCGCTCGAGCCGTTGCGATGAGCACTGCTGGGCTAGACGCGGCAAATCCGGCGCACAGGACCTCCGCCAGGGCGTAGAGCCGCGGCGCGATACGCGCTGCCACGCGCCAGCGGGCTCCCGCGAGCGAGCCGAGGGCAAGCCCGCCAAAGAAGGTCGCCAGCACCCACGAGAGCGCCGGGGCCGTGGCGCCGATCTCCAACGAAAGGATGCGAATCCACGCGATCTCATCGATGAGCCCGGCGGCGCCGCTCGCCACGACAGCGCCGAGCAGAGGGAGAGGGAGCCGTGGGCTTCCTCGGCGGTGCACGTCGGGTTCGGCCATTCGTAGAAGGCGGACGGTACCCTTCGACTGCGATGTCGCCGACGACTTCTCTGCTCCTTACGCTCTGTGCGCTCCTTGAAACCGCGCAGGGAGGGGCAGCCGGTCTCGACCGCCGTGCAGCGCTCGAGCGGGCGGCGGCCGAAGAGAGGGCGCAGGATTTCTCGTCGGCGGCGCGAACGGTTGAGGAGCTGCTCTCGGCGGCCCCGAACGACCTTGAGCTTCTCGTTCGCGCGGGTCTGCTCCGGGCGCGCGGCGATTTCCATGAGCTGGCTCAGGCGCACCTCGAGGCGGCGGTGAAACTCGCGCCGTCGAAGCGTGAGGTGTGGCTTGCTCTCGGCGAGGCCCAGTGCCGTGCGCAGCGGCTCCAAGGGGCGGTGGAGTCCTTCCGGAAAGCACAAATCCTCGACGACGCCGACGGCCTTCCTTCGAACGGCTTGGGCGCCGCTCTGTATTTTCTTGCACAAATCGACGAGGCGCGCGCCGCCTTGGAGACGGCGGCGAAACGCAATCCGCGGCTCCCCGGGCCGCGGCACATGCTCGGCCGCATCGCACTCGACGAAGCGCGCTACGACGACGCGATCCGCTGGTTCTCCGAGTGCACACAGATGGACGATCGCGACGCGGAATCTTGGTCGCGGCTGGGCGTTGCCTTCCAGAAGAAGGCACAAAACGAGAAGGCGATCGAAGCCTATCGATCGGCGCTCAAATACGATCCGCTCGACCTTGGCGCGCGGCAGAACCTCGGGCGCCTGCTGATGGATCTCGGCCGCGACGCCGAGGGAAAGGCCGAACTCGAAACCCACGCGAAACTCGTTCGCGGCAAGCAGAGGCTCACGCTCGCGCTGGAGTCGCTCAAGCTCGAGCCTGCGTCGGTGCGCTCGCGCGTGGCTGTCGGAGACGCGCTGCTTCAGCTCGGGTCTCACCGCGAGGCCCTGTCACATTATCGCGAGGCGCTGCGAGGCAAGAACCCGCCGGCGGCGGCTTACCTTGGAGCGGCGAAGGCGTTCGACGCCCTCGGAGAAGTAAGCTCCAGAGACAGGCTTGCAGCGCGCGCGCTGGAGGTCGGCAGGGACGATGCGGCATTAGTCACAGAAGCAAAGACGCTCATGGAGAAGCCTGCGAGCCAGCCCGCGAGCGCTCCCGCAGGAAAAGAGGGCGTCCGATGAGCCTGTGGGCCGCATCGCTTCTATTGTGTATTTCCCGAGCGGCAGTGCAAGACTCCCGGCCCGCACCGCCCGCGAGCGCCATCGTGCTCGAGGAGGTCGACCCGAAAACCGCGGGGATCGACTTCGAGCACAACATGGGCAAGTCGGGAGTGAAGTTCTTGGTAGAGACCATGGGCTCCGGGCTCGCCGCATTCGATGCCGACGGCGACGGCACCGTGGATCTGTACTTTCTCCAAGGCGCGCCGATGCCTGGATGCGCTCCATTTGACTCGCGCTCACGTTTGTACCTGAACGGCGGCGCTTGGAAGTTCGCCGATGCCACCGACAGCTCGGGCCTCGCCCACGGCGCTTACGCCCTTGGCGCTGCAGTCGGAGACATCGAGAATGACGGCGACCTCGACGTTTATGTGAGCACCTACGGATTCGGCAAGCTCTTCAAAAATCGCGGACCCGCACAATTCGAGGATTCGACGGCGGCGGCAGGCATCTCGGCGGAAGGGTTCTACTCATCAGCGGCATTCGGCGACCTCGACAACGACGGACTCGTCGATTTATATGTTGTCAACTATGTTGAATATGCGCAGGCGAAGGCGAATCCGTTCTGCGGCAAGCACACGCCGGGCGGCCGAGCCTATTGCACTCCTCATATTTACAATGGGGGCAAAGACGCGCTGTATCGGAATACCGGCGGCGGCCGATTCGAGGACATCTCGGAGAAGGCCGGCGTCGCCCGGGCCGGCCGATTCGATGGGAAGGGTCTCGGCGTCGTGCTCTCCGATCTCGACGGCGACGGAGACCTCGAGATCGTGGTCGCCAACGACTCCTGCGCGAACTTTCTGTATCGAAATGACGGCGGGATGAAGTTCGAGGAGATCGGACCGATCGCAGGAGTTGCCTTCGCGGAAGACGGGCGCGAGCGCGCCGGAATGGGGATCGACGCGGCCGATCTCGACGGCGACCTTCGCCCTGAGATTTTCATCACGAATCTCAATGCGGAACCGAATTCACTTTTTCGAAACCTCGGCAAGCTTCGCTTCGAGGATGCGGGCGGCGTGTCGCGGCTTGGTCCCCCGTCGGTTCCTTTTGTGGGATTTGGGTGCGCCCTCGTCGATTGGGACGGCGATGGCGACCGCGACGTGCTCGTGGCAAATGGTCACATCCTCGACAATGCGGAGCTCTTTGGAGATGTGAGCCCGTACAAGCAACGGCCGCTGCTGTTCGAGAACGACGGTCGCGGCCGATTTCGGCGGCTTCCGCCGACAGCCCCATTTCTGACGACGCCGCGCGTGCTCCGCGGGCTCGCTGTCGCAGATCTCGACGGCGACGGCGATCCCGATGCCGCCGCCACAGCGTCCGAGGGCTCTCCCGTGCTGCTACAAAACCGCTCGACAGGCACGGGCAACTGGGTGCGGATTCGGCTTCGCGGAAAGCCGTCGAACGCTGCCGGCATCGGCGCGAGCGTGCGGTGGGGCCGCGGTGGTGTCGAGTCGGCTGCGGAGTGCCGCACGGCGTTCTCGTACATGAGTGCGTCGCAGCCCGAGGTGCTGGTGCCGCTGGACCCTGTGCGTTCGCTCGACTGGATCGAAGTGCGCTGGCCAAGCGGCTTCATCGATCGGTGGAACTCGCCGAAGTTCGAGTCGGCGCAGGCGGTGCTCGAAGAGTCGGGAGAAGCAGCGAGCCGACCGAGCCGTTGAAGTTCTTACAATCAAAGCGCCTTGTTGCAATCCCTGGATTCGCGCAGCCGCTCCCTTGCGGATTCCTCCTGGCTGCGAGATTTTGTTGGGGTCCGGCATATCCCCCCGAGTGCTGAACAAGGTGGACGTTTCAAAAGTGCTCCCGGTGCTTGCACGGGTGCTACACGCTGCGAGCGCGAGGAATCGTCGCCCAGCGCAAGAAGCCTCGCCGCAGGCGTAGCCAAGGAGTTACGTCGAAGACGAGGCGACGCGGCGATGGGCGACGAGGCCCGCGCGCAGCGCGGATGACTTTTGAAACGTCCTCCAAGTCCTCGCCAGCCCTCCTCCGGCGCCCCGCCCCGCCGCGTGTCTTGCGTCCCTGTTCCCGCGTGGCATCCGCTCACTAGAGGCTCTCAATGTCCAAGACTCTTCGCTCCACCGCATGGCTCATGAACGGCGCTCTCGCCGCCTCCGCATTCTTGCTGAGCAACGCGCGAGCCCAGCAATTCACCAATGTTTCCTCTACGAGTCTTCCGCCGCTCGGATCGGCCACGGAAGCAACGAAATTTGCCGATCTCGACCTCGACGGAGATCTTGATCTGGTTTACGCGAATGGTGGAGACGCCAATAATCAGCAGAGCCGTATCCTGTTCAACCAGGGGCTCTCGAGCGCCGGCGGCGGCGCCCTCGGCACGATCGGCGTCTACATCGACCGGACGACGACGAACCTGACTCCGAACTTCACACAGTCTTCGCGAGATGTTCAGATTGTTGATATCGACAACGACGGCGATTTCGACTTCTACTTCTCCAACCACTCCCAGGGCACGAACCAGTCGAACACATGGTTCGTGAACCAGGGATTGGCCCAGGGCGGAACGACGGGCATTTTTGTCCGCGACATGAGCCGCTGGAATGGCCTCGGGAGCCCCGGCTCGTCAATTCCCGCGGCCCAGGTGATCAACAGCGGAAACTTCGCCGGCGGATTCGTCGACTGGTCGTGCCAGTGCGATTTCGCCGATGCGGACCTCGACGGCGACTCCGATCTATTGCACTCGTCCTACGGCCCCGGCTTCAACGCCGCCGTGATGACACGCCTCTTCCTCAATATTCCGAATCCCAATGTGATCGGTGGAGGTGCTGGAAAGGGCGACGGCTTCTTCCGCGAGTACAACCCCTCAAATGCTGTGTCGCCCAATCCTTCTCTGAATGAAGGGAACGCGGCGGGATTCGTGGAGGGAGCGCAGCAAGCCAATACCGCAAATACGGCGGGGCAGTTCCACGACATCACCAACATGTCGCTCGACGTCGACTTCGGCGACATGGATGGAGATTTCGACATCGACATCTATGCAAACTCGCGCGACACGCGCCAGCGCTTCTATCAGAATCGCTATTTCGAGAACGGTGGCGGTCTCGGAAGCGAGGGTTCGGGCACACGCCTCTATCGGGATGTCACCAATGCATGGGCGCCGAACCTGACGGACGCAAGCGCAAACTACGACGGCGACATCCACGATATGGATAACGATAACGACATCGACGGTTACTTCCTCAATGGAGGAGGCGGCACGACCGATGTGTGGGCGCTCAATAATGGCACCGGTCTGCTGGGAGCAAATCTCATCGTCCCCAACTCCGGCAGTGACGACAATGAGATTGACTGGCACGACTACGACAATGACGGTGACATTGACCCGTTCATCTCGGCGTTCGCGGGACCCGATCGACTCTATAAGAATCAGTTCGTCGAAACGGGGAATATTAACCTTATTCAGGTCACCGGCCTCGCGTCCGGCGTAGGCTCCTCCACGCTCGGCTCCGACATTGGCGACATGGACAACGACGGTGACACCGACGTGATCTGCGCCGAGGATGGCGGAGTGAACGAGGTGCTTCTCCGCAACAATCTCAATGTTCCCGACCCAATCGCCCCGCGCGTTCCAAACATTCAGGCGCTTGCGAATGGCCCGGCGACGAGCACGGCGCGGCGAGTGCTCGCTCGCGCATTCGACAACGTGAATCTCGAGTACTTCCACCATGCGACGGGAACGTTGAACTTCACAGTGAATGGCTCGCCTGCAGCGAGCCCGCTCTTCTACGCCGGAGGCAATATTTGGCGCGGCGAGATTCCGGGCTATTGGCACGGCACGATCGGCTACTCGGTCTCGATTACAGATCGCCGCGGCAATACCGGCACATCCTCTCCGCAGAGTGTCACCATTTCCCCGGTCGGGTTGGCGGCCTTTGGCACGGGCGTGAATGGATGTTCGGGCGGCCATGCCATCAGCGCGAATTCCTCTCCTGCGCTGCCCAACCCCGATTTCCAGGTGAGTGTCACGAACTGCCCGCCGAGTTCGATACAGCTCATGCTGGTGAGCAATGGCGCGGGAACAGGAAATGACGACTTCGGTATCGGCATCCCGATGTGGGTAAACCTCTTCTCGCCAGAGGTCTACGCGTTCGACCTCGTCGTGAACGCCACTGGAACTGGCGTCTCCTCGGTGCCTCTGCCCAGCTCGGCGGCGTTGTCGGGGGTCACCTACCACTGGCAGGCGATCATCGCGAACACGACGTGCGTGATCGCGCCGTTCAACCTTTCCTCGAGCGGCGCACTCAGCACGACGCTGTTCCAGTAATCGGCGACCTCGTCGCGGCGAGGCGGTCCGACGATGAGATCCCCAAAAAGCCCGTGTGCGAAGCTCCGATGGCTTTTGCCGCGGGCTGCTAGCGCGTTGCTTTAAGCGCGAGCCTCGGGAAACCGGGGCTCGCGTCGTTTTGGGGAAAATGCATGCCCCCTCTGTCGAGATAAAGCGACGTCGTAGAGAGTAAGACCCTTCTTCGAAGGAGTAGGAGCCGGAAGTTTCGGCTGAGCGGAACCCTGCTCGGTTGACGGCGCGTCGGATGGTCCCGTAGATTCTTGGGTCGGCGTAACCCCGCAGGTCGCCACTCAACCTGTCTCCCTCGTCATCTCCTCTGTTCCTCGCTCAATCAGCGAGCGGCAGCCGTCGGCGCCCCTCACCTCGAGCGGCAATGTGGCTGTCATGAGTTTCACGATGCGTACTCAACCGTGTCACTCCCTCTGGTTCATCGCCGGAGTATTTGCTGCGGCGGGTATGTTCGCGACGAAGTCGTCCGCTCAAACGGCCGGCCAGTTCACGAACGTCTCCGCGACGAACCTTCCGGCGCTCGGCGCCGCGACTGAGGCCGCGAAGTTCGCGGACCTCGACCTCGACGGCGACCTGGACCTCGTTTACGCCAATGGCGGCGACGCGAACAACCAGCAGAGCCGCGTCCTCTTCAACCGTGGCCTGGCTCAGGCCGGCGGCGGCGCCCTCGGCGCGATCGGCACCTACCTCGATCGTACGACGACGAACCTGACGCCGAACTTCACGCAGTCGTCCCGCGACGTCCAGATCGTGGACCTCGACAACGACGGCGACTTCGACTTCTACTTCTCGAACCACTCCCAGGCGGTGAACCAGTCGAACACCTGGTTCATCAACCAGGGCCAGGCTCAGGGTGGCGCCGCGGGCGTGTTCGTCCGCGACATGTCCCGCTGGGTCGGCCTCGGTGCGGCCGGTTCGTCGGTTCCTGGCGCCCTGGTGATCAACTCGGGCAACTTCGCCGGCGGCTTCGTCGATTGGTCCTGCCAGTGCGACTTCGCCGACGTCGATTTCGACGGTGACATGGATCTCTTCCACACGTCGTACGGCTCGGGCTTCAACGCGCTCGTGATGTCGCGCCTCTACCTGAACGGCTTCGGCACGACGCTCGGCTCGTTCAAGGAGTACAACCCGTCGAACGCGGTTTCGGGCAACCCGAACCTTGCGGCGGGCAGCGCGGCCGGTTTCGCCGAAGGCGTTCAGCAGAACAACACGGCGAACACGACGGGCCTCGAGCACGACATTACCAATATGTCGCTCGACGCCGACTTCTCCGACATGGATGGCGACTTCGACCTCGACATCTATGCCAACTCCCGAGACACGCGGCAGCGGTTCTACCAGAGCCGCTTCTTCGAGAACGGCGGGAACCTCGGAAACGGCACGACGACGCGCCTCTACCGCGACGTCACAAATGCGTGGGCTCCTGGTCTTACAGATGCGTCGAGCAACTATGACGGCGATCTGAACGACATGGACCTCGACAACGACACCGATCTGTACGCGTTGAACGGCCTCGCCGGCTTCACGGACGGCTGGCTGCTGAACAACGGCACGGGTGCCCTCGGAGCCAACAACACGGTTCCGAGCTCGGGCGCAGACGACAACGAAATCGACTGGCTCGACTACAACAACGACGGTGACGTCGATGTGTACATTTCGGCGTTCGCTAGCCCCGATAAGTTCTATCGCAACCAGTTCGTCGAGACCGCGAGCGTGAACCTTGCGCTCGTCTCCGGCGTGATCTCCGGGACGACGCCGTCGCGCTCGCTCGCGGCGGATCCGGGCGACATGGACAACGACGGCGACCTGGACATCATCGTGGCGGAAGACGCGGGCATCGACGAGGTGCTGCTGCGCAACAACATCAACGTTCCCGATCCGATCGCCCCGCGCGTTCCGGGCCTGATTCCGCTGGCAGGCGGCCCCGCCACGTCGGCTCCCCGCGTTGTTCTCGCTCGCGCGTACGACAACGCGAACCAGGAGTACTTCGAGCACGGCACGGGTGTGCTGAACTTCACGGTCAACGGTTCGCCGAAGACCGCGCCGCTCAAGTACGCCGGCGGTAACGTGTGGCGTGGTGTGATCCCCGGCTACTGGTTCGGCACGATCCAGTACTCGGTCGCGATCACGGACCGCAAGGGCAACACCGGCAACTCGATCACCCGGACGGTCAACGTGACGTCGACGGGCCTGTCGAACTTCGGGACGAGCACGCCGGGCTGCGCCGGTGCGCATGCCATCAGCGGCAACTCGGCTCCGACGATCGGCAACACCGAGTTCGTGGTCAACGTCACCAACTGCCCGCCGTCGACCACCCAGCTCCTGCTGGCGTCGAACTCGCAGGGCGTCGGTGGCGACCCGTTCGGTCTCGGCCTGACGAACGGCATGTGGGTCGACCTCTTCTTCGCAACGGAGGTCTACGCGCTTGATCTCTTCGTGAATGGCGGCGGCCTCGGCTCGACCGCGATCACGATCCCGAACGTCTCGGGCCTGATCGGCGTGAACTACTACATGCAGGGCATCATTGTGAACTTCGCCTGCTCCTTGCCTCCGTTCAACATCTCGGGCTCGAACGGCCTGCAGCTGACGATCCAGGGCTAAGGCGACTGAGACAGGTTCTCGGGGCGCAGGCTCCGAATGGCGGGCCTCGGCGAAAGCCGAGGCCCGCTGTGTTATCGGAGCGGACTCTCGACCGAGAGTCGAAGTCCGCTTGTTCTCTGAGCGGACTCTCGACGGAGAGTCGAAGTCCGCTTGTTCTCCGAGCGAGATGTCTTTGCGTCATGGAAGCCAGGGAACCCGCTCCACCTCGGCGGCCGTCCATCTCGGCTTGCTGAATTCGCTCCTATCCCCTTTCCTTTCTTGGACCTGGCACCGAGCATCGCTGACATCTCCAAAGGAAACTCCCCCGTGACTCGACGCGCCCTATCTCAGCTAGTTCTGCTCCCGGCGATCGCCCCGTTCATGCTTCCGATCCCGGCGGGTGCACAGGACCTTCAGCCCGGCGCCAATTTCGCATCGGCTCCCTCGAAGGTTGCGCAGGCGACTTCCTTCGCCGAAGGCGCGCGGCTCGCGGACTTCGATCAGGACGGCGACCTCGACGCCGTGATGGCGTTGGGTGGAACGTTCTCGTTGGGCCAGGCACGGCACTGGAGCAGCAACGCGTCAACTGCGGGTGGATCATTTGCTTTCACCGACACCACCGCAGCACGAATGCCCGTTCTCCTCTCCCAAGCGCAGAGCCTCGAGGCACTCGACGTCGATGGAGACGGCGACCTCGATCTGCATATCTGCAACACAGCACAGTTCTTTTCGCAGTCAAATCTTTGGCTCATCAACCAGGGCGGCAGCCAAGGCGGCAGTGCCGGCGTCTTCACTCTCGACCTGACTCGCTACAGCGGGATCGGGCTCGCGGGATCGTCGATTCCTTCCTCTCTCATGATCGCGAGCGGTGCGTTTTCCGGAGGATTTGCCGATTGGTCCCATGGATGTGACTTTGCCGATGTCGACCTCGACGGCGACCACGATTTATTGCAACTCTCCGTGGGGCCTTCCTTCGGCGGCGCCACCATGCATCGGCTCCTTCGCAATAGCGGCGGATTCTTTACAGAATACAATCCGTCTGCGGCGATCTCCGGCGCCACGAGCCTCGCTGCGGGCAGCGCCGCGGGCTGGGTCGAGGGAACACAAGCTGAGGGAACGAGCAACTCGACGGGTGCAAACCACGACATCACAGGCGTGAGCTTTGATGCCGATTTCGGCGACCTCGACGGCGACCTAGATCTCGACCTCGTCGTCCAGCATCGCAATGCACAGTCGCGCGTCTATCAGAATCGTTATGTTGAGAACGGCTCGAGCATCGGAAATGAGGGCAGCGGGACTCGCCTGTATCGAGATCTCACCGGCGCCGTGATCTCCCTCTCACAGTCAGGTCCTTGCCAGGACATCGAGCTGATGGACATCGACAGCGACGACGATCTCGATCTGTGGACTCTCAACTATGTTGGGTTCGCCGACCGCATTCACCTCAACAGCGGATCTGGGGCGTTCAGCTCGATCGGCTCGCCGCTCGGCGATGCGGGCGAAGACGAGAACGAGATCGACGTGACCGACTACGATGCCGACGGCGATCTCGATGTGTTTGTGTCGAACTTCCAGGGCACGAATCGAGTGTATAAAAACCTCACGGCCCAGGGCGTCCTGCCGCTGAGCGCCTCCGATGTGCTGCAGCGCACGGGAGTTCTCGGCGTCGAGTCCGAGCTCGCAGCTCCGGGCACGAATGCCAATTCATGGTTGTCGGCGGATGCGGGCGACCTGGATGGGGACGGCGACGAGGATCTGTTCGTTTCCCAGGACGGCATATCCACGCAGAGCTCCGTGCACATCAATTCCCTCGGTGTCTCCGACACGGCGGCGCCGCGGCTGCCAATGATCACGACATTCGGAGCTCCCGTGAATCCCACGTCTGCGGCGCGCCGAATCGTCGCGCAGGTGTATGACAACGGCGCTCTCGAGCGGCTGCGCGATGCCGTGGGAGTGCTCGAGTACTCGGTGAACGGCGGGCCGATTCAGACCGCGCCTGCGCGATGGGCCGGTGGGAATCTGTTTACATCGGAGATTCCCGGGTATCTGTTTGGTTCCATCCAATACACGATGAAAGTCACAGACCGGGCAGGCAACACGGGGGCCTCGGCCTCGCGGAACCTGATCGTGAACTCGAACGGGCTGAGTCATTTCGGCGCAAGCTCGCCGGGCTGCGCAGGCCCCCATACCATCAGCGCCGAGACGGCTCCCACCATTGGGAATCCTGTATTTGCGGCAAACGTGGCTGCTTGCCCGCCGAGCACGACACAACTGCTCATCGCGACGAACTCTCAGGGTTTCGGCGGCGATCCGTTCGGGATCGGACTCGCGAACGGCACCTGGATCGACATCTTCTTGGCTTCGGAAGTGTATGCATTGGACCTCCACGTGGACGGCTCCGGTCTCGGCACAACTGCGTTGCCGCTGCCCAATGACGTCAACCTCGTGGGAGCTCAATACTTCCTGCAGGCGATCATTCAAAACACAGCCTGCTCTCTGCCTCCCTTCGATCTGAGCGCATCGGGCGGGCTCGCTGTCACCATTCTTCCGTAGAAGCCGTCCATTCCTTGGCGCGCGCCCGTGGAGGACGTTTCAAAAGTCCTCCGTGCGCCCTCGGCAGTTTCGCCACACCGGCTCCGAGCCGCCGTTACCTTAAGAGCGCTTCCAGATCGCTCGGGACCGTCCCTCCGCGGCTGCGAAGCAGAGCGACCGTCTCCGAAGCGCGGCGGCGGTCGCCTCGCTCGAGCTGCTGGCGAGCGAGCATCTCGTAAGCCTGCTGGGGCACCGGCCCTACAGGGCGACTCCGGTCCATCAGAACCAGCTCATCGAGCAGCCCGGAGCTTCGGGGCATGTCCCCCGCGGCGGCGGCGGCCTCGGCGCGCTGCTGCAAGTCGAGCCACGACGGCGAATCGACGGCCTCCGCGCGCGCTCGCCAGTAGTGAGCTTGCTCCGCAGCGCCCTCGGATTCGAAGATCTCTCCGCAAAGGCGATAGCCATCGGGCACCGACTCGCCGGAGTCCACAAATGCCTTCACCGATCGCGTTGCCAGGCGCTTGGCTTCGGCGCGATCGCGGTTGCCGAACCAGAGCGCCGTCGCAAGGTCGAGGTTGAGCCGCGCCTTTTTGGAGAGCCACTCATCCGCCATCGCCTCGCGCAGTACCGCCTCGGCCTTCTCGAACTCCTTCGCGTTCAACCACGCGGTCGCTTCGTCGTGGGCCGTCTTGAGCTGTGCATTCCTCGCCGTCACGTTGGTGTCTTGCGGCTGAAGCAGCAAGGAATGGTTCGCGATCCATGTGGCCGCGCCCGACCCGAGGATGACGAGTACCATCCGCGTCATGCGTCGCTCTCGCAGGGCGCGCCATAACAAATCAACTGCCGCACCGCACCCAAGGATGACTCCGAGCGCCAACGGAGCGCGGAACCGATCGGACACCGGGAAGAGCAGCATCGAAGTGCCGTAGACGCCAAACGCGATCCATAGCAATGCGTGGCGCCGGGGCCGAAGAAGCCACGATGCGGCGCCCACGAGTCCGAGCGCCGCAACCACGCCGAAGCGCAGCGGGTTCCAACGAACCACTGCGGAGTGCTTCTCCGCGTAGTAGATCGTTGCGTTGTCGGGAACTTCCGTCGTGTGAAGAACGAGTTCCGCCTTCCGTGCAAGGAGGGGCAGCCACCAACCGAGTCCAGGGTTGCGACCGATGTGTTCCCACGCCGCAGATCCCCAAAATTGGGAAACCTCTCGCCGCGAGAGCGGCCGTCCGGATCGCCGTTCGGCTTCGCGCTTCCAATCATCGGCTTCGTGCTCGGGCACCTGCCGATTGAACGGCACGTGATGGATGCCGCCGCTCGTGTTTTGTGGATTGTTTCCGAGATAGAACGCGGTTCCAGCCTGTGCCGTCGTAAGGATCAGCTCGCCGGAGACGCGATAGTTGTGAAATGTGAACGGCGCGATCGGGGCGAACGCCGCCGCTCCGAACGCAATAAAAATTCCTGCGCGGTGAAGAAGGCGAATCCCGTGCGCCTGCGTGGCGGCGAGCCCCGCGAGCACCGGAGCGAGGAGCAGGAAGTTGCCGCGCAGAAGCGCGCCGACGCCGATGAGGAACCCCGAAGCGAGGAGCCGACGCCAAGAGACAGCGCCCGGCGCTGGGAAACACGCGAGAGCCGAAGAGAACGCCGCCAGCGTGAAGGCGCTCTTCTCCAGGAGCCCATCGAGGTAGAGAAACGGGGCGTAACCCGCGGCAATTGCCCCTGCCACCGCACCGGCGCGCCACCCCCAGTACCGCCGCCCGATCACGTAGGCAGCGACACCGACCCAGGCCCCAACCAGCGCATGCACGAAGTAGGGCCCGAGCTTGGCGCCCCCCGTCACGAGCTGTGCGAGCGCCAGAAGATAGGGATAGAGCGGGTCCTGGAAGAAGACGTCCCTGGGGAGGAGCTGCCCACCCAGGATCTCCTGGGCGCGAGCTAGGTAGGCGGCTGGGTCGATTGTCGGAAAGCGCACGAGAGCGGTATCTCGGAGCGCCCAGACATGGCCGGCCCGCAGCACAAACCCCATCGCGAAGATCGCCCAGGGGATCCAGCGCGGTCCGCACTCGGCCTTCGGTGCTTGCGGCGAGCCCATCGGCTCGAGTCTGCCTCCCATGGACCCTCGCATCCAGCGCCGGGGGTGCCCTTCGCCCCCGGATCTCGAGCCTCGTCTATACTTTTCCGGCTCTGGCGAACGGGCCTTCGCAGGCCCGGCGCGCCGCCGTCCATCGCTCCATCGCTCGCCCTCCTCGCGTACGGCGTCCTTCATGCGCGTTCTGTTCGTTTACAACGAAGTCGAAGCCCTCGGCCTCGAGTACCTCTCTGCCGTCCTGAAGCTCCATGGCCACGAGACCGGACTCGCGTTCGATCCTCGCCTCTTCGACTTTTTCCGCCACGAATTCCGAAACGGCCTGCTGGCCCGCGCCTTCGAGTTCCGCAAGGAAGTGCTCCGCAAGGTCGTTCAATTCGAGCCCGATGTGATCGGGTTCCAGGTCTTGAGCGCCAATTATCCGTGGTCGCTCGAGATGTCGCGGGAGATCAAGAAACTGCTTCCGAACGTGCCGATCGTCTTCGGCGGGTATCACCCGACCGCATCGCATCAGCACGTGATGAAGAACGACTCCGTTGATTATGTGATCAAAGGAGAAGCGGAGCACGCGTTCCTGGATCTCGTGAACATGCTGGAAGCGGGCGAAGTCGACCCGTCGATGCCGAACCTCGTGATGCGGCGCAAGGGCGAGCTCGTCGACAACGATGTGCGTCCGTACATCCAGGATCTCGACACGCTGCCGTTTCCGGACAAGGATCTGTTTTATGAGATCGGGAGCCCCTTCAACATCGCGCACATGATCATGACGCGGCGGGGATGCCCGTACGGCTGCACCTTCTGTGGTAATAATCTCTGGCGGAAAACATACTTCAAGGACGATCCGAACTATATGTTCACTCCGAAGTTCCTGCGCGGCAGGACGCCGGAGAATGTGATCGAAGAGATGAAGATCGTGAAGCGCGACTACGGCGTAAAGCTGCTGCGCGTGAACGACGACGACTTCCCCTACGACGAACGGTGGCTCACGCGATTCGCCGAGCTGATGACGGACGAGGCGAAGATTTCCTATAAGTGCTTCGTCAATCCGAACTCGATCAACGAGAACACGGCTCGGCTGCTGCGCATCACCGGGTGCGAGCAGGTGCAGATGGGAGTGCAGTCGATGAATCCGCAATTGCGGAAGTCGATGGGGCGCCCGATGCCGGAGAAGATCATCTCGAGGGCGGTCTCGTGCATTCGGAACGAGGGCATCGGCCTTTTCTGTGATCAGATCTACGGCCTCCCCGGTGAAACCGAAGAAGACTATAAATCCATGGTGAGCTTCTACCGGAGCAACCCCACGGATTTTGTGAATGTCTACTGGGTGAACTACTTCCCTGGCACCGACATGCTCCAGCAGGCTGTCGAGGCGGGCGTTCTCTCGCAGGAGCAGTCGGACGACCTTCAAGCCAATCCGGTCGCCGGAGATGTCTCGACGATCAGCGAGTATCACCATGCGCGAGGCAAGAAGTACAAGGTCTACATGGAAGGTTATAATTATCTTCCCCTGTGGGCCTGCGATTGGATGATGAAGACCGGAGCCTGGTGGCTGGCTGGAAAACTCAATATTTTCCGATTCTTCCGATTCGCCTACGGACTCGGGCTGCGCGCCGACGCCTCGCACTTCCCGCCTCCGCACAAAGGCTACGACATCTCCTCGTTCCGTTTTCCGGCGATGACCAAGCGCTTCATGAAGCTGCGCATCCAGTCCAAGCTCGGAAAGAAGCTCGCGATGTACCACAGCGACGGGCGCAAGAGCCCGAAGGCGCCGCCGACCGTCCTGGAGAGGGCGTGGAGGCCGCCGGCGCCGCAGCCACGAACGCTCGAAGCAGCCGCGCCGCCGGCCGCCTCGGAGGCGGTCGCGTCGACGGCGACTCCGGCGTAGTCACCCCCCGGATCGTTCGTTGCCGCTTCGGCGGGCGTTGCTAAGAGCTCGTTGCGCTGCGTTGTGAAGGCGGCGCTCACCTTCGCCCCCCACCTGCTGCCGAACTAGGTCGCCTGTCCCATGGCGATGTCTTCTCTTCTCTTCCTGTGCGTCGTCCTACAGGCGGCCGGAGGCGCGACGACGCTCGCGCCGAGGCAGCCTCTTCCCAAAGAGCCCCCGGCAGCGCTGCCCCTGCCGATACAAGACGCTTCGCGTTGGGCTCTGGCGCCGCAGCAGCCGGGCTGGCGTCTGGCGCTCAAATTCCGTGACGGGCTCCGCGTGCGAGCCGATGGCGCCGGTGGGATCTTCTCGCGCGCCGGCGCGCCCCTGACTCGAGTTCGCGCTCTCGGTGCGGAGCTTGGCGTTCGATTTGAGCCCGCCATCGCACTGCCGGAGGCAGTGTTAGCTCAGCTCCAGGAGCGGGCGCAGGCGCGAACCGGAGTCGAGTCGGCCGATCTGGCGGGCATTCTCTACGCCATGGGACTGCCGCAGGACGCGCGGCGGCTCGAAGAAGCGGTCCGGCAGTTCCAACAAATCGAGGAGATCGAGTACGCGTCGATCGAAACCCTCGGTGCGGCACCGCCGAGCGATATTCCTCCGCTGACGCCGAGCTTCGTCGGCTTTCAGTCCTATCGGCTCACAAACCCCGGCCTTGGATTCGAACTTGCGCTCGCAAGCGGAGCGACCGGTACCGGAGTCAAGCTCTCGGACTGTGAATACAACTGGACGCTGAGCCACGAGGACCTCGCGGGTGGAGACATCGCCTTGGAGCCCGGGCAAACGCCCGACCCCATCACAGTTCAGCTCGGATTCGACGACCACGGGACAGCCTGCGTCGGCGAGACCACCGCACTCATGAATAACTATGGGTGCAGCGGTGCCGCGGGCAGCTCTCCGGTGCAGCTGTACTCTGAACTCACGATTCAGGGAGGCTTTCGGAGGCTCACCGCCGTAACGAACGCCGTTGCACAATCCGCTGCCGGCGACGTGGTGCAGCTCGAGATGCAAGCGCCAGGCCCGGGCGGCAGCTACGGTCCGGCCGAACTCGACCCGAATTTGTGGCTTATTGTAAAGACTGGAACCGACGCCGGAGTCGTCGTCGTGGCCGCGGCCGGGAACGGCGCACAGAACCTCGATTCCGCCCCGTACGCCGGTTACGCCGCGAAAGGTGATAGCGGCGCGATCATCGTGGGCGCGGGTTCGGCCAATCTCCAGCACGAGCGGCTCGGATTCAGCTCCTATGGCTCCCGGGTGAATGTTCAGGCCTGGGGAGAGTCGGTGTTCACGCTTGGGTACGGAACCTACGCCGCGCTGGCCCCGGGAAAAGACCAATCGTACACGGCCTCATTCAGTGGCACGAGTTCGGCGACACCGCTTGTTTCTGCCGCATGTTTGCTAGTTCAACAAAAAGCGAAGCAGCAGCTCGGAGCGCCGCTTGCGCCGACGATTCTGCGGCAGCTGCTGGTGCACACCGGAGTTCCGCAGGGCGGAACGACGCCAGGGAATATTGGTCCGATCCCGAACGTGCCGGCGGCCATCGCGGCAATTCCGGATTGTCTACAGATCTTCTCTCAGCCGGCGTCTGCGACGGTTTGCGCCGGGAAGCCTGCGAGCCTGACGCTCAACGCGACTCCCGGCGCCACGATGCAGTGGCGCAAGAACGGCGTGGAGATTCCCGGAGCCACTTTCCCAAGTCTATCATTCGCCATGGCCGGAGTTTCGGATGCCGGATCCTATGATTGTGTTGTTACCTATCCTCCATACGTTCTAACGAGTAAGAAGGCGACCCTAACGATTCAGACGCTCTCGTCATCGATCGGATTCGGGTCCGCCGGCTGCTTGGGAACGCACACCCTCAGCCTCGCAACGTGCGCGTTCCCCGGGAACCCGGCCTTCTCGGTGCTGTGCAATAATGCGCCGCCGAACTCGCTCGGCCTGATCTTTGTCGGCGACGTGGGAAATCCGACGGGCTCAGACGCCTTCGGTGTCGGTATCCTGATTCATGTAAATCCGGCTCTCTCGACGGAGTTCCTCACGTTCGACATGCCGAGCGACGGCCTCGGTGCTGGCGTTACAACTGTTGCTTTGCCCAATCATCCGCAGCTCGCCGGAAAATCATTCGTGGCCCAAGCCCTCTGGCACTGGTCGGGCCCTTGCGCGCCGTCGGCCTTCGGGCTCAGCTCTTCGCGTGGGCTCACGTTCACGGTCTCGGATTGACGGATGAGGAAGGGCCTCTTCTTCGGAAGCGCCTTCGTCGCCGTCGCCGTCGGCGGAGCGATGATTGCTTACTTGTTGGCGCCGATTCGAAAGGCGATCGTCGGCACCGTTACGACGGTCGAAGGACGCGCCATTCGCGACGCCGCCGTGGAACTCACGCCCGTCGAGGGAAACCGAGCGGCGAAGCGCGTCACGAGAACCGACGGTCGCGGCTGGTTTGCGTTCCAGGAGCTGGCCGAGGGGACCTACGACCTCGACGTGCGCACTCCGCTCGGCGGGAGGTCCACGATGCGCGGCATACCGCTCGGATCGCGGCTGACCGTTTCTGTTACGGAAGCCGCCGCAGCGAGCACACCGGGCGCCCGCTAGGAGGACGTCTACGGCGAGGCGATCCGACGATGAGATCGCGAAAAATCCCGTGCACAGCTCGGTTGACTCTTACAACGGGCAGCTCGTGCCCCGATTCCGAAGCGTCTGGCAAAGTCTTCGGCAACATGACACGCCGGGTTCGGCGCGCTGCAACTTCTACAAGAAGTCAATGAAACGGGACAAGGGGATCTATTTGCTTTCCTGCTTAGCGGGCCGGGCAGGCACTTCCGTCGGCGGCGATTGAAGCGGACGGATGTGTTGGAACAAGCCGGCCTTCGCCTTCTCATACTGCACAGTTCCGTTCACAATCGACATCTGTACGAACGTGCGATAGTCGAGCAGGTTGCCATCCGTAAGAATAAGGTCGGCGTCCTTTCCAGGCTCGATCGAGCCGACACGCTGATCGACTCCGAGAATACGTGCCGGAGAGATGGTGATCGACTCCAGCGCCGTCTGGTCGTCGAGGCCGCCGCGCGTCGCCCACGCGGCGTCCATGCCGAGCGTCTGGAGGTCGCGGCCGGCGATGCCGTCGAAAATCACACTATCTCCGCCGTCGAAGCCAGGAGGCGGATAGAGCGCAAACTCGACGCCTGCCCTCCGCAGGATCGCCGCCGCTTCTGGCGACGAGCCGTTGGGCGCATTGCGTCGCGGATCGGCGAGCTCGCGGCGCCGAGGCGACATGATGACTCGAACGCTTCGGCGACTCAGATCATTGGCTACAGTCCATGCCTCGAGCCCACCGCTGAACACGCAATCGAAACGATACTCATCGAGAAGCGCGAGAATCGGCAGCATTCCCGAGGCGTTGTCTACTTCGAACCGCGCGGGAACCTCTCGGCGAAGCAGGCGAAGGAGATTGTCGTCGACACCCTCTTTCTTAGGCTCCTTGGCGGAGGGATCGTTCGCAGCCTTCTTGGCCTCGAACTCGCGCACATCCATGAGATAGGCCTGGGCGCGGGCCAACTTGTCGCGCAGGTCGAAGCGCTCCTGGGCAGAATTGTACTGCAGCCTCAGGAACGCGTTCTCGCGCACGAGAATGTCGTCGACGCCCTTGAGCTTGAGCTTCATGACTGTGTCGCCCTGGCACACGGTCGTGAGCCCCGCCGCCATCGCCCCCAGAACCTCCAGCGTGAACGGATTGTAACGATCTGCGTTGCGGCCGCCGGCTCCGAAGCCGCTCACGCCGACACCCGAAGCGCGTGCTGCGACGAGGCCGGGATAAATCCGGAGGCCTGTCGCATCGATTCGGCGGGCCGAGTCGGGAATCGTAATGTTTCTCCCGACCTTCCAGATCTTCGTCCCCTTCACGAGAATTGTGGCACCGCGGAGGCGGCCAGCAGTGACCGTCTCCACATCGGCGTTCACGATCGCCAAGAAGCTCTCTTCGTTGGATTGCGTTTCCGGCGCGGCAGGCTTCGAGGAGGCCGCGCGGCTCGACGCGGGCTTCGAATCCTGCGTCGATGCGGCCGCATTCGATTCGCTTTGAGCGAAAGCCAATCCGAGAGCGAGGGCAAGCTTGGCGAATGCCAACATGAAGAAATCTCGATTCAAGAACATTACAGCTCCTTCTCGGGGATCCAGGATCCGCCCACCATGACATGGAGGAGCTTAGTTGTGGCTTCGAAGGGATGGCCGGAGAAGAAGAGGATGTCTGCATCGCGACCCGCCTGAAGCGAGCCGACGCGGTCCTGAACGCCGAGGACCTCGGCGGGCGTGAGCGTGACGCTTCGCAGTGCGTCCGACTCCGGGAGGCCGTTTTTCACAAGCTGGCCCACCTTGTAGAGCCAATTCTCGAACGCCTCAGGGAAATCGTTCCCGACGGGATTCGCCGGTGGCAATAAAACCACGGTGGCGCCGGCATTTTTGAGCTCAAGCGCGGTGTTCACTCGATTGCGAGTGAAGCTCTCAAAAGCGATCTCCTCGGTCGGGAGCAGGACAACGGCCTTCGCCTCTCTGACGGCGTCGAGCACATTGAGCGTCTGGGCGCCGACGACATAGATTCGGTCGAAGTCGAACTTCTTGGTGGCATCGTGGAAATGGAGGATCTCCGCAGCCGGACCCGACGAGATCTGCTGTCCAAAGAGACCTCCCCCGAAGCCGCCTGATTGAAAGATCGTGAGGAGGCGCCGCTCTTTCTTGAGAATGCGCACGACTGGCTCGAGCTTGGGATCCAGCTTTGGGGGTCCCGACGGCTTTGTTGCGGGCGGAGTTCCGGCAGGAGCCGGCGCACCGGCCGGGGCCGGACCGCTCGCGGGCGCCGAGGCTGGCGCGGAAGCCGCCTTGGAAGGATCGGGCTTCGGAGCCTCCGCGGCCTCTTTTTGTGCCTTTTCAAATTTCTCCATCTCGTCCTTCGCCTGTTGGAGCGTCTTGCGGAAGGCATCTTTTCCCGCCGACGTCATCTCGAACTGCGAGGTTAAGTATGCGTCTTCGCGAAGCAGCACGTCGTCGATCGACTCGCCGCGCGTGCGGATCACGGACGCAAAGCCAGAGAAACCCGATCCCTGCGGCGCAATGGCAATCGCCGTCACTCCTGCAGCGCTCGCGCGCTTCAGAATGTCCGCATCGACGTCGATTCCATCGCGAGTCTTCGTCTGCGCTCCGAGGGGAGGACCCTTCGGAGCGTAGGCCACGCGCGAGAGCGCATGGACGAGCCCAGGCATCGCGATGCACTGGCTGTAATCGACCCGGCGAGCGCCTCGCGGTATGTCCACAATTTTGCCGATTGCAACTATTTTGCCGGCGCGCACGAGAATCGTGGCGTCGTCGATCGGCTCTCCCGAGATCGGAATCGCCCGCTTGACGCGGATAGCGGTGGTTTCCTCGTGATCATCGGGAACCGGAGAAGGAAGGGGACGCCACGGGGCCTTCTCCTGCGGCGCAGGCGCAGGCGCAGGCGCAGGTGAAGGCGCGGGCGCAGGCGCAGGGCCGGCCGGCGGAGGCCCCTGCGTGAGCAGAGCTGCCGCGAGCGTCAGCGCGTATCCAAATGTCATGTTGGTCAGGGCCATTAGTGGCGCATCCCTTCGTTCTTCTCGTCGTAGCAGAGCTTGCCATTCACAAATGCTTTCATCACGCGGCTCCGCGGATCGATCGGATCTCCGGTCCACAGGACGACGTCGGCATCCTTACCGGGCTCGAGAGAGCCGAGCCGGTTCTCCACCTTGGCGATTCGGGCCGCAAGGATCGTGACCCCGCGAAGGGCCAGCTTCGAGTCCGGGAAGCCCAGCCGAATGCCCATCGCCGCCTGATAAGAAAGCTCCTGCTGGGGAACGACGTTCGAGTCGGTATTTGTGCCCACCATCGTGACCCCGCGCTCGTGCCACTCGGCCATCAGCCCTCGGATGCGATTGATCGCAGGATCGCGAAAGAAGCCGCGCGGACCGCAAACGATCGGCACGTTGAGCGCGATCGCCTCGGGGGCGTTGAGGTAACCGTTGAACTCGCTGTGATCCGTGAACGCGTCGAGCTTGAGATCCTTGTTCAGGATGCGGAGGGTCGAAGCAACAACCTGGTGAATCTGTGTATGGACTGCGATCGGCACGTCGTGCTCGAAAAGTGCAATCATCCACTCGAGCCGGGCGTTGAACTCCTCAGAGGCTCGCCGCTCCTCAGGGCTCTTCCCTTTCATGGCCTCGGTGTAATCGCGGCCCCGAGTCATCTGGTTTCTCGTGCTCCAGTTCATCAAGGAGCGGCCGACACCCGCCATGTAGGACTCAGGGTTGCCCGCCTGTGCGATCTTGAGCGAGCCGTTGGCTCGAACGACGGCGTCATCGAGATTGAGACCTCCCGTCTTCATCAGAACTCCGAAGCCCGACATGTTGTTTCCGGAGCCGGGAATCGTGAGGACGGTCGTGACGCCGCCGACGAGCGCATCATGCATCGAAGCCGCCTCAGGCTGAACGGCATCAATCATCCGAAGATCGGGATTCGTCAGGTAGACGTATTCGTGAAGATCTCCGCCCTGGTTGCCGGCGCCTGTGTGATTATGAAGATCAATCAGGCCGGGGACCACCCATTTGCCGGTCGCGTCGATCACCTCCGCGCCTTCGGGGATCTCCACCTTGGACGTGAGTCCCACAGCGAGGATCTTCCCGCCGCGAAATACCACAGTCCCGGGCTCGTAGATCGGATCGGGGGCCTCGGCGTTCCAAACCACTTTTCCGCCGCGGAAGGCGACAACCTTCTCGGCCGTGGTTCGCGCAGCCGGCTCGGCTCCGCCGACGGCACCGAGAAACGCCAGGAGAGTGCTGAAGAGATACATCATCGGGCGGCCTCCGCCTCGTCAAAAGCTACAATTCCACCGACCACAACGAGCTGGACCCGGGCCGCAGCGCTGAAGGGAGCGCCGGACCACACGACGAGGTCCCCGTCGCGTCCGGGAGCGAGGCTCCCGACGCGCTGATCCACACAAAAGAGCTTCGCAGCCTCGAGCGTGAGCGCCTTTAGGATCTGATCACCGCCGAGTCCGCGGGAGATCGCAAAGGCCGCAAATCCGGCCATGTCGCGCGCCCCTGTGCTCGACCCAGTGCCGAGCGCCATGGGAACGCCCGCAGTTGCGAGCTCGACGGCCACGGGCACTCCTACTTGTGAGGACGAGAAAGGAAGCGCGGGCCCAGAGAGCACGCCGACGCCCTTCGCAGCGAGCATGGAGGCGATCTCCGTTCCCTGCGAGCCGCCGGAGATCACCAGCGGCAGCTTGAACTCGTCAACGATCGCGGAGACGGCGGCCTGGATGTCCTCTTTTGATTCCGCCGCGACCACGATAGCCGCGTCTCCGTGGAACACTCGCCGGAACGGCTCGAGGTTGTCATCGATCGGCGGCATCTCCACGCCGCGCTTTTTCCCTTTCGGCTTGGCCGCGATCGTCGGCGCCACCTTCTCCGTCCGCGTCGCCTCAAAGTCGAGCTTGAGAACGCGGGCGTCGACCGATCCCACCATGTGGTCCGGCTTGTCGAGCTTCGCCTCGATCTTGAGCGGGAACGGCAGCTCAGGACGGGTCACGTTGATCGTCACTGTATTGTCCTTGAACGTCCCGCCGTCGAACTCCTGGGGCTCACGTCCCATCGGTCCGCGTCCTTCCACGGTTCCGGAGACCACATCTCCTCGCAAGCGCAGCCGAAGCGTAAACGGCTGCGGCTGGGGCAACGGACCTCCGGTGATCTCACCCTGCCAAGTACCAGTGATCGGGTCGGTGACCGCCGCTTCCGGCTCCGACTCTTTCTTATCCTCTTTCTTGGGTTCGGCTGCATCCGCCGGCTTCGCGTCTGCGCCTTTCTTGGCTTCAGCCTTCTCCTTGTCGGAGTCGGCAAAGTACTTATCCCAGCGCTCCGAATATTGCTTTCCTCGCTGGAGCAGCGCCTTGTAAGCCTCGGGATTGGGTCCGAGGCTCGGAAGCGCGACACCGCAGGCCTCCCGAACGACGGCCTGGGTCCAATGCCCGCCGGTCTTGAGCGCCGCAACAGGGCTGCCCGTCGGCAGGTAGCCCGGAGAATGCAATAAAACAGTGGTCACGCCGCCGGACGCCACGAGCCGGAAGTCGGGATCCGAAGGCACGGCGAGATGCTCAAGCGCCGCATTTCCGGCGTACGCGGAGCGCTCCGCACCAAGGCCGAGATAGGAGCGCGCGTCGATGAGCCCAGGTGTAATGACCGCGTTCGGGCCGGCATCGATGACACGGGCACCGCGGGGAACGGCGACGCTTGCTCCGACCGACACAATACGTCCGTTCTGGATGGCAACAGATCCGTTCGCGATGGGCGGCCCGCTCACGGGCACGACGAGTCCGGCGCGCACGACGACGGTGCCGCCCGCTTCGTCGGCGGTCTGCTTCGGGCGCGTCTCCTCGAGGTAATCGCGCCGGCGTCTCTCGGCCTCCTCGCGATTGAACACACAAATACCTGAACTGTACGTCTCGAGAACGGACGCCCAGGCTTCACCCGGGTCGCCGCTCAGCACGACGAGGTCGGCGTCGCGCCCCGGAGCGATGGAACCGACGCGATCCTCAACACCAAGAATCCTTGCGGCGTCGAATGTCACAGATCGCAGCGCGTCCGCGGCAGACCAGCCGCCGCGGATCGCGTGCGCGAGCAGCAGCGGGAACGCGGGGAGCACTGAGTCGTCGGCCGGGGCGAGCGCCACGCGCACTCCTCCCGCCGCCAGAGCAGCGGAAGTGCGGGCCGCATTCTTGGGAAGATCCCACCGGGCGTTCGCGTCATTGAGGCCGGCGTCGCCTGCGACCGGAAGCTCCACGATGGCGGACACCTCGGCGGACTTGATCCTGGAAGTATGCGAATCGGCTTCATATCCGCCGACCAGCGCGCCGCGCAGTCCGTGCTCTTGCAGTAGATCGAGCGCCGCGAGCACGTCGACGTCGGCATTTGTACGAATGCGAACGGGCGTCTTCGCCTGCAGCAAGTCCGCGAGCGCCAGCTGCTCAGGAGAGAACTGCGGGCGTCGAGCTGGGTCGGTCTCTGCCCTCCAGGATCTCGCGAATTGGTGAGCCTCCGAGAAGGCAAGCCGAAGCCCATAGATCGCGCCCGCTCGCGTACGTGCGAACTGCTGTTCGCCCGGGCGCAGCGGCACTTCCGCCGAGGGCGGCAGCGGCGCTTCGAACTTCGCCGCAAGCCCTTCCGCGGAATCACCGATCGAAAGGTACAAATCGGCGATCTCACGAATCGTGCGCTGTTCGGCGGTCTCGCCGGCGAGCTTCACGACGGCTCCGCGCCCGTTGACAAGGCGTCGGGTGCCGGGAGCGAGATAGGCGGTCGTAACTCCGCCGCTCAGAATTCCGTCTCGGCGGTCGACGAAGGAGAATCCATCGATGGCTCGCCGGAGCGGATCGACGCTTCGAATCGTAACAATTGTTCCGAAGCTTGCCGGGAAACGGTCCTCGAACGCGTTGGAGAGACGGCTCTCGGCGACGACGAATCCCGGCGTCACGACCGAGTGGCTTCGGTCGACGAGCGGAAGATCATTGGGAAGCGGCGCACCCGCCGGCAGGACTGAAACAATGCGTCCCTCCCGAACGACGATGGCGGCGTCCTTGATGGGAGGAGCGTCGCCCGGATAGACCTTTCCCGCCCTGAGCACAAATCCGCGGGGCGATCGGTCAGAGGAGGACGACGGCTCGGGCGCGGCCGTCGCCGCCCCGACGAGCGACGCGAATAGCGCCGCAATCGCCGCAAATCGGCTAGAAATGTACGATTTCACTTCTTCTCCTCGCCTTCCTTCTTATCGCCGTCGGTGGCGGCGGCCGGCTTGGTGGCTCCCGCCTTCTCTCCGCCCTTGGGCCCGATGCCCTGAAGAAGGCGCTGCAGGCGCGGGTCTTTCTCGCGCTCGTACGCCACCGCACCGTCGAGCACGACTTTCTCGACAAAAGTCGTGGTCGAAAGCGGGTCTCCCGAGAGGATCACCACATTTCCATCCCGCCCCTTCTCAAGCGCACCGAGGCGGTCTCCGAGTCCGACCATCTCCGCGGGCCAAAGCGTGATCGCCTTGAGCGCCGCGTCGCGATCGACGCCGCTTCGAACCGCAGCCGCCGCCTGAGTGTTCAAATATCGCTGCGCGAACGAGCCGCGCGACGACTGCAGCGCGAACTTCACACCTTTCTTCGCGAAGATCGGCGCCACCTCGGTCTCGATCTCCTTGCCCGTGATGGGATCTCGCTCGCGGTGCGTCAGCTCGGGATCGAGAACAACGGGCCGCCCCGTGGCCGCGAGGGCGTCGACCATCTTCCAAGCGTCGGCGCCGAGCACAAACGTCGTCTTCTCAAGGAATCCGTTCTTTCGTGCGAACTCGATCGCGTATGGCACTTCTGTGGCATTCACGGCGACGAACGCCGGAACCCGTCCCCGGATCAGATCAAACAAAACGCGCTTGCGCTTCTCGATCTCGTCCTCCTCCTTCGCTTCCTTGGGAGGCGCCTTCGGCTCGTCGGCCGGCTTCGCGGCGTCCTTCTTCTTCGCCTCCTCCTCTTTCTTGGCTTTCTCGCGCTCGGCATCATCCTCGCGCTTGTCCTTGAGGCGATCGAGCTGATCGCGCAGCTCGTCCATCACGCGGCGCATCTCGGCGTACTGGCTCACGTGGGACGCAAATTGTCGCGGAATGAAGGAGATCTTCAGCGCCGCGTCGGGAATCACCGCCATATTCTCAACAATTCGACCGAGCGGCCGCGCGACCACGCCTCGACCAGCGATCGGCTGCCCATTCCCGTGGATGACGTGCATCGTCGTCACGCCCTCGCGGAGCGCATCCTCGAAGTCGAAGCTCGCGCCATCGAGCGAGTCCATCACAGAAAGGAACGGCGTGATGGGATAGGACTCGTTCACGCGGTCCATGCCTCGAACCCAGTGGGCTTCGATCATGCCGGGAAATACCACTTTTCCGGTCGCATCGATGACCTGGGCGTCATAGGGCGTTTCAATTCCCTTCCCTACGGCTGTGATCTTTCCGCCTTCGATGAGAACGGCTCCCTCTTCGATCTCCGGCCCCGAGATGGGGATGATCCGGCCGCCGCGAATGAAGATCCGCTCCTGATAGGCGAATGCCTGAGCCGATTCCGCGATGAGAGCCGTGCACGCGAGCCCGGCCAGGAAGGCTCTTCCGAGCGGAGAATTCTGATTTCGGTTCATGAGGCGATGATGAAGTCGTACGAAAATTTGTTGGTGAAATGTTGCCGCTCAGCGCCCGGTGCGCGTTGGATACACAATTCCCTCGGACACGACGGCGATGGGCTTCGAAGTGAGTTCGAAGGGGTCGCCATTCCAGAGGACGAGATCGCCGTCGAGGCCGACCCTCAGAGAGCCGACCCGGTCGGCGACACCAAGAATCTCCGCGGGGGCGGAAGTCACTGCGCGCAGCGCGAGTTCGCGGCTCGCGCCGTAACGCACCGCGTAGCGCATCTGGGAGGCGAGCCCGTCTTCCGCCGCGGCGCCGGAGGCGCACAGAGCCGTACGGATCCCTGCCTCGGACAGAAGGGAAAGAAGATTGAGGTACATATCCTGGTCGTCCAAGTCGATCGCGCGCCCATTCCCGGCGATGGCGCGCACGGGATCGCGGGGAAGCGGCGCCAGAACCACACTCATCTTGGATGCCAACAAATCCGGCATGCACCGGTGCGCTTCCTCGGCGCCTTCGAGCACACCCTGGAGAGCGAACTCCTTCGCAACTCGAAGCGCGGAACGGATCTCCGTGGCGGTGCTGGCATGGATGCGCACGGGGAGCTTTCCGCCGATCGCCTCGCTCATGCGGGCACGTCCTTCGTCGGTCGCCTCGCCTCGGCGGCGCGCCCTTTCGGCTTCATACAGTGCGACGCGCATCTCGAGGACGACGGCCGGGCGCGTATTGGGCCGGCGAATACGGTACGACTGCGGAAGCCCAGTTCCCCGGGCCGTGCCGTTCCCAAATGTGGGCTCTTCGCCGAAGGTCAATTTCAGAGCACTGTCTTTCCGAAGGACGGGCGGTATTCCGATCGGAGCCAGTTTCGAAACACCGGCGAGCCCGCCAATGACGGCCATATTTCCGGGTGCAACAAATGCCGTGGTGGTGCCGCCTTTGAAAGCGCGCTCCACGTCATCCGCCGCGGGATCCCAAGCATCCAATGCTCGGAACGCCGGTGTGATCTCGTACGCTTCCTCAATATTCGAGTAGCGCGAGCCTGCGGAGAACGCCGCGTCGATGAGCCCGGGAGTCACATATTCTGCGTCGAGGGTCTTTGCGCCGCCGGGCTCCTCGACGCCGCGTCCGACCGCTCGGATTTTGCCGTCCACGACGACGACCGATCCGCCGGCCAGATCCTCACCGAGCCCCGTGAGAACGTGCTTCGCTCGGACGACGACCGTGCCGGATTTGGGCTTGGCGTCGGCGCCAGCCCCGTCCTGGGATGCGGCGAGAGTGAGGACCCCAGCGGCGAGGGCGTACATCAACCATGCACTCATGGCTTCTCCTTGCGGGCTCCGGGAGAGGGCGCAGCGACGGGCTCGCCACAAATGTGAACAGCAATCATCGAAGCAGAGAGATCCAGCGGGTCGCCGGAGTAGGCAACAAAATTCGCGAGCTTCCCGACCTCGAGAGAGGAGACCTGGGTGTCGATGCCAAGCCACTTAGCGGCTCGTGTCGTCACTGCGGCGAACGCCGCCGTCCGATCGAGACCGGAGGCGACCGCGAGCGCAGCGCCGGCTCGCAGCGTCTCCGGACCGCGCTCGGGCCCGACCGTGGCGAACGCGAACTCAACGCCGGCGCGCTGGAGCGATTGCGGCATCTTCAGCGCGCGCGGCCCGGATCCAAGGTCGAGGCTCGGGAGAACGACCGGTACTTTGGCGGCCGCGAGCTCCGAAGCCACTTCGGTGAGGTCGCCGGCTGCAACAATAACGGGCTGAAGTGAGAGCTCGCGCGAGAGCTTGAGCACCTGGCGCGCCGTCGTCTCATCGGCAATCTCGAACCAGGGCCGAATCTCCTTTCGCGCCATGGCAAGGGCGCGGGCGTCGGCCGGCCCGAGCTTCGGAGCAAACCAATTGAGGGGATCCTGAAGCTGTCGATTGAAGTCGCTCACTTTTTCCGCCGCAGCCTTCGGATCGGTTCCGACAAGCTTCCATCGCTTCTCCAGCTCCTTCAGCGCGCTGGCCACCGACGCAGGATATCGGTCGTCTTCGAACACGCGCGGCGAGAGCGAAATTTTCAGATACGCCGCGGGTGCAAGCACCGGCCCTTGGCGCGCGGGAGTGACGCAGGCTGCCAATCCACATAAAACATTCTGTCCGGGCGGAGCGAGCGCGATCGTTGTTACGCCCGCAGCAGCCGTTCTGCGCATCTCGAGCCCATGGGGCCGAAATGCATCAAGAGCCCTCACTCCGGCAGTGAACGCATGCGTTGTATCTGTGATCTCGATCGCGGCTCCCGTCACGGCGTGTGCGTCGACGAACCCGGGCGCGATCGTTGCGGCGCCGTAGTCGAAAACTCGCGCGCCGGTGGGAATTCCGAGGTCGGTGCCGATCGCGGAGATCCTTCCGTCCTCGACGACGATCACCCCGCGAGGAATGGACTTCCCGGGTTCGGTAATGATCGTCGCGGCCTTAATGACGAGCTTCCCGGGCACCGGCTCGGTGCCGGAACCGACGAAAGCAAGGGACGCAAGAGCCAGGGCTGTATTCATCGGGATCATCGCTCGAACACCACCTCACCCTCAACGATCGTCATGCGCACTGGAGTTGTGGGATCAAACGGGTCGCCCGCAAAAAGTGACAGATTGGCGTCGTATCCCGATTCCACCGACCCCATCGAGTCGGAAACACCAAGAATCTCGGCGGCGCGTGACGTCACCGCGGCGAGCGCGGCGTCGCGGGAGAGGCCTCCGGCGACCGCCATTGCTACCTGAACTCGCAGCCAGTGGGTGGTCGGCCCGCGGCCCGTGCCGATTGCTACAGAAATTCCCCGTCCATCGAGCTTGGCCGCCAGCGCGGCCAACCGCTCGTAGCCGAGAGCTTCGGTCGGCTGCTTCACGGGGGCCAGCACGACGGGCACCTTCGCCCGCGCGATCTCATCGATCACGAGGTCGGCCTCGTCGGCTCCCTCGAGCACGAGCTTCAGGCGAAACTCCCGGCCGAACGCGAGCGCTGCGCGGATCTCGTCGGCGCGGCGCGCCTCGAACCGCACGGCCGTCTCGTGCCGGAGAGCCGCCACGCAGGCGGAAAGTTGAGGGTTGAAATCCGGCTTCTTCGGGCGCTCGACACTCTTCGGCGCGTCTTTCTTCGGCGCGTCCTGATAATAATACACCGGGATCTCGGGGCCCGTGGGGTGATCGTGGTGAGGCCCGGGAGTGCCGCATCCGCACGTTTCAATAAACGGTTCCGGCTCCTTGGCCTGATCATCCAGCAGAACGCCGCCCGACTCGTCTTCGACAACGGGCGGAATCGGCAGGAATCTAGAGATCACAAAAAGATCGTACTCTTCGGGCGTTCGCGGAGGCCGGCGCCCTCGCGGAACGGGACCGGGAGGCCGCGGCGACGGCGATTCCTCGGCGGGCTTCTGCGCCTCCTCCGCGGCGGGAGCCACGCGGGCGCCCTTTTTCTTCTCGTCGAGGAATTTCTTGAGGTCTTCCTCGTACTGGTCGAGCGACTCGCGGAGCTTCTGTGCATCTCGGAAAGTGCGGCGCAGCGTGGTCCAATCGTTCAGCCGAGCCACCACATTTCCAGTGCGCACGCTGCCGCCGACGACTGTGAGCGCCGAGGCGTCCTCGACCTCGAGCTTCTCCACATCGTACTCCTTCGGTCGCAGAGCCACGAGCGCCCCCGAGCCGGGCAGAAGCCCAAGTCCGGAAGATAAGTAGCAAAATGCCACTCCTTGAGCATTCGCGGCCGCGATGCGTCCTTCCGCATCGACGAGGTCGAGCCCATCGATCGCGCGGTGGTGAGGCGCGATCGGAGTGCCGTCGACGAGAGCGTCGATTGCCAGCGGAGTGCCGCCGCGCGCATCAATCCAGCCCGCGGTGAGTGTGGAGCCCTTTCCGTCCACGCGGCGAGCATTATTGGGAATTTCTACCTTATTCCCGATTGCAGCAATCTTTCTTCCGCGAACCACGACGGTGGCGTCGTCGAGCGGATCGTTGCCGGGCCGCAGAACTCGCACGTGCTCGATGGCGATCGGGACTCCCGCCGGCGCGGGCCGAGTGTCACGTCGCTGTCCACGGCGCGCACCGGGCCGCCGCGCCCCTTCCCCTTCCTCGCTGGGCCGCGAATCCGCAGGACGCACTTCGGCAGGGCGCGACGCAGGCTCCTGCTTTGCGTCGTCTTGCGGCGCTGCCGCGTTCGCCTCCCCCGAAGCCAGGAGCGCTCCTGCTGCGAGCGCACAGATGAAGACGATCGATGGCGCGGCGAGCGGGTGCGCGTTGCGCCCCGGAGCAGACGGCTTGGGGGTCATGCGGGACGGGAACGAAGCCAAAGTGCCGAGGTGGAGTCAGGAACACCGCCCCGTGCGGAAAGCGCGGGATTCTAGGGGCTTGCGCCCACAATCCGCGAGAGAGGACCTGCGTACGCAGCTCGGCGAACTTTTCTCAAGCTTCCTCGTGGCGGCGCCGTTTCAATCGCCTCAATGCCCATCTCGCCGAGGATCCAGGTCGCCGTGGCCACCGCCGTCGGTGCGCTCGTGCGCTGCCTCTCCCTGCGCGAGAATTTGGATTTTCCCCACGGCGACGTGCACCTCGACGCGGCGACGGCGCGGTCGCTCGCCGCAGGACGGGGATTCTGGACGCCCTGGGAGGAAGGGACGAGCCTGCTCCCCGATCCGATCGGTACGACACTCGACACGTTCGGACATCCGGCTGACCAACATGGGCCGCTCTGGCCGCTGATTTGTGCACCGCTCGTGCGTGTGCTCGACGACAGCGTCCTTGCGCTCCAGATCATGTCCTGGGTTGCGGGCGTGCTCACGATCGGGGTGGGCGCTCGCGTGATGGGGCGATTCCATCCGAAGGCGGGCGTGGTGGCAGCCTGGAGCCTCGCGCTCTGCTTGCCGCTTTGTGATTACTCCGGGAACGGCTCGCTCTACGCCGCGCAGGTCCTCGGCGTCCTGATGCTGCCGCTCGTGTCGCGGGAACTCGCGCGCCCGCGAGACGCCCTGGCCGCCGGCGCGCTCCTCGGAGCGCTCTTTTTGTTGAATTACCAATGTGTGGTGCTGCTCCCGGCCTACGCGGTCGCACTGGTGGGAGCGCTCGGGTTCTCCGCGGCCATCCGTCCTTTGCTGATCTCGGCGGCTGCCTGCCTCGCAGTCACGCTCCCCTGGTTCGTGCGCAATGCCGTCGTGCTCGGCAACCCGCTCTTCACGACGAACCTCGATTATGTGAAGTACTTCCTCAACCTCCACCGAGTCGACGTGGAGGCGGGGCGCCCGATGATCCTGGACGACTCCTCCCCAGGGGACATTGTCCGCGGCATGGCGAGCTGGGCGCCGAAGAACACGATTTGGTTCCTGACGGTGATTCACCTCGCCGTCGCCGTGCTGCCGCTGCTAGCGGTCGGCGGATTCGGCCGCCTCGTGCAGCGCGACGGGCAAGGGCGCCGCGCCGTCGGGGGCTGGCTGCTCCTGGCGTCGTTCTTCGCTCTGCTGTTGGCGGCCGGGATCTGGCCGCAGCCAAAATCGCGGTATGTGGTGCCCTTGGTGGCTCTTGTGGCCTGTGCCTCGTCCCTTGAGTTGGCCATTGGAGCGCGATTCCTCCCGGCGGCGGCCGCCGCGGTCACGACCGCGCTCTTCGGGCTCTACCTGAATGCGCCGACCGATCCCGGGTTCCCCTGGAAGGAGGCTCGGCTTCTGGTCCCGACGCTTGCGGTCCCCGTGCTGTTCCTCCTGCCGGCGGCTCGCCGCTGGATGCCTGCGCTCTGCGTCTCGCTCATGGCATTCCACGGCGCCTTCCGCGCGTACATCTCCCTCGACAAGCCCTGGGGGGCCGAGCATGTGTTTGGGGTCAAAGTCGAAGGGGCTTCGATGTTTGGGCCCGCGGGAGCGACGTTCTATGACGTGATCGCGGCTCCAGTGAAGGAGGGCTACGAGAAGGTCCAGCTCTACGATCTGAAGCGTGCCGCGACCTCGCTCCGTGAGGCGGGCGTGCAGCGGATCTGCGCTCCCGTGGAGATCGCGCTCTTCTGGCGGGGAGGCCTCGTCTCAACGCCCTGGTACATGAACCAGTTCCCCCGCGAGCTCTACTCGCGCATTCGCGAGGTCTTCGGCATCGATGGGCTCGTGATCGGCTACGGCACGTTCCACAGCGCTGACATGAAGCTGTGGCTTGGCGTCTCGCGCGCGGAAACGGTCTACACCGGAACCGACTACATGGCCGTGCGCTGGCGCTAGCTGCCCTTCGCAGAAGTCATCTGAGCTGCGCACTCCGGCTTTTTCGCGATCCCATTGTCAGACCGCCTCGAGGGCGCTCCTTGGACACGCCAGCTGCGGTTCTCCTCGATCTCGCAAAGAATCCTCGTGCTCGCTGTGCGAAGCACATTTGCCACGGGCTTCAGGGCGCGGGCACGCTCGAGAAGAGGGACGCGGGGTACGGGGCGGAGCGCTCGACGGCCTGCGGGCGCGGTGGTTAGACTTCGTCACTTTTTCGCCGACTTCCCAAAGCCGTCGCACATCACCCGATGACCAAGATTCACCCCAGCGCCGTGATCTCTCCCAAGGCGGAGATTGGAGCCGATTGTGAGATTGGCCCGCACGTCGTGATCGAGGAAGACGTGGTCCTCGGGCCGCGCAATCGCATCTATGCGAATGCGGCGATTTGTGCACACACAGAAATGGGCGCCGACAACGAGGTGCACTTCGGCGCCGTCATCGGCCACGCTCCCCAGCACAAGCATTTCAAGGGCGGCATCACGCGCACGCGCATCGGCAGCGGCAACATCTTCCGCGAACACAGCCAAGTGCATCGTGGCACCGTCGAGGGCAAAGCCACCGAGATCGGCAACGGCATCCTGCTGATGGCGCTCGCGCACATCGCGCACGACTGCGTCATCGAGGACGACGTCGTCATCTGCAATAATTCTCTTCTCGCTGGCCACATTCATGTGGAGCCGAAGGCAGTCGTCTCGGGAAATGTGGTGATTCACCAATTTTCCCGCATTGGCCGCCTCGCTATGGTGGGCGGCTTGAGTGCCGTCCCGCGCGACGTGCCGCCGTTCATGATGGCGGTCGGCAATCGTCCGTGCGTCGTAGTGGGAATGAACACTGTGGGGCTGCGCCGCGCGGGCGTCACGACCGAGGGGCGCCAGCGCCTGCGCGCCGCGTTCCGCATTTTGTATCGTTCGGGGCTGATCCTTCCCGAGGCCGTGCAACAGATCGCCGAGCTGGGAGGGCCCGAAGTCGATCACCTTGTGAGCTTCCTGCGGGGCTCGAAGCGCGGAATCATCGCGGGCCCGCGCGTCGAAGACGAGGCGAGCGACGAGCTCGACGGCGCAGAGGAGTAGCAGCTCGCAGGCGATTCGCGCGGCCTGCGCGCGAACACGCTGGTTTCTCGGCGGGGCTGGCCCGCTATCGGAGATTTCCGGCGAACGGAATCTCCCGTGCCGCCACTTACGTCGGCAGCGCTGATGTCCCCTCCGCTCGATGGCGAGCTGGCGCGGCGCGCGCAGGCAGGTGATCGCGAGGCTTTCGAACAGCTCATCGCGCTCTACCTCCCGCGCGTGCGCGCGTTTCTGTTCCGGCTGAGCGGCGATGCGAGCCGCGTGGACGACCTCGCCCAGGAGGTCTTCCTTGCTGCCGTTCGCAATCTCCGCGGGCTGGATCAGCCCATGCAGTTCGGGGCATGGATCTTCGGCATCGCCGTGCGCGTCGAACGCGCCAGGCGAAGGCCGTCCCATGGCTCCATCGATCAGGAGGGCTTTCCCGAGCCGGCGGATGGAATGCCGGCCCGAGACGGCGCCGAACAGGCCGAGACCTCACAAATTGTCATGGCAGCGATTCACCGCCTCCCGACCTCGCTCCGCGAGACGTTTTTGTTGCGTCACGTGGAGGAGCTCTCTGCGGCCGATGCGGCGCGTGCCCTCAACGCCCCCGAGGGCACGGTGCGCCGATGGGATTTCGAGGCGCGGCAGCGATTGCGTGAGATGCTCGAAGCTCGGGGGCTGGCGACGGAGCGCCACTCGACATGAAGGACTCCTCGACGGGGCATGCCAGCGACGACTCCGGCGTGAGGCTCTGGGCCGCTGCTGCCCGCGGCGCACAGCCGCCGTCGGAGCGGGTAGGCCTGCGGGACGAGCTGATGCGGGGGTTCGACGCCGAGTTCGCAACAAGAGTGCCGCACTTCCGCAGCGCCAGAAAATTGTATTACCTCGCGGCAGGCTCCGCTGCTGCCCTGCTGTTGGCATGGGGAGCGCTGCAGCTTCCCACAAATTCGGGTACCACAAAAACCGGCAGTGAGTCGGAGGACGTTGCTCTCGAGGCCGCGGAGCGTGCCGCTCGGCAGGCGATCGTGCAGGCGCGGCTCGAAGCCTTGGGCGCGACTCTGGAAGCCTTGGCGAAGGCTCCCGCCGTCGCGCCAGTGCCAGGCACGGGAGATCATGCGACAAAAACGAAGATCACTTATCCTCTGATCGAAGCGGCGGCGGAGGCGGCCGCTGTGTCCCCTTCGCTCCTTACACAGCTGGCGGCAGCGCGGCGAATTGAAGAGATCGACCGTCAGGAAGCCGCCGCTCGCTACCGCAAGATTCTGACGAGCGGCTCCGACGGAGCCGTCGAACAGGTTGCACAAGAAAGATTGAGATCACTATTCCCATGAACACGACGACAACCCTCTCCTCGTTCGCCCTAGGCTGCCTCCTCGTTGCTTCGCCCTCCAACCCTTGGCACACAGCTGTGCGCCAAGGGGCTGGCGACGCGCGGCCGAGAGTATTCCTCGCGGCGGCAACCATTTCTGTGAACTCCGAACTCGGCCCCGACGCGCAGAATCTCTCCGGGATTCTCTCGGACAATGGATTCCTCGCTTCGATCCATAGCCGGCTCGAGCAGGGCGCCCTGGAGGATCTGGATGACGCGGGCAAGCGAGCGACGATCAATGTTCAAAATCCCGGCTCCGATCTTCTGGCTATTCGCGTCTGGGCGCGGAGCCGAGAGGAAGCAACCGAGATTCTTGATTCGCTGCTGACCACAATTCCGAAGCTAGAGTCAAACTCGATCGCCGACGCACGGGAGCGCGCCGAGCGCGCCGGCGCCGATGTGAAAGCCAAGCAGGAGAAGCTCACAAGCTGCCGCGCCGCGCTGCAGGCGAGCATCGAGGAGCACGGCACGATGCCGCCGTCGGCCGAGCTGTCTCGCGTACAGAATGCTCTCATGATCCACTCCGAGGAGCTCGAACAGTTGCGATTCGAGGTGGCCACCCGCAGGGCGCTCAATGATGTGCTGAAGACCGAGCTCGAGCGCGTTCCAGAGACGATTGTGGAGAAGAAGACCATTCGCAATCCGCGGCGCCTGCTTCTGGAAAGCCAGTATGAAGCGCTGCTCAAAGCGAAGCCTCCCGTGAACGAAGGTCTGGGCGCGGCGGCCGGGCCGCAGGCCTACATCGACAAGCTGTGGAGTTGGCTCGAGCCCCTCGAAAAGCAGCTTTCGTCGCCAGGGCTCGAGGACCGCGTGGTCGAAGAGCGCGTGCCGAACGCGAGGCGCGCAGAGATCGAGCAGCAGCTCTTCGATGGGGAACGGGAGCTCGCATCACAATTGAGCCGCGAGCTCGTTCTTACAAAACGCGTGCAGGAGCTTCAGGAATCAGCACGCCGGCTCTGGCGGCTCGATGCGCAGCGGACTGCGGTGGAGCAGGCGGTTGATCGAGCGTCGAACGAACTCACAGAAGCCGAGAACCGCGAGGCGGAGGCCCAAGCTGAGGCCCGCAATCACCGCGCGGGCGCGTGGATCCGCGTCGTGGCAGGTCCGCGGATTGATGAGTAAATTCTTACTTGTGCGCGCCGCAGGTCATCCGAGCTGATCGAGGGCCGGGAGCGCCTCGGCGACGAGGTTGCCGATGGCGACCGTCGCTCGCTTGGCCTCCCGCTCGACCTCAGCGTGCGAGAGCGGCTCGCCCGCAAGTCCGGCAGCGCGATTAGTGATCAGCGACAGCGCGCCCACGCGAAGCCCGCGTTGACGGGCGGCGATCACTTCCGGAACTGTAGACATTCCCACAGCATCT
Organism: Planctomycetota bacterium; assembly: GCA_016792805.1. GTDB lineage: Bacteria > Planctomycetota > UBA1135 > UBA1135 > JACQFD01 > JAEUHX01. Next base: position 122,960 of record JAEUHX010000055.1, read on the forward strand.
GCGCCGAGGGCGCGGAGCATGCGCACTTCGGCCGGCGTCTCGTAGCTTGGTCCGGAGACTGCAACATAAACGCCGCGCCGCAGCGGGATCCCAACTCGAGAACCGGCATCGAGAAGCACGCCGACGACGGCGTGGTCGTAGGCCGTGGAGAGGTCGACGAAGCGGGCGCCAAGGCGGCCATCGTGCGCCCCGCGCAGCGGGTTCGCGCCGAGGAGATTGATGTGATCCTCGACAATCATGATGTCGCCCGGGCGCATGGCGGGGTCGAGTCCGCCGGCAGCATTGGTAAAGAGTGCCGTCTGGATGCCGAACGCGGCGAGCGTTCGCGGCGGCAGCATCACGGTCTCGAAATCGTGCCCTTCGTAATAGTGAACTCGCCCGCACTGGAGCAGCACCGTGGTGCCGAGGAGTGTTCCTACGACGAACTTCCCCGCATGGCCGGGGACGGTCGGCGCGGGGAAGCCCGGAAGGTCGTCGAACGGAATCTCGACGCGGTCGGCCACATGGTCGGCAATCCCGCCGAGGCCGGAACCGAGGACGACGGCAACGCGCGGCCGCAGCGAGGTGCGGTCCTGGAGAAACGCCGCGGCGGCCGCGGCCCGCTCGAAAGGAGAGTCGATCACGGGCGCAGGATAGCAGGCCCGACGAGGGCGCCGTGAGGGGTGCTCAAAGAGCGCGTTACGAGCGGGGATTGGGTGCCGCCCTTACGGGCCGCCCAAGGTGTAGATGACAATAATTCGCTCGCCGAGCGTCCCGTCGATCGAAAGATTGAGGTTCACGCTCGAGACCGCTTGGCTATTGCACGTTGTCGGGAGCTGGAAGGTGGCTGATGTGGCATCGGTCCCGATGATCAGCACATCGGCCTCTGTGCTGCACTGCACGCCGGAGCCGAAAAGGAACGCGCCGACGTCGATGCTCTGAATGGAGAAGGTCTCCGGGAGCGTCCACTGGAAAGCGAGCGTTCCGCCGAGCTGGGCGGCAGCCAGGTCGAACGCCGTAGGAGCGAGAATGTTGACTCCCTCGGTCGTCGTAGCGCCGGAGGTGATGGTGAAGGTCTGGGGCGGGCCTGATACAGGAGTCACGGTGACCGTGAATTGTGTTCCCGCGGGCGGGTGCGTTCCGGGTGTCGCGCTCAGGAAGAAAAGCTCGCGTGTGATCTGGGTGGTCTGACCCGGTGCAAACTCGATTTCTTCGATCTCAACAGAAGGGTCCTTCAGAACCGGAGTATTATTGAAAACCCCTCCGCCCGACACGGTCACGGATGCGATGGTCCCCTGCTCTGCGCGCACATCGACATTAATATGCGGGTGGGGATTTGCGAAATGGGGAGCGAAGCCGGGCAGATCGATTCGAGTCTCAACGTCGAGGCTGATTTCCGCGGGAGCTCGATCCCCGTAGAAGAGCCATGAGGCTCCCGATTTCCGGAATCCCATCCGCTCGAGTTCAATGGTTTCCGAGGCCGACCCTGCGGAGACCAGCATCTCAATGTCCGCAAAAAGAATCCCGAGCGCAGGATCAAAGGAATGAATACGTGTCACGGAGCCGAGGTCGATCGATGCGCCTCGGAGGCTCTGAGCCGCCTCGCCGGCAAAGAGCGTGCGATTCTTCCCCTCGCCAAGGAAGTCCGCAGCAATGAGGGAGGTTACATGGCTCGCCGAGAGCTGCGCTCCCTTGCTAGCAACAACGGTCGCGAGCTTTCCAAGAAGAGCCTCGACGCCTGCAATCGCCGAGAGCAGCTGCGCATTCGACGGAATCACCACAGTCTGATCGCTCGTGGTCGATCCGCCGGCCGTCGTCGTAGCGCTCTGGAAGCGAAGTGTGGAGTTAGCGGCGTTGGGAGTAAGGATGATCTCCTGCTCGATCGTCGGCGACGTGGGTGCATCCTGGATCGAGAACGTGAACGTATCGACGCCGATAATTGTGGTCGTCCGGTCGAGAATGCGGTCGAAGCCAGTGCCGTCGGCATTGAATGCCGTCTTCAATAAATCGAACGTCGCGACATTGAGACCCTCGAGGCCGAACCAGAGCGCGAGGTGCGCTTCGAGCGGATCGGTGATCGCAGCGAGCTGATCGGGGCTCGGCGCCGGATGACTCGTAATATTGGTGTAGGCCACATTGGGCAGAATGCCCTGCAGGGCGTACCAGATGCGCACGATGACGTCCGAGATCGGATGCACTGTTGCAGCCGATGCGTCCATGGCGAAGGAGTACAAGATTCCACCGCCGGGAACGTCGACGCGCATCAGGAAGGGCGCAGAGAATCCTGTGACGTTGATCTGAAACGTGCCGTCCATCGCGGTGGTGGACGAGGAGGATTTGCCCTTGGAGTCCTTCGCTGTGACTCCGGCTCCGCCGATCGGCGCGCCCTTGGCAGCGATGCCCGAGAGGAGCGACGGCTGTCCGGTGGGCGAGACGGTCAGCCAAGAAGTGAGAATCGCGGAGCCGACGGCATTGCTGACGGTGATGTCATAAATCCCGGCGGCCAGGCTCGGCGCTGCAAAGGTGATCGATGTGTCCGTCCAGGCGGAGATTGCCGCCGACTTTGTGCCGACGAGCACCTTTCCCTTTTTGATGCCGAATTGTGATCCGCTGATCTGCACAGGATCGCCGGGCGCCGCGACCGCGGGGTCGATATTCTCGGGATCGGGTTGCGGAATGGTGAGCGCGTCGTCCGCGTTGTCGGCGCCGGAGCCGTTCGAAACAGAAACGTCGAAGACCCCAGCTTTGAGAGACGGCGGCATCTTGAAGACGGCGCTCGTGTTGCTCCAAGCGGTGATGGGCGCGCTCTTGCCGCCCACGAGAATCTTCCCCTTCTTCGAGCCGAGAAATTGTGCTGTTAGAGTGATCGAGTCGCCTGGGAATCCCGTGGTGGGATTGAATGCCGTGATCGAGGGACTCTCGACCGTGAATGCGTCGTCCTTCTGGAAAGCCGGGGCGCTGCCCGCGGGGTCGACCTGGAGATCATAAATCCCCGAGACAGCCGCCGCCGAGAGAGTGGCGGTGATCTGCGTATTGCTGAAGGCGGTGACCTTCAGCACCGTCTTCTTGCCTGTCGTACTGTGGATGAGGGCCGCTGCGGGCTTAGCCGAGCCGAATCCCGTTCCTGTAATCGTGAGCGTCGTGCCGACGGCACCATTTGTCGGCGCGACTTCGGTCACGCTCTGGGCGAGTGCCGATCCCGAGAGTCCAAGGGCCAACAACCAAGGGGCGAAGGAGCGGAGCATGGCAAGTCCTGCGCGGGGAAGCGGCTCCGCGCGAGCAACGCGCGAAACCATGCCGGTTTGTCTCGGACATCCTCCCGCTCCCCCTTGAGGTTTGTCTAGCAGGTCGTTGGAAACCCATTGCGGCGCTACTCGTCCCCTTTAGGGACTCCCGTCGTCGAGCCGCGATCGACGAAGCTCCTTGGCTGCACCTCACGCGTCTCTCCTCGACCTCGCGAAAAGTAAACTTCGAACTGCTCGAAAGCGGCTTTTCAACAGCCTGCAAGTTCTCGCCGAGGCGCTCGGGTGGGCTCGGGCGCCTCGACGATCGGCAGCTACCAACTCGCTTACTGCTGCGACGCATTCCACGAGGCGAGGAAACCGTGGCGGTCGGCCTTCGAGAGCACGCCGTCTCCGTTGAAATCCGCATTCAACGATCCCGCGTTGTAAGCGGCCAAGAATGCGCTTCGATCAGCGAGGTCGACGCCGCCGGACGCGTTGTAATCGGCCTCATGAAAGAGGCGAATCTTGACATCCACAACGCACGTCGAGTCGTCGCTCGTGCCGTACGTCCCGAACGCGCCGCAGTTGCCTTCCGCGTAGAACTCGTAATTCCCAACCTGGAGCCATGTGGTCTTCGCGGCTCCGCCGTCATCGTTGCCGAAAACATCAAGCGAGAGAATATTGGGGCCGGCGCCCACTTTCTTCACATATGCGAACGCCCAAGAGTAGTCGTCGTAGCAGAGTGCCTCGAAATCGATCACTGCGCGTCGGCGCGTATGGATTGTAAACTTCGTGTCGAGCACGCCGACCGAGGAGCAGTCGGCCTGAAAGACGCCGACATTGAGGCACGAGGCGTAGAGATCGAACAGTGCGCCGATGTAGGATTCCGAGAGAGTGGAGTCGACCGAACCTGTGCCGGTGCCGACGTGGCCGCCATACCACTCATTCAAATCGACGAACACGGTGTCAAAGAACGATCCCGAGAGCGCCGTTGAAATGGCCGAATCGATCTCGCCATTGTTGAAGTCCCAGTCGTATCCGAATGCCTGGGTCTCAACACGATGTGTCGAAGAAGTGACGGTGACAGTCTGCGCGCGCGCTTCGAGCGCGCAGGTTGCGAGGATGATTCCTGTAAGGGATGCTCGAATCATGGGAGTCCTTGGGTTGTAAGAAGGGGACGCATCGGCGCTCAACCACGCGCGACGCGTTCAGGACAAGATCTGCCTGGGTTTCGAAGCCTTCGCGAAGCGGCAGTCAGATCCGAGCTGAGCGCGTCCCACAAGAATCCAGCCGGATCTTCGCCTCCTCTGAGTACGGTAGGACGCCCCATGGACCGACTTGTCAGCGGCTTCGGCATCTTCGTGATGATGGGCCTCGCCTTCGCAGCGTGCCCGCGCGAACGGCGGCGCCTCGTGCGCTGGCGCACGGTCGGTTTCGGCGTCGGCCTCGTGCTGCTTTTCGCTCTCATCGTGCTGAAGACTCCGGCTCGCGAGGCCTTCCTCTGGGCCGACGCCGCCGTGAATCGGTGCCTCGAGTTCACGAAAGCAGGGTCCGATTTCGTCTTCGGCTCTCTCGCGTCGCCGACCGCGCCGGCAGGCTTCGTCTTCGCGTTCCAAATATTACCGACGATTGTTTTCTTCGCGGCGCTGATGTCCGTTCTGTATCACGTCCGCATCATGCCGTTTCTGGTGCGGCAGATGGGGCGCGGACTCTCGCGCGTGCTCGGTACAAGCGGCGCCGAGAGCTTCTCCACGGTGGCCGACATTTTTGTGGGGCAGACAGAGGCGCCCCTCGTCATTCGGCCTTACATCTCTGCTCTCACCCTCTCCGAGCTCAACGCGTGCATGACGGCAGGCTTCGCGACCACGGCCGGCGGCGTTCTGGCTGCTTATGTGGGAATGCTGAAGCCGTTCGTGCCGGAGATCGGCGGGCACTTGATCGCCTGCAGCGTTATGTGTGCCCCGGCCTCGATCGTGATCGCCAAGCTCATGCTTCCCGAAGACAGCATGCCGGCGACGAGCGGGAGCACACAAATCGCGATTCCGCGCACCACTTCGAATCTTCTGGACGCCATCACGACCGGGACCATCGACGGTCTGAGGCTTGCGGTCAATGTCGGAGCCATGCTGCTCGCGATTATTGCACTAACAGCCATGGCCAATTTTGGCTTGGCCGAGCTCGGGCGCACCGTCAGCCTCGACCTCTCGATTGAGCGGATCCTCGGCTGGGTCTTCGCCCCGATCGCCTGGTGCATGGGCGTGCCGTCCGAAGATGTGTTGAAAGTGGGAAGCCTTCTTGGACAAAAGACCGTGCTCACGGAATTTATTGCGTATACCAATATGAGCAAGGAACTCGCGAAAGACCCGATGTGGCTCACGGAACGCGGGCGGCTCATCGCAGGCTATGCGCTCTGTGGTTTCGCCAATTTTGGGAGTATTGGCATCCAGATTGGCGGCTACAGCGGCCTTGCGCCGGAGAGGCGAGCCGACTTTTCGCGCCTTGCCCTGCGCGCCATGGTGGGCGGCGCGCTCACGACCTGTCTCGTGGCGTGTGTCGCCGGGCTGCTGCTGTAGCGAAGTCTGTCCGAGCAGCGCGCGCGTTCCAACGTTCAGAGAACTGACGCCTCGAACCTTGCCACGGCTCGAAGCGGCGTCGCCCCTCAGGCGATCCGCTCCAGCAGCAGCGGCGGCAGCGCGGGCGCGCTGTCACCGATCTGCAGCGACGTCTCGAGATGGCGTTTTGCCACCTCGAGACGCCCAGTCTCCCGATAGGTGACCTCAAAAATCGGCTCGCCGCGGCGCACTGCATCGCCCGGTTTGCGGCGCACCATTACGCCGACGCCCGGATCGATGTCGTCTTCGGCCCGGGCGCGCCCGCCTCCGAGCGCGACGACGGCGAGCCCGACTTTCTCCGCGTGCATCCCCTGGAGAAATCCGTCGCGCTCGGCCGCGACTACGGCCGTCCGCGGCGCCACCGGAAGCAGCGCGCGATTGCCAACGACGCGCGGGTCGCCACCCTGGCGCTCGATGAGCTTACAGAAACGCTCCAGCGCCTCGCCCGATTGAATCGCTCGGGCCGCCCGCGCGCGCGCGCCCGCAAGGTCGCGCTCCGCGCCCCCCAGAAGCAACATCTCCGCCGCCAGCGCGAGCGTCAGCTCGACCACATCCTGCGGCCCGCGACCCTCGAGCACGTCGATCGACTCCGCCACTTCATTGGCATTCCCGCAAGCCGCGCCGAGCGGCCAGTCCATGCGCGTCAGCAGCGCCACCGTCGGCGTCCCCATTCGCCCTGCCGTCGCCACCAGCCGCTTCGCGAGGACGCGGGCGTCTTCGAGCGACTTCATAAATGCGCCCGCCCCCACCTTCACGTCCATCACGAGCCCGTCGAGCTTCTCCGCCGTCTTCTTCGCAAGAATCGAAGAAGTAATGAGTGGGATCGATTCCACAGTTCCCGTCACATCCCGCAGCGCGTAGAGCAACTTATCGGCCGGCGCGAGATCGGCCGTCTGGCCCCCCATCGCCATCCCGAGGTCGCGCACGCCGGCAATCATCTCGTCGAGTGAGAGCTGCGTGCGAAAGCCGGGGATCGACTCGAGCTTGTCGAGCGTGCCGCCCGTGTGCCCGAGCCCGCGGCCCGAGAGCATCGGCACGCCGACGCCGCATGCCGCCACAATCGGCGCGAGCGGCAGAGAGATCTTGTCGCCGACGCCGCCGGTCGAATGCTTGTCGACGCGCTTCCCGGGCACGCCCGTCCAATCGAGCGTCTTTCCCGAGTCGCGCATCGCGGCGGTCCACGCGGCCAGCTCCTCGTCGTCGAGCCCGCGGAAGAAGATCGCCATACAGAGCGCGGCGGCCTGGTACGGCGTCACATAGCCGCGCGCCACGCCGATCACGAGGTGCTCGGCCTCAGCCGCCGTGTAGCGGCCACCATCGCGCTTCTTCTTGATGAGCTCGGGAATCGACGGGAAGGACATGGGGTGCGGTTCGGGTTGCTCGAGCGTATCCGGACGGTGTTCCACGGGAAGCGCGGCGTCTCGCCGCGACACGAGTTCGCAAACCCGGGCGAGTTGCGAGCCCGTCGCTCCTGTTCGTGCGTCGGGTTACGATCGAGGGGCACCTGTTCGAGTCAAAGAATCCCAAGATGACGACACAAGCCACTGGAGCCGCACCCGCACCTGAGGAGCCTTCGCCGAGAGACAAGGCGCAAGGCAGCAGGGTGCAGAACGAGAAGGCAAAAGACCCCAAGAAGGCCGACGACAAGGACCCCAAGGCGAGCGAGGGCGATCTGCTCGACGATTCGCGGCAGCTCTCGGCCGATGAGACGAGCGCGCTCATGGAGACGCTCTTTCTTTTGAATAACGCTCGCAAAGGGAACACCGATGCCGTGGCTGAGCTTTTCCGGCGTTACGAAGACAAATTATTCCGATTTGTGAGAGCGCGCATGTCGGCTTCCGTGCGCCGGCTGCACGAGCCGCAGGACATCGTCAGCGAGGTCCGGTTGCGCGCATTCCGAGCCCTCGATTCGTTCGAGTACAAAGGCATCGGTTCGTTCTGGGCGTGGCTGCGGCGCATCGCGCTCAACACGATTATTGAAGCGCACCGAAAGGGCGACGGCCGCGCGGCGGTGCGGTCACTCCCCGAGGAGTCGCACTCGGCACCGGCCGACCGGGGAATCAGCCCCGGCAAAATTGTGGAAATCCGGGAGGAGTTCGCGCGCTTCGAGCAGGCTCTCCCCGTGCTTCCCACCAATACTCGAAACGCCCTTCTGATGCGTCTCGAGCTGGGGCTGCCCTACGAGCAGATTGCTGAGGAGTGCACCTTTCCGAGCTCCGACGCCGCGCGCATGGCCGTGAATCGCGCCATGGCGCAGGTGGCGAAGGAGATGAACCGTCTCAAACGCGAAGGCGGCGGCGAAGCGCAGGCGTAGGGCGCCGAGCGGCAGCGAGGCATTATTTCAATAATGCCTCACCCGGCGTATTCGTGATACCGAACATGCTGGCAACGGTGGCGCCGAGGTCACAGAAGCTGGAGCGCAGGCCGAGGTTGCGACCGCGCTCGCCCGGCTCGTGCATGAGCACGGGAACGAACTCGCGAGTGTGATCCGTTGTCTTTGTGAATGTCGGATCGTTGCCGTGGTCGGCCGTCAGGAAAAGCCGATCGCCGGGGCGAAGCTGCTCCAGCACGCTCTGAAGATCGTCATCAAACTCGCGAAGCGCCCGCGCCATGCCGATCGGATCGCGGCGATGGCCATAGTGGCTGTCGAACTCCACGAGATTTGTAAACAGCACGCCCCGCTCCAGCGTCTTGAGCCTTTCCGCCGTGCGCACCATGCCGTCGTGATTCCCTTCGGTGTGGATCGACTCCGTGAGGCCGCGCCCCGCAAAGATGTCCTCAATTTTCCCGACGCCCACGACGGGGACGCCCGCAGCCTTCAGCTCATCGAGCACCGTCGGCGCTATCGGCGGCATCGAGAAGTCGCGGCGATTATAAGTGCGTGTGTACTTCCCGCCGTGTCCCACGAAGGGCCGCGCGATCACGCGTCCGACATTGTAAGGATCCAGAATCCTGCGGGCGATCTCGCACCATCGGTACAGCCGCTCCAGCCCGACGATCTCCTCGTGGGCGGCGATCTGAAACACCGAGTCCGCCGAAGTATACACAATCGGAAGCCCCGTTCGCTCGTGCTCCGGCCCGAGCTCCTTCAGAATCTCCGTGCCGCTCGCCGCCTTGTTCCCGAGCACACCCGACACACCGGCCTCGCGGCAGAAAGGCTCAAGAATCTCCCTCGGGAACCCGTGGGAGAAATGTGCAAACGGCGTCGCCACCGGGCAACCCATCATTTCCCAGTGGCCGCTTTGTGTATCTTTGTCCGCCGAACGCTCACTCATGCGTCCGAAGCTCGCGAGCGGCGCCGACACGGGCGCCAATCCCGGCGCCGGCTGAATATTTCCAAGCCCGAGGGCGCGCAGATTCGGGAGGTCGAGCTTCCCGGCGGCCTGCGCCGTGTGGAGCAGCGTGTTGGTGCCGTCGTCGCCAAATCGGTTCGCGTCGGGCATCGCGCCCACGCCGACGCCGTCGAGCACGAGAATCACGGCCCGCGGGCCGCGCAGTTCGGGGGTATGCGCCATGGCGCGAAGAGGATAAACCGCCCCACATCGCCGCCCCATGCGCCGCACCCCCCGAATCGCGCTCACCCTCGCACTGCTCGCCGCGAGCGCCTGCTCCGCTCCCAAGCAGCTCACCATCCGCGACGTGCTGCGGGCGCCGGGATTCCGTCGGCCGCCGGTGATCCTCATGCATGGCGTCCTCGGCGCCGTGCTCGCCGACCGCAAGTCGGGCGACGTGGCGTGGCTCACGGCACCCTCGTCGTTCCGCCTCGCGCCTTCCGCCGATCTCTCGTTGCCGCTCACGCCGGGCGAAGGAGAAGATCGCTACCGCGCCGTCGGCATGCTCGAGCGCATCCCCGTCGTGCCGGGGGTCTACACCGAGCCGATCTATGGGCCCATGGTCGACGCGTTTCGCGAGGCGGGCTATCGCGTCGGAAACTGTGACTTTCCGCGGCCCGACGAAGACGCGTGGGTTTTCAGCTTCGATTTTCGGCGCGACGCGCTCTCCGCCGTGCGCGACCTGCATCGCGCGATCGAGCGGATTCGTGAGCTTCGCGGGGATCCCGGCGAGCACGTGGCGATCGTCGCGCACTCCTTCGGCGGACTCATTACTCGTTACTATTTGATGTACGGGGCGAAAGACGTGCTCGACGAGCCGAATCCGCGCCCGGACACCGCCCATGCCCACGGCGTCTCGCACGTGGTGTACCTCGGCACGCCCCACCGCGGCTCACTCTCACTTTTCCAGGTGCTGCTCGAAGGCTACCGCGTGGGGCTCAACTCGACCCTGCTCTCGAGAGAAGTGATGTCGACGTGCCCGCTCGCCTATCAAGTGCTCCCGAGCCCCGGCATGGACCTTTTCCTCGATGGAAACAAGAGGCCGGCAGCCCCGTCGCGCCCGAGCGCACGCGCGAGCTGGGCCGGGCTTGAGCCGTTCCGCGACAGCGCCGGGAAGCCGCTCGATCTGTATGAAATCGCCGCGTGGGAGCGCTTCGGCTGGCTGCCTGAACTCCGGGCGCGCGAGGGAGGCAGGGAGTTCTTGGAGCGCTCGCTGCGGCGCGCGCGCGGCTGGTGGCGCGCGCTTGAGCAAGAGTGGGTTCCTCCCGCCGACCAGCTCACGCTGAGCGTCGGAGGCAGTACGACGCCGACACCCGCGCGCGCGGTCATTCTGGACGGTGATTCACAGAAACCAAAAGTAAGGTTTGATCTGCCCGAGTCGCTCTTCAGGGCGCTCAACCCGTTCGACCGCTCCGTCCTCGAGACCGCCGGCGACGGCCGCGTCACCCTCGAGAGCGCGCTGTCGCTCCCCTACGCGCGCCGGCTCGTGGGCATCTCCACCCACGACTTCGTTCACCAAGACCCGGCGGTGCTCAACAATACTCTCCTCTTTCTCATGGGAGAGAGCCTGCTCGGCCCGGGCAAGAATTGATTGCTAGTTTTGGCTCCAAAGCCGGAACCAGGGCTGCGGCTTCGACGCAAAGAGAAGTTCGAAGCCCGGCGCTTTCGGATCCCCCTGAGCCAGCCGCGCCTCGAGAACCGCGCGCGCGTCCATCGCGTAGAGGCGGCCCCACGCGGGCGTGAAGTCGAACACAAGCCGTCGGCCTCCGGGAGGCGCCGTCTTTTTCACAAATCCGGGGCTCGATGGATCGAGCGTCGCGAATCGCCCCTCCTCAGCTCGATCGATCGCCGCGTATGCCGGTGATTCGGGCCCCGCGAGCTGCCGCACGTAGTAGCGCACCGGCAGGCGGTCGATCAGCATCACATCGATCGCGTCGCCTGCGCGATACGCCTCGATGAAGGCCCGCGCCGCCTCTCGATAATTGGGTTTCTCGAGCCAACTGTGGTACCGCGGCTGCACTACGGTTCCGAGCAGCACCGCTGGCGCCGCCAGCAGCGCGACGGCCGCCCACGCACGCCCGCGCGCCAGCACCAGGACCATGGCTGGCAGCGAAGCCATTAAATAGCGAACATGATAAATCGGGCGGATGTAGGAAAGAGCGACCACCAGGATGGTCGGCACCAGAGCCATCGCGACCAGATGGGAATGCAACGCCGCGGGCTCGTCGGGGCGGCGCGTCGCGAGACCAAACAAAAGCGCAAGAGCAAGCCCGCTCAGCGCGCTCCAGAGGATTCCCCCGTCGAGCGTGCCGGGCGCCAGCACCGGGAGATAGGCGCCGAGGAAATCGCTCCCGTAGGCTGCCGCCGCGCGCGAGAGCGTGCCGACCCCCGGTGCGCCGAGGCTCGAGAGCCAAGGGCGCGTGCCCTGCCCCGACGCGGAGACTTGGATCGCCGCGGCTCCCACATATGCGAGCAGGATGCCGATGGCCGCCGCTTCGGCGGTGAGCAGCGAGCGAAACGGCCAAGGCGTGTAGCGCAGGCGGTCGCGCAGCGGAGTTCCCCGCGTCGCGCGCCACGCCGCCACGGCGGTCGCTGCCGCCGCCGCCCCGAGCACCAGGATGGCATAGAAATGAGAGAGCGCCGCCGCGATGCTAAAGATCCCAAAACACCACACATGCCGGCGTTTGCCCTCGGCGCCGACCGCACGCACGAGGCCCCAGAGCGCCGCCGCGGCGCATAGCGTGGTGAGCGCATACATCCGAGCTTCCTGGGAGTAGCGCACCAGATAGGGATTGGTTGCAACGAGCCAGGCCGCGATGACTCCGGGCGCCGGCCCCGACGCGGCGCGCGCCGCGAACGCAACCACGGGAATTGTGAGCGCACCAAAAAGCACCCCCGGCAGGCGCACCCAGAGTTCGCTCCGCAGAAGCTCCGGCGCAGTCGCCCGCATCGCGTTGTTCCAGATCCAGGCGATCAGCTCGTTGAGCGGCGGATCCACCTGTTGCCATCGCTCAAGCAGGAAGGCGAGCAGCGGCTGATCGGTCCACTCGACCTGGAGCGCCTCGTCGAACCAGAGCGATTCCTCGCCCACACGCTGGCATCGCAGCGCGACGCCCATGGCCGTGGCCGCCAACACGAGCAAGGGGAACGCGAGGGCGCGCGCGCGCATCGAGCGCAACCTACCCGCAAGGTCTCCTGCGTCGGCGTGGTATCGTCCGCGCGTGGGTGAACGCCTCCACGGTCGCACCAGCGGCCTCGCCGCTTCTGAGCTTCGCGCCCTCGAGAACCTCTATCGGCGCCGTCCCGACCCGAAGCTCGCCGTGCCGCACGACCTCGCCAACGAGCTCGGCGAGATCTCGGAGCGCATCTCTCGGCATGTCGGCGTCGTCGTCGATCGCCGCGGGCGCCTGGTCGATGTCTCGATCGGCGATGCGGTCGAGGTTCCCTATCCGGCGGCGTCGGCCGCCGACGCGCGCAAGGACGGCCGGCTATGCGGCCTTCGGTTCATTCGAACCAAGTCGGAGAACACGGCCCTCACCAATGCCGAGCGGTTGATCCTCACTAAATACGGGCTCGATGCGCTCGTTCTTTTGTATTGCGACCGAGGCGGGCGGGTGCGCCGCGTTCAGACCGGGATCATCTTTCCGCCCGGAATGGGCGAGCCGATCGAGTGGCTCGAGTATGCACCCTCGGCGATCCCCGACGATTTCCTCGAGCGCGTCGAAGCGCGAGAGGAGGAGATCGATCGCGCGGCTCAGCGTGGAAAGATTACAGAGAAGCTCGACCGCGCGATCCTCGTGGGAATCACAACCGGGCCCCCTGGTCCCGCACGCGAATCGCTTTCCGAGCTTTCGGAGCTGTCGCGCTCCTGTGGTATTGCGGTGGTCGATTCGTTGCTTCAGCGGCGCGACCGCGTGAATCCGGCGACGCTCTTCGGCGGCGGATTCCTCGAGGAACTCGTGCATCGAGCCGCCGTCGACAACGTCGGAAGGCTCGTCGTCGACGGGGAGCTCACGCCGATGCAGGCGCGCAACCTTGAGCGCACGACGGGGCTCGCGGTGATGGATCGCACGATGCTCATTCTTGAGATCTTCGGGCGCCGCGCCGTCACAACCGACGGCCGCATGCGCGTCGATCTGGCGAAGTTACAATACCTCGGCCCTCATCTCACCGGTAAAGGTGTCGATTTGTCACGTCTCGGCGGCGGCAAGGGACGATCGCGCGGCGCCGGCGAAATGAAACTCGAGATGGACAAGCGCGTGCTGCGCGACAACATCGTGAAGCTCAAGCGGCAGATCGCCGACATCGCGCGCCGACGCGAGGAGCAGCGAAAGCGCCGCCGCATCTCCCAGACACCCACGATCTCGCTCGTCGGATACACGAACGCCGGGAAATCCACACTTTTCAACGCGCTGACCGGCGCGCGGGTCTACGCCGAAGATCTGTTATTTGCTACGTTGGAGACGACCACCCGGCGCGCGCGCCTCCCGGGCGGCGCCGAGTGCCTCTTCATCGATACCGTCGGGTTCATTCGTGAGCTTCCCGAAGGTCTCATGGACGCATTCCGAGCCACCATCGAAGAGATCGACGGCTCGCACCTTCTGTTACATGTGGTCGACGCCTCCAACGATGCATTCCCGCGGCAGATCGCCGCCGTCGAAGCGACGCTTCGCGACCTCGGATTCGATTGGATTCCACGCTTGATCGTTTTCAATAAACGCGACCGCGTCGATCCGCAGGCGCTCGCCCCCATCGTGCAAGAGCGCGAGGGCGTACTGATCTCGGCCATCGACCAAGCCGACGTGCGCTCGCTTGCCGAGGAGATCGAGCGCCGGATTGCGAAGTTGCCGGCCGAAAGGCGCCCGTCGGAGGAGGAGTAGCGGCGCGCGAGGCTCGCAGCTGCCTGCGGCGCTCGTAGCATGCGTCTCCCATGGAGCCCGCCCTCGAGATCCTCCGCCTCACGCGGCAATTCGGCGCGCGGCGCGCCGTCGACGAGCTTGAGCTGCGCGTAGAGCGGGGGGAGATCTTCGGCTTCCTCGGCCCGAACGGCGCCGGCAAGACGACGACGATTCGTTGCGTTCTCGGGCTTGCTCGGCCGACGTCGGGAGACATTCGGATTTTTGGGCGGAGCGTGATCTCGGAACGCACAGCGGCGCTGGCGGGCGTCGGGTCGCTGGTGGAAGGACCCGCGCTCTATGAGGGGCTGACGGCTCTCGATCATTTGCGGGCCGCGGCTCGATATGTGGGAACGCCGGTGTCGGAGTCACAAATCGCGGAGGCCCTCGGATCCGTGGGGCTCGGCGACCGGGGCGCCGACCGCGCGTCCACGTTCTCGCGTGGCATGAAGCAGCGGCTCGCGCTCGCGACAGCGCTGCTCGGTGAACCTCGGCTTCTGATTCTCGACGAGCCGACCGACGGCCTCGACCCGATCGGAACTGTAGAAATTCGAAAGCTCCTCAAATCGCTGAAGAACCGCGGCGCCACGGTGTTCCTCTCAAGCCATCTCCTCTCGGAGGTGGAGGCCACGTGCGACCGCATCGCGCTGCTCGACCGGGGAAAGCTGAGGGCGTGCGGCTCGGTGGCGGAAGTGAAAGGCAATCAATCGCTTGAGGAGTTTTTTCTTGGTGTCGTCGCAGGAGGCATCGCGTGAGCGTCGGGCTCTTCGAGGCTTTCGGCGCCGAACTCTTCCGGCTGCGCCGTCGGCGCTCCAGCTGGATCGCGCTTGCGGCCACAGCGGCCGTCGGCTTCCTCCTGGCTCTCGCCCCGAAGGTGGCGGAGCAGGCAATGGCGGTGGCGCAGCAGGTGGGAGCAACGGGCGGCGGCGGCGGGGGCACGATCAGCGGATTCGTGTATTTGGCCTCCGGCCTCAAAGGCGCGGCGGTCTTGACCGGATTTTTTGTGGCACTGGCGGCCGCGACCTCCACGGCCGGTGAGGCGGCCCACGGCACGCTGCGGCTCGCGCTGGCGCGCCCCGTGCAGCGGCATCACATCTTTCTTTCGAAGGCGCTCGCCCTCGGGGTCTACCTCGAGATCCTGCTGCTGGCAGGCGGATTGGCGGCGCTGGCAGGAGCCGCACTCGTCGGAGACTTCGAAGCCATCGCGAAGTTCGGATTGGTGAAGAGCACAGTTACAGACATGGTGTGGCGATCCCTATTCGCCCTCGTTCTGTGCGAGCTGTCTCTGCTCGGAGTCCTCGGGCTTTCCATGCTCGCTGGCGTCGCCCTGTCCGGAGTAGGCGCCGCCCTTGGCACGACCCTCGGATTCTTGGTGGTGTCGACGATGGCGACGATCGGCGTCGAATCGTTGCGTCCCTACTTTTTCTCCTCCTTCGCGACGAGCGCGTTCGAAACGCTCCGGGCCTTCGGGCTCGGCATCGATGCGCCGCGTCCGGTCTGGTTTGGGAATCCGACGCTCCAGGATTGGGCTGACGTCACATTCTCGATGACGCTGCCTGCTTCGTGCGCCTTTCTCTTCTTCCTTCTGGCCGGAGTTCACTTCTGCCGCAAGGATTGGCTCACGTGAGCACTCTCGGCGCAACGGCGATCCTTGCAGCCTTGCTCGCCCAGGCGAGCGGCAATCACATTCACGCCACGGTTCGCGAGATCCGGCTCGATGGCCGCCGCGATCGGATATCGCTTCGGGACGTCGATGGCGACGGCCGCGCCGAGATGGTTGCGACGACCGTTCGCACCATTCCGTTCAAGCCGTGGCATCTCGGAGGCCCCTTCTGGATCGCGCCCGAGGCGCTGCTCTCGAGCTCGCGGGGCATTACAGATCGAAGCCTCACGATCTATTGGTTGTCCGCCGATGGATCCGTGAACTCCTCGGCAACGGCCCGGATCCCGCTCGACGCCCGCTGTTTCGCGCTCGCGGACGTGTTCGATACTCCGGGGCTCGAGGTGTTGGTCGCCGACGGGCGGGGTTGGCTCGCTGGCACAGTCGCACGCGGGCAGGCTTCCATACCGTTGGAGCGGATTGCCGAGTGCCCGAGTTTTTTTGACTATCCCGAGCGCGATTCGCTCCCGGAGTGGTCGGGAATTGTGCGCGGCAGGACGGCCGCAACCGACGCCATTCTGAGCCCCGGGCCAGCCGGATATACCGTCCTTCGGCGCGCTGCGTCCGGTTATGCGGCAGCAGAGGAACTCACCATTCTTCCGCGTGTGCAAGTGGAGTCGAGCGCCAACCGCTCCTTCGCTGCAACAAAATCACTTCCGCGTCCCGTCGTGCGCGATCTCGACGGCGATGGGAACATCGATGTCGGGTTCGCAGATCCGTCGGGCGCTCCCCAGATGGTGGTGTATCTGGGCAAGGCGTCGGGCCGCCTCTCCGAGGAAGCCCTCGTGCGCACGGCGCCCTCCCTTCGCAAGGAGCTGCGCGATGACAACCTCACCATTGAGGTGGCCGACGCCGCCGACCTGAACGCCGATGGAATCTGTGACATGCTGGTTTCGCGCACCAGTGGTAATATTGGACTCTGGGAAACGCTTACAACCTCACAGCTCGTCTACTTCGGACGCCGCGGCACGACGGGCTTCGATCCAGTTCCCGACCAAGTGGTGAGCTCCATCGGCGTGTCGATCGTGCCTCGGGTGATTGACTTCAACGGCGATGGCAAGCTTGACCTCCTCGTCTCGAGCTACCGCACGGATCTTCTCAGCAATGTGCGCAACGCCGTGCTCAATTCAGCGCGCGTCACGTATTTCTTGTTTCTAATGGAGAACGGCAAGTATCCGCAGAACCCCAACGTAGAGCGCAATATCGACCTCGATTTCAAACTCCTCGAGCGCGGCGGCATCACGCCTCGAGCCTACTTCGACGGCGACTTCGACGGCGATGGGATCAAGGATCTGCTGGCCGTCGAAGAGGAGCACAAGATTCGTGCGTACCGCGGCACGGTGCAGGCTGCAGGTGTATTCCAGCGCGCAACCTACGAATTCGCGAAGAATCCGATGATGGAACTCGACGTGCGGGCCTCCAACGAGCTGCAAATTGTAGACCTCGACGGCGATGGCCGATTTGAGGTCGTCATTCCCGATAACCGTTTTGTGGTTATCGCGAGATATCAACCATGAAGCGGATGTATATGTGGGCGGCGATCGCGGTGGCTGCCGGAATCGCGTGGGCGAACGGTTTCAGCCGTGCCGACGAGCCGGCCGTACTCTCGACGATCGACACGGCGGAACCGGTGACGGCGACGCTGCTCGGAGATGTGGACGGCGATGGGCTTGCGGATGCGGCGCTGCTGATCGACCGCAGAGTGGTGCTCCATCGCCAGCGCGCCGACCGCTCCTTCCCTGCGACTCCCGACGCGCAGTTCACACTTCCTGGAGATGTGATCGCCGTCGACCTCGCTCCGTGGGATCCGCCGCGCCAAACGCGCGCGCTACCGCGTTCGCAGCTGCTCATGGCCGGTGCACGAGGAGTCCGCGTGCTCGACCTCGCCCAGCAGGGCGGTTCGCCGGAGCCGATTGAGCTGCCGCCGCTGCCGCCGCTGCTCACCACAAAAGCGGGCGGCGCGCGCCCGGTGCGACTGACGATGTCGGCCGACGCCGACGGCGCCGCTCCTGCGGAGCTGCTGGTGCCAACAGAAAAGGGCGTCGCTGTGCTCCGCCGGGAGGACGCCCAGTGGAGCCTCCTCGGCATCGCGCGCGCAAGGGTCGAAGCGCGGGTGCGCTTCGGCGAGGACCGTCCTGGGGCATCTTTACAGCACGAATTCGAGCTGCCGCGCGTCTCCGTGGTCGAAGCGAAGCGTCCGGGAGAGAAGCCGCTCAAGTATGTGTGCGTATCGCAGGAGTCCGAGGCCCGCGTGTATCGCGTGGCAGGCGCTCGCCTCGAGGAGGTGCAGCGCGTGCATGCGCTCTTCCGCTTCGACCAGGAGGACCGCTTCCGGCAAGTGCGAGGCACCCGGCAGAATGAAGAAGTCAATGATCGGGCGGTTGGGCTCCAGCCCGCCGATCTCAATGGAGACGGCATCCTCGATTTTGTGACGTCGCGGTTTCGGGACGGCCAGGTCTTCATCATCCGTGGCAAGGAAGGTCGATTCGCCGTGCAGCAGCCCGACCGCACGATCGACGCCGAAGGGTGGGTGGTTCCGGTCCAGCCGAAGGACCTCGACGGCGACGGGCTGCCGGAGCTCATCGTTCCGCGTCTTCCGAAAATTGGTATCGCATCTGCGTTGCGCGCGTTGCTCTCCCGAAAAGTTTCATTTGACTTGTGGGTTTTTCGCGGCAACGGCGCGCCCGACGCGGGCCCTGCATGGAAGCGCTCGCTCGACGTCGAGATCGTGCTCGGCGGCGACGAGGGAAAGTTCAATGTGAGCGCTCGTCTGCTGATGCTCTTCGCCGATGTCGACGGCGACGGCCTCGAGGACCTCGTTTCGCGCGGCGCGAACGAGCGACTTGAGGTCTACCGCGGCGTCCGAGGCGGGTTGATCTCCGACGAATCCGTGACATCGCTTGGGATCGCAAAGGCGAGTGAGTGGCCGGAAGTCGATCTGCGAGGCGCCGACCTCGACGGCGACGGCCGGTCCGACTTGATTCTTACTTTTGGCGCGAATCTGCGCGGCGCTCGCAATCGCATTCAGATCGCCGTTTGGAATCCAAAACCCTCTTCTCGGTAGCCTGCTCTCTCGATGACCATCAGCTCGAATCGGGTCGCCGTCGTCACCGGCGGCGCCACAGGCATCGGCCTCGCCATCGCGCGCCGGCTGCTCCGCGACGGCGCTTCTGTTGCAATCACCGGGCGCGATCTTCCCCGGCTCGAGCGCGCAGCCCGCGAGGTTGGCGCGCGCGCTTACCAGCTCGACATCCGCGACGAGCGCTCGTGTCACGAAGTGATGGCGCGAATCGCGCGGGAGCTCGGCCCGATTCGTACGTTCGTCGCCAACGCCGGCGTCGGCGGGGAGAACCATCCAGGCCCGAGCGATCGCTGGCGCGAGGTAGTCTCGACAAATCTCGATGGTACGTACTACTCGCTGCGGGCCGCCATCGCGCACCTCGCGCCGGGCCCGAAGAAATGTGATCTTCTCGTCGTCTCTTCGGTGCTTGGCAAGTTCGGAGTGCCTGGCTACACCGCCTACTGCGCCTCGAAGTCAGGCCTCATCGGCCTCGTCCGCGCGCTCTCCCTTGAGATGGCGTTTGACCCCGCCCGTCGCCACGTCATGGTGAATGCGCTGTGCCCCGGCTGGGTCGAGACGGAGATGGCGATCCAAGGGCTGACCGCCTTCGCACAAAAAGCCGGACAAACCCTGGAGCAGGCGCGTGCCGACGCCATGGCGCGCGTGCCGTTGGGGCGAATGTCGGCGCCGGACGAGATCGCCGCCTATGTGGCATGGCACACATCGGAGGAGTGCGTCGGAGTCACTGGGCAATCGTTGAATATTAATCAAGGCTCGTTCATGGAATGAGCAAGGAGCTCCGGCCGCTCCTGCGCGTTCTCGGCACGACGGTCGGAGTGGCCGTCTGTGTCGGAAGCGCCGTCGGCGCCGGAGTCTTGCGCGCGCCCGGCGAAGTGGCGTCGATCCTGCCGGACAGTACATATCTCTTGGCCGCTTGGGTTCTCGGTGCGGTCGTCGCGACGCTCGATTCACTGATCCTCGCGGAATGGGCCGGCACTCACCCTCGCGTTGGCGGGCTCACGGCGTATCTGCACCGCGCCTACGGCCCCGCGGTCGCTTTTCTCTCCGGCTGGAGCATTCTTCTCATTACTTGGCCCGGCTCGATTGCGGCAGTGGCGGTGGCGACGGGTGAAATTGTGATGGAGGGCGCAGGCACCCTCAGCGCGAACTCCGCGCCCACCGACGCGGCGCGCTTCGCCGCGGTGGGCGTTGTCGTCGCGATCGGGCTCCTGAATCTTCTTGGCCTCAAGTTCGGCGCGCGCGCTGAGGTGGTGCTCTCTTTTGTGAAGGTGGCAATGCTCGTCGGGCTCTTCGCGGCGGCAGCTGCGGCGTGGAACGGCATCGACGCCTCGCGCGCTCCGGCCGTCGCCGCCGTGCCGCGCTCGCTGGAGACGCCGGGGGCGCTCCTCACGGCCTTCGGCGCCGCCATGGTGCCGATTCTGTACACTTACGACGGCTACGCCGATGCCATCTATCTCGCCGGCGAGACCAAGGAGCCGCACCGTGCGATCCCCAAGGCGGTGCTTCTGTCGCTCGGCGTCATTACCGTATTGTATCTTCTGACGAACGGTGTGCTCGCCTCGACGCTGGGCGCGGCCCGCATGGCGCAGTCGAAGTTCGCCGCGCTCGAGCTCGTGGAGGGAGCTTTCGGCCCCTGGGGTGCGCGCGCTCTCGCCGCTGTCGCATGTGTGGTGATGGTCGGCGCCATTCACAGCTACTTCCTGACCGGGCCGCGGATCGCGCGCCTGCTCGCGGAAGAGCGACTTGCGCTGCCGGCATTCGGCCAGGTCAATACAAAAGGCACTCCGGTCGTAGCCACGCTTTGGCTCATGGCGATCGCAGGACTGCTCGCGTTCACCAATTCTTTTGGAAGCCTTCTCGGCTACACGATTCCCATCATCTGGCTCACGAATCTGCTGATCGCGGCGGGATTGCTCGTCGACCGCTGGAGAAAGCCCGACGCGGCAAGACCGCTTCGCCTTCCCCTCGCGGGGCTCGTGGTTGGAGGGCAGCTCGTGATCGGAGCGCTCTTCTTCTGGACGGAGGTGAAGAATGCGCATTGGTCGCTCGTCGTGGACGGCGCCGCTCTCGTCGGGGGCTACGGGGTGTACCGCGCCTTTGCCGCGCGAGGCCGCACGGCTTAGCCTTCTTCCGCCATGCCCACGCTCACCGAGCATCTCCAGGCGGCGATGCGCTATTTCGCGCTTCGCCGTTTTGAAGAGGCGAAAGCACATTATCAGGCAGTCTTACAAATCGATCCGTCCTTTACGACGGCACTCCACGGCGTGTCGGCGTGCCTGTTCCAACAGGAGAAGTGGGACGATTCGATCGCTGTGGCGGAGCAGATCCTGAAAATCGACGCCGACGACGCCGACGCACAAGGTCACATTTCCCGCTGCTGGATGCGCAAGGGCGACGTGCCCCGCGCGGAAGCGGAGGCGGCAAAAGAGAAGTCGATCCGCTGGAAGCTGCAGCTCCGTGAGCAGAAAGCGCAGGGCGACTCGGGCGGCGGCCACGGCACCCCGCCGTCGCCCTAGCGATCCCAGGAGTCGGCGCGTAGAGTTGAGCCGCTGAATCTGTGGGTTCGGCACACGGAGGATGATTCAAAAGTCATCCGAGCTGCGCGCGGGTCTCGTCGCGCTCGCTTTGCGGAGCACTCTTGAAACGTCCTCCAAGGACCAGGCTTACTTATCTAGGTCTCTCCAGAGATCACCGATGGAGCGCCACGCGCCACAGCGCCTCCTCGATGGGCGCACAGCGAAGGCCGAGCTCGCGTTCCGCTTTCTTGCCGTCAAACCACAGATAGACGGATAGCGCCCGCAGCCCCGGACCCGTGACCCTGCGCGGCTCGAAGCCGCAGAGCGCCGCGCCATCGAGCGCCCACGAGAGCGTGCGCACGAGCCCTCCGGGGAGAACGCGCCCGTTCCAGCCCGTGCCGACGCAGTTCCCCATCCGCCGGAGAAAGTCCACCCAGGTGAGGTTTTCGGAGGAGATCACATATCTCTCTCCGCGCCTCCCGCGTTCCCAGGCGAGCAGATGGCCCCTCACGGTGTCCTCGAGGCTCACAAATCCGCAGCCCCCGCCGGGAACGGCAACGATTCGCCCCGCGGCGAGATCGTTTCTCATCGAATCGAGGTTGCCACCGGAGTTCGGGCCGAGGACCACGCTCGGATTCACCATTACGACGTCGAGCCCGTCGCCGACGGCGCGCGCCGCCTCCAGCTCCGCCCGATGTTTGGTTGTCAAATATCCAACCCGCAGTGAGCCTGAGTTCCACGGCACCGACTCATCCAGCACGCGCGCGTCGCGGGTGTGGGCGCAGGCCGCGATACTCGACGTGTGAATGACGCGCCGCACGCGTGCGCGCCGCGCCGCTTCCAGCACGGCGCGCGTCCCCTGCACATTGGTCACTTCGAGCTCCCTCTCGCGCCGCCGATCGTAGCTCACAAGTGCCGCCACATGAAACAGGGCCTCACACCCCGCCATGGCCTGCTCCAGCGCGTTCACATCCAATAGATCCCCAACTTCCCACTGCATCGGCAGCCCAGCGAGCGGCTTCGTATTGCTGGTGGCGCGCCGCCATGCCACGACGGTGTGTCCCGCCTTGACGAGCTCCCCCACGAGCCCGCGCCCGACCAGCCCCGTGGCACCTGTAACAAAAACCCGCGCCATGGAACTATTCCGGCTGCGCCGCCGTTCTGTACTTTTCCGGAGGCCACGCGCCGACCTCGTAGGGCGACGGCGTCCCCTCCGGCTGCTGCTTGAACCGGCGATACATCCAGATCCAATGATCGGGATGCTCACGAATGAGATCCTCGAGCACGCGGTTGAACCGCCGGCTGTTCTCCAGGACGTCGGCCTCCACGTCGCCGGTGCGCGCGATCGGCACCTCGGGGCCAAACAGTGCGCGGTGCCTCATGGAGGCGCCCTCCCGCACAATCACTACGGGATAAACAGGGGCCTTGGACAACAGCGCGAGCCGCGCGAGTCCAGAATTGGTTGACGCTTGCACTCCAAAAAAAGGCGCGAACACGCGTGTCGTGCGCTTGCCCATCTGATCAAACGGAATGGCTACAGGCCTCCCCGCCCGCAGCTCCCGGATGATGTCGCGCGCCGCGGCTCCCTTCGGCAGCTGGCGGGTTCCGAATCGCGCCCGCATCTGTTCAATCCAAACCTCCACGCGCGGATTCGCCATCGGCCGGTGCACGAGCGAGATTGGGTGCCCATAGGCGCCGACCGCGGCCAGCAGCAGCTCGAACGAGCCGAAATGTGCACTCAGGATCAGCGCCCCGTTCTCCTTCATCTTTCCTTCGATCTCGGGTATCCGCTCCGGCGGATCGATGACGACGATCTCTCGCAGCCGCTCCGGCGAGATCTTTGCGAGTTGCACCGCGTCGACAGCGAACATCCCCCACTGCCGCCACATCGAGCACAAAATGGCGTCCCGTTCCTGTTGCGTCTTCTCCGGGAACGCAATCTCAAGGTTCAGCTTCGCGACGCGGTGCTGCCGCATGCCGAAGAGGCGGCCCAGAAATCCATAGAAACCCGCGAGCGCCGCTCCAAGCCGAAGCGATGCCCGATGAGGCAGAACTCCCAGCAGCGCGACCGCGAACCGAAGCGACGCGATCTCGATCGCGTTCCAGGCTTCGGAGCGCGCGCCGCGCCGCCGCTGACGCGCGCCCAACGGCTATGCGCCCGCGAGCGCCTGCGCCACCGCAGCCTTCACGCCGGGCAGCTCCATCGACTGCGCCGCCTCCGACTGCCAGCGCGCCCTATTGCGCCTGGCGATCTCGAGGTCTTCCGGCTTGAACGGATCGGCGTAACAAAAACCAAACAAATTGCGCTCGTGCTGCAGGAGCTCTTGTGTAACTTTCTCGTCGATCACCTGATACTTGGCAATCGCCTGGTCATAGAGCGTCGGGTCGCCTTGGGCGCGCGCCATCTCTTTGGCCGCCGATTCGATCCAGCCGATGTGCCACGTCTCGTCGGCGGAGACGGACTGGAGCGTCTTGCGCGTCTCCTCGTCGACGTCGGGACGCGCCAAGTGTTGCTGATACCGCGTGAACGCGCGCTGCTCGACGACGACGGTCAGTGCGAAGATGTCGAACAACGTTCGCGGCAGCCCTTCGCGCCCGATTCGGCGCTGATATCCGTCGTCGAGCGACTCGACGACGCCCCCCATGTCCATGATCCGCTTCGTCCAGAGCCATGCATGGCGCGTCTCGTCCATGATGTGACGGGAGAGCGCCGACTGCATATCTCCCGGCCCACACATGGAGCAAAGGCGCAGCAGCAACGTCGCGCCGCGCATCTCGGCGTCGCGGTAATACGAAAAAACGGTGGTCAGATGGCGGTCCGGCGTCTTCACGCTTTGGGCTTCCTTGCGCCCTGGGGTTGCTCGTGCTGGGGGTTCAGCGCGAGGGTATGCGTAGAAAAAGAGATTGGGAAGTCTTGCCAAAGGGGGGGCGCCAGGCAAGCCCGCCGCGTCCTCAGGCCCCCGCTTACTTGATCTTCGACGGACGCGACCGGCCTCGGAGCCGGTCGACGAGCCCGCGCACCCACCAAACCGGGGCCACGAACAGGATGGCTGGGTTTTTCCAGGAGGCCGGCAGATTCCCTTCGATCGCATGCCCAAGCCAGAGAATCGCCCATCCGCCGAGATGGGCGGCAAGCGCCCACTTCCAGCTCCAGAACAAGAGCGGGAACGAGGCCACCACGATGGGGATCCCAATCGCGTGGAGAGCGCGGTTCACCGGATGCCGGTGCTCGCCTTCGTAGCTCTGGAGGTCGGCTTTCACCATGGGACGGGCGCGGCCTTTGGCCGCCTCGGGATTCGTGAGCTACCATAGCAGCTCGTTTTCTCCCTGCCGCCCCGAGCGAACCCGCGAATGCCCCAGCCCGAGTACAAGATCTCCGTCGAAACCGAAGACGGCCAAGTGGAAGTGGTCCTGCGCGCCCCCAATGGCGACAAGTGGGAGTACGGAATTCCCTTCGACCGGCAAACCGGGCGCTTCGCCTTCGAAGACATCAAAGTCATCGAACTCGACTTCGGGGCCGACTTTGCGGAGAAGATGCTCTCCGACATTCGCGCTGCCGTTCGCACGGCGCTCGGGATGCAGTGAGCCCTGGCGCGGGCTGCCGGCGGGGCCGATTCTCGAACAATTCATCAACTGCAATAAAAACTTATTACTGCAAATGACCAGCTACACCGTTGAGATTGATACGCGCATGAACTGCGCCATGGTCCAGGTCAAAGAAGACTCGGGCGATATTGTGGACTTCCAGATCGACTACTCGCCGACGTCGGGCGCCCTCGACTTCCAGGACCGCTGGCTGCTCGAGCGAGACTATGGAAAGCCGTTCATCGACGGGCTCGTGAAGGACCTCGAGACACAGATCAAGAAAGCGCTCGGGCGGTAACATTTTCCCGCGCCGCGATCCCGGCGGCGGATGATTGAGCTTGCGGACCGGCTATTGGGGGTTCGCCGGGCGCGACGCGCTCGGGGCCGAGTCCGGAGCGCCGGCCGCGGAGCCGCGCTCGAGATCCTCGATCTGCTTCTCCAACGCCCGCTGCACCCGCGGGTCGGCCGCCGCATCCCGCGCGCGCCGGCTCAGCTCGAGCGCCTGCTCGCGCCGCCCCGCGGCTCGCTCGATCCCGGCGAGCCGCACCAGCGAGGGCGCATGGTCGGGGCGTCGGCGCAGCGCCTCGCGATAGGCCTGGGCGGCCGCCGCTGCGTCATGCTGAAGCTCCTCCCGCATCCACCCCAAATTGTAAGAAGGCGCGGGATCGGCCGCGGCCAAGGCAGCGGCCTCCTCGAAATCTCGGGCTGCGGCCGCGAAAAGCTCACTTTTCGTGCGCCCGCCGGGTCGGGACTCTGCGCCCGCGCTTGCCGCCGACCGCGCGCGGGCGAGCCCGCGACCGAGGAGCGCCGGCGGCTGCGGCCCGCCGCGCGACAGGACGAGGTCGAAGGCCCCTTCTGCGGCCTCGAGCTGCTGGCGCTCCAGCTCCACAAGCCCAAGCCGCAGCCGTACTTCGAGGTCCTCGGGGTCGAGGGAGGCTGCCGCGCGCAGCGCCTGAGAAGCCTCCGGCCCGCGATGCAGGTCGGCAAGCAGGAATGCCAGGGCGCGCGCCGAGGCCGCGTCCTTCGGGCGCAGCTCAAGCACCTTGCGATAGGCATCGATGGCGCGATCGAAATAGCGCTCCGCTTCGCACGCGCGCGCAAAGGCCGCCCATGCTTCGGCATCGCCCGAGTCGAGGCGGACTACCGTGCCGAACGACTCTCGCGCCTTCTCGTATTGGCGCAGCTCGAGGTAGGCACGCCCGAGGAGCTTCGATCCGCGGATCGACTCGCCGACGTAGCCCTCCAGCAGCGAGATCGCTTCGCCGACCTCGCCGCGCGCAAGAGCCCGGTCGGCTCGATCGAGCCGTTCGGAACTCACGCCAAGCAGGAGGCGCGGCGAGGAGCAAGCGGCTCCCACGGCCAGGAGCACCAGTGCCGGGGTCGTTTTGCGCATGGAGGTGGCGCGAGGCTATCGTGGCGCCGCGCGAGCCACCACCGGGCGCAAGCGCCCCATGCCCTCGAAACCAGCCGTCACTTCGAAACCGCGGGCGCTTCGTGCCGTGTTCCTCGACGCCGGGAACACGCTCTTTTATGAGAATCCCTCGCGATTCGAGGTCTACGCGGCGCAAGCGCGCGATCTCGGGCTCCCCGTCGACGATCGAGCGGTGCGGCGCGCCATGGGGGCGGCGCACGATCGGCTCCCTTGGGTCGCCGGCGAGCGCGTGCGCTACACCGAAGCCTGGTTCCGCCACTATGTGCCCGCGGTGTATCGGGATCTCGGTGCTACGGAAGAGATGACGCGAGACCTCACAGACCGGCTTCTTGTTCGATTTCGTGAGACCGCGAAGTTTCACTTATTTCCGGAGACGCTGGAAGTGCTCGACGCGATCCGGGAGCGCGGCCTGACGCTTTGTGTTGTGTCGAACTGGAGCCCGAGGCTCACGAAGCATCTCGATGCGCTCGGCCTCTCCGCCCGCTTTGATCGTGTGTGGATCTCGGCGGTCGTCGGTCTCGAAAAGCCGGCACCCGCATTTTTTGAGCACGCCTGCCGAGAATTGGGAATCGGACCCGACGAGGCGGTGCATGTGGGCGACCATCCCGTCAAAGATGTTGCCGGCGCCCGCGCCGCTGGAATTCGTGCATTCCTGATCGATCGCGACGGCGAGTCGACGGCGCCCGACGTGGATGCGCTGCGATCGCTCCGTGAGCTGCTTCCACAGATAGATCTATGGCGATGACCGACGCCGAACTCGCTGGAGTCGAGCGCGAGATCGCAGAGCTTCGCCGCCGGTTCGGCGGGCTCAAGGCGGAAATTGCGCGCGTTTATGTTGGTAATCCGGACATCGTGGACTTGCTGGCGACGGCCGCGGTCTGCGGCGGACATGTGCTGCTCGAGGGAGTGCCGGGCCTCGGCAAGACGGTGCTGGTGAAGACGCTTGCGGCGGCTCTGGAAGTGAAGTTTACAAGAATTCAGTTCACGCCCGATTTGATGCCTGCGGACGTCACCGGAACGAATCTGCTCGTGGACAGGCAAGGCGGAGGGCGCGGCTTCGAGTTCCAGCCCGGGCCGATCTTTGCGAATCTCGTACTCGCCGACGAGATTAATCGTGCGACGCCCAAGACTCAGTCGGCGCTTCTCGAGGCGATGCAGGAGAGCGGCGTCACGGTCGCGGGGAAGCGGTACGGAATCGAGCAGCCGTTCTTCGTCGTGGCTACACAAAACCCGATCGAGATGGAAGGCACATTTCCGCTGCCGGAGGCGCAGCTCGACCGATTCTTCTTCAAGCTGAAGGTGCCTTCGTCCTCGGAGCAGCAGCTTCTCGAGATTCTCGAAAGCACGACGGGCCCGAGCACGGTGGAGGCGCGCCCTTCGTTCACGGCGCGCGAATTGTTGCGCGCGCGGGAGCTGGCGCGACAGGTGCCGGCGTCCGAAGCCGTGAAACGGATGGTCGTGCGGCTCATCCGCGGCACCGACCCCACGGCCAGCGAGGCGACTCCACTTTCGAAGCGATACCTGCGCTGCGGCGCTTCGCCGCGCGGGGCGCAGTCGGTGATGCTCGGCGCGAAGGCGACGGCGCTCTTCGACGGGCGCCATCACGTCGAGCGCGCCGATGTCGAGCGCGTGGCGGTCCCCGCGCTGCGCCACCGCGTGCTGCGAAACTTCGAGGGCGATGCCGAGGGCGTCGACCCCGATCGCATCGTGGAAGAAGCGCTGGCCGCGGCGCGAACTGTACGTTGAAACTCCCATGAAGAACGCACATATCCTTCTGGCTCAGACGGCGCCTGCGCTCGGCAACGTCGAGCGCAACCTGGAGCAGCACCTCGCGATCTTGAAGCGCGCCGCGAAGGAGCGCGCCGATCTTGTGGTATTTCCCGAGCTGTCGCTCACCGGGTACTTTCTCAATGATCTAACCGACGACGTGGCCATGGCGCCCACCCATCCGGCGGTGCTCAAAATTGTGAAGGCGTCGAAGGGTCGAGCCGCTGTGTTCGGATTCGTGGAGCGCGCCCCCGACCACAGGGTCTACAATTCCACGGCCTATGCGGAGGACGGGAAGATCCTCCACATCCATCGAAAAGTGCACCTTCCGACGTACGGCATCTTCGACGACGCGCGCTATCTGGCGGCCGGATCGACCTTCCGTGCGTTCGACGCGAAATTCGGCCGCGTAGGAG
Organism: Planctomycetota bacterium; assembly: GCA_016792805.1. Classification (GTDB taxonomy): domain Bacteria; phylum Planctomycetota; class UBA1135; order UBA1135; family JACQFD01; genus JAEUHX01. The sequence goes on from JAEUHX010000055.1 coordinate 151,460, forward strand.
TGCTGATTTGTGAGGATGCCTGGCACCTCGCGTCGAGCTACCTCCTGTTTCTGCAGAATGTCGACTTGATCGTATGCGTCTCGGCGTCGCCTGGGCGCGGACTCACCGAACGAGGCGACGTCTCGGCATCGCGCTCCTGGGAGGCGATCCTCGAGGCGCAGGCCGCTCTCTTCCAGACCTTTGTGATCTATTGCAATCGCACGGGCGTCGAGGATGGGGTCACATTTTTCGGCGGCTCCCGGGTCATCGATCCCTTTGGAAACGTGCTCGCCCGCGCCGCCGAGCTCGAAGAGGGCGTTGCGTCGGCGACGCTCGAGGACGAAGCGCTGCGCCGAGCGCGCGTGTTCGCTCCCATGCGCCGCGATGAGCGCCCCGAGCTGGTGCTTCGCGAGCTGCGGCGCATCGTGGAGGAAGCATGAAGCCTTCGCTTCCGGCCTTCGAGCCGGCCGTCGTCACCGAGGTGCTCGTGCGCTTCCTGCGCGCGGAAGCACAAAAATTCGGCTTCACGCGCGGCGTCCTCGGCGTCTCGGGCGGTATCGACTCGGCCGTGGCGGCGGCACTGGCCGCGCGCGCGTTCGGCGCATCGAATGTCCTCGGATTACTGCTTCCGTACAAGACCTCCAGTCCGTCCAGCGAGCGGCTCGGCCGCGATTTGTGTGAGAAGTTCGAGATCCCAACGGAGCGCATCGACATCACGGCCATGGTGGATGGCTACCTGAAGGCCGTCTCCCTCGCGGTCGGCCGCAAGGAGGACCGCCTTCGCGCCGGAAACGTCATGGCTCGCTCCCGCATGATTGTGGTCTTCGACCACTCGGCGCGCGACGGATCGATCGTGCTCGGCACGAGCGACAAGACCGAGCAACTCCTCGGCTACACGACGTGGTATGGCGACAGCGCGAGCGCGATCAACCCGCTCGGAGATCTCTATAAGACGCAGGTGTACGCGCTGGCGGAGCACCTCGGCGTTCCCAAGGAGATCTGTGAGCAACGGCCCACCCCCGATCTGTGGCCGGGCCAGTCGGCGGAGGCCGAGATGGGGATCCGCTACGAGGAAGTCGACGCGCTTCTGTATGAGCTCGTGGATCGGCGTCGGCGCCCCGAGGACCTCGTGCGCCATGGCCATCGACGGAAGCTCGTGGAGTGGATCCTGCACCGAGTGCCCGCCAATCAATACAAGAGGCGTTTGCCGATTGTGGCGAAAGTCTCCGCTCGAACAGTGAATCTCGATTTCCGCTATCTGCGGGATTGGGGACGCTGAGAAACCGTCCGTCTGCTGAATCACCGTCTGGAGCCGTTCCCATGACTGGAACTCACACAATTCGCCTCCACCGCGTCCTGCGGGCCCCGGCGGAGCGCGTTTACCGCGCATTTCTCGACCCCGACGCGCTCGTGAAATGGATCGCTCCCCACGGCTTCACGGCGAAGGTCCATAGCATGGATGCCCGCGTCGGCGGCGGTCATCGGATGTCCTTCACAAATTTCGGCAACGGCCAGAGTCACTCATTCGGCGGCAAGTACCTTGAGCTCACGCCGAACGAGCGGATCCGCTACACCGATGCGTTCGAGGATCCGAACCTGCCTGGGCAGATGATGGTCACGATCACATTTCGTGCGGTCTCCTGCGGCACGGATCTTCAGATCGTGCAGGAGGGCATCCCGGCGGTCATCCCGCCGGAGATGTGTTATCTCGGATGGCAGGAATCACTGATGCTCCTGACAAAGCTCGTGGAGGCGGAGGTCCGCACGTGACGGGGCCCGGGGATTTCGGTGAAGATCAAAAAAAGGGGGCGCCCGGCGGGCGCCCCTTTTTCTTGGATTACTCGAGCTTCGAGCGAGAGCGACTCGTGTCCTCTTTCACGGATTTCAGCGAGACCGGTTAGCCGTTCTTGCTGAGCTCCGAGGCGAGCGAGTCGAGGTCGCATGCGGCGATCTCCTCGACGGAGATGGGCGCCATCTGCCGGAACTTCTGGAACTCCTCGACGGAGGAGAGTTCGACGTAGTCGCGGTAGGTCATCTGGTGATCGGAGCGGCGCCGAGCCGGCCGAGTTGTGGTCTCCGGCGCCGCGGACGAGGTCGCGCCAACGGCTTCACTCACCTCGGGCGGCAGGTTGGCCGGAAGCGCTCCGCGTCGTTCCAGCGTCGTCTTCGCGCGCTGGCAGATCGTGAGCGTGTTCTCGAGGTTGAGCCGGATACGCTCCAGTCGGTCCGGGTCGTTGTGTCCCGACTGCTGGTTGCGCCTCACCTTCGAGATCGCAGCCTCCAAGACGGCGATCAGGCAGTTCAACTTCTTGAGAAGCTGATCGCGGTGGGCCGTCGAGTCCGCCGGCGGATTCGAGCTGGGGGTCGAAGGGCTGTCGGCGTCGCCGTTGAAGTCGTCGTGGCTTTCGAAGCTCATCGTGCGGTCCTGGGAGTAGTAGGCGGGCTGCGAGGCATCGTTTCGCACAGGTCGTGCCAAGACCCCCTGGAAGCCTTCGCCCGGGATGGCGAGCCCCGCCTTCATTGTCATTTCACGAGTTACGGCGGCTCCAGGGACGGCGGACCACCGAGCCTGTTCGGCGGGCGGTCCAGCCGTCGCGTCGGAACGACAGGTGGCTGCGCGCGACTGTCCAAGAGGGCCGACAGCGTTGTCGCATCTCGACAGCGCCATCGCGCCTGACACCTCCCCGCCTCGGCTCCGTAGGGGCGTATACTCGCACCGGTCCGTCGTAGGCATGCACATGCTCGAAGCCCTCCCGTCGCGTCTGCTTCTCCTGGCCTCTCTTTCGTTGGTTCCCGTCCTCGCGGCCGCCCAAGGCGGCAAGGGCGGCAAAAAGGGCGCCGAGGAGGCTCCCAAGGAAGGCGAAGAGGCCGCCGTGGCTCTGCAGCTTCCGCCGACTCCGAAGGCGATTGATGAGACCATCAAGAAAAACGTGGAGCTGGCGAAGAAGGAGTCCGTGAAGCTCGGCGAGAAGCTGGGTGGCGACTTCGGAGTTGCCTTCGGAACCGTGCTGAAGGTGCGCGCCGAAGGCAATAGTAATGAACGCGTCCAAGAGCTTGTTCGCGCCGGCGACACGATGGTTGAGGTTCTCGCTGAGGAGTTCGGCGTCGACAAGGTGAAGGACCTTTGGGCCGGAAGCAGAGGACCTTTCAATATGTATTACTTTAAGAGCAAGTCGACGTTTGGCGATGCTCTGCGCGAAGTGCTTGAGAAGGAGTACCCAAGGCACGCGCTCAACACGGACAGCAAGACGCTCCTCGATATCGGCCGCTTCATTCGGGAGACTCCTTCGCCTCTCACGGGCGGATTCTTCGAGAATGAGGCGCATGAGTATCATCTCGCACACATGCTGGGCCAGACATTTGTGTTTTACCTCACTCGGGGCGGCCCGCCGTTCAAGAGCGCGCCCGCGACGACCGGCGAAGGGGCTTCGGAAATCGAGAAGATCGATCCGAAAGTCGAGATGGAACTCATGCAGCAGGAAGACAACTCCTGGCTAAATGAGGGTGCCGCGCTCTACTCCTCGGTTCGATTCTGCGGCGCGAACCATACGTACTGCGTGACCAACGCCAAGTACGTCGGGAATATTGCGATCGCAGACAAGGACGTCGACACCGCGTACCGGCTCGTCTGTTACGAGATGGCGATGGGCGATGAGAAATCGAAGGATTTCAAGACGCTCTCCCGCACGGAGACGAACTCGCTCGATTATTTGGATCTGGCGAAAGCCTGGTCGTTCTACGACTGGATGACCCAGGCGGAAATGCGCCCGAAGCTCGTCGCGTTGCTGAAGGGCATGCGCGGCCGCTCCTTCGGAACGTCGCTGAAGCAGAACCTGGGCTGGAGCTTCGACGACCTCGAGGAGAAGTGGAAGGCCTTCGCCAAGGATGAGTACGGTCCCAAGAAAAAGAAGAAGGCCGACGACAAGTCGAAGGGCGGCAAGCCCGCGGGCCCGCAGAAGAAAGACCCGAAGTCGAAGTAGCGTGCCGGGCGCGAAGGCGACCCGCGCTTAAAGAAAAAGGCGCCGGCTAGCCGGCGCCTTTTTGTATCTGCAGCAAGGCGCGCCGTCGAAGCGCGTCTGATCTTACAGAATCTGCTGCAGCTCCTCGAGCATCGGATTGCGCACCCGATAGTTCGCATTGAAAAACGACTCCGAGATCAAAGGATACTCGTGTCGGTCGCCCATGCTCGAAAGCGCCACGACGCAGAACAGCGCGAGATCGCCTCGATACTGCTCCTTCTCGAGCTGCGTCACGAGCGGCTCGATCTGCGCCCGGCTGCGCGCCAATCCAAGAGCCAGGGCCGAGTGCTCTCGGACGATGTCGCGCGCATCGGTGAACATCACTTTTGTGAGCGCCGGCGCCGCCTTCGGATTGTGGTACATGCCGATCGCGAGGCACAGCGAGCGACGCCAGACGTCGACCTTGTCGGGGTCCTCCTCGAGCACCTTCACGAGGCGATCCAGCGACCCTTCCGGCTTGATCATTCCGAGCGCCAATGCCGCATATCCGCGGAGCTGCGGCAGCGTTCCCCGCGTCTCCACGAGCTTGAGGAGCGGCTCTGCGGCTTTCGGCTCCTCGAGCAGCCCGAGCGCGATGGCGATCGAGCCGCGCAGGCTATCTTCCGAATGCATGGCGAGCCCCTTGAGAAGCTCCGCCGACGATCCTCGATCGCCGAGCAATCCAAGCCCAATCGCCGAGAATGCCTTTACCGTTCGCGAGCCTTTTGTTTGGAATCCTTCGCGGAGTGCGTCGCGCGCGGCCTCGCCGCCGATTCGGCCGAGCGAGATTGCAGTAAATCCGCGGGTTTGCTCGTCGCCGTCATCGAAGAAGGTCTTCACGAGAGCTTTCACAGAAGCCCGGTCGCCGAGATCTCCGAGCGCCTGAGCCGCGGCGCGGCGCAGATCGATGCTCCGGTCGTCGAGCGCCCCGAGGAGAACCAACAGGGCACTCGGGTCGCCGATCCGGCCGAGGGCAGTGAGAATATTGGTCTCAATTCCGCGCGACCGGGAGCTCTGCGCCTCGCGCAGCGTCTTGTATGCCGAGAGCAGGAACGGCGCGGAATCGCGGTCTCGGCACATGCCGAGCGCGGTCACCGCACAAACGTATAAATCCCTCTCGTCGCCCATTGCAGAGTCGGGCTTGAACGTGCGCTCCAAGAATTGAGTCAGCGCGCGCGCCCCTTCGCGCCGCCCCTGCAGCCCGATCGCCAGCGCCGCCGCCGAGCGGATCTCCAGAGGAACATTGGCGGTATCATGTAACAAATTTAGCAGCTTCGAGAGCACACCGCGCTCCTCCAGCAGGCCGAGCGCAAGCGTTGCCATACGTTTTGTGTCCTGGTCGCCCGACGCCAGCAGCTCCTCGATGAGCGGCATCGACTCGCGAGCGCCGATGCGCCCGAGCCCAAGGGCTGCGTATTGTTGCACTCTCGGGTCGCTCGACTTGAGCGCCGCCCGGAGCGCCTGTGCGATCGAAGCGCGCGCGTCTTCGGCGCGCACGCGGCCGTCATCGCCGATGTCGGCGGACGGCGGGCGAAGCGTCAGAACTTCTCGGCGCCGGAAGTCTCTCGATCGCAACAAAAGGTCTTTGTTGAGTTCGAACCAGAACTCCCAGCGCTCGTAGCCCTCAAGGAGTGCAAGCTGGTTCAGCACGGGGGCGTTGGGGTTCGCTGTGGGCGGCGCCGCGGGCGCGCCTGTCGGTGTCGGCGTCGGACCCACGATCGCAACCAGCTCTTCGAACGGACCGCGGTACTGTCCGCGGCGAATCGTGTTCTGGTCGCTGCCGCCGACCCATGCGGCCACGCTCAGAATGGTGGAAAGGAATGCGAGCACGTTTGCCTCCGCGTTTTGATGAACGTTATCGACCTCGCGGCCTGCGTGACCGGAGGGTAGCCCCAGAAAGGACTGCGGGAAGGGCGCCTACGCGTATTCGCGCTCCCGGAAATCTCCGGGGCAAAGCCAATCGGGTGGGCAGAGATGGGGCAGGGAGACCTGCCCGGAAAGCTCAGCGAAGTTCGTAGCCGACGAGCAGCCCGCCCAAACTCTCTCGGGAGGCACGTCCCAGCGCAGTCAGCGCAATCCCTTCCCGCTCGGTCATCACTACGGAAACCGTTCCCACGCGAACCACCGAAAGCGTGGTCGCACCGGAACCGGCGCTCGGCATCTCCCAATGGCCCGATGTGGCGTCCGCCTGGAGCACGATCAGGTGCTCAAGTCCGTCGCTATAGCGGTCGAGCCAGATGTGCTCGTCCTGGCCGTCGATGCGCAGCGTGAGCCATTTGCTCTCTGCGAGGGCGAATCCCTCCGGAGTCCAGGCCGACCCGTGGGAGAGCGGCGATGCAAACGAAGCCACCGCCACGGGCGTGCTCGACCCAGCGCTGGGAAGCGTCGGCGGGTCTCCCGCCACACGCCTCACCGGTCCGACCTCGACACTTGTGTACTCCATGGAAGCCACGACGGCGCCGGCGCCATCGTGACGCTCTACGCGCAGAGGAAGCCCCGAGGTGCGGTCCGACCACACATCGATGGCGAGCGCGCCTGCATGGCGCGGCTCAAAGCGAAGATGAATCGTCGAGCGCCCCGAGATCTGTAAGTTCTCAGGGATGATGGATGTCTTGTAATTTGCCAATACTCGATCGACGGAGTCGATCGACAGGTCGCGGTATTTGTGCTGGAATCGCGCCGCACGCAGGAACTCGAGCGCCTGCACGCCCTCAAGCGGCCGCCCGCTCTCGTCGGCGCTCTCGATGCCAAGGTCGCCGGCGCCGTCGTCGAAGACGCGCTCCTTGTGGCGCACGAGGGCGCCGTCGATGCGCGACTCAATGGTGCGCTCGCCGCGGTGGGCCTGCCGCGGGCCGCTCACCGCGGCTGCGCGCGCCAAGGCGGAGACGGCGCGCGTCACCTCGGCGTCGCCGCACCCTGGGAGGAGCGAGGAGCCGCCGAGCGCGAGAACCGCGAGTGCCGTTGTTGTAAGGAGAGTTCGGCGCACCGTCGTCGGCCTTTGGGCTACCTGCCCTTTCGGCTGCCGGGGACGGCGCCCGCGAGGAATTCTGCCTGGCTGCGCAGAGCCAACGGGAGGTCGGCGATCGATCGCTCCTCGAACACGAGACCCTGCGGGGCCTTGGCGCGGTTGCCCCAGGGCAGGAGCAGCGTCAGGCCGACCGCCGCAATCACCACCGCAGCCAGCGGCACCGCCACGCGTGGATTCACCGCGACGCCCGGATTCACAGTGCGCTCCCAGAGCCGCACGGCGCCTCCGAGGACGAATTCCATGCGCCGGGCGGGACGCGCGCCCAATCGGGTCAGCACGCGGGCGTCGAGCTCCGCGGGCGCGGCCAATGGCTCGGCCGAACGCACAACGGCACGCACAAAGGGTTCCGGCGACGACAGATGCGCGAGAATTGCGTCGAGCTCTCGCGGCGCCGCCACCGGCTCCATCTTGCACATGACGGAGCGCACAAAAGGTTCCGGTTCGGCGACGCGCGAGACGCGCGCATCGAGCTCCTCGGGCGCCGGCACAGCGGGCGCCACCGACGAAAGTCCTTCTAACAGATCCAGCAGCGACGACCGGCGCGTCCACGCCTCGCGACACGAAGCACACTCTTGCGCATGGCTGCGCAACAGCGGCGCGAGCGTCGCGTCGGCGACGCTCGACGGGCGAAGCTCTTCCATGTGCTCGAGGAAGAACTCGCAGGGTCGGGGGTAGACGATGTCGTGGGAATCCATGGCTCTACGGTCGCAGGTGCCTCTCGCACACACGCATCAGCAGGGGTTCCAACGCAGCGTGGGCGCGAGCGAGTCGAGACTTTACAGTCCCGATGGAGCAATTGAGGACTTCAGCAACCTCCTCGTATGAGAGATTTTCGAGATAGCGCAGGACAATGATGGTTCGGAGTTTTGGGGAAAGCCTTTGAATCGCGACTTGTACGTCGGAGGAAAGCTCACTTCTCTCGGCGGCTGCCCGCGGTCGCACCGCATGTCCGTCCTCCGGAAGGCTCGCCCGGGCATCCCGGGATTCTTGAGGGTCTTCGGACATCGCATCAAGCGACGCGATTCCTCGCGAGGAAGTTCGGCGGCACAGATCGATGCTCGCGTTCACCGCGATCCGGTAGACCCAGCTCGAAAATTTGGATTGGAACCGAAAGTCACGAATCTTTCGGAACAAGATCGCAAATGTTTCCTGGGACGCATCGAGAGCGTCTGTGGAGTTTCCAGTGATTCGATAGGCGACGTTGTAAACCCGGTCTTTGTAGGCGTGGTACAGCTCGCCAAATCGCTCTTCGAACTCCTTGCCGGCATCCGCCTGGCATCGGCGGATGAGCTCAAGATCGTCGGGCGGACGAGCTTGGTTGTCGGACGGCGGCTTCACGGTCGTTTGTTCCGTCCCTGACGGCACTTGGGGTCGCTCTGCGGAGTGAAGCCGCTCGATGCGCGAGCGAAATGCGACCGTTGCATGCGCGGCAGTCCGGCATCCGGATCACGGCGATACCGGCGGAAGAGAGGACGGGGCAGGCGGGCCAAGCAGTCTTGGGACGAGTTGCGGGGGGACGTCGGTTCCGCTCCGTGCGCCAGACTGAACCTCAAGACTCCGGCGGAAGCGCGCCAGCACGGGGGCTGCTGGCTCGAATACGGGTATCGGGGGACCGCCCATCTGGGAATGGCCCATCTGGGAAAGACTGTCCCCGGTGATCGCGTTGCTAGTTCCCTGCGAGGAGTAGCGGGTCGATGGTCCGTAGGACACGCCCCACCTGCGCCTCACACGGTCCGATCGAGCAGAATCCGGCCGTGAAGGGCTCGCAGGCGGCGGAGGTCGTCTGAAGAACGAGCACTCCGGGGGGCTCGACTCCAACCACCGCGTTCTGAACGATGCAGGCCTTGTCGGCGACGAAACCGGGCGGCAGCGTCACCGGCTGGAGCGGCCGGAACGCGCCGGAGGGCGCCGATCCCGCAGGGACTCCCATGTACGCCAGCGTGGTCGACGAGAGATCGCCCTGGGCGGTCGTCGAGAAAATCGCCACGTCCGTCACCTTCTGCGTGCCGACCAGGCACGAGAAGGCGATGGTGAATTGTGCGTAGCCGTCGAACGACGTGAAAAGCCCGACGAGCGAGAGCGGGAACCAATTATCGGAGGAGAGGATGGCGCCGCCCGACGGAGGCAACGATTGCGCGGCGACACCCGTAAGCACAAAGCTTGTGAGATCGAGGGCTGCCGGCCCCTGACCATACAAATCGGGAATATACATCAATGCGAGCGGGGTCGAGATCTCCGAGAGATTGCCGCTCGGCACATACACCATGGGCACCAAGTGCAACATTCCCGCTTCGACGTACGCAAGCACGCGAGTGCGTGGAGAAGTGAGCTGTGCGGGGCTCGGCTTCTTCGTGGGATCGAAGGGCTCCGTGCCGAAAAGGATCTCCAGCTGATCTGTGATGCCGTCGCCGTCGCTGTCGCCGCCGAGCAGGCTGGCACCGAATTGTGCTTCGATCGAATCGGAGATGCCGTCGACATCGGCATCAATTCCCGGCTCGTCGTAGCCGGGCAACGCCTCGAGGGTAGCGAGCGCGCCGCTCCCAGCCATCGGTGCAACATTTCCAGCTGCTACGAATCGATCGGCGAGGAGCGCAAATGCACCGACGCCAATCGCAAGGCTCGTTGCAAGAATACGCCGACAGCGAAGCCGAGGTCGGCTTCCGAGCGCATCGACAATGCTGTGGAGATCCATAGGTTGCTCGTGCCCGAGGCGGTCGGTGAGCGCTGACACGCTCGCCCAGGAATGTCCCGCAGTGCGCCGACGGTGCCTGGAGCGCTGCGGACTATTCCACGTACCAGACTAGACCTGTGATCGTCCCTGCGGCAACGGTGAAAATTCGGCGGTCCGAGGCGGATTCCGCAGGGGGCACGCTCGCTTGCGCCCGCCCGGAAACGCGCGTACCGTCCGCGCCCCCATGAGGGCCCGACGGCGTCTGCCGCGCGGGTTTGCCACGCGCCGGTAGCTCAGTTGGATAGAGCGTCAGCCTCCGGAGCTGAAGGTCGCGCGTTCGAATCGCGCCCGGCGTACCAGCTCCAGATCTCTGTAATATGTTTTACGACGGAGGTTTAGAGCGCCCTCCCGCGCAATGACGCACGTTTCTTCAATAAGAGAGCCGCGGTGCCTGACCAACGATAACGACTCCGCGTTCCTCAATTCGCTCACCTCTCGCAGTTGGGTCAAACCCACGTTCGCAGGCTGGCCGCCTCAGCAAGCCGGATCGTTCGAGCCGGTGGTGATCGAATCCACCTTCGGTCAACTACGCGGCCATTAGGTCGAGCAGGGGGCGAGATACCAGATGCGCTGTGTCCGGTGGACGAAGATTGAGAGACCTTTGCTTGCGGCGAAGCTCCTCATGCTCGACGAGACTGAGCAGTTACGGTACACCTGTCGAGCAAACACGCGGGCCGGGGTTATCGTCTAACCCTAACGAGCGAGGCAGATCGCCGAGCGACTCCGCAAGATCCCCAGCTATATTCCCGACGCCTATCGCCCGATAGATGGTTGACCGACAATCTTCGCCCTTGCGGCCCGCCAACATACAACCGAAAAGAGCGCGCACATCACATCCGTAAGAACCCCGACAACCTCACAGGACAAATGATCGACGCACGCGGTGCCGCCTTGATTGTCGTAGCAAGGAACCTGAATCCATCGATCTTCAGCCAGATCTGGCTTGTGGACGAAGGACTCGTGGATCATGGGTGTGCCTTTGATACGCCGAGCGTCACGGCTCAAGAAATGTCGCAACACTCCTTCCAGGAGTTACAATTTCTTGCGCTGCCAGATCGCTTCCAGATAACATTCACATCAGTTGACGACAAGACCGGGACACGAGCTACAACGTTGGCGAGTAAAATTGTTGAAAAACTCCCACACACACCATTTAGAGCCATTGGAATAAATTTCGAGTATGTGATCCGATCAACATCAGAGTTTGAGCGCTCGCTTATACGATGGCCTGCTGAATCCGTCGCAGCACCCTTCAGCTCCTCAACCGCTCGCCTTGGCGTCATCGCCGTTGGCTCCGTGAAGGAGGCTAAGCTTACACTTGAAATGAGACCTGGCGAGGAAGCTGGCGAGAAGACCGCTCTTATTAAGTTCAATTTCCACTTTGATCTTCCTGAGAGGCCCAAGAATAGCCGTATCGAGGCCCTGGCTTCCGCACTTGCACAATGGACCGACCTGCGAAGGGATAGCCTCGCAATCGCTGAAGAAATAAGCCTGAGATCTAGACAACCATCTGGCGCATGACTACAACATCGGCAAGTCGGGTTCACTCCTACTTTGATACGACTCCAAAAGCCATCACTGAAGGCTACTATTATCGCACGCCTGATTCCGTTGATTTGCGTCGCCGGGCGAGCGTGGGAGAATTCTGCGATCTCTCTATGGTGCCTACCGCTACACTGCCGCTTCAGAAGGCAGTAGCGCATTGCTCGATAAACGGGCCAGAGTACTGCAATCGACTCGACAAGCTTGTCGCTACTCATCATGACTACCTCTGGGGTGCGCCATTCACAGTAATATTGGCGTCTGGATGTCAGACAATTGTCAGATATCCGGTTAGCCTCGCGGTAGATTCGTTCTTATTAAACACCACCTTAGTCGACGCCACTGAGAGTTTCGAAATACCCAGTACATTCGGAGTCTTATTGCCTTCGCCGAGAGTACTTGATCTTGTAACTAGTTGTCCGGCATCGACAGAGATCATGCACTCTCTGGGGTCGTGGCCTATCGAAGTTGTCATGACTCCGCTGGAACACATACCGGATCGATCTAAGGCAATCGACGAGATGCTCATGGCTGGACGCGAAGTGGCGGAAAAGTACGCGGACCTCATTGAAGATGAGGATTACGAGTATACAGACCCATCCTCGATGCTTTAATAACTGTGGTTGAAGAGTATCGAAAGGATACTTCGAAGATCTTCCTGGAAACGCTTCGAACAGAAGTGTCTCAGGGGGATATCTTCGCCGATGCCCCAGTGGCAGCGCCGTTGGAGTATCCGCTAACCATTCTGCGCGGCAATCCGCCGAGTCTCACTCAGTTTGAAGAACTCGGGAAGCTCCCGGGTGGATTCAAGAAGGAAGGAGAGACTTGTCGCATGCGCATCACAAGGAGCTTCGGGATGCTAATGACGCATGATTGCCAGTACGATAACCACAAATCGGATCCATGCCTCCTCGTGCAAGTCAGGCTAATGACAGTCTTGTCACCGAAGGAAGTTGACGAAATGTGGCGGGCCAAGTCCAAGTTCCGGCACCTTCCACTTCCGCATCACCCCACTATTGGCTGTGAAACCTACGTGGACTTTCGTCGCGTGACTTCAGTGAAGAGAGAGCAGCTAGATAGACTGCCCCGAGTAGCAAGTCTCACAGACGATGGGAGGGGACTCTTCGTTGCGGCCGTGATAGCCTTCTTCACTAGAAAAGACTTGCGCGGCCACACAAGCGCAGACGAGTAGCAGAATTAGCACAGAGACTTCAGGCGAGTTCGAGAGCACTTCTGGCCTGGCTGCACTCCTTGACGCCTAGATCGACATCATATATCGCACTCGAGGCGAGACTGAAGATTCCGAATCGTAAAGGGCGACTAGCTCGCCATGCTCGCCCGAAGCCACGCGCCCCCGGCGACGGCTGCGAGGCCCAACAGGAGCTGCGCTGCGACGTTGGCGAGCGCCAGCGCGAGCTGGCCCGCGCGCCAAAGCGCGAGGGTTTCCGCGCCGAAGGCCGAGAAGGTCGTGAAGCCGCCGAGGACGCCGACGACAAGCAAGCAGCGCCACTGCTCCGCCTGCTCGCCACGCGAGGGGAGCCAATCGAGGACGGCGCCGATGGCGGCGCACCCGAGGACGTTCACGACAAGCGTTCCCCAGGGAAAGGCGCTGTCGCCGGCGATCCACTTGGCGGCGAGGCCGGCGAGGTAGCGCAGCACGGAGCCGGCAGCGCCGCCCGTGGCAACGAGGAGGAGAAGCCTCATGGGATGCGTCGCGCTCCGTCGGAAGTCCACAAAACAGAATGTTGAAGATCGAGGCTCGGCCGGATCTCTTCGCCGGGCCGCACGGGAAGGTCGCGATCGACCAGCGCGTGCAGGCGCCCGCCAGCGAAGCGCGCGACCACAATTTTCGACGGCCCGATCGGCTCGACGACCTCGACGACGGCGGGCGCGGCACCGCCGGTGAGCGCGACGTGCTCAGGGCGAACTCCAATCAAGGCAGAGCCAGTGGCGGCCGCGTCGCGGAGACGGGCACCGAGCTCGGGAAGCGACATGCCGCCATCGAGCCGCCAGCCGTCAGCAGAAAAGTGAATCTTCAGAATATTGATCTGCGGCTGTCCGAGCAGCTTCGCCACCGCGACCGTCTCCGGGCGTCGATACACTTCTTCTGCGCGGTCGATCTGTTGAACCTTGCCGTCGACCAAGACGGCGATTCGGTCCGCGATGGAGAGCGCCTCGGCTTGGTCGTGGGTGACGTAGAGCAGCGGAGTGCGCAGCTCCCGAGTGAATGCGGCAATTTCGATGCGCAGCGACTCGCGCAGCTTGGCGTCGAGGTTCGAGAGCGGCTCATCCATGAGGTAGAGCCGCGGGCGGCGCACGAGAGCGCGGCCGAGCGCCACACGCTGCATCTCGCCGCCGCTCAGCCGGCTCGCCGGGCGGTCGAGCAGAGAACTGATCTTCAAAAGTTCTGCAGCCCAGCCGACGCGGGAACGAATCTCCGCCTCCGGCGCGGAGCGCCCCGGTGCGCGCAGCGGAAACTCAAGATTGCGCCGCACGCTCCAGCTCGGGTAGAGCGAGAAATTCTGAAAAACGAGCGCCACGTCGCGCTCGGCGGGTGAACGCCCGCGAACGCTCTCGCCGGCCATGCACACATCACCCGAGTCGGGCTCCTCGAGACCGCAGGCCACGCGGAGCGCGGTGGTCTTGCCGGAGCCGGTAGGGCCGAGAAGCACCATCCGCTCTCCGGGGAGCACGCCGAGGCTCACGCCGTCGAGCGCGCGCACCGCGCCGAAGCTTTTTGTGATTCCTCGAAGCTCAAGAAAAGGGGCGGTCATGGGAGCCTGCGCCCCGTAGCAGCGTCGAACCAGCGCACCCCCTTCCCATCGAACTTCAGCGCAACGGCGGCGCCGGGCCTCCACGGCTCCGCGGCTCCTACGCGCGCCGTGATTCGCCCGACAGCGGTTTGCACATACACAAATCTGGACGAACCCACATATTCGTCAACCAGCACTTCTCCGTGCAGGTGGCCCTCCTCGCCCAGCGATACGTGCTCCGGCCGGACGCCGAAGAGCACCTCGCCCGTCGCCGCCGAAGCCGGCGCCGGGCCGAGATCGGCACCTCCGCACAGGAAGCGCCCGCCCTCGACGCGGCCGCGCAGCTCGTTCATGGCGGGGCTTCCGACGAAGTGTGCAACAAATCGATTCGCCGGCGAATCATACACTTCCATCGGGCTCGCCGCCTGCTGAATCTCACCGCCCGACATCACGACGATGCGGTCGGCGAGGCGCATAGCCTCCTCCTGGTCGTGGGTCACATAAACGGTCGTGACACGCTGCTGGATCTGCTGCGCGCGGATGAGCTCCGCCATCTCCGCACGTCGCTCCGCATCGAGGGTGCCGAGCGGCTCATCCATGAGAGAGAGTGCCGGCCGACGCACCATGGCGCGCGCGAGGGCAACGCGCTGCTGATCGCCTCCGCTGAGCGTTCGCGGATACTTGCTCGCGAGCGGCTCGAGCCCGAGCCGCTCCAGCATGTACCTCACCCTGTTCTGCCGCTCCTCGCGCGGCACGCCCGCACACTCCAGTGGAAACGCCACATTTTCCGCGACGGTCATGTGCGGATAGAGGCCATAGAACTGGAACACGAATCCGATGTCGCGCAGCGCCGGGCGCAGATGAGTTACTTCTCGGCCGGCGAGCTCGATCGTGCCCGCCGTGGGGAGTTCGAGCCCCGCGAGCATTCGAAGCGTCGTTGTCTTGCCGCAGCCTGACGGGCCAAGCAATACCACAAATTCGCCCTCAGCGATGTCGAGATCGATCCCGCGCACAGCACGGGTGCCGCCGGGATAGGTCTTCTCGAGCCCGCGGATCGCAACGAAGCTCACGACGCGCTCCGCCGCGGAAGGTGGGATGTCACCATATGAACGACCGTGAATGCCGCCACGACGAAGAAGCCGAACCGGAAGCCGGCCGCCCACCAAGGCTGCAGCATGAGCGCGACGCCAACGGCGAGGCCGGCGAGCGCGGCACGATCGGCCCACTCACTCCACGATCGGCTTGCACTCGCGCTCACTGCTTGATCGTCCCGAAGGTGACGCCGCGCAGAAGGTGCTTGCGCACGAGGAATGTGAGCACGGCCACGGGTGCCACAAAAACCAAGGCGCCCGCCGCGACCTGCGGCCACGGCATGCCCTCAATATTGCCCTGGAGCCCTGCGAAATAGGCGGGCACCGTCACGGCGCTCGAGCTGTTGAGCGTCATGGCAAAACCATACTCATTCCAGGCGGAGATGAGACAGAACACTCCGGTCACCGCCATGCCTGTGGCAGACTGCGGGACGATGATTCGCCAAAACGCGTCGAAGCGCGTGTAGCCGTCGACGAACGCCGCTTCCTCGAAGGCCTTCGGAATCTCATCGATGAAGCCCTTCATGAGCCACACCGAGAGAGACAAATTAAACACTGTATATAAAATGATCAGCCCGAGGTGCGTGCCTGGCAGCTCGAGCTTTCGATACATCAGCAGCACCGGGATGACGACGGCGAGCGGCGGCATGAACCTCGTCGACAGGATGAAAAAGAGCCAGTCTTTCGCCCCGCCGATGCGATAGCGGCTGAAGCCGTAGGCGCACGCAGCGCCGAGAAGAACCGACGCGGCCGTACTCACAAATCCGATGACGACGCTGCTCGTGACGTGCTCCCAGAAGCTCGCATGCGCGCCTGCGTGAACCTCACTCAGCCCGCGAAATGCGTCGAGCTGCGGCACGAAGCCGACGGACGTGGGGTCGTTCGGCGCCGTCAGCACGGGGATCACTTTTGCGTGGGGAGAGATTGCGGCGTCGCGATCTTTGATCGAGGTGATCCCAAGCCACAAAAGCGGCAGGAGCGCAAACAGCGCGTACAGCACCACCACGGCACCCTGGAGAATTTTCACGCCGTCCTCCGCTGGATCGTCTCCAGGTAGCGCGTGAAAACGGTGGCGAGCGCGATCACGAGCACGAGGATCACGCAGGCGTACGCGCTCCCCAAGCCCACTTTTCCGTCTCGAAAGGTCACTTGATAGAGAAGTGTCGAGAGCGTCTGCGTGCTCGTATCGTTGGGCCCCTGCGTCGCCATCACGAGGTCAAACTGCTTGAGCGCATCGGTGAAGCGCAGCAGCACCGCGAGCCCGAGGTAGGGCGCCACGAGCGGCAGCGTCACGCGTCGAAACACGGTCCAGCGCGAGGCTCGATCGACCTCGGCCGCTTCATACAGTGTCTTCGGGATCGCGGCGAGCCCTGCCATCGAGATCAGCATGAGGAAAGGAGTCCACATCCAGACATCGATGAGAATGACCGAGAAGAGCTTCCACTCCCGATCGGTGAGCCACTGCGGCTGCGGAAGCGAGAGCGCGTCGAGCGTTTGATTGGTAATCCCGTGGTTGCCGTTCAGGATGAGGTTCCAAAAGAGGCCCATCACCGCGGGCGAGAGCATCATCGGAATGAGCAGCGCCGTCACGAGCACGGCGCGCACGCGCGTGAACGCTTGAAGCGCGAGCGCCGTGGCGAATCCGATGCCGAGCTCGAGCCCGACTGCACAGAAGACGAACCACGCCGTTCGACGCACCGCGGCGCCGAAGCGCGCATCGGTAAACACGCGCTCGTAGTTTCGCCCGCCGATCCACTTCCAGCCGTCGCCTACGAGCTCCGCATTGGTGAAGCTCAAGACTACGTTGTAAAGCAGCGGAAAGAGATTGAACGCGATCAGCAGGACCAGAGTCGGCCCTACGAACGCGAACCGGCCGAGGCCGCCCCGACTCCGCTCCATGCGCGGCTTGATCGGCTACTCGAGGAGCCCTGCCTCGCGCAGGATCTGTTCTTTCTCCTCCGCCAGCTTCGAGAGCGCCTCCATCACGGGCATCTCGCCGTCGACGGCCATACCGAGATAGCGCTGCGTCACGGCCAGCAGCTCGTTGAAGACGGGGACGTTCCAGAAATCACGCATCGTCTCGATCGAGTCGACGAACGGCCCATTGTAAGGAGCCTTCTTACGGAACTCCTCGCTTCGCAGAATCTCGGTGTTGGCGGTGAATCCCGCCGGTTTTGTGATCCACTGCTCCTGCACCTTTTTCTGCAGGAACCACGCGATGAATTTCTTGGCGAGCTCTTGCTGCTCCTTCGGCACGCGCGTCGAGATGCTCATCCCTTGGCCGCCGAGCGCCGCGACGCGCCCCGCTTTGCCCGCGGGCAGCACGGCGAAGCCCACTTTGTCACCGAACTTCGCCTGGATGCCAGGGAAGAATGCAAAATAATTTACGAGGATCGCCGTGGAACCGTTACTAAAAGCCTCGAGCACCTCACCGTAGTCGAGATTGCCCGAACCCTTCGGACCGAGCGCAATCAGCTCTCGGAAGAACTCCACGGCCTGCGCCGTCGCGGGCGTGTCGAGGAAGCCCTTCACCTTGAAGCTCTTCTCGTCGCGCCAGGCGCCGCCAAAAGACCACAGAACATTCTGGAAACCCATGGTGAGCCCGTCGTAGGCGCGGCTCGTCGGCATGGCGCAGCCGAACCGCTTCTGGTCGGGGCGCTGGAAGAATTGTGCAACCTGCTTGAACTCGTCCCAGGTCTTGGGAACTGTGAGCTCGCGGCCGAACTTCTTCTGGAATGCCGCTTTCTCGGCGGCGTCCTCGAACCAATCCTTGCGGTAGGCGATGCCGACTGCGTCGGTCTCGGCCGGCGCCGCGAACCACTTCCCGCTCCCTTCCGGGTACTCGCACAGATAGCGCGCTGCGCGCGGGTGGATCGTCTCAAGATTCGTGACCGTCTTCAGCCAATCGGTCAAGTCGACATAGAGCCCCTTTGAAGCTCCCCGTCCGATCCACTGGCTGTCTCCGATCAGAATGTCGAACTGTGTCTTCGACGCGCCAAACTCGAGGAACACTTTGTCTTGGTACGAGGCCAGCGGGATCTGTTGCACCTTCACGGCGATCCCCGTCTCCTTCTCGAACTCCTTGCCGAGTTCCTGGAGCCCGTCGGCAGGAGCCCACTGAAACCACCAAATCGTGAGAGAGCCGCCCTTCTGGGGCGCGGCTTCGGCGTGAGGGAGCGCAAGCGCCGCCGCGAGGGCGACCGACGAAAGAAGCGACATCGAGCGAGATCCTGAGTGGGGAGTTCTGTGACTTAACAGCCCGTGGTAAGAGTGCTCCGCAAAGCGAGCACGAGGATTTTTGGCGAGATCGAGGAGGATTGCCGCAGGCGTAGCCAAGGAGCTACGTCGAGGCGGTCCGACGATGAGATCGCCAGAAAGCCCGCGTGCGCAGCTCGGATGACTCTTTCCACGGGCTGTCAGCGGCGGGGAATGCGCAGGGAGGCGAATTTCTGAATCTGCTCGCGAATGGCAACTTCTGTGGGAAGCCGCTCGACGGAGCTCGCGCCGTAGAAGCCGACGATCCCGGGGACGCGGTCGATCACATATTTCGCGTCGTCGGGCCAGGCCAGCGGGCCGCCATGGCAGATCACGAGCACGTCCTCGCGCACTTTCTTGCAGGCTTCGACGATCTCCGAACAAAAGCGGACGCTGTAGTCGAGCGTCTTCACGCTCTTCGCTCCGATCGATCCGCCACTCGTGCAACCAAGGTGGGCAACGACGATGTCGGCGCCCGCCTCGGTCATCCACCGCGCCTCCTCGGTGTTAAACACATACGGAGTCGTGAGGAAATCCATCTCGCGCGCAAGCGCTGTCACCTCGACCTCCTGTTTGTAAGAAATCCCAGTCTCCTCGAGGTTCTCGCGGGCGACTCCGTCGAAGAGCCCCACCGTCGGGAAGTTCTGAATTCCGGCGAACCCAAGCTCCTTCAGCTCCTGAAGGAACACGCGCGCAATCATGAAGGGGTCGGTGCCGCAGACGCCCGCCAAGACCGGAGTCTTCTCCACGACCGGCAGCACCTCGAACGCCATCTCCTTCACAATTTGATTGGCGTTCCCGTACGGCATCAGCCCCGACATCGAGCCGCGCCCGGCCATCCGGTAGCGGCCAGAATTGTAAATCACGATCAAATCGATCCCGCCGGCCTCCTCACATTTCGCGGAGATGCCCGTGCCGGCGCCGCCACCGATGATCGCTTCGCCGCGTGCGATCTTCGCACGGAAGCGGGCCAGGATTTCCGAACGGGTCTCGGGCTTCTTTCGCGGGTCTCGGGGCATCTCAGCTTCTTTGGGCTTTCACGCGGAGAAGCCCGAGCAACGTGCTCGCGCAGGCCTCCGCGAACTCAGGATCATTGATATGGAGGTCGAGCTCGCGCACCGGAACGGCGCCCGCGTGCTCGCGAATAGCAGCAAATAGGGCGGCCCGCGCCTGCGGATCGTCGAAGGGCTGCCCCTCCCGATCGATGGCGCTCACGCCGCGTCGCGGCAGCAGCACCGCCGTGGGCCCCTTGGCAGAACTCACTTTTCTTCCGAGGTCGGCGCCGATCCGCCGATTCTCCTCGGGCGTGGTCCGCATCAGCGTCACGTTGGCATTGTGCCGATGAAGCTTGCGCGCGCGGAATCGCTCCGGCACGGAGTCGATCCCGTGAAAATTGGCCATGTCGAGGGCGCCCACGGAGACCAATTGTGGAATCCCGAGACTTCCTGCCGCGGTGAGGCGCGTCGGCCCCGCAGTCAAGAATCCGCCGACGTTCTCGTCGGCGAGCTCCGTCGTCGTGATGTCGAGCACGCCCGCAATGACGCCGTCACGAATCAGCGACTCCATGGCCTTTCCGCCCACACCTGTGGCGTGAAACACCAATACTTCGTATCCGGCGCTCTCCATAACTTTTCGCGCGCGCTCGACGCATGGCGTCGTCACGCCGAACATCGTGGCCGCGATCACGGGGCGATCGTCGCCCTCCGCGATAGCGCCGCCGTTCACCATTCCCGCCATGGCCTGCGCGGCGCGCGTCAGCACGCGTCGGCTCACGCGATTGATGCCCGAAATATCGACAACGGCGTTGAGCATGCACACATCTTTCGCGCCGACGTAGTGGCTCACCTCGCCGGAGGCGAGCGTGCTGACCATGAGCTTGGGAACCCCGAGCGGCAGCGCGCGCATCGCCGCGGTGCCAATTGTGGTGCCGGCCGAGCCGCCGAGCCCCATCGCGCCCGCGAGCTTCCCCTCCCTATGCCACAATTCTGCGAGGCGCGCCGCGCCTTCTGCAGCGCGTGTCACCGCCTCGCCGCGGTCTCCCTTCGCGCGCACGACCTCGAGGCTCGTGCCGGCCGCCGCGAACACTTCCGCGCGCGAGACGTCGGGCGCCACCGTCGGCTCGCCGAGGCAGCCGGTGTCGACGAGCCGCGTCTCGACGCCCGCGCGGCGCAGCACGTCGCGCACAAAAGCCGCTTCCGTGCCTTTTGTATCGAGCGTGGCGAAGAGGTAAACGGGCACGGCGAGACGCGCGATTCGCTCAGTGGCCGAAGTCGAACGCGATAACGCCCTGGATGCCGCCGTCGAGCACCTCCAGCACGATCGCCTTCACCTTCTCGTGCTCGGGATGGTCGAGGTAGACGTCGCGCGCCGGCGCGTTCACGAAAGTCATACAGAAACCGTGCGTGAATCCGCGGTTCAGACCCTCGGGGGAACTGTAAGGACCCCAAGAGTACGAAAGAATTCCGGGAATCTTTTTCTGAAGATCACCGATCGCCTGGAAAACGCGCGAGACGTCTTCCGCGGGGACCGTCGGGCGGACCTTCAGCAGCACCATGTGCGTGATCATGGGTCGAAGTGCAATCGCGATGGCGGGGGTTCGTTACTTGGCGCCGCCCTCGAGAAGATCGAGCCGCAGATTGCGGAATCGAATCTCGGTGGGGCCGCCGGAATGTACCTGGAACGCCACGATTCCGCGCAGGGCGCCCTTGGGGTCGTCGAGGTCGACGCACGCCATGCCGTTGATCCAGGTGCGCACGCGATGGCCGACCGCCTCGATCACATACTCGTTCCAGTCGCCGCGGCGCACGAACGGCTCGCCCGACTTGTCGCTCAGCACGGCTCGGCCGCCCTCCTCGTAGAGCTTGCCCCACCAACCCGGCCCGATGTCGGCCTGGTAGCCCGCCACCTCGCCGTCCTCGAGCGCGCGCGTGCGGAACTGGATGCCGCTGTTGCCCTCGTCGCCCGCGAGCCGCACCTCGACGGCGAGGCGGAAGTCGCCGAGATCGAGCTCGCTCTTCAGGAACTCGTTGCGCGCGAGCCCCTGCGGCGCGGCGCCGACGATCTCGCCGGCCTCGACGCGCCAAACTTTGGGATCGCCCAGCCAGCCCGCGAGATCTTTGCCATTGAAGAATCGAGCCACATTGCTCGGCGTGGCGCGCATCGGCACCTGGTGATCGCCGCGGAGGTACGCCACGAGCTGCGCGCGCTGCTCGGCCGTGAACGCGTCGAGCAGGCCCTCCGGCATTGTGGAGATCTCACTTTCGCGAATCTCATCAATGTCGGATCGCGGAATCACGAGAGTTTGGCTCTCTGTTTGGATCGTGACGGCGGTGTCGTTTTGTGCGCGCAGGCGGCCGGCGACGAATTGTGTGCTCTTGAGCCAAACGTTCGTTGCCACATATTCTTTGGAAACGACGGCGCTCGGGTCGACAGCGTTCGTGAGCAGATAGTCGAGGTCGCGGCGGTTGGAGCCCGTGAGGTCGGGGCCGAGGTTGCCGCCCGCGCCGAAGAGCGTGTGACATTGCTGGCACGTTCTCGAGAAGAGCTCGCGTCCCGCGGAGACGTCGGCCGCTGCGAGGGCGCCGTCGGTCAGCTCGGACCGCCATTGCCGAATACGCGCGAGCTTGTCGGCTGCCGTCTCGCGCACGTTTCCGAAATGTGACTTAACGAGGTCATCGACCGCCGCATCCTTGAGGTTGCGGAGCTGGCGCAGCACGAAGGCTGAAATGTGAGCTCTCGGAACGGCCGCGGAACCGACGGCCTCGAGCAGCGGGCGCGCGTACGCGGCGCGCGAGCTGAGGACGTTGAGGGCGTCGCGCCGCTCCTCATCGGTAAGGTTCGGGTAGAGCGCGAGCAGCGCCGCAGGCGCCTGCGCGTCGTCGGCGAAGGCGAGCGCTCGAATGGCGGCAGGGCGCATCGTGGCATCGTCGAAAAGTGAACGCAACAGCTGGCCGAGGTTCGGATCCTTGGCGCGCACGAGCGCGTCGAGCGCGGCCGTGCGCTGCGCTAGGTCGACGGCGCGGCCTGCGGCCGTCGCTCGAAGCGCCGGAACGGAGCTCCGGTCGCCAAAGGCGATTGAAAGCGCGACCGCGTGCTCGCGAACTGTTGCATCAGGGGAAGCAGCGAGCCGCTCGGCGAGCGCGGCCCATCCGTCGGGCGCCTTCAGGTTGCGTTGTGCGGAAAGGGCGGAGCGCATCTCCTCCAACATCCAGTGGAGCGCTGTGGGGTCGGCGATCTGTGACATCGCCACGACGAGCGCCCCGCGCAAAGCCGGATCCTCCGCCGCGCGCCGGACGATCCACCGGCCCACCTGCGGAATCTTGGCCGCCGCGGCGAGCGCGAATGCCCGCTGCGGTTCAGCAGGGACGAGCGGCTCGACGGCATACCACAAAAGGAACGGAATATTGGGATCAGCGGCGTCTTCGCCGTGGGCAGCGAGGGCGGCGGCGATCTCCCACCGCTCGCCGATGCGCAGGCGTTGCAGCGCCGACGCGAGGGAACGCCGGACGACCGCGCTCGACGTCTCGCGAGCGAGCTTCACGAATTGTGAGTTCACTTCTCGGGAGAGCTTGCCGCGCTCGGCCGCCAGCGTCACGGTCCAGGCTTGGACATGGGGCGAGCCGCGCTGAAGCTGCGCCGACACGATCGACTCCGACAGGGCGCCCGTCGCGTGAATCGCCCAGAGCGCCCGAAGGCGGCGCGTCTCGTCGGGAGAGCCCTCGAGCATTTCGCGAAGTGTGCCGACGACGTCAGGACCAGCTTTGCGCTCCTGGAGAATCCGCCGCGCGTGGCGAACATACCAATCGTTGGCGGCCTCCTGAAGCTGGGCGAGCTTCTGATTCGTGAGCTTCGTGAGATCGACGGCTTCCGCCTTCGGCTCGCCGTAGCTCACGCGATAGAGGCGTCCGTTCGACCGATCCCACTGCTGCGGCCGCGTATCGTGGCACGCCTGCTTGTCATACCAATCGATCACATACACGGAGCCGTCAGGGCCTGTCTTCATGCAGACCCCGCGAAACCACCGGTCGTTGGAGATCAGGAAGTCGTCGCTGTGCTTTCCCACATATCCGGAGCGCATCGGCTCGAGCACGTCCACGTTGTAACGATTCCCGTGGATATTGCTTATGAAGATCCGGTTGCGGTACTCCGCCGGGAATTGATCTCCGAGGTAGATCATGGCGCCGCAGTGGGCGTGGCCGCCTCCGGCGCGGTTCGACCGCAGGTTCGCCGCGTGGGGGACGTCACCGAGGTAATGACGGTGGTCGGCGATCGTTGTGATCTCTCCGTAGGTGTAAGGATTGAAATCATTGCCTGCTTGGCGCTCGTACCGGCCGCCTGGCACGATGTGGTACAGATGCGGGATCACGCACGCGGAGATGAACGCTTCGCCATAATCGTTGAAGTCGACGCCCCACGGATTGCTCGTGCCGCGGGCGAATGTCTCGAACTCGTGGCGCTGCGGGTGATAGCGCCACACGGCGGCGTTGAGCGGCACGCGCTCGGCGTCGGGAGTGCCGGGCTTGCCCACCTTGGAATGAGTGAACACTCCATGGCATCCATACAGCCAGCCGTCGGGTCCCCAGATGAAGGCGTTGAGCGTCTCGTGCGTGTCCTGGTAACCCCAGCCGTCGAGCAGCACCTGCGCCTCGCCGTCGGGGACGAGGTCCTCATTGGCATCGGGGATAAACAACAAATAGGGCGCGGCTCCAACCCAGACGCCGCCGAAGCCGACTTCGAGCCCGCTGACGAGATTCAGATCCTTGGCAAATATTGTACGCTTCTCAAAAGTGCCATCGTGGTCTGCGTCTTCGAAGACGACGATGTCATCTTTGCCTTTCCCCTCCGGTTGGCGATGGGGATACGAAAGGGCTTCTGCGACCCAGAGGCGCCCCTTGGCGTCGATGGCGAGCGCAACAGGCTGATGGAGGTCGGGCTCGGCGGCCACCACCTCGACGCGGAAGCCGTCGGGCACGTCCATCGCTTTCGCCGCGTCCTGCGGCGAGAGCCCGGCGTGCGTCACCTGATCGATCGGAAGGATCGGCGGCACGTCGGGCGCCCGCTCCGGCTTGGGCTCCTGCCCGTGGAATCGAAAATTGTCAAAATTCACATGTCCCCAGTGCCCGCGCGCTGAGTCCACAACACGGACGAACATCCGCTTGCCCGCATGCGCCCGAAGGTCTACGGCCACGCGCTGGAGGCTCTCGTGGTAAGCGCCGGGCGACACAAAAAATGGCTTCTTCGCTCCGGCCAAGCAGAGCTCGACGCGCGTTGCATCGTCGCCGCCGCCGCCGACGAGAAAGCTCGCCCAGGGATGTGTGATCTTGAACTCTGCGGAGGTAAGAGTGCCGACAGGTCCGTCGGCTTTCTTTTCGTAACCACCAATCCAGTATTCCCCCTGATGACGGCTCGGCTGCCCGCGGCCGCGCTTGGTGGGCGCATCACCGCGAACGGGCTGCTCTTCGAACGCGTCGCCGCTGGAGGTCCAATCGCTCAGATCGCCCGTTTCGAAATCGAGGTTCAACGCTCGCCCGTCGTCAGCCGTCGGGAGGAAGCCGAGGCGTTCGTCGCCCGCTGGAGGCTGCGCATTCACAGATCGCTCGGATTTGCGGGACGCCGCACCTTTCGGAGGGGGCGATGCGGCGCGAAGCTCCGCGAGGCGCGCCTGGAGCCACGGCCCGATCTCACTTTTCTTGCCGTCGGCGCCCACGATGAAGTAAGCCTCCCCCGTCGTGCTTGAGCGAGAGGCCACACGCTCGATGAACTCGTCGGCCGTCTTGAAGACGGCGCTGCCCGCATCGCGCTTTCGCCGGAGGTGCTTGGCCGCGTCGGCCGCGGAGTGCTGCGAGCCGTTGCGCTCGAAGGTCAGCCCGGAGCTGCGCACGGCATCGATGAGCCGATCGATGAGCTCAGCGTCCGAGAGGCGGGGGGCGGGCTTCTGCTGCAGGAGCACGAATGTGCCCTTTTTGTTGCCGATCACAATATCGCTGCGGCGGTCGCCGTCAATGTCGCCGGCCACCACAAATACTCCGACGCCGGAGTCGTTGTCGATCTGCAGCGGCTCGAAGCGCGGAGTTTTGCCGGGGGACTTTCGCACGAGGAATGCGTACAGAACTGCCGGAGCTCCCTTGTCAGGGTCTCCTTCGGGCCCGTGCGACCAGTAGCGTTTGCCGGTGACGACGTCTCGCGCGCCGTCGCCGTCGATGTCACAAAGCGCCAGCGCATGGAGTTCGGAGAAGGAGACGCCGTCGCCGTTGGGCTCCGCGCTGTTGTGGAGAATGGTGTGTTCCCGAAAAGTGATCTTGCCCTGCTCGCGCACCTGCTCGAACCACGAGAGCCCGTACGCATGGGCGTTCAGGCTCGAGACGACGTCGGCGTCTCCGTCGCCATCGAAATCGTCGACGAGCATCTGGGCGCCGCCGTGTCCCTTGGAGAAGAGGAACTCGTGCCGAGTCCATTGCGGATCGCCCGCGAGCGATGCCGGCTGCTGCCACCAGCCCGTGCGTTCAAGGATGTCGGCGCGGCCGTCGCCGTCGATATCGCCGACGCCAAGACCATGGGTGAACGTCGGAAACTTGAGATCGGGCGAGACCGCGTGGAAATCCCACGGCTGTTTCGGATCGGCGCCGGGTCCGGCAAATCCAACTTTTCCGCCGTGCATGAAGACGAGCTCCGGCTTGCCGTCTCCAGTAATGTCTTCGAAATGCGGCGACTCGTTGTCAACGCCGCGGAAGACCACAAAAATCTCCCAGGACTTCGTGTCCCAATCGCTTCCCGGGTTGCGGAGCCAGAATGCCTCCTTGCCAGGAAATCCGACGACGAGGATGTCGGCGAAGCCGTCGCCGTCGAAATCGCGCACCCACGGGAAGAAATTCTCCGAGTAGCCGTGGGGGTCGAACGGCTTGGCCGGATAGAGCGGATGCTTCTTCTCGAAGCTCGGGCCTTCATACCAAAAGGGCCCGGAGACGACGTCGTTCTTGCCGTCGCGGTTCAGATCTTCAAATGTGGCTCCCTCACAGAAAAACTCGGTCGAGAGAGTTCGCTTCTCGAACGTGCCTTGGCCGGCGGCGAGCGGCGCCGCGAACGAAGCGACGAGGAACGCGCAGGCGAGTCTAGGTAGTTTCATCGGTGCACGTGGAACGGCTGCCCGGCCGAGTTGCCGTCCGGGCGCAAACGGGCGCTGATGCTACCGCCGCGCCCTCGCGAGCACCTCCTCGAAGAGCGCCTCTTTCTTGCGGAACTGCGACTCGCGATCGAACTCGGGCATGCGCTCCCTGGAGCGTGCCACGAAGGCTTGCGCGCGAGCCGGGTCGGCGAGGATCGCCGAGACCGCCTTGCGGATCGCCTCGTGATCGTTGAACGCGTGGGTGAAGCCGTTCACGCCGTCGGCGACGAGCTCGGGATTGCCGCACACGTTGGAAGCAACGATCGGACACCCGACATACATCACTTCCAGCAACGTGTGGGACAGACCCTCATAATTGGAGTTTAATAAAAAGACGTCGGCGGCGCGGATGTGCTCGAGGACTTTGCCGTGGGGCACGTTGCCCGCCCACGTCACACGGTCGGCTACGCCAAGCTCTTTGGCCAAGCGCTGCCAGTTCTCGAGCTCTTCGCCGTCGCCACACACGATCAAATGGCAATCGGCGGGGAGCCCCTGGAGGGCGCGGAGAATGCCGTCGACCCCTTTCCAAATCATGAGACGGCAAACTGTAAGAAGAATCTTGCGATCGGCGGGGATCCCGAGTTTCGCGCGCGCCTCCTCCTTCGTGGTCGCGAAGTCTTTGGGGCCGTTGTATGCGTTATAGATCCGCACGACCTTCGACGGCTCGGTCCCGTGGGAGAGGACGATGTCCTTCAGAAAATCGCTCACGGGAATGATGCGCGTCGCCCAGCTCCACCAGCGGCGCTGGAGGAATCGCGAGAGGTGAACTTTCCACCCGCGGCCGGTTTTCTGGAAATCAACAATATTGTCCTGGGTCCAGCCGAAGCGGTGGGCGATCTCCCAGGTGCCGTCAACCATCACGCGGACGACGGCCGGCTTGCCGCGCAGGCGCGCCGCCAGGACGGGGAGCAGGGCGAGGTGCTCCTGCACGTAGACGAGGTCGAAATCCTTGGCCTCGCGCAGAATCTTGAAGAACGACTTCAAATATCGAAGCGGCAGCGACACGCGCGTGATCGCCACGACCGGGAAGGGATAGCCGGTCGGATTCGGATCCTCACAAAACGCTACGACCTTGATCTGATGCCCGCGGCCGACCAGCCACCGCGCGATGGACGGAACATAGACGGCGGGCCCGCCGAGGTCAGGCGGGAAGACGGGCGTCGTGATGAGGATCCGCACGGGGGCGAGAAGGCTACCAGGCGGCAGAGGTTCGACGAGGCCTTGGCCTGGACTCCTGAGGGAGGCACCCGAGTCGAACCCGTCTTCCTGACTCTCTGCTCGTGGGTCGTTGGGTCCCAAAGTATGGGAGCGACTGCATTGGCCGAATTCGAAGGTGCTCACCCGGAGTTGGCTGTTATCGCACCCCAAAGCTGGCTGACTGCTTCAGAGCGAACACCCGGTCGGAAGCACTCTCGAGAACACCGCTAACATTGAGCGCCTGATCTTTGCAATCTCCGGGTAGGCAGCCAGCGATCGGGAGCTTGACCGATTCTTGAAGTCCACGTAGCTTCCAGCCTGGTCTATCGGCCCCGCAACGCTCCGACTCGAAGGTCCGAAGTTGGGCGTTTCTCGGCGGTGTCGAGACTCTGCTGGCGCGGCGGCATCAATCAGATATCGCCCGCTTGCGTGAGAACGAGGAATCTTCGGAATCGTGTTCTTTTGAGAGGAGCCATGAAAGCAAATTCGTCTGCACTAATTCTCGCCTTCTTTCTCTTCGCGTCCTGTAGCAATCAGGCAACAATTAATGCCGTCGGGCAGCAGCTTGCTGCAAAGAAGGCGCGGATTGAATCAAGTACGACGGACATCCTACGCGACGCAGAGAACGCGCTTGCCGAACTCCAGAAGGCGAGTCCTCAAATGGGCGTTGACGGCCTGCTCGAGTTGGCGAAGACGATAAGGAGCACCGCAGAGACAATCGATCGACGAGGTAAGGACACGGATCTTCTAACAGAAGATCTTCGTGGTTTCATGAAGGAGCACGATGCTCTTCGCGAGGACTTGAAGCTCGCCGCAATGAATAGAGAGCTGCAAGAGCTCTCCGACAGGCGGCGCCATGCATTGATTCGCTTCTCCTCTGCGAGCAGTTCGATTCGATACTCAAGAGGGTCAATCGTTGCTCGCTCCGAATGGCAACCTCTTGAGCTGAAAGTCAGCAAGGGGGATCGGCTCATTGTCTCGGCTAGTGGCGAGTGGTCCGTCGGTCCAGGCGCTGGAAGCTGCAGCGCTTCAGGAATGGATGGATACGATAAATACTCGCTATTAGACGAGTACAAGCATGGCGCTCTCCTCGTCGCGGTGGATCAGAAACCCGCCTTCTCGGGACAGGGGAGCTTCTCCTTGAGTGACTCCGGCGATGTGTCCTGCAGGTGTAATGATAGCGATTACAGAAACAACGATGGTGCATTAACTGTTGGGGTGCTCGCCTACACGATGCCGAGTCGGTAGCTGCCAGTACGACAGAGTCAAGTACGGTCTTCTGGCTGGAACTCCTCTCCGCGCCGTGCGCTCGGCTGCAGCGCCGTCGCCGCGGCGCGCGCCAGAACGGCGGCATCGGATAGAAGCCCTTCGCGACGAGGAGCGCTCAGTTCTGACAGATCCGACAGCGCCGGCGCGCTTCACCGTATCGGCGTCCACGGCATGTGCGCGGGATAGAAGACAACACTATCGATGAGTTTCCACCAGTAAGTGCGAATCGGGGCTCCCTCATAAATGCTTGCAATTGTGGGACTCTTCAGCCAGTGGTCACGCGGCAATCGTCTCATCATGATCACCGCTGAAGATATCTTCTGATTCAGGAACCAACGCTCCAGGCTTCCTTGCGCCGCCGGAGGCATGGGCACCGGCGCTACCTGCGTGGAGTCTGCATTCCCCACTTCGCCTCCACTCGCGGTGAATCCGATGGCATACACGGCGGAGCCCAATTGAGAGCGAAGAAGTCCGGTCATCGGCGTGAACGAGGAGGACTGCATCGAACCCTGAGGCTCCAGGGGACTCTCCTTCAACCCGTGTATGCCTGCAGTCCATACTATAATCTTCTCGCCGTGGTACACCTCATTCATGTACCACAATATGGTTTCTGCCATAGCCCGTTCACGAATCGATCGCCTGAGCACGCCTCTTTCTGTCGATGCCGTTGCATTCTCTGCTGTCTCAAGCCACTGGACGCTCATCCTTACCAAAAGCAGCATGCGCTCTACGAGCTTCCCTTGGAGGTGACCATGACGCGTTTCGATCTCGGTGCGTTGCGACGACAAAGCGAATAGAAGTTCATCGACAGCGTCGGCAACATTCAGGCTGCTCACTGGCGTGTCGAACGTGCTTTCCAGAAGCACACTCGGCATCGGCTCAATATTGAGCTTCTCGTTGAGCGACGTACCCGCTCCACTTCGAAGCCATTGGGCGACGACGAGCAGAGCCTCCCGGGGGGCGAGCCAGACGCCGTCCACATAGAAAAACTTAATCAGCTCATTCAAGAGCTCGTTCTTTAGGTCTTGAGCAACAAGTCCGAACTTGCAGTCGAATCCGAAAAGCCGCAACGGGTTGGAGGTGTGGCGAGTGGCGCTCACATAAGAGATCAACTCTTCCACTTCGGCGGAATGGCTCCACAAATCGCCGACGCGCGACATGACCTCTCTGCCCGGCAGGTCGCTCTCCAAGCTTCTCTCTGCCTGAACTCCGTCGAAGAAAGGCATCTCCCATGCAATTACTCGAAATCCCAGCTTCTGGTGCAACTCGCGCACGAGAGCGGCCTTGACTCGATAGGCGGCTCCGTCTTCGTGCGTCTCCCCGAGGACTACAATCTTTGCCTCTCCGATGTCTTGAAGAAGCGCCGAGAGCTGCTCGGGCTCCAAGTCGCTAGCCGTCGTTGAGTTGGCACAGAGCCAGCCTTGAGGTGCCACTTCCGGAACTGTCGAATCATGCGCCGCTCTTCGATCGTTCGCGCAGGCTGCGCTCACGGCAAGAAGACCAATAACGATGCGTTGGAGTGTATGCATCAGCAGGTCGCACACCGG
Organism: Planctomycetota bacterium; assembly: GCA_016792805.1. Lineage (GTDB taxonomy): Bacteria > Planctomycetota > UBA1135 > UBA1135 > JACQFD01 > JAEUHX01. The sequence continues at coordinate 182,011 of JAEUHX010000055.1, forward strand.
ATCTGGTGGAAGTCATTCACAGGCATGCCACAGATGAGCCCTCACCGCGCCGCGCGCTCGGCGGCGGCGCCGGTGCCGCGGAGCGGGTCGCGCGCGCCGCGGTCGCGCTCGGGCACGAGCGAGCCGAAGGTGCGTCCGCGCCAACGCCACAGCCGCTGCTTCCAGCGCAGGCGCCGATTCCAGCGCGCGCACTCGGCGTGCAGCGTCGCGAGATCTCCGTCGCTCAGGGCATTCGCTACTCTTCCGACGCGCTCGCCGATGGCTTCAAAACTTCCATCGCCGATCTCGCCCGACGCGCGCGCCGCGCGCCAGAACGGCGTCGTCGGATAGGGAAAATGAAAGTTCGGCGCGTACGGAATTCCGAGCCGATGATAGAAACGTAATGATTCCATCGCCGTCTCGAGAGTCTCCCCCGGAAGCCCAATCACATTATTCGGCGAGATCAATAATCCGATCCGCTCGCCGAAGGCCCGCAGCTTCAGGAACTCTTCCAAATCGAGCTTCAGCAGCCGCTCTTGAATCGCCTGCGCGGCCGACTCGAGACCCGTCTGCACCTCCACGCACCCGGCACGCCGCATCAGCAGCAGCGTGTCTTCCTTGATTCCGTTGAGCCTCGTCTGGCAACGCCACGAGAGCTTCGCAGGCAGCCCCGCAGCGATCATCGCTTCGAGCAGCTCGTGGGTGCGCCGACGATTCAGCGTGAAGATCTGGTCATGAAAATAGACGCGGGTCACCGAGTACTGTGAAGTTAAAAGTTGCAACTCCTCGATCACTTTTGCGACCGATCGAAACCGCAGCTTCGCGCCGAACATCTCCTTGAAACAGTATCCGCACGGCATGGGGCAGCCGCGCGAAGTCACCACAATGGCAAAACGCTCCTCATTGCCGCCGTGCTCGCGATACCGATCCATCGGCAGCAGGTGATAGGCGGGCATTGGCAGCCGGTCGAGGTCCTCGAGCGGCTTCGCGTCCGAATTGTGATGAATCTCGCCCGACCGGTCGCGCCACGAGAGATCGCCGACGGCCGCGATCCGCGCCTCGTCGCCCCACGCATCAAACAGCTCGAGAAGCGGCGCCTCCGGCTCGTGCCGCACCACATAGTCGAGGTACGGGATCTGTTGCAGAATGCGCGCGGGCTCGAGCGTGCCGTGCGGTCCTTCGATCACAAATCGCGCCTCCGCATTCCGCCGCCCCTCGAGATTCTTGAAGAACTCAAAAATGAACTCGAACGACGGCGTCGGCAGCTCCCACGCATCGTGCCGAGCGCTCGAGTAGATGAGCGCGTCGTAGGAACGCGCGGCCACCTCCTCCACCGTGCGCTGCGCGCTCCATCCAAGCGCGTGCGCGTCGAGCAGCTCCACGCTGTGGCCGCGCTCCTCGAGCCCCGCCGCCACGATCGCCAGCGAATACGGCTGCCAGCACCGCGTCTTCAGCAGGACGCTGCCGAGCCGAAACGGTGCGATCGGCGGGCTGAGGAGGAGGATCCGCACGCCTCCAGGATCGGCGATCGCCGGGCGCGGGGCGAGCCCGCGGGGCGGCGGCGCGGAGGGTGCGCCGCTACCGAGCGCGGCTCCGATCCGGCACTCTGGGTGCCATGAATCGCCGCGACCAACGCCAGGCCAAGAAGCGCAAAGAGCGCGAGGAACGCCACCGCCAGAGGAAGCACGAGGAGCGGTCGACCTCCGCGCGCGACTCGCGGGAAGCCGATCGCGCAATCGCGAGGGCGTTGGCGAGTCTGAAGCAGCGCGAGGAGGCCTTCGCGGCCACCCAGGGCGAGGCCGAGGAGCGGCCCATCGACCTGCTGAGCTTCGCCTACGACCAGGCGCTGCGTGTGATCTCCCACCGGTTAGGCCGCGAGGCGACGCTGCGTGAGCCGGAGACGGCGCAGTTCATGGAGCACTCCGATGCGACCGAGGCCGAGCTGGCCGGCACCGCGGAGAATCGCGAGTCGGCGGCGCTCCTGACGGCCGAGGTGGCGTGGCAAGTGGCCTCCATCGATGAGGAGGCGGCGCTCGATCTGGCCCAGGAGGCGCTTTCCAGAGACTCGGCCTGCTTCCTCGCGGCGGCACTCGTGGGCGAACTCGAGGCGTCGAACGCGAGCGACGCGATTGCGAAGATACAGAAAGCGCGAGAGCTTGGAGAAGTGAGCTTGGGAAGTGCTTTCTTCGAGGAGCACCGCGGTGAGTTCTCGACGGTCCGCCGGGGGCGCGCGTATTTGAGGCTTCTTCGTACGCTCGCTTGGTTGAGTCTCAACGAAGGGAATCAGCACGGCGCTGCGGAAGCCATCTCTCGGCTGCACAGCGCCGACGAGCACGGCCATTTCGGCGCATATCACTTCGGCGTCGTGCAAGCGCTGCTCGCGCCGAGCCCGGACGCGAGGACGCTTGAGACGATGCGCGGCCAGCTTGAGCCGCAATCGGATCCCACAGAAGCTTGGCTTTGCTGTGCGTTGGAATTCCAGCGCGGGAATCGAGCGGAGGCGCGCCAGCAGCTCCTGCGGGCGAATCACCTGAATCCATACTTTTCGCGCGTGTGGCTCGGAGTGCTCCCGGAGGAAGTGGAGGAGCTCGGCGAGGAGGCTCCATTCGATTTCGATTTCTCGGAGGCCATGGAGATTCTTCGGATCGTCCAGCCGCTCACCACACATCTCGCCGGCTTTGAAAGTTGGCTTCGGCAGGAACTCTTTGGAGAGGAAATCGAGCCGGCGAATTGAGGGGTTCGAATGCCGGCCCTGATCATTGATCCTTGTCAGGGAGCGAGGGCTCTCCGGCACGCCGATTGACCTCTGTGGGGAAGTTCGTGGCGACGTAGTCCGGAGGCCCCGAACCGATGGAGCCCCTGGTCACTCGGTCGAGTCGCGGCGCGACAGGCCGCAGCTCGAGCGAAGCCTCGAGCATGGTGTGTGTTTGCCTCTCCCCACTCGTCGGACGCCTCCTCCCGTCGGTGGCGCCCTGGAAGGACTCCCATGACTCCGGCTCCTTGGATGCACTGGACGACTACTTTCACAATTCTTGCGGCAGTCCTCGTGGGAGTTGCGCCGGAACGCGCGAAGTCCACTCCGCTCGGGCAGACCCAGCCCGCGGACGCTGAGCTGGCAGACGCCGAGGCCGTGAGGGCGGCTCGTCGAGTCATCGTTGCCGGCGAGCGCGGATTTGCGGCATATCACCCCACGCAACGATGGACTTCACAATTCGACGGGCGAGGGTTTGAGCTTCGCCCGGCGACGGGAGGCTGGAGCTGGGGACTCGAGCTTCGCGAGTACGGGCGGGCCGCCTCGCTCGTGTGTGCGGATCGCCCGGCTCGCGCGCAGGCGGAAGGTGTGCGTCTGGCGTATTCGTGGGCCGAGGGGATCGACGAGTGGTACCTGAATGAAGCCGTCGGACTTGAGCACGGGTTCACACTTCGGAACAAGCCCGAGGGTGTGGACGAGACCGTTTTGCTACAATTCTCGATTCGAGGAGCGCTCGTGCCGACGTCGTCGGATGGCCGTACTGTGCACTTCTCGACCCGAGAGGGAGAAGCTGCGCTTCGCTACGGCGGGCTCATGGTCGTGGACGCCGTCGGACAGGCACTGGATGCGCGCATGTCGACGCGCGACGGCGGGCTTCGGATCGAGTTCAACGATTCGGCAGCCGTCTATCCTGTCACCGTCGATCCGGTCGTACAAATCGCATATGTCAAAGCGTCGAATACGAATCCCAGCGACGACTTCGGACACGCTGTCGCAATGTCCGGGAACACGATGGTCGTGACGGCTCGCTATGAGGCAAGCGCTGCGACGGGCGTAAACGGCAATCAAGCGGACAATTCGAAACCGCTCGCCGGCGCGGCATACGTTTTTGTACGAAACGGAGGCGTTTGGTCGCAGCAAGCTTACCTGAAGGCTTCCAATACCGACTCCGGTGATGAATTCGGCTGGTCTGCCGACATTTCCGGCGACACGATCGTGATCGGTGCCTATGCCGAAGACAGCGCCGCAAAGGGCGTCAATGGAGATGGATCGAACAACAGCGCCGATTTCGCGGGCGCCGCGTACGTCTTCACCAGGACCGGTACGACGTGGGCGCAGCAGGCCTACTTGAAAGCCTCCAATACCGAACCGGGCGACATCTTCGGAACTTCTGTTGCGGTCTTCGGCGACACCATCGTCGTAGGCGCGCCCGGCGAGGACAGCGCCGCGACCGGTGTGAACGGCGACCAGACGGCGGATACTCTTCCATCGGCAGGCGCTGCGTATGTATTTATACGAAGCGGGAGCACATGGACACAGCAAGCTTACCTGAAGGCGTCAAACACACAGAATCTCGACCAGTTTGGCTACGCGGTCGACATTTCGGGCGATACGGCCATCGTCGGCGCCTATCTGGAGGACAGCAACGCAACCGGAATTAATGGCAATCAATCAGACAACGGTGCTCTCGATGCAGGTGCAGCATATGTCTTTGTGCGAGTCGGCGGGTCGTGGGCACAGCAGGCCTATCTCAAGGCTTCCAACACCGATGCCGATGACTGGTTTGGCTATCGGCTGGCGGTTTCCCACAATACTGCGGTGATCTCCTCACACCGAGAAGATAGCAATGCCGTTGGCGTAAATGGCAATGGCGCAGACAACAGCACGCTGAACTCGGGCGCGGTCTATGTGTTCGTTCGGAGCGGCGGAGTGTGGAGTCAGCAGGCGTATCTCAAGGCCTCCAACACGCAGTCGAGCGATGAGTTCGGCTGGTCGGTGGCGGTTTCTGGCGACGTCGTCGTCGTCGGTGCAGTCGGTGAGGATAGCAACGCCGTCGGGATCAACGGAAACCAAGTGAACAATTCTTACGCGGACGCCGGAGCCGCCTACGTCTTCTCGCGAGCTGCCGGCGTCTGGAGCCAGCTCGCGTATGTAAAGGCGTCAAATACCGGAGTCGACGACGAGTTCGCATACGCCGTGGCGGTTTCTGGTGACCTCATGGCGGCCGGTGCCGATCGTGAGGACAGCAATGCCACCGGCGTCAATGGCAATCAGAGCAATGAAAGCGGGGCAAACTCGGGAGCTTGTTATGTATATGATCTGGGCCGTAACCCCGGTCTTGTGAGCTATGGCACGGGAACGCCGGGATGCAACGGCACCCAAACCCTAGGAGTCTTCCATACGCCCATGGTTCCAGGCCCTGGGTTCGGATTCACATGTAACAACGCTCCGGTGAGCGCGCTTGGTCTCGGCATCCTGGGAAATGTGCAGGACGCGGCTGGGTCCGATCCGTTCTTCATCGGCGTTCTCCTGCATATCGACTTTTTCGCCTCTACCGAGCTCGTGCCCATTGATTTCTACTCCGACGCGAGCGGAAACGCCGCTGCTCCCGCGCCGCTTCCGAACTCCCCGGCGCTGGCGGGCATGACTTTCTATGCGATGGCGCTCTGGGCCTGGAGCAGCTGCTCGTTGCCTCCATACAATTTGAGCACCTCGCGCGGGCTTGCGTTCACCGTGCAGCTCGATTAGTAACTCTCTGAGAGGCGCCCTATCCGGCGGCGCCCGCGCCGATGCGCGCGCGCACGCCCCGCAAGTCGCCGCCTCGCAGCGCCGGCTCAGCTCCGCAGCTTCACGCGTTGGTCCATCTCCGGAAGCGTCGTGCTGCTCGACATTCCGAGGTCCTGGGCCACCTTTTCGGCAGCCTTCAGGTTCAGCTCCGAGTCGCCGAGCCCTTCCACCTCGATGGCCTTCACCGTGTGCCGGGCCATCTCCGGCTCAATGCCAAGCTGCTCCACCAATACTGTTGGCGTAATCACATTTCCGCGCTGCCGGCCGACCAGCAGCGCCTCCCGAATCGGGAGCTTCGTCAGCCAGCTGAGGAAAGACCAGCCGACGCCGCAGCTCACGATGCCCGAAAGGACCTTCAGCACGGGAGGTATTTTGAGCGGCCAAGCGATCAGTGCATCCGCGATCAGGAAGATGCCAATGATCACCGCCGCCCAACCTCCCCAACGCGCAAGCCCTCGGCGCGAGCGGTAGCTCCCCGCGTCGAACTTCACATCGTGGAGGTTCCCCGCCTGAGGTCCCGGCGAACTCGGCTGTCCTGGCGGGGGTTGCTGGCTCGGCGTGGCGGTCACGTTACTTCTTTGCGCTCGGACGGCTCGCCGCCTCGTCGGCGGCGTCGCGCTGCATCTGCTGCAAGAGAGCGCCCTGGATCTTCGCCGGCTCCGCCATGTCGGTCCAGAGCGTGCCCAATCCGGCATAGCGAAGCTGTATCCGAAGCCCTTCGGGCAGCGCGTCTGCGAATCGCCACAGGCCATAGGCGGACGGGTCGCCGAACGATGCGACCTTCAGCGCCGTCGCAAGACCCTCCGAGGCGCCAATGGCCTGCACCACATCGGCCTCCGCCTTTCCGAGCGCCTTTTTCGTCTCACCGCGCACGAGCGCCGCTTCGGCCTGTTTTTCTGCAATCTTTTTCTTGGTCTCCGCCTGGATGCGAAGCACCTCGGCCCGTCCGCGCGATGTTTCCTCCAGGACGAGCTTCTCCGTCTCGGAGCGCGCCTTCGCCGCTTCGATTTCCACCGTTCCGCGGATCGTATTCAGCTCCGTCTGAACCTTCGATGTGTCCGTCTTTGCCTTATTCGTAAGGTCCTGTTCCACGGCCACTTTTGCGGTCTGAATCGGCTTTCTCACTGAATCGGGCACGTCAATATTGCGGATCAGCGCCAGAAGCAAACGAACATGCTTGGTGTTCAGCTCGTCCTTCAGCTTGCGCGTCAGCTCGTCTTGGAATCGCTCCCTGGAGTCGCCTTCCACGAACTGGCGCGATGTGTAATTGCTTCCTGCGACGCGCGCCTTCGACTCCGCTTGCGGCCGAATGACGTTGTCGACGACCGCCTTCTCCGAGCCGAACTGCTTCACGATGTGCGGCGCGTCCTCCGGCAGGATTCCCCACACAATCGTGACGTCAACCTTGATCGTATTGCCGTCCGCCGCCGGAAAGGAGATCGAGTTCTGCTCCTCAAACGTCAGCTCCTGGTATCCGATGCGAACTTTGTTGACTCGATACTCATAGGGGTTCAAGAAATAGAGCCCCGGCGGCAGCGCCGTCTCAAGCACGCCGCGCTCGTGAGGTTTCACGAGTTCGGTCGTCGACGCCGCACCCGATAAGTGCGTCACAACTCCCACATATCCCGGCTCGATTGACGTCGCCGGCACACGCTCCACTTTGTATGCATACGGATTCAGCCGGTACCTTCCGGGCGTGAGCACGCGGCGCCAGATTCCACGCTGCCCTTCGTTCGCCAGGAATTCTCCCTCGGGAAGCGGCGTCCCCACGAGCGACGTAACGACGCCGACCTCAGGAACCGGCATCGGCCGCTTATTGCCTTTCACTTCCGTCATTTCCTGCGCGGATCGAATATGAATGATCGGATACATCTCGATGGTCTCGTTGATCGGATTGACGAAATGCCGGCCCGTCCCGAGCACCTCCTCGCGCACGCCTTTCTCACCGGGCTTCGCAAGGATCTGTCCCGATGGAAGATCCTTGCCAACGCGAGCCACCACCACGCCCATCTCGTCGGGTCCGATCCAGACGCGCGAGGCGCCCCATCGATAGGCGCCCTCGTAGCCCACGAGATAGACCATCAAGAGTCCGAACGCAGCCAACAGATACCGTCCTGGGCGAGTGAGACTCATCGCTGCTCCTCCTTTTCAGCGGGGCGTGACGCAGGGCCTTCCTTCACAAATTGCTCGAAGACCGAGGCAATCGGCCCATCGGTGCTCGACAGAATCGAATCGATGCGCGGCGCAAGCTTCTCGAACAGCGTCGTGCGGGCGAACGCCGTGCCGCCGCCGTAAGCCGCCACCTTCGCCTTCAGCGCCTCCGCTTGCGCCGTTAGCCGAACGCGAGTCACCTCCGCTTCCGCCAGACCCGTCGCCCGGATCGCTTCCGCCTGCTTCACCGCGGCCTCGCGCTCGAGCGCCGCCACGTCGACCTGGTTCTGCGCGACGATGAGATCCACCTCCTGCTCGCGCTTAGCTTCAGTGATGGTTTCAACATTCCGTGCTGACGCCTTCGCAAGCGCCTCCGGCCGCTTCTGGATCTCGCTTTGGCTCACGAGCGCCGCGCGGCTGCGCTCGGCGTCTTTTTGCTTCTCATACTGCTCCCGCTCCAGAAGTGAGATCTCGCGCTCGCGAATGGGCTGGGCAATGTCGTGCGGCGGCTCGATTCCACTGATCAACACCGAATGCACATGCACTCCCTCCGGCTCGACCACCTGCCGCAGGTCGCGCGCAAACTCGTCCTGAAACGTCTGGCGCGTCGTTCCGGTGATGAACTCCCGCGCCGGCTTGCGTGAACCCTGCAATCGGCTCTTCGCGCGCGTCGCCGGAAGGAGGAGTTTCGTCTCCGTTTCCTCGCTCGTTCCATACTTCACGAATACCAGCGGAACGAATTCGTCCTGCAGGCTCCACTCCACCGTGCCGGTCACAAAAATCTCGAATCCGTCGCTCGAGGGGAACGACAGTTTTCCGCCGATTCCCAGGTCGAGCCTGTGGGACTGGCGCGAAACCGGGCTGATCGACTCGGCGAATGGATTCATGTAGTAGCTCCCTGGCGCAAGCGGCTCCTTCTGTACGCCTCTCGATCCGGTTTCCGAGAGAAGAGCCTTGGCGTCCGTCGGAAGCTTCCCGTACCGCAGCGTTCGAACACCGAGTTGGCCGGAATCTATCTGTAGTTTCGGCACAATCAGCACGTCGTAGGCGAGCGTGTTGATCGGGTGCGTGCCGGGCTCCAGCGTCTTCCGCAGGATTCCCTTGCGGACGATACCCGAGGCGCCGTCCGCCGGATTCTCATCCGCGAAGAGCTGCCAGTCGGGCAGCGGCTCGCCGAAGAGCCGCGTCAGCACTCCGACGTGATCCGGCGGGATCTGTGTCAGCGGAGCGTAGCTCCAATCCCAATCATAGGGATTGTAACCTGTGAGATACCAGCCGGGCATGAGCACATCCTGCTGGATGCCCTGATACGGCTCCTCGCCGGGGCGCACTGCGGGCGCCACGACGGCGCCGGGCGGCAGTGGTCTGCCTGTCTTGCTAATCATGATGCCCACAAATCCTGGCGGTACTTGTGGGAAAACCTCGCCGCTCGTGCCGAACACACCGAACATCGCGAGCCCCGTGCCAGCGAGCACGAGGATCACCAGGACGGCGAGGATGCGCGGGAGCTTGGGCTTGTATCCGGAATAGGAACTGCTCATGGCGCCTGGGGCGGTTGGGATTCATGAACCGGCCAGCGCGTCAGCATGACGTGCGTGCCGCCGATTCCGAGGCTCTGGGTGCGAGCCCGCCCCAGAGCCCCTTCGACCGTGCCAGGAAGTGCCCGCGAAACGGCCCCCGCTCGGCTAGGAGCGGAGCGCTAGCACTGCCGAGCTTCGAGCCGCTCGTTCTCGATCGCCGAGAGCATCTCGGCCGTCACATCATTCGTCGGGTAATTGCCCGTGAAGCAAGCCGTGCAGAATTTCTCGATCTTTTCGTTGCCTTTCCGCGCCGCAGCCTCCATCTCCTCGAGATCGAGGTACACGAGCGCGTCGACGCCGAGTTCGCGGCGCACCTCCTCGACCGACTTGCCTCGCGCGATGAACTCCGTCTTGGTAGCCATGTCGATGCCGTAGGGGCACGGCGAGATAAGCGGCGGCGAGGTCGACGCAAAGCTCACTTCCGCGGCCCCGGCCTCCCGCGCGAGGCGCACAAGCGCGCGAGCTGTGTTGCCGCGCACAATCGAGTCGTCGACAAGCAGCACGCGCCGGCCCTCGAACTCGAGCCGAATCGGATTGAGCTTTCGCCGGATCGCGTCCTGCCGCTTCTTCTGGCTCGGCATGATGAAGGTTCGCCCGACGTAACGATTTTTCACTAATCCTTCGCGATACGGCACGCCGAGCTCGCGCGCCATCGACTGCGCCGCGATGCACGACGTCTCGGGAATCGGGATCACCGCGTCGAGCGGGCGGTCGGGAAATTCGCGCTTCCATTTGCGGCCGAGCGCCTCGCCGAATCGAACGCGCGTGCGGCTCACGCTCACGTTGTCGAGAAACGAGTCGGGGCGCGCAAAATAGACAAGCTCAAAAATGCATGGGCGGTGCGCCTGCTTGCCCACGATGCGCGTATGCACTTTTCGATCGCGATCGACGAAGACCGCTTCGCCCGCCTCGAGGTCGCGCACCGGCTTGTAACCAATGGCGTCGAGCGCCGCCGTCTCGCTCGCGAAGGCGTACGCCTTCCCCTCGGGGAATTGCCGCTCGCCCATCACCATCGGCTTGATGCCGTAGGGATCGCGGAAAGCCACTAATCCGCCTTCGGCGAAGCAGCCCACCACCGAGTACGCGCCGCGGACGCGCTCGAATACTCCAGAGACGGAGCGAAACACGGCATCGGGAAGATTGGGGTCGGAAGGCCCGCGCACGCCGTTGCGCGGCACGGTCACCGGCGCAAACTTCGCAAGCTCTTCCACAAAAACATACAGAATTGCCTCGAGGTCGCACGTCGAGTTGAGGCGCACGCCGCGCTCGGGGAAGTAGCGCTGCTTGAGGTCGATGAAATTGGTGACATTCCCGTTATGCGCCATTGCGACGCCGCGAGGAATCACGACGTGGAACGGCTGAATGTCCTCGGTCAGCCCCGCGCCCACGGTGGGGTAGCGCACATGGCCGATCCCGAGCGCGCCGCGCAGGATGCGCGCGCTGCGCTCGTCGAAGATGTCGCGCACGAGCCCGGGACCCTTCTGCACGTGAAACGACTCGGTGGCCGTCACGATTCCGGCGGCGTCCTGCCCGCGGTGCTGGACCGCGATGAGGGCGTCATAGATCTCGGGGAAGACGTCGTGGCCTTCGGGTCCGTAGATCCCGATGAATCCGCACATGGGCAGTCGCGAGGCGCGCTCTGGAGGGGAGGAGCGGTCGATCGTAGGGGCGCCCCGCGGACCCGACAAGCAAAGCGGAGCCGTCGTATGCTTGTCGCTCTCTCTGCCGTGCCCCTCTCGATTCGAACTCTCCAACGCGTCGATCGCGCCCTTGGCCCGGCGGTCCAGCTGCTCCTCCAGCCGTTGCGTTGGCGGCCGCGCCGCATCCCGGCGAGCGTGCGCCGAGTGGTGATCGTGAAGTTCTGGGGGATCGGCAGCATCACGATGCTCGGCCCGGCGGTGCGCGTGCTGCGTCGGCGCTTTCCTGACGCGCAGGTCGATCTCCTCACGCTCGAGTCGAACGCAGCCTACGCGAGACGCCTCGGAGCCTTCGACGACGTGATGGCCCTTCAACTCGGCGATTCGATCCCGGGCCTGATGGCCGGCATCGTGCGCATGTTGCTCGCGCTCCGAAGCCGCAAATACGACCGCCTGTATGATTGTGAGTTTTTCACACATTTCTCGGCGCTTGTAGCGCTTCTGTCGAAATCGCGCTGGACGACGGGGTACAGCGCGCCGGAAGTCTGGCGCGGCGGGTTCTTTGAGGAGACGGTGCCGTTCAATCGCTATTGGCACGTGGCGCGCAACGCGCGCTGCCTTGCCGGCGGCGAAAACGGCGAAGATGTGCGGGCCGAAGATTTGTTGCGTCCGACGCCCACCGACGAAGGACGCGACGAGCTCGCGCGCGCCTTGGCCGACGGCCCCGTGGCGGCCGACCGGCCGATTGTGGCGGTGAACGTGAATGCCGGGCAGCTCGCACTCGAGCGCCGGTGGCCCGCCGAGCACTTCGTGGAGCTTCTGAATTCACTGCTCGGGCAGACGCGCGCGTCGGTTCGAGAGGGCGTGCGCCCGGGCGATTGGCGCATCGTGATGGTCGGGTCGCCCGACGAACGTGAATATGTGGAATCGATCCGGCTTCGCACGCTCGACGCCGACCGCATCGATAATTTCGCCGGACGGCTCTCCATCGACGGGCTGCTGGCACTTTTCGAGCGCGCGGGCGCCGTCGTCACCAATGATTCGGGGCCGCTCCACATTGCCGCCGCAATGCGCCGTCCCATCGTGGCGCTCTTCGGCCCGGAGACACCGGTGATGTATGCACCGCTCGCACCACTGCGCGTCGTGTTCTACAAGCCGCCTCCGTGCAGCCCGTGCATCAATGTGCACGAAAACAAGCTCGCCACATGCCACCTCGGCCACCCGCTCTGCCTCGAGCGCATCACGCCGGACGAGGTGCTGAGCGCAACGCTGCAGATGCTGCGCGCCGGCCGCGCCGCGTCGGCGAGCGCGGCGAGGCAGTCTGCGCGGTGAGCCTCGTCCTGCTGCTGAATCCTCCGGGTCGCGATCTGTATATTCGCGACTACTTCTGCTCGAAAACCACGAAATCGAACTATCTGTTTCATCCGATCGACCTGCTGGTCCTCTCGGGACAGATCTCACAAAATCACGAGGTCGTCGTGCTCGATGCCATCGCCGAGCGCCTCTCGGAGGAGCAGGCGGCGGCGCGCGTGAGCGCAGCGCGTCCCGACGCCGTGATCTCGCTCGTCGGCGCCGTTTCGTGGGAGGAGGATCGTACATTTCTGAGGCGCGTGAAGGAGGCGACGGGCGCGCGCATCGATGCCATCGGCGATGTGCTGCACGATGCCCACGACGGCGGCGAGAGCGTCCTTCACGAGGAGCCGTGGCTCGACGGCTGCTTTCAAAGCTTCGCCAACGGAGACGCGCTGGCGCTCATTGAGGGACGGTTCTCGGATGTGTTGGATGCAACGTATCGCGACGGCGGGCGCGTCGTGCGCGTGCGCGGCAAGAAGCCCCGCGGCATCTATCGCGTGCCGACGCCGCGGCACGATCTGTTTCCGCGAGAAGGTTACTCTTTTTCTTTCGCTCGGCGCTCCCCCTTCGCAACGGTTCTGACGGACTACGGCTGTCCCTACCCGTGCACGTTCTGTGTCATTGGAACCCTCGGCTTCGCCACGCGGCCCGTTGAAGATGTGCTGGAGGAGATGCGCCTGCTGAAGAAAATGGGAGTTCGCGAGCTTTTCGTGATGGATCAGACCTTCGGCATCGTGCGGCATCGGGCGCTCGATCTGTGCTCCTCGATGGAGCGCGAGGGCTTCGGCTTCGGCTGGACGACATATGCGCGCCCCGACCTCGCTGACGAAGAGCTGCTCACAGCGATGAAGCGCGCGGGCTGCCATACGGTGATGATGGGGGTCGAGACGCCCGACGACGCGCAGCTTGAACGTTATAAAAAAGGCTACCTCTCCGACTCGGTGCGTGCCGCCTTTGGGCGCGCCAAGCGCCTGGGGCTGCGCACCGTTGGCACCTTCATCATTGGTCTCCCGGAGGAGAGCGAAGAGACCGTCGACCGGACGGTCAGCTACGCCATCGAGCTCGAGATGGATTTCGCCTCCTTCAACGTCGCGGTGCCGCGTTTCGGCACCCCATTTCGCGACTCTGCGATCGCCCAGGGCTTCGCCGATCCGACGCGCCGCGTGATGGATCAAGGCGGCGCCTCGGCGACGATGCCGACGGCGACGCTCTCGCGCGAGCGGATGCTGCATTTGAAACGTCACGCGATCCGCCGCTTTTATTTACGTCCCGGGTACTTGGCGCGACGCCTGGCTTCGGTGCGCACGGTGCACGAGTTGCGCTCGCAGGTCGCCGAAGGGTGGGCGCTCCTTCGGCGCAACGCCTGAGTGCCCCCCGCGGCGGAGCGCGCGGGCGGAATCGTTGAAGAGTCGGCCGGGCGGCGCGGATTCCGATGGCGATGACCTCCCCGGCACCGATCGATACGCAAGCGCTGGCCGACCACGTGGAGTGGGTCCGGCGCCTCGCGTACGCGCTCGTGCACGATGTTCACCGCGCCGACGATCTGGCGCAGCGCACGCTGGTGGCCGCCCTCGAGCATCCTCCTGAGGATCGCGGGCGGCTGCGCGCGTGGCTCGCCTCCGTGCTTCGAAATGTTGCGCGCCGCGAGGCGCGCGACGCGGGCACGCGAGTTTTGTATGAATCGCGCTCGCGTACGCCAGAGCCCGCTCCTTCGCCGGAGCAGATTCTGACTCGCGCGACCGCCCATCGCGATGTGGTGAACGCGGTGCTTGCACTCGAGGAGCCCTATCGGACGACCATTTTATTGAGGTTCTTCGAGGGGCTTACCGCAGCGCAAGCGGCGGCACGTCTCGAGATCCCAGCTGCGACGGTTCACACCCGGACGCAGCGGGCTCTCGAGCGGCTGCGCGCGAAGCTCGATGCCCATCACGGTAGCCGCGAAGCGTGGGCCGCGCTTTTGTGGCTTGCAAAGCCGGGGAGCGTCCCGATGACACTCGGAGCGCTTCTGATGAACACAAAGATTCTTGCCGGTGCTGCCGTTCTATTACTTGCCGCGGTTGCGGCCTTCGTCTTCCGCCCGGGGGCATCTTCGGATGGCGGTCTCGTCTCCGCGTCGCCGGGAGGATCGACATTGCGCGCCGAGGCGGCGGCACAGGCACCCAGCGTTGCCTCGGCCGAGACGGCGAAAAGTGATCGGCTGGCCGCGTCGAGCGCCGCGCGAGTGGAATCTCGGGGCGCCGGCCCGTCGCAGGATCCGCCGCAAGCTTCGGCTTCTGCGATCATTCGCGGCCGCGTCATTGACGTCGAGTCGCGCGCCGTGGCGGGGATCGCCGTGCGCGCGCGCAAAGGAAACCTCCAAGCGAGCGCAACCACAGATGCCGACGGCCGATTTGAACTCGAGGCAAACGACTCGAGCGCGCTCATCGAGGCCGTGAGTGAACGTTATATTACGGTGCTGGCCGGCGAGCTCACGGCGGCGCGGAGCAGCGCGGAGCCGGTTCTCGTCGTCGCGCCGCGCGTCACTGTCGCCGGAAACATCACGTCGCAGTCCGGGAGCGCGGTCGAAGGGGCGCGCATTTTGTGGACACTTCCCGACGACTTCCGCGGGCGATTCCGGGAGATTCTTGACTTCTCCCGGGAGGACACTTGGCTCGCGGTCAGCGACGGCCGCGGCGCATTCTCGCTCGGGGCCGTGCCCGCGGTGCGCGACGCGCAACTAGCCGTTTCTCGCGAAGGTTACCAATCAGCGAGCCTCCAAGCTCCGGAGGTCTCCACGTGGTCGCTGTCTGTGGTCCTCAAATCGGCGGCGGCAACGGAAGGCTCCTGGAGCGGGCGCGTCGTGGATGACGGCGGCGCTCCGGTGGCGCGCGCCGTCGTCTCGACGGGCCGCGAAGTCGCAGTCTTTTGTGATGACGAGGGGCGATTCCACGTCTCCGCGCGGCTGCGAGACCGCATCACATTCACCGCGCTGATGCCCAACTATCTCCCAGCGATCCTCGAGGCGGACGGCACGAAGCCGCGGACAGACATCACTCTTCGCCTCAACGCCGGAGCGCGAAGCGTCTCCGGGCGCGTGCTCGACGCGAGCGGCAAGCCCCTCGGCGGTGCCACAGTTTGGCTCGCCGACCCGACCTGGTTCGGCCACATCGAGCAGGATCCCCTTTCGGTGGAGTCGATACTCGGCGATCAGGGGTTGCCGATTGTGACGGCGGATGACAACGGAGAGTTCACTCTTCGCGGGCTTGCCGCGCGGGATTACACCGTGGTCGGAATGCACCCGCGCACGCTCGCCATCGTGGAGAAATCGGGCGTCACCGCCGGCTCCACCGGAGTAACCCTCACCATTTCCAATGCCGATGTGCATGCGGAGGTGGCCGGAGTCGTCGTCGATCGCCAAGGCAATCCCGTCCCCGACGTGGAGGTCGGCGCGGCGCGACGCGGCTGCTCGCTCGCGATTCCGCCCAACGGGCGTTGGATCAATAATCCGACCGGCACCCGTGTGAAGACGGATGCTGAGGGCCGCTTTCGGATTCGTGAGCTTGCCCGCGACGGGACGTTCCTTACTTTTGATGCTCCGACGATCTGCCCCGACTCGCTCTTCTCTCCCTTCGCCGACGCCGCGGCCATCCGCATGCGGGTGCTCCGCCGCTGTCACCTCAAATTGGAGGTTGCTTCGGATCTCGAGGCCGATCGCTTCGAGGTGCTCGACGAGAAAGGCGCCAAGATGGAGATCAATATTTGGAAGGGCGAGAGCGTCATCGGCGATATCAGCGGAGAAATCACAAAAGGCGCGTCGCCGATGGTCGCCGTGTCCGAGGCGGCTGCCACGCTCGTCGTCCTCCACCGAGGGAAGGAGGTGCGCAGGATGCCTCTCACTCTGACCCCGGGCGCGCCCACCATCGCGCGTCCTCAATAATTGCCCGCGGGACGAGCTTCGCGGGGCACGCTCAGCGCCGCGGCTTCGGCCCCGGCCCGGGGGGCAGGTCGTCGAGGAGCCCTTTCAGGGCGACGCGCACCTGCTCCCACGGGGTCTCGAAGGCGAGCCGATGGGCATCATCCCGCGAGAGACCCTTCGCCACCAGATGCTCCGCGAGACGAGCCTTCCACGGATTCATGAACTTTGGCGGGCCTTCGCCGTGACCGTGGGGGCCGGGTCTTCCGAACGGCTCGCCGCCGCGCTCTCGATGGGAGAACACACGCCTGGCGTCGAGCTGCTCGAAGAATTGTTCGGGCGGAAGCGTTTTGATGGACTCCCATTCCGATTCGGAGAGCCCGCCGCGCCGCTCGGGCTTGCGTTCGAGATCGGAAACAATGGTGAGTTTTCGCAGCTCGAGAAGCCGCGGTGCCGCTTCCGACGGGGGAAGCGCGGCAAGGCGCGCGCTTTCCTCCGGTGTGATCATTTTTCTCGATTCGGCCTGGTCGAGAACCCGCTTCACGATCGACCGCGAAGCCTCGTCGAAAAGTTGTCTTAGCTTCGCGACGCGTTCGGCACCGTCGAGCTGGAGCGCGCGCTCGGCCTCGCCGCTCGGCACCTCACGCTTCACTCGTCCCCATCGCGAATGGAAGCGATCCATCACGAGGGCGCGCAGCCAATCGCTCTTGATCTCGCCGCCGAGGATTTGTAGCTGCTCGCGGTCCTCCGCCGGCAAGAGCTGCTCGAGCTTGTCTCGTTCTCGAGCGAACTGCTCGCCGCGGCGACGGAACTCCTCCCGCTTCTCCGGCGAGAGAGATTTGAACTCTCCAAAAGCAGCGCGCAGCCGCTCCTTTTCCGTTTCGGAGAGTGCCTTCCAACGCTCTTCCATCTCCAGCAGGCGCTCACGGGAGCGCGACGAATCCCGCCGGGTAAATGTAATCTCCTTCGATTCGCCGGGACGCGACGACGATGCGCCGACGCTCTGCGCCTGCGCCGGCACGCCGACGGTGAGGAGCAGGAGGATGCTGAGGGTCGCAGCGCGCGGTCCCATGTGTAATGACACGAAAAATACCAAGATTAGGGTTTGCTAAGAATCAGAAGCCGTCGGCCGCGGCGAGCCTCGAGATGGCGCGAAACGACGGGTTGGATTCGAGAGCGGCAAGGTCGAGGGCGGCGGCAGCCTCGCGATTGCCGCGAAGCGCGGCGAACTGCTCGACCGCGTCGAGGTTGGCAATCAGCTCGCGATCCCCTTCCGGGGCGAGCCCTCCGCGCAGTGCCACGGCAAGCAACGCCGCGGCGGCGAGCGCCAGCGGAATGCCAAGGCGCATCCAACGGCGCGGCGAACGAGCCGAGCGCTGCTCCTGTTCGGCCGTTTGGGCGACTCTTGCCACGAAGTCGGGCGCCACGGCGATCTCGGGTTCGCGCGCAGCGAGCGCGTCGATCGCGTCGTCGAGGGCGAATGCTGCACGGCATGCGTCGCAGCTCCCGGCGTGGCGGTCGATCGCAGCGCGCAGGGCGCTGCCGACCTCCGCGAACGGCCGATCTTCGCGCGCTTGCTCGCAAGTAAGGTTCATCGCGTCTCCTTGGGAACGGCCGGAGCGTTCTCCGGCGAGGGTTGAACGTAGGGCGCCAGCTTCTCGCGCAGGTTCTCTCGAGCACGGGCGAGCAGCGACTTCACGGCCTTGTCGGTCGTCTCCAGCACGTCGGCGATCTCGCGCAGGCTCATGCCGCGGTATTGGTAAAGCGTGAGCGCCGCGCGCTGCTGGGGCGGCAGCCCCGCCATCGCTTCCCGCAGTCGGCGCGCCGTCTCGCCTCCGGTCAGGCGATCGAGGGGCGACTGAAGCTGTTCGTCGGCGACGCTCTCGCGCAGCGTCGCATCGTGCTCTTCGCCGGGCGCCGGCGCTTCGATCGAGCGCATGCGGCGCAGCTTTCGGGCACGCGTCTCATTGATGCAGAGGTTGTAAACAACGCGAAATAGCCACGTCTGGAACCGCGCCTCGGGGCGATACCGGTCTTTCGCGCGGTATACGCGTAGGAAGACCTCTTGGGCGAGGTCTTCCGTGGCGTCGCGCTGGCCGGTGAAGCGGTAGGCGAGGTTGTGGACCACGTGCTGGTATTCCTGAACGATGCGATCGAAAGCCGACGGGTCTCCTGCCTGAAGCTCCAGCATCCATCGGGCGCCGGGGTCGGGCGTTTCGGAACGAAGCATGGAGTCCCGGACCCGGTCAACCGGGTTCGGCGCCTCCGGTTCCGGGCGTTGGGCGCCCGAGGCTGCCGGCGGCGTGGGTCGCTCCCCCGAACTCATGGGACCCAGCGGAGCCGCGCCCAGGGCGAGACGATGGCGCGAACTCTGCCAAAGACCTGTCCGACGCGCAGCGCGCCGAACTCGCGGCTGTCTTGGCTCTCGCCCGAAAGATCCCCCAGCACGAAGAGCTCCTCGGGCCCGAGCTCAAACGGCTCGGCGACGGCGAATCGCCCGCGCGGCAAATAGTGCAAATCGCGATAAAGCGCAACGCGGCGGATTTGTGCTTTCGATCCGTAGCATCCCCAGCGCGGACCGGCGGCGCGCGGCGAGATGGCGGGTCCGTCGGCCGCCCGAAGGAACGGGTGGTGTTCTGTGATCTCGATGGGGGAGCACGCGGATCGGCCCTCGATCTCCACTTCGAGGCGATCGTCGACATTCCGAAACGCGATGGTCCAGGGGCGCCCCGGCGCCCAGCGCGGGCCGGCGCAGCGGTGGAGCTGCGCGCGCACGGCGCGAAGCCCCGTGGCCGAGCCAGGGGCCAGCTCCGAGAAGTTGCGCTCGATCCGGAGCGTCGTTTGGCCGTCGGCCCCGGTGCGCTCCACCTCCAGCACAAACTCGTCTCCCTGCTCGCGAAGCTCGAGGAAGACGACACCGCGGTCGCGATCGAGTTCGACTTGCACCTCGAGCTCGAGGTCCTCGACGCCATGGTCGCCCGGGTGGAAATGGCCCATCTCGTCTTCGTAGCCGTCGGTGGGGGGCGTTCGAAGCCCGATCCAGGGGGCGTCGCTCAGATGCGTTGCGACCGAGCCGTCAAGGGTGGCTCGGGAGGCCGCGTCGAACGTGACGCGGCGGCTTCCGTCGTCGCAGGTCGCCTCCTTCAGCCGGCTCGCGGCGCGCAGGAGCGGAACGCGCTGCTCGCGCCACTGCTCCACAGACTTCCGCAGCCGCTTGCCGCCGATCACGAGGTCGCCATCACTGATCTGAATCCGCTCGCGCGGCAAACCGACCACGCGCTTCACGATCTCGCGATGGGAGTCCTCGGGGTGCTCGGCAGCCACGATGGCGAACCGAGGTGGCACGGCTGGCGCACCGACGCGGCGCACCAGCAGCACGCGGTCCCCCGCCGCCACCCCCGGAGTGTCGTCGCCAACCAGGGTGGGGACCATCGAAGACGTCGGAATGCGCCGCACGTCCACCCACAGAACCCGCGCGGCAATCGCCGCCAGGAGGAGCGCGATCAGACACCGGAAACCCCATCTTCGCAGCCATTTACGACGAGGCGGCGCCGCCGGGCCAGAGGCGTTCGGAGAGGGTTCTTGAGGGTCGCTCACAGGCTGGAAGCTACGGCCCGCAGGCAGCGTCCGAAAAAACGCGGCCCCTGGGGCGTTGAAATCCGGGGTTATTATTCGCGCCGACGTCCCCGGAATCGCGGGTGCGTCGCTACGGCGATGGGCGACGGATGCCGATCGAGGTAGCGCCGCCTCCCGTCGACGGAGGATTCCCGCCTTGAGCGCACGACAAGCCGGCACCACCTGGAAATCGATCCTTGGCCTCTGCGATGAAGCGGAGGAGCTGCGCGTTCGCTCCCGCGACGCGAGCGAGGCTGGATCTGTACGAAGTGAGATGCGCCGGCGGCGCGCCGAGATGCGCGGGCTGCTGGAAAAGGAGCTTCGAACGGGCTCGCTGGCGGAGATCGCGGGCGAGCGGCGCCTCACGCTCGATGAGGCCGAAGTGGTGGCGCTTTTGTTGCGTCGCTATGTCGACCCGAAATCGCCGTGGCTCACGGGCCGAGAAGTGATCGATCGCATCGCCGACGATACGTTCTCGAAGCTGCGTTCCATCGGGCTCCTCGGGCCCGACGGCACGCTGCGGCAGACGGGTCTCGTCTCGGTGGAGCGCCCGCAGCGCGGGATCGATCCGCTCGACGCCCGGTTCCGCCTCTCCGACGCGGCCGCGTCGCTTTTCTTTGATGCGCCGCAGCGCTCCGCCGAGAAAAAGCCGCCGCGCAAGCCGCAGCCTTATCTCAGCAATCGCGAATATGTGCTCGAGCTGCGGGCGCTGGCGGAATATTGCCGCCGGCGCGCCCATGCGATCTTCGGCCCGCCCGACGCCGACGGCTATCGGCCGTCGCGGCGCGAGAGGAAACAAATCGAGCGTAAGCTGCGCATCATTGCGCGGCGTATCGAGCGCGATCTTGCGGTCACGGAGGAGCGCGACCGCTTCCCGATGATTCAATTCCAGCGCGAACTTGCGCTCACGGCGGAAGAGACGCTCGTGATCATTGATCTTCTCTTTGCACATCTCTTCGAGGGCGAGCCGTCGCTCGAGGTCGTGGAGCTGTTACAGATGGTGAGCCGCGACGAAGAGGATTTGTTGCGTCGCCGCCGGATGTTCGCCCCGGAGTCGTCGCTGGTGCGCAAAGGGCTCGTCGTGCTCGTTGATCCAGAGGAAGAGCGCGATCCCCACCCGCGCGTGGCGCTCGCGCCCGGAGTGGCCGACCGCATCCTGGGCGACGATCGCGCCGGCCGCGCCATCGCGCCCGACGAGAAAATTGATTTTCACTTGTATTTGAAGAACCTCGATTCGTCGACGCGCTTCTACCAAGACCTCGCCGGCGGCGAGGACGACGACGAAAAGAAAGACGACCACCCGCGGTAAGTTGGTCTCGCGGCTTGCCGTCATGACGGCAAGCCGCTCGTGTCGGCGCCCTCGGCCGCTACGCCTTGAAGAACTCGCGGTGAAGCGCGCGCACCGCGGGCGTCGCCTCGCTCTCCTCAAGAATGAGCGAGAGGCTCGTGCGCAGCGCCGAGCGGGTGATGAGCTGCGGGTCGATCTTCTCGCCGTGCAGCGTGGCGAGCGCGCGATGCACGACATCGCCGTGCTGTCGCATGCCGCGCCCAACGATGGAGACGGCCGATTTATTTCTCTCCACCGTAACTTCTGCGATCGACGAGAGCTCGCGCGCAACGGGCTCGAGGTCTGCGTTCCCGAAAGTGGAGAGCGTGACCGACACTTCCGAGGTGGCGATATGGTCAATCACAATTTCGTGGCGGCCGAAAGTATCAAAAAGCCGCGCCATGAAGCCCGACTGGTCGAGCATGCGCATCGACTGGACGTTCATGAGTGCCACGCCGCGGCGCGACGTGATTGACGTGACGGGCGCGGGCTCCTCGGCGACCGATTGCACAATCAGTGTTCCTTGCGATTCGGGGCGCCGTGTGTTGAGCACGCGCACGGGGATCGTCTTGGCGACGGCCGGCTGAATTGTGGCTGGATGCAACACTTTTCCGCCGTAGTAGGCGAGCTCGCCGGCTTCCTCGTAGGTCATCACGGGGATGCTGCGGGCCTGCGGCACGACGCGCGGATCGGCGGTCATGACGCCGTCGACGTCGGTCCAGATCTGGATCTCCTCGGCGTCGAGCGCGTTGCCGAAGATCGCCCCGGAGTAGTCGCTGCCGTTGCGGCCGAGCGTTGTCACATATCCTTCGGAATCTCGTCCGATGTAGCCGGTGATGACGGCGACGCCCTTGCGCGGCTTGAGCGTCTTCGCGATCTGTTGCTCCGCCTCCGGCAGCGGGCGCGCGCGCCCATAGTTGGAATCGGTGGTCAGGCCCGCATCGAAGGCGTCGATGGCGAAGGCGTCGACTCCGACCGCACAAAAATGTGCCGCGACGGTGCGGCAGCTCAGGCGTTCGCCGAATGAGTGAACATGATCGAGCGTGCGCGGCGAGAGCTCGCGCACGAGCGCGATGCCGCGCAGCAGCGCGTCGAGCTGCTCGAGGAGCGGCTTGGCGATGTCCGTCGAGAGACCGAGTTCGCGCAGCACGGTGAAGTGGCGCTCGGCCAGCGGCGCGATGGAAACGTTGCCGGTGACGGCTTCGCGCGCCATGCGATCGAGCTGATCGGTCACCCCCGAGTGCGCCGACACGACGACGGCGGGTTTGCGGTCGAGGCGCGCTCGAACGATGCGGGCCACCTCGCGGATGTGGGCGGCATCGGCGACCGAAGTGCCGCCGAATTTGAGAACGATGGTCACGGTGTCTCTTGGGGGGCGGCGGATGGTACCGGTGGGGTGGAAGCAAACGAGCGGCCGCGTTGGAATGTGAGATCCCACGCCTCGCCGGAGCTCCCATGTCTGCCGCCCAACGTCCTTCCGACCTCATCTATGACTGGAACGTCGCGACGCGCCCCGCCGCGCGCCCGGCGAAGCCGATCGAGTTCGACGACGAGACGCTGCGCGACGGGCTGCAGTCGCCGTCGGCCAATGATCCCGACCTCGACGCGAAGATGGACCTCGTGCGGCGCATGGCGGCGCTCGGCATCACGACGGCCGATGTGGGGCTTCCGGGAGCGGGGCCGCGCGCGCGCCATCACATCGAAACGCTCGTGAGGATGATTCAGAGCGAGAAGTTACCGATCGGAGCGAACGTCGCGTGCCGAACTGTGGTGACCGACATTCAGCCGGCAGCGGAGCTCGTACAGAAAACGGGCTTTCCGCTGGAAGTGTGCGCATTCATCGGCTCGTCGCCCATTCGGCAGTATGCGGAGGGCTGGGAGCTGAAGACGATGCTCGAGAACGTGCGGGCGGCGATCTCGTTCTGTAGAAAAGAGAAGTTGTCTTGCATGTTCGTGACGGAAGACACGACGCGCGCGCACCCCGACACGATCCGCGCGCTCTACCACGCCGCGATCGAGGAGGGAGCGCGGCGTATTTGTGTCTGCGACACATGCGGACACGTAACGCCGGACGGCGTGCGCGCGCTGCTCGGTTATGTGAAGCAGATCGTGAAGGAGACGGGCCACGATGTGAAGATCGACTGGCACGGCCATCGCGACCGCGGGCTCGGCGTGGCGAATTGCATCGCCGCCATCGAAGCCGGAGCCGATCGGATCCACGCAACGGCGCTCGGCGTCGGCGAGCGCGCCGGCAACGCCGAGATGGATTTGTTGCTCGTGAACTTGAAGCTCCTCGGCTGGATCGATCAGGATCTGCGGCCGCTGCGCGGATATGTGGACGCGGCGTCGAAGGCGATCGGCATCCCCGTCCCGCATAATTACCCGGTCTTCGGCGACGATGCGTTTGAGACCGGCACAGGCGTGCACGCGTCGGCGGTCGTGAAGGCGTTCCGCATGGGAGATGCGTGGCTCGCCAATCGCGTGTACAGCGGCGTCCCCGCCGATGATTTCGGCCTCGAGCAGAAGATCGGCATCGGTCCCATGAGCGGAAAGAGTAATGTTCAGTGGGTGCTGGAGAAGCGCGGCGTCGCCCCGACGGACGAGCTCGTGAAGCGGCTGCTCGACCGGGCGAAGGGGTCGACGCGGCTTCTCACCGATGCCGAGATTGATGAGGTTTGCCGAGGCGCGAGCGCGTAGCCGACCTCAGCCCCCGAGGAGCGCTGCGACCTTCTTCGGCTGCATGAAATCGAGGTAGCGGCCGCACATCGACGGGGTCAGCACCTCGATCAGCACTCGGTTCTCAAGCCACAATTCCACGACACGGAACGCGGGGCCGCGGTCGCATGTGACGGCGCGCCAGCCCTCCCGCGCGGCAATCGCCTTCACCTCCGCCTCCTCGAGGACGGAAGCGATGGCGGCATGTGTGGAGATGGCCCGCGGCGCCGGATTGCGCTCCGACATTTGAACTTCCCAAGGAGCGAGCGAGGCATCCGGCGTGGCCGGCCCCGCCTCGCCGACTCCGGGAACAAGGCACACATCGTCAGGATACACTTCGACCGCCGTGCCGCGCTCGTCTCCGGCGAGAACGATGAACGAGCGGGGCGCCACGGGGAACGGGAAAAGTGAGCCGCGCCAGAGCTCAGCAAAGACACGGGCGACGCGCTCGGGATTCGAAGCAGGGATGGAAAAATGGTGGATCATGATGAAACTCTTCGTGGAGCGTTATGTATCGGATCTCTTGAGGGAACGGAGAAGGGTCTCGATGGCCCACGCGGAAGCCTCGCCGGCCTCCTTGCCGTCGAGGTTCCAGTGCTCTCTCATGGAGAGCCAGGCGTAGCCGGAGTACAACAATTGGATGATGGCGCAGACGCGCGTGCGCTGACTTGGAGCGAGGCCGGTCGTCGCGTCGGCGAGCGCGGCGCGAAAGGCCTGGACGCGCTCAGGCTGGACCGACATGCGCATCTCGCGGCCCTCCTTGCTGAGGAGCGCGGCGCGCATGACCGGGGCGATGTCGTCAAAACGGGCCATCACGGCGCGTACGTCGGCAAGGAGTGCCGCCTCGGTCGTCGGCATCCCGCGGGAACCGAGGCGCTCATCGAGGAGGCTCCAGTAGGCGCGGAGGAGGTCGCCCTTCGTCGGGAAGTGCCGGTAGAGCGTCCGCTCGGGAACCTGGGCCGCCCTCGAAACGCCCTGATAGGAAACCTCGTCAGCGCCGCTCAGGAGCATGGCCTCTACGCCTTCGAGAATGCGACGGCGTGTGACGGCCGCCTGCTCCTGGCGGAGGGATGGACGGCGAACCGGCTCGATCGACTTCATGGCAGTAAGACTGCCAAGTCGCGGGCTCGACCGCAAGCTAGAACTTCCCGAAGCGTCAGATTCCTTACGCGGTGCCCCCTTGTGCGAATGGTGACCTGGGGGTTCCCTTGGTCCTCCCCGAGTTCCCGCACGTGCGGCGGCCGCACCGCCGCACCTCAACGTCTCTGACCTCTCCGGAGTCAAATCATGTCGAAGCACATCGGGCTATCGATCCTCGCGGCTGCCGCAGTTTTTTGTGGCATTGCCTCGGCGCAGCAAGTGCTCGTCGTCGACGATACGCCGGGTCCTGGAGTGAACTTCACATCTCTGCAAGCGGCGCACGACGCCGCCGCGCCGGGAGATATCTTATTGGTGAAGGCCGGCACATACCCGAGCCTCATTATCTCGAAGGGACTCACCGTGACCGCGGATACGGGTGCATTGGTGAACGTCTCGACTCTTGCTTTCGGGCTCGGGGTCGTCGTGTCGAACATCCCGCTGGGTCAATCTGTGGTACTTCGCGAGATCCATGTTCAGAACCAAGCCTTCTCGATCACGAACTGTAGTGGTTCGGTTTGGCTGGATCATTGCTCCGCGACGGGCGTGAGCGTGCTGGCGCAGCCGGCGCTCAATTTGGTGAACAGCGGCCGTGTGGCGGCATCGTGGTGCACGTTCACCGGAGGGAGCGGACAGAACGGATCTCTGTTCGGACGCTCAAGCGATGGTGCGGCGGCGGCTTCATTGACGTCGTCGCGTCTCATGGCGTACGACACTTCGTTCACGGGCGGGGGGGGCGGCAATGGGCTCGGCTCGACGACGGCGTCCTCAGGAGGAAACGGCCTCGAAGCGGTGGTTGGCTCCTCGCAACTCTTCGCCAGCAATTGCAGATTCATCGGCGGCGCAAAGGGAACTGGGCTCGGGTCAGCCATTGCCGGCGTCGGCCTCTTCTCGCCGTTGGCCGCCTTCTCGGTGACGGCCTACGACTCGACGTACACCGGCTCTCAGGGAACGCAGCTCGCGGGACCGTTCACAAATATTGCGGGCCCTGCCCGGAGTATGGAGCTGACCTCGCCCGTACGCGAAGGCGCTCTCGTGACTGCGACGGTGCAGTGCGGCCCCGCAGACCTTGTGTATCTCTTCTATGCGGAGAATGCTGACCTCATGAATCTCGTCGGCGTGCTCGGCCCACTCCAGCTGGAGCTCGCAACGATGAATACACTTCCTCCGCCGATGCCGATCGCCTGCTCGGGCAGCGCGCTGGTGCGATTTAATGCACCGCAGCTTTCGGCAACCACACTCGGCAGGACGTTCTATGCGCAGCCGGTCTTCCGCTCGACGACCGACGGCATTCTGCTGATCGGCACGGCTGCGTCGTTGACGATCCTCGATTCGTCGTTGTGATCGATCGGTAGTTGGTTTCTCCATGCACGCACACCGGTGGGTGATAACGTGCCTGCAACTCCGCGGCGATCAGGCGATCGCCGCGGGTGACGCACTCAACAAGATCAAGGAGCGCATGGTCCCTCTTCCTCAAATGGTTGATCGGTGATCACCTCTCCTTCCTTACTTCTCCGACGTGCCAGTGCCAGCCCATCTGCACGTCCAATTCTCTAACTGAACCGGAGTGATGCCATGTTGATAAACAATGCAAGCAAGAAAGTCTCGACGCTCGCAATCGCCGCACTGATCTCTGGCTTCGTCTCCGCGCAACAAGTTCATGTCGTAGACGATCAGCCAGGTCCCGGAGTGAATTTCACATCTCTGCAGGCGGCGCACGACGCCGCCGCGCCGGGAGACATCTTGCTGGTGAAGAGCGGAACATATCAAGGCTTGACGGTCTCGAAAGGTATCACCGTGACGGCAGACAAGGGGGCTTTAGTGAATGTTAGCGCGGCATTTTTCGGAATCGGAGTCGTCGTGTCCAACATTCCTTCGGGCCAGTCCGTCGTTTTGCGCGAGATTCACATCAAGAACGAGGATCTTTCACTTTTCTCGAGCCAGGCGTTCACGATCTTGAACTGTAATGGGTCGGTACTATTGGATCATTGCTCGGCGACTGGATTGGCGACCCAATCGGCCCTCAATCTCCTGAACAGCAACCATGTGGCCGTGTCGTGGTGCAGCTTCCTTGGAGGCAGTGGACTCAATGCCTCACCGATCGGGATCTCGAGCGACGGCGCAGCCGCGGCGTCGGTGAAAGCATCCCGTTTGGCAGCCTACGACACGACGTTTCAGGGTGGAAAGGGCGGCAACGGCCTTGATCTGAAGCCCGCATCCTCGGGAGGAAACGGCCTCGAGGTCACGACGACTGGAGCCTCGCAGCTCTTTGCGAGCGGTTGTACGTTTATTGGCGGCGCGCCGGGCACCGGAATTGGATCGCCGATCAGTGGCGTTGGGCTCTTCTCACAGATCGCTGCATTCTCGGCTACCGCCTACGCCTCGACGTTCTCCGGATCCCAGGGAACGCAGCTCGCGGGGCCGTTCACAAATATTGCGGGCCCAACCCGGAGTATGGAGGTGACGTCGCCCGTGCGCGAAGGCGCTCTCGTGACGGCGACGGTGCAGTGCGGCCCCGCAGACCTTGTGTATCTTTTCTATGCGGAGAATGCTGACCTCATGAATCTCGTCGGCGTGCTCGGACCGCTCCAGCTAGAGCTCGCAACGATGAATACACTTCCTCCGCCGATGCCGATCGCCTGCTCGGGCAGCGCGCTGGTGCGCTTCGATGCACCGCAGCTCTCGGCGAGCACGCTCGGCAGGACGTTCTACGCTCAGCCGGTCTTCCGCTCGACGACCGACGGCATTCTGCTGATCGGAACCGCCGCATCGGTGACGATCCTCGATTCGTCGCTGTAACGATTCTTTCCCGCAGATCTGTGGGGTCGGCGCGTGGAGGACGATTCAAGAGTCAGCCGTGCCTACGGCGACTCGGCAGCGCATGCGCCGCCGGATGAAGTGACCCGGTACCGATTCCTCATCGCGCGGGGCAAGCCCCGCGCAATTGTTCGGCGCGAGCGCCGACCCTACGGATCGAAATCTGTGTACGTCTACATCGACACACGCCCCTTTCCTCGACTTCTCGCGTTTGTGAAGGCATAAGCCCTGCCGTCGGAAGCTACTGATCCTTGTCGCTGAGGATCCTGGACGTTGCGGTGATTGACCGCCTGTCTCGACCGTTCAAGTCGAATTTCTGCGCGAAATTCGACTCGGGAACTCGAGAAATGACCCGAATCTCGAGTCATCCGCGTGAGCTAGGGCACGATCACCGATCGCAAGAGGTTCTGCGAACTCGGGTTCGGTGATGGCGCGCGTCCGGGCTCATTCCCTGGAGCCAGACCCGAAGCAATGGGCTGCGCGCCGCAGCCGCGGCGCGCGCAACCCACCACCAACCTTACAGCGCCGCGTCCAACAGGATGATCTGCGACGGCGCACCCACGTGCACATAGGTAAGCCCGGCATCTGTAAAGAGCGACTGCACCACGACGTGAATCGACGCGAGGGCCGGGACAACTGGCGGCGCCACGATCGTGTAGGTCGTCGCTCCGGAGCAGACGGGTCCGCTCGGGAACGAGATCGCTGACGACGTCAGCAGATCAAATAGAAGCGGCCCGTAGAAACCGGGAATCGCGAACTGCGGCCCGGGGTTGTCCGCCAGGAACAGATACACCGTGCTCGGCGTGCCGCAGTTAAAATTGAAATCAACATTTCCGCCCTCGCGCACCGGCGCGACGGCGCCGAACTGCACAGTCGGGCCCGTGAGCGCCGTCCAAGGGCACAGAATATTCACTGCGCCCGCTGCCGCGCCGTTGTAGGTCACGACTTGGTTCGTCGCGGCCGAGACGTCGAGCGCCTTGCCCTGGGAGCCGAATGATCCGCCCGGCACGCTGAGCCCGCCCGTCCCCCCCGTGAACGTCGCTCCCTGTGCGTAGATCTCGCCGCCGTTCAGCGTCAGCGCGTCGCCGCCGTTGGCACCATTGATCGCGCCGAGCGTTGCGTGGAAGCCGCCGCTGCCGCCCATGCCGCCATTCGAAGTGGATTCGTACAGAAACAACCCCGACGACGTCGCATCGATTCCCTTCGCGCCCGGCGTGGCGAGCTGGCTCGGATCGCCTGCGTAGCTGTAGCCCGAGTCGCCGCGAACCTTTGTATTCCGAAGCACCACAGTCTGGCTCGACACGACCGTCAGCCCCGGCAGGCTCTGCTGATTCGAGAGCGTCGTTCCATAAACGAACGAGTCCTCGAACCACACAAATCCGGTGCACGAATCGATGGTGAACGCGCTGCGCTTTCCGCCGCTCGCCGGGCGCACGCCGCGGATCACCACCGATTGGGGGAACTGTATGTTCTGGATGAGGTTCGTCGCGCCGAGCGGCACGTCCAAGCTCACCGTTTGCCCCGTGTCGGCGGTGATCACGAGCGATTTCCCATTGATGATGAACTGCCCGTAGGTCCCCGTCTTCACGAGGATCACGTCGCCGTTCGACGCTGCGTTGACCGCGTCCTGAATCGTGAAAAACGCGACGCCGGGGCCAGGCGTGTCGTCCACAACCCAAACGTTCTGTGCCGTTGCGAAGCTGGAGAGCGTGAGCGCGGCGACGAGCGCGCCGGAGGCGGTGATGCGCTGCATATGAACCTCGAGATGCAGAAGAGGCGTGTGGCTTCTGCCAGTGTGCGCGGAGTCGGCGGTTCGCGCCAGCGGCGCCCGCCCGGCTACGGCTTGATCTTCGGAAGCTTGGGCGCGCTGCTCGTGTTCACCGGCACGAGCACGCCGTCGCGCGCTGCGGCCGACGATGCGGTGCCGTTGGTGTGGGCGTGGAGCACGCCGTTTCGGTGGGCGCTGCCATGCCCGTTGCCGCTCCCTTCCCCGTTTCGCGCGGCCGTCGCCGCTTGCTCCGCCGCGACGCGCATCGGCGTCCCGGCGAAGCGGTTCGCGAACACGCAGGTCCAGCATTTGTGATAAAGCTCGCGCTGGCGCTTCTGACACTCCGAGGCCGTGATGCGGTGCGCAATGAGGGCCGCGCCAACCATGCCCCGGGTGGGGCAGTTCCGAACGTCCTGGGATTCGGAGAGTCCGTTTCGGTCCGCGCTCATGGGCAATCCCTCGGGAACTAGGAAGGTGGCCGTTGGCCGAGCGAGAAAGGAGAGAACGAGGAGTGATCTGACGGGTGACGAACGCGAGGCTTCCAAACGGGGGTCGGTTCGCGGTGGTTGGCCTTGTTTGGCGCCGGTCAGGATAGCGGGCGACCGGGGCCGGTCCAGCGCCGGGGCGCTAGGATCTCCGCGCTACGGCGGCGAGCCGTACGCGTGAGTTTGGACCCGGAGCGAGTACATCGTGAGCGACAAGCCTGTCTCGAAGCGCGTCTTCTGCTCGTACCGCGGCGTCGATGCCGCGGAGGTTCGGACGTTCGCCGAGCGCATGCGACGCGAGCATGGGATCGATGCGATCTGCGATCAGTGGGACCTGCTGGCCGGCGGAGATTTCATCCAATGGATGGAGCGGCGGCTCGACGAGTGCGAGGCGGCACTCGTCTTCTTCTCCTCGCGGGAAGCCAAGGGGACTTGGTTCTTCGAGGAGGTGGCCACGCTCCAATACCTGCGCACGACGAGGGGAATTGTGGTCATTCCGGTGCTCCTCGACGCGGTGCCCGAAGCGCGATTGCCGCTGTTTCTGAGGCGCTACTCGCCGCGCCGCGTCAGCGAGGCCGCAAGCATCGCCGACGCGATCCGCGGCGCGGTGCTCACGCCGCCGCTAGAGGGCGGCCAGAAGCTACAAATCCACCGGGCGGTGCTGGGCCTCGAGAATCGAGACGATGGGCTCGCGCTCACGCTGGAGCTGCCGAGCCGGGAGCCGATCGTGGAGCGCGGTGTGCAGCGCAAGCCGGAGCTTTCGATCACGTACGCCGAGTTCCTGTGGGGGACGATCAAGGTGCCGGCGCGCGGTCCGGAGGAGGCGGCGCGCGCGTCGCTCGATGCGGAGCTGGCGCGCCTCGGCGAGCAGCTCGGCGCGGCGCTCTTTCCCGGAGAGATCGGGAAGGCGCTCTCGGAGCTCGTGGCGGTGAAGCCCGGGGAGCGTCTCGAGCTGGTGTACAGCTCGAGCAATACGTCGCTGCTGTCGCTGCCGCTCGAGGCGGCGCGCCTTGCCGACGGCTCCATTGTGGCGTTGTCGCCGGGCGTGTCGGTGTCGCGGCGCCTCACGATCCCAGATAAGTCCAAATATCGAGATGCTACCTATCGTGACCGTGCGGCGCTGGCCGGGCCCCTCAAGATCGTCATTGCCGTCGGCGCGCCTGATGAAGGCAACAGCTCCGGCGCCATGCTCGACCTGGAGGCGGAACTCCAGGGGATTCTTGATGCCGTGGAAGCAGCTCAGCGAGATGGGCAAGCAGAAGTAAAGATTCTCGAAGTGGGCTCGCTGGAGGCGATCCGGGGCGCGCTCGCCGAGGATGAAGTGCATATTTTGCACCTGTCTGGGCATGGGCTCCCGGGGGCCATCCTTCTCGAGAACGAGGACGGAGAGGAGGTGTGCGTCAGCGCGAAGGAGCTCGTGGCGCCGCTCATCGAGGCCGGACGTGCTGTGCCGATCGTATTTTTATCTTCTTGCCACGGCGGTTCGCCAACGACAGGGGAAGCCACAAAAGAGCGGAGTGAGACGACGAGCTTCGCGTTGCAGCTGCTGGAGCAGGGCGTGCCGGCGGTCGTCGCCATGCAGACGCGCATCACCGATCCTTACGCGTCGGCGCTGGCGCGAGAGTTCTACAAGGCGCTGCAGCCTGGCGAGCGCGTGCTGCCGAGCTGGGCGCTAGCGCGGGCGAGACGCGCGCTGGAGTTGCAGCGCAAGGACGCCGTCGCTAGGAACGATTCCACAATTCCCCACGAGCCCGAGTACGCCACGGCTTCGCTTTTTGTGGCAGGCGCCGAGACGCCGCTCATGGAGCCGACGCTGGAGCGAGCGCCCTTCAAGAATCCGCCCGTGCACACGGTGGAGGCTGGCGCGATCCCGCGCCTTCAGCTCGGTGAGCTAGTCGGTCGGCGGCGGGAGCTGCGTCTCGCGCTGCGTATGCTGCGCCATGAGCGCGCGAACGAGATCGGCCGCCGCGCCGGAGTCGTGCTGACGGGAATCGGCGGAGTTGGGAAAAGTAGCATCACAGGGCGCGCCGTGGCCCGCCTGCGGGAGAGTGGCTACGCCGTTGCGGTGACGTCGGGCCCTTTCGACTTTGGAAAGATCTGTACGGAGCTTGGCGCCGCCGCGGCCGCGAATCCGCGCATGGCGGCGCTGTCGGCGGCAAAGATCCTGGCGGACGCGAATGCCCCCGACGATCGGCGTATCGCCGCAGTGACGGCGCTGCTGCGGAGCGAGCGGATCTGTGTTGTACTCGACAATTTCGAAGACAACCTGACCGAGGGTGGGCGTGCTTTCAAAGCGGAAGCTGTGAAGTCGTTGGTGGAAGCGCTCCTTTCCGCAGCACAGTGCGGATCGTTGATGATCACTTCTCGGTATCCGATTCCGGGCCTCGAGCACCATCTCGAAGCGATCCCTGTCGGGCCGCTCTCGCTGGCGGAGACGCGAAAGCTCTTTCAGCGGCTGCCGTCGTTCCGCGCCATGGCGGGCCGGGATCTCTCACAGATCGTGCGCCGCATCGGCGGCCACCCGAGAATGCTCGAGTACCTCGACGGAGTCTTGCGCCATGGAAAAGCGAAGCTCTCGGAAGTCGAGAAACGCCTTCGGGAAACGGCGGCGAAAGCAGGCGTCGACCTCGACGAGGACCGCTCGCTCGATGAAGCGGTCGCCGCTTCGTTACAGATTGGCGCCGCGGATGTTTTCTTGGACACGCTGCTCGAGATTGCCCGCGCTGAGGGCGACGAAGAAGTGCTGCTGCAAGCTGCGGTCTCCGGAATCCCCATCTCGCCCGCCGACCTCGCCCGCGCCCTCGCCGATGGCGATCCGCCCAAGGAGCGGGTGGCTTCCACGCGCCGCTCGATCCATCGGTTAGACGCTCTTTCACTCTTGACTCTTAACGAAGCGGGTTCCGTATTTGTACATCGCTGGACGGCCGAGACGCTGAAGCAGCGCTACAAAATTGAGGAATTCCGGGAGCGTTGCTGTCGTGCAGGAAGAGCTCGGCTCGAGGGTGACGGGCGAGACCCCAATGAAGCGCTGCGGAATCTGATTGAGGGTCACTCTTTTGACAAGGCAGGAGAACTCGCTTGGGCGCTACTCATTTCTTTGGAGCGTCTTGGGCGATTCGGAGCTGTTGAAATCCTCGCTTCGGAGCTGCGCCGAACGTTCCCGCACGACCATAATAAGTACCTTGGCATCGTTGCGAGTGAGGCTGATGCCGCGCTTGCGTTGGGTGATAGCGACCGAGCGCTGGCCACTTGGAGACAAGTGAACGAGCGGTTGGCAGAGCTTTGTTCGCTTCATCCCGACCGCGCCGACTTCCAGCGCGACCTCTCCGTCTCCTATGAGCGCATGGGCGACCTGATGCTCGCACTCGGTCAGGGTGATCAGGCCAAGGCGTTCTTCGAGAAGGCCTTACAAATTGCCGAGCGCCTCGCGCGCTCCGAGCCCGACCGCGCCGACTTCCAGCGCGACCTCTCCGTCTCCTACAACAAGCTCGGCGACCTGATGCTCGCACTCGGTCAGGGTGATCAGGCCAAGGCGTTCTTCGAGAAGGACTTACAAATTGCCGAGAGCCTCGCGCGCTCCGAGCCCGACCGCGCCGACTTCCAGCGCGACCTCTCCGTCTCCTATGAGCGCATGGGCGATCTGATGCTCGCACTCGGTCAGGGTGATCAGGCCAAGGCGTTCTTCGAGAAGTCGTTACTGATCCGCGAGCGCCTCGCGCGCTCCGAGCCCGACCGCGCCGACTTCCAGCG
>JAEUHX010000057.1 GCA_016792805.1 Planctomycetota bacterium
CCCATGGGGGCGCCTGCGGCTGCCCCACGCTCCGGAGAACACCAATCTCCCCGAATCCCCAGGCCACTGGACCTCCCCATCCATCCCCAGTGCGTAAAACTAGACGTCCCCTAAGTGCGCAAGACTTCGCGTCCCTTGACAGCCTAGTCCGATTTGATCCTGCACCGACTTGGTAGGCGCCCGAATAGTACACTCCAACCACGTTCCGGACCCGACGAGCACCTCGCACTTCTGTCGGCAGTGAGCTCAACATCGCCGACGAGAACTGAAACCTTGCCATGGGCAGAAGCGATTCGAATGGGAGGTGTCTCTTCCATATGAATTACCGTGGGTGATTCCTGGGTTCAGGTGATAGTCACTCTATGCATACGAGGCAAACCTGACTCGGTCATGATGAGTGTTTCCTCGCGCGCCCGCAAGATTGGGCGATCACTGTCGCGCCCACGTCACAGGAGCCGTAGAACGGAATTGCCGAGCGCCACCTTCAGATCAAGGCTCCATTGTCCGCAAGCTGCAACCCCTCATTCGGCTTGCCGCTCCGACACCACTCGCGGCGTATCGTCGCTCCAAGCGATGAGCGCCACCGAGTCGAAAGCCCCCAACTGCTCGATCTGTGGCAGCGCCTCCCAGCGCTGGTGCTCATCCAGCACAGCTAACAAACCAGCACGCGGGAACTTTCGGCGCAGCGCCGCGGGCCATTTCGACCGCAGCTCTGATTTATGAGCTACCGCGCGGTGGAGCGCCTCCGCAAGTTCTGCCGCCGACCAAACCACAATTCCCTCGGCGCGGCTGGCGCGCTCGGAGGGCGTCACGCGGTGGAGCTCGGTGACTTCGATGCTCCAGCGCTCCCCCGCCTCACAATCCGCAACGGCATCGGGCGGATCGGGACCAAGCACCGCCTCAAGCCGGCGCGCCCGCGATCGATCGCGATTTGCAAACTCGACCCACGCGCGCGCCACGCGCAGCTCGCGGGCGCGCGCCGACGCTCGGCTCAGTCGCGCCACACGCTGCTGCGCCGGAACTCGTCGCCGACTCCGTAATTTTGAGTCCAGAGCGACCCGATGTTCCCAACGCCGATCTCGCTGTGGCTCGCCATGAGGATGTTTCTGTGGTGTCCTGCCGAGTGCGTCCACCCGGCGTGCGCTCCCTCGGGGCCGGTGCCCATGGCAATATTCTCGCTCACGCCGCGCTCGTAGCCCTCGGCCTTCATGCGCTCGAACGGCGTGCGCAAACCGGGCAGCGTCGAAAAGTGAGAGAAGACGCCCGAGTCGGCCATCCACTTCGAGTGCTTGCGCGCCGCGAGAATCACCTTCTCGTTGAGCGCGAGGCGGCGGCGCCCCAGCATCTCCCGATACGCATTGGTGATCTCGATCTGCTTGCGCTCCTCGTGCGTCGCCGTGGTCTCGACCGAGGCATTGTAGAGATCAATGTTGCGATTGCGGTCGAAGAGCTTGCGCTTCTCCGAGAGGTCGTCGCAATAGTTGCGAACTGTGATCTCCGGCGCCTTCGGATCCACGCACAAAAGCTGCACGATGTCCGCGTCCATCGGAACGTCGTGGACGCCGAGCGAGCCGAGCTGCTCCTCCACTTCGTGAAGCTGCGCCAATGCCGACGCGCTCGTGCCGAGCCCAATCGCCAGCTTCGAATCCCACACATCCTTCACCGCACGCACGCGGTGATCCACTTCCTGCTGCACGGCCGGGTAGAGCTTCGCCTTCTCCGGCGGACACTCCGGCGGCTTGAAAGGATAAAAATACTTCACCTCGTCGAAGATCAGCTCCAGAGCGAACTTCCTCGACGCATCGAGGCGCGCGCGCTCCGCCCGCAGCGGCTCGAGGCGCTTACTAATTCCGGCGCTGCGCAGCTTCGACACGAGCTCCTGGCGGCGCCCCTTCAACGCGATCACAAGCGCATCGCCCGCCTCGCTGCCGAGCTTCGTCAGCTCGTCCGAGAGGGCGGCGCGCTCCCGCGCCGACGACGCCGTCTCCAGCTTCGCCAGCAGCGCCTGAATCCGATCGGCGAGCTTCAGGCTTTCGCGCTCGCGGAACGTCATCCAACGTCCGCGCTCCCACACAAATCCGTAGGACGGAACCTCCATCCCCGAGCGCCGCGCGAGAATGCCATCAATCACCGGCTGGAGCGACGCATCGCCGTCGGCCGCGATCTTTAGCATCCCGTCGGCCTCCGTGCGCGCGTCGGCATGCTCCAGCAGCAGCGCGAGGCCAAGGCGTTCTGTGGCCGTCCAGCTTCCGATTCGCGAAATGAATTGTGAAATCGCCGCAGCGGGCACACGGCTCCAGGGCAGGAGCTTGCGGCCCGACGCCGTCTCGATCTCGACTCCGGCCTCGCCGAGGCTAACCGGCTTGCCGCGTCCCTCGCGGCCGCCGTCGATCTCCGCCGCTGCCCGCGAATCGCGGGCGAATGCCTCGGCGAGCTTGGCAATGGCGCCCGCGACGCGAGAAGTATCTTCTGCGAGCCCCGCCGCGTAACTCTTCCCGACCGGAGTCAGCGCCTTGCCGGCCGCCTCGAGAAAGTGAATTTTCGCATCTGTGAACTTGCCCTCGGCGATCTCGAGCCGTGCCAGCCGAAGCCCTTCCTCGAGCTTCGGATCGGCGCCCGCGACGGGCGATGCGGCAGCCGCGCCGGCGCCGCCCGCCGGCTGATTTTTATGAGTGTCACTCTTTGTCGCGACGGCCGACGCGCGCAGCGCACGGTCGAGCTGCTCGCGCAGCGCCTCCGACTCCGCATTGACTGGGAACCGCGCCAGCTCCTCGCGCAGCTTGGCCGACTGCTCCTCACGCTCCGAAGGTGCGTAGCTGCCGGCCGGATCGAGTATCAGCCTCGTGCGTTGCGACAGTTCGGCAAGGGCGGCCTGGGACGCCGCCCTTACTTCCTCCGCGACATCGCCCAGCCCCTCGCTCTCCTCTCCCCCTTCGCTCGTCGCCATCGCCAGAAGCTCCAAGGCCTGGCGGTAGCGGCCAGCGCGCGCATCGTCGCGGGCGGTATCTGTAAGCTCCTTCCATCGAGCCGGAATCTGTGCACTTCGCCCGCCCTCCTTCTTTTCTTTCAAGCCGTCCGACGGAGCCTTCTCGTCGACGGTCCGCTTCGGCGGCGTGACGTTCTCATTTCCGACGCGCGGCGGCGTCGGGATCTTTTTGAGGTATTCGTCTTTCTTGGGATCGACCGGCGGGCAGAGCTTGTCGATGTCGGCGATCGCCGCCTCGACGGCGGCGCGCGACTTCGAATCGGGAGCTCGGCGCTTCAACAGATCGAGCCGATCGAGCGTCTTCACTTTTCCTTCGCGCGCGGCATTGGCCTTCGCGTTGGCAAGATCACCATTCAGCGCTTCCACGTCTTGGATGCGCTGATCGACCTTGTTGAGCAGCTCGTATTTGAGGCTTGTGCCGGAGGCCGAATTGAGGAGCGTCTTGGCGGCCGCGTAATCGCCCCGATCGAAGGCCGCTTGCGCCGCGGCGATCGAATCGCCGCCGGAGCTGGAGCAGGCGGCCAGGGGAGCGGCGACGAGCACGAGAGAGAGCAGGGTCGTTCGAGGGCGGTCGAGCACGGAGCGACGAAGAACTGGGGGAAGGGTCAAGGCGGCGCGGGGAGCTTCGAGCGTACGATGGTCGGCCGCCGTTGACCATGCGCCAGCCCAGCCCCCGCTTGTGATGGATCGCGCGCACCCCCGTTGGGCGGTCGCCGCGTTGGGTGCGCCGATCGTGGCGCTCGTGGCCGTCGGCGCGTTCCTCGGCAGCTATCCGCTGCTCCCCGAAGAGGCGCGCTACGCCGAGCTCGCCCGCGAGATCGCGCAGAGCGGCTGGGTCGTGCCGCGGCTCAACGGGGTGGTTTACCTCGAGAAGCCGCCGCTGCTGTCGTGGCTCGGCGCGTGGCTGCTCTCGCTGGGCCTTGGAGCGGAGAGCGCTCTGCGGCTCGCGAGCGCGGCGGGTTCCTTGCTCGCGACGGGCTCGATCGCCTGGTTCGCGACGCGCGCGGCCGGCGCGCGAGCCGGGGTGATGGCGGCGGCATTGTTGACGGCATTTCCGTTCGCGACGGCCCACGGGCGGGTCTTCGCGACCGACGCACCGTTCCATGGCGCACTCACGCTGGCGCTCGCCGTCGTCGGCGTGGAGATCCTCGAGGGGCGCGCGCGCACGGCGCGGCTACTCGGGGCGGGCGTGGCGCTCGCGGCGGCGACGCTGCTGCGCGGCCCCGTCGCCTCGCTCGCGCTCTTCGGGCCGGTGGCGCTTTTTGTGGGGATCCGCGCGGACGGCTGGAGAATGGCGGCGAAGCGCGCTTTGCTGCCGAGCTTGGTGGCGTGCGCGCTGTCGGCTCCGTGGTTCGTGGCGGCCGAGATGGCGCACCCTGGGTTCTTCCAATTCTTTTTTGTGCAGCATAATTTGGAACGCGTCGTCGCGAGCGAGGAAGCGAAGGAGCTCCATCGCGAGCCGTTTTGGTTCTATCTGCCCATACTTCTCGGCGGCTGCGGCGCTGCGGCGCTCGCGGTGCCGTGGAGCGCCGTGCGGGCGTTTGCAAGGCGGGAGGAGCCGCGGATCGGCCGCGCGCTTGGGTTTGCGCTCGCGGTCGCTGGCTGGATGACGCTTTTGTTTACTGTGTCTTCCGGCAAGCGCGCAAGCTACGTGCTGACGGTCTTCCCCTGGCTCGCCTTTGCGCTTGCCTGTGCGTTCGAAGAGACGCTGTCGAGTGCGCGTGCTCGAAAAGTGCTCGGATTGCTCTGGGCGCCGTCGGCGCTGGTGGCCGTCGTCGCCGTCGTCGCGCTCCTTGCAAAGGCTGAGGCAAACCTCACTTTTGCGACCCCTCTTGAGCTCGCGGCGCTGTCCATGGCGCTTCTCGCAACGGGGCTCGCCCCCTGCGTGCTGCTTCTGTGGAGGCGCCCAGCGGGAGCCGCGCTCTGCGCCGCGGGCGGAGTCGCCCTCGGACTTGCTACGGGAGCCCACGCCGCGGCGAAATTTGAGACCCAAGGGGAAATGGTGATCTCGCTCCCAGGCGCCACCATACCGCTTCGCCTCGAGAACCTCACACAACGGCGTCTAGCGCGGCGTGCGGCGGAAGCGGTCGGGCCGAAGGGGCTCGTCGCGGATCTTGGCCGCTATCGCCACGCGACCACGTTTTATGCGGGACGGCTCACGGCGGTCTTCGGATCGCCAGGGGAGCTGGAGTACGGAGTCGAGCACGCGAGGGCCGACCCCGAGGTCGCCTCGCGGTTTCGGCGAGTGAAGGAACTCCCCGAGATCCTGGCGGGCCCGATGCCCATCGCCCTCGTGGCGCGGTGGGCGGAACTCGTCGCCGCGGAGCCCGTGGTTGGAAGTGCACCTATCCGCGGGAAGGCGCCGTTCGATCGAGTCGAACTCTGGGCAGTCGATCGAGTGGCAAAATATGTGGTAGTGACAAATCGACCGGCCGAGAAGTAATGAAGTGGGCGATTTTCGCAGACGCGAGGGAGTGGCGCCCATGGAGCCCAGCCGACGCCGAACGCGTTGCCCCAGATCGATTTGTAGGGTCGGCGCTTGCGCCGAACGATGGCGCGGGGCTTGCCCCGCGCGATGAAGGACCGTCGAAGGCCGGCTTCGTCATCCGCGCGCGCATGCGCGCGCGAGATCGTCGCGGGCGATGCCCGCGCCCTACGGCGGCGGTTCGGTGAGCTTCGTGGAGATTTTGACACGAGGCTGCATTCCCCATCGGCTTCACAGATACGGGACGGCTTCGATTGGGTTGTGGGTAGCCTTGGCGCCCACAGATTTCCATCTG
The DNA here is from genome assembly GCA_016792805.1 of Planctomycetota bacterium. Lineage (GTDB taxonomy): Bacteria > Planctomycetota > UBA1135 > UBA1135 > JACQFD01 > JAEUHX01. Next base: position 5,767 of record JAEUHX010000057.1, read on the forward strand.
TAGGGTCGGCGCTCGCGCCGAACAATTGCGCGGGGCTTGCCCCGCGCGATGAAGAACCCGGCGAACGATTCGGGGTTTTCCGGGGCCACGGCCCCGGAGACCGGTCGGCGCACGCGCCGACACCACTTATCGAAAGAATCTCTGCGCACACCTCGACACCACTTATCAAAAGAGTCTCCGCGCACGCGCCGATCCCACCGACCAACAGAATCTCAGCGCACGCGCCGGCCCCACTTCTCCATCCCATCGGGCGATGGGAACCTTGCGTTGCTCGGGGAACCCTGCGATGGGCTCCCGGCTCTCGGCGGAGCCATGACGAGACTCCATCCGCCAGTTGCGCCCGAGCCCGCAGTTTGGCTCAACGCGCGCTGGCGTGAATCCACCTTTCTTACTTTTTCGTGTCCGCGCCGGCAGGCTGGCTCGAAGCGGGCTGGGACGAAGGAGCGGTGTCGGCGGAGGTCGCGAACGCGAGCGCAAGAATCTTGTCGGGAAGCTCAGCGCTCACTTTTCCGACGAAGCCGCCCTTCGGCTCCTTGCCATTGATGCCCCAGCCAAGCCACTGGCCGGACGAATCCTTAGAGAAACGCAGCGTTGCGACGCGCTCCTTCTCCTTTTCCTCGCCCTGCGGATCATTGTAAAGCTTTCTGTAGACACGCACTTCGATCTGTGCATTCGCCGCGGCGGTCTTCTCGGGCTCCTCCGAGAGGATCTCGGTCGCCTTCGCGTGCCAAAGCGAATCGGCGAGGTCGGCGAACCCTTTGTGCTCTTCGGTTGCCCCCTTCACGGTCCACTTGGCGGAGTCGTTCTTTGCGTAGACGAGGTTCTTGCGCGGCGCGTCGCCCGCGCCCGACGGCGCTGTCACGTCGATCTCCGCGTGCCCCGCAACATACGAGTCGATGGAGAGCAGCTCCTTCGAGACGAACTCCACCATCGGCCGGCTCAGGAAGGCGAGCTTCTCGGTTGGAACCACGAGAAGATACTCATCCCCTTCGCGCTGAACGACGGTGCCTCCATCGATCGGCTTGCCGACGAGGATTTTTGTGGCCTTCGTTGCGTCCTTCAGAAGGACCGAAACGAAGCGCCCTTCTTGGACGGCTGCCAAGTGCTCAGCCGGCGCAGGGGCCGGAAGGAAGCTCGCAGCCTTCAGACCATCGAGACTTGCGAGCGCCGCCTCAAAGGCGTCGCGGTCCACGTCGGCCTCCCGCGGCTTCGAGAGCCGTCCGGCGCGCTTCGCCGTGTCAAATTGGAACTCGAGCTCGCCGGCCGTGCCCTTCCAGGTGATCGACTTGAAGGAGTCGTGGGCGAAGGAGCCGATGGCCGTGCCATCGCGCAGATCGTCGGCCGACTTCCGGAAGCAGGAGAAATCCACTTCCGGCACAGCCCACACATTGGCAAGCCCCTCGCGCTGCACAAAGGTCACATCTCCGTCGGTCTTTCCGACCCGAATTGTCTGTGCCTTCTCTCCGGCGCGGATCGTCACAGTAATCCCCGGCGTGTCGAGGCCGTACGGCGCGAGCGTCGACGGAGCGTCGCTCGTGAACGTCTGAATCCGAAGATTCCCGATCGCCGACGTCATCTTGGAGACGAGCGCCGCATCCGCCCGCCCGCGGAAGGGAGCTGTAAGCTTCCAATCGGAGTCTTCCTTCGTGAGCACGACGGCGGAACCGCCGCGCGAGATCTCGACGGTCTTCACGTCAAACGACGAGAGCGTGAACACCCGATGGTCGCGAAACTCATTCGCCGGCTTGGCGGCAGAATTGTAGATCGTGCGGCGCGTGCGGAAGACTGCATCTCCCACTTGCACAAAAAGGTCGCTGCCTTTGAGGTCGTCGCCGCCGATGAGTGCCTTCACGGGCGCCGCCGTCGCCCCTTCGATCTCAAGCACGATGCGCGGTTTGTCGAGGCCGAGCTGCGCGAGGTTGACCGACGAATCTCCCACTTTTCCAAGGCGCATCCCCTCATAGGTCGAGAAGAAGTCGGCCAGCATGCGGGCCTGGGCGGAGTCGGCGGCGCCTTTGATCGGCTCGCGCATCTCCCACTCTTCGCCGCTCTTCGCGAGCACGACCTTCTCATTGCGCTCAGCATTCTCAACGCGGATCTGTGTGATCGTTGCCGAATCGAAACCGGCCACCATCTTCTCCTCTTCGCGGAACCCCTTCGCGGGCTCGTCCTTGAAGAAGTACACCGCAGCGCCGAGCAGCGCGAGGATCACGAGAAGGATGATCGTGGTCTTGGTGTTCACGGTCTAGAGTCGGAAATAAATACTGAGAGAGGATTCCAAAGAATTCTGAAGTTAGGCCACAGATCGCAGCGAGCCGCGGCGCCGGCTCAGATGCTGGTGAATGCCATGATTCCGAGGACGATCGGGAACGCCGCGATGAAGAGCGCCATCACGAGCCCGACGAGCGATTGGCGGCGGAGGTACACCACAATTCCGGCGCCGGCGAAGGCGAGCGCTGCGAGGAAGAACGTCGTCCCCACCGAGCGCGAAGCGATCGCGCGCAGGTCGGCCGTCGAATCTCGGCGCATCACCTTGGGACCGATGCCGGCGGCGAACTCGCGTCCCGCGAGCCACTCCGCGCACGAAAGGAAGAAATCCTTGCCCGAGTCGAAATTTACATTTCTTGCGGTCATGGAGCTTCCGACGACGAGCGCCCGCCCCTCCGTCGCCTTTCCGTCGGCCGGCGCGGAGGCTGTGTCGACCGACCACGTGGCGGCGGCGACGACCGTGGCGATCTGTTCCTTCTCCTTACCCTCGTCGAGGGCGAGATTCTCCGGCGGCAGATCGATCCAGGCGTCCTTGCGCGAGCGCGCCAGATCTTCCACGAGCGCCTTGCTGTCGCTGTCGAGGGCGCGCTCCAGGGGCCGGACGCCCACGAGCACGAGCGGCAGACGCTGCTCGAAGAAGCTTTTTGTGACCGGATGGGTCGACGAGAGGTCGGCCGACTTCACATACACCTTGGCGCACTCCTCCACGCCCATCACCACACTTCCCGTCAGCACGTCGAAAACCGGCATGCAGACGAGCCCTTCGGGCGCCTTCAGCGAGAAGCGACCCAGGAGTTCCGTCACGGAGGCATCGGTGCCCGGCTCGAGGGCTGGGTCGAGGGCCACGAGGAATCGGCCGCCCTTCGAAGCATACTCTTTGAGCGCGGCCATCTCCTCGGGAGTGCACTTTTTCGCCGGCGTCATCCAGACCAGCACCTTGGCATCGGCGGGCACCGCCCGCTTCTCCGCGAGATTCAGCTCCGTCACGTCGTAGCCCGCCTTGCGGAGCCCGTCGGCAAAGTACGACAGACCCAGGCGATTAGTATCCTCGATGCTCGGCTCGCCGTGGCCCCCGAGCACATAAATCTTCGGCTTGTCCTTCTCGAGGATCGCCAGAAGGTTCGAGGTGATCGTCTCTTCGATGCGATTCTCTTCGATGCGAGCAGGCTCATTCCGCCCGCCCATGAAGCTGCCCTGGGAGCCGGGATTGATCCTCACTAATTCATCGAGGCGCATCGTGCGCACGCGGTCGCCGAGCGCCATCACGAGGTCGTAGCCGACGGTCGTGAGCTTCAGCTCCTTCGCCTTCTCGATGGCGGTCCGCGGCTCGCGATCGGGATCCATCTTGCGGAAGCGAATCGCACCATTCGAGCGCGATTGATACACTTCCGTAAGCTGATGCACCATTTGGATCGCCTTGTCCTCGAGCCGCGATTGAGCGCTCAAGAACGAGACGAGCTCGATGACCTGCGGCTGGCCGGCCGGCGTCTTTCCAATTCTGTCGGCGAGCCCCGCGAGAAGATTCGCCGACTTGTCGGAGAGCGTATTCGACCCGAGGCTCGAGGCGTCGTATTGGCTGCGGAACTTGGGCTGGCCTCCGAGCCAGTTGATTGCCACAAAAATTCCGAGCGCAGCCAGCACCATGACGCCCACGTTGGTGGCCGTCTTGGCGCGCGTCGAGGCGGAGAGTTCGGTCATCGCCATCGGCGGAGCTCCAGCGAGCGGGTCGCAAGAAAGAGGAGGATCCAGATCGAGGAGGCCAGGAAGAGAAGGTGGGCCGAATCGACCACTCCCTTCAAGAGCCACTCACTCATGATCTGGTAAATGGAGTAACGATTCGAAACAGACTTCACCCAATCCGTCTGCACCCAGTACGGGAGGAGCATGAAGAAGAAGAGGATCAGCTCGATCACAATGGCGGAGAAGGCCGACATGGCCGGCTCCACCGCGAGCGCCGACACCATGACTCCGATGGCATTGAACAGGCCATACACGAGCATGGCGCCGAGGTAGCCCGAGAGCACAATGCCCCAGTCGAAGCTCGCGCCGAACAGATTGGCGATCGCGAAGAAAAGTAAGGTGGGCGCCCAGAGGAGCGCCGTAAAGAACATCGAGGCCAGGTACTTGCCTGTAATGACGGCCGCGTCGGAGGCGGGAGCCGACATGAGCATCTCGATCGTGCCGAGACGGAATTCGTCGGCCACGAGGCGCATGGTCAGCAGCGGCGGGATGAAAAGCGCCAGCAGCCAGAAGTTCCAGAAGGAGAAAAACAGCGCGACGACTTCGTCGAAATCGCCGCGTAGCTCATTCACAAAAAGAAAGAAGAAGATCCCGTTCACCAGCAAGAACAGGCCGGCGATCGCATAGGAGAACGGCGACACCAGGAACGAGTGCGCCTCGCGCCGGGCGATCAGCCACGATTGGGAGAGCTGCTCGATCATGCCATCGCTCCTTCCGCCTTCAGCTCCGAGCTCACGCGCTCGACGGCGGCGCCTTCGCCTCCTGTAACCATGCGGGCAAACACCAATTCCAACGGGGCCGGGTGGTAGGCAACTTCGCGCAGGCGCACCGATCGCTTCGCGCAGAGCTCAATGATCGCAGATCGCGGATCGGAACCCGGCTCCGCGTGCACTGCGCATCGAACGACTCCAGCCGCGACCGGCGAATAGCCGGGCCGGCCGTCCATCGGATCCACCGAGCGCACTCCGGGAACCGCCGCGAGCATCGACTGGAGATCCTCGGCCTTTGCCTCGGCCTCCACGACGATCGACGCCTCGCCATATTTGCGAATCAGCTCGTCGGTGCGGCCGTCGGCCACGAGCCGCCCTCCCGCGATCACCAACAATCGCTGAGAGACCGCCTGCACCTCGGAGAGAATATGGGAAGAGAACAAAATCGTGGTCTTCCCTTCGGCGCCCATCGAGAGAATGAGCTGGCGCAGCTCCACACGCTGCAGCGGATCGAACCCCGACGTCGGCTCGTCGAGGATCAGCACCGGCGGATCGGCGACAAGAGCGTCGGCGAGGCCGACGCGCTGGCGATAGCCGCGCGAGAGCGTGCCGATCACGCGCTTGCGCACGTCCGTCAGGCCGCAGCGGTCCACCACAAAATCGATTCGGGAGGACCGCGACGCGCCGGGGACCCGCTTCTGCGCCGCGCGAAACTTCAAAAATTCCTCGACGCGCATGTCGGGATAAAGTGGAACGTTCTCGGGCAGATAGCCGAGCCGCGTCCGCACTTCATTTCCCTGGGAGAAGACATCGAATCCGGCGACCGAGGCGGCGCCCGAAGTGGGCGGCATGTACCCGGTCAGCATGCGGATCGTTGTGGTCTTTCCGGCTCCGTTCGGGCCGAGGAATCCCACAATTTCTCCCGCCCCGATGCGAAACGAGACGTCGCGCACCGCGGCCTTGTCACCATAGATTTTTGAGAGATTGTGAACTTCGATCATCCCTGCATCGCTGGGTTTGAGGGACCGAGCTACGAATCCAATGGAGACGCCGTTGGCCGGGGTAGCGCGGCGGCTCCGCAAGTGTCGAGGGGCCCCGATCTCATCGGGACCCCTCAATCATTCCGCGAGATGGGGAGCGCTCAGCTCTTCACCTCGAACTCCGCGTCTTGAACATCTTCGCCGGAGCCCGAGGAGCCGCCCGACTTTCGGCCGCCCTTCGGAGGCTCCGAGCCGTCTTTCGGCTGCCCTGCGCCACCGGCTCCCCCTTCGCCGCCGGCCTTCTTGGCCGCCTCGGCATAGAGGATCTCGCCGATTTTTTGCATCGCAGTATTGAACTCCGAGAGCGCGGTCTCGATGGGCTCCTTGTCTTCGGCCTTGGCGGCCTCTTCGAGCTTCTTGCGCGCGGCCTGGATGGCCTCACGCTCAGACTCACTGATCTTCGAGCCGTGCTCCTTCATTGCCTTGTCGGCTTCATACAGAGTGGCTTCGACGCGGTTGCGCAGCTCGACGACTTCGCGGCGCTTCTTGTCCTCGTCGCGATTCGCCTCCGCCTCGCGCGCCATGCGGTCGACCTCATCTTTCGAGAGGCCGCTCGACGACTCGATGCGGATCTTCTGCTCCTTTCCGGTGCCGACATCTTTGGCTTTCACAGAAAGGATACCGTTGGCATCGATATCAAAAGTCACTTCGATCTTCGGGACGCCGCGCGGCGCGGGCGGCAGCCCGTCGAGGATGAAGCGCCCGAGCGATCGGTTGTCGCGCGCGAACTCGCGCTCGCCCTGGAGCACGTGGATCTCCACTTGGGTCTGGCCGTCGGCCGCCGTCGAGAAGGTCTCGCGCTTCGACGTCGGAATCGTGGTATTTCGCTCGACAAGCCGCGTGCACACGCCGCCCAAAGTTTCAATTCCGAGCGAGAGAGGCGTCACGTCGAGGAGCACGATGTCCTTGCGCTCTCCTGTAAGGATTGCGCCCTGAATCGCAGCGCCGACCGCGACCGCCTCGTCGGGATTCACCGAGCGGTTGGGCTCGCGCTTGAACAGCTCCTTCGCCATCGCTTGCGCCATCGGCATGCGCGTCGAGCCGCCGACGAGAATCACCTCGTCGACCTTGTCCGGAGACAGGCCGGCGTCCTTCAGCGCGTCGAGGCAGGGCTTGCGGCAGCGCTCGATGAGATTTTCTGTAATGGCCTCAAATCGCGCGCGCGTGAGCGTCTTCGCGAGGTGCTTCGGCTCGCCGTTCACCGCGGTGATGAACGGAAGATTGACTGTGGTTTGCAGGTTCGAGCTGAGTTCGATCTTCGCGCGCTCGGCCGCCTCCTTCAGGCGCTGAAGCGCCATGGGGTCTTTTCGGAGGTCGATTTTGTGCTCTTTTTGGAACTCGTTGGCGAGCTCGTCGATGAGCGCCTGGTCCCAGTCGTCGCCGCCGAGATGGCTATCGCCGTTGACGGCGAGCACTTCGAAGACGCCGTCGCCGAACTCAAGAATCGAAATGTCGAAGGTGCCGCCGCCGAGGTCGAACACGGCCACCTTCTGCCCCTTTTTCTTGTCGAGCCCGTAGGCGAAGGCCGCCGCCGTCGGCTCATTCAGGATGCGCTCCACTTCGAGGCCGGCGATTTTTCCGGCGTCTTTTGTGGCTTGTCGCTGGCTGTCGTTGAAGTAGGCGGGAACCGTAATAACTGCCCGCGAGACCTTCTCGCCGAGGTACGCCTCGGCCGCCTCGCGCATGGCGGTGAGAATGATGGCGCTGATCTCGGGCGCCGAGTGCTCCTGGCCTCGGACGCGCACGCGCACTGCGGAGTCGCCAGTTCCCACCACCTCATACGGCACGAGCTTCTCCTCCGACGCGACCTCGGAACGCCGCCGCCCCATGAAGCGCTTGATGGAGTAAACGGTGTTGCGAGGATTCGTCACGGCCTGGCGCTTCGCGGGAGCGCCGACAAGTCGCTCTCCCCCTTCGGTAAATGCCACGACCGACGGCGTCGTCCGAGCGCCCTCGAGGTTCGGAATCACCGTCACCTCGCCGCCTTCCATGACGGCGACGCAGGAGTTCGTGGTGCCGAGGTCGATACCAATAATCTTGCCTGTAGCCATAGAGGTTGGGCCCGGCGAAGCGAGAAGCCCGCACGGGGATGGTGCGCTCGTGTCAAATCCGATGCCAGGAGCGGTGGATCTTCTAGTATTCGTAACTAGCTGAAAAATAAATACTTGATTCAATGCCGCATTCGAACCCACGGACGTCCTTCGCCGTTTTGGCAGAATGCGTGAGCCAGGGATCGAGGTGCTGCCGACTCGGCAGAGAACCCGTGTGACGCATTGCGCGGGGGTGCTACGGGGCTGCCCCGAGTGCAGTAGTCCGTTTTCCCCGAGTCCGCGGTGATGTCGCAACCGCCCAGGCCATCGCCCGCTCTCAACCCCAGAGAATCCTCATGTCGACCCGATCTCTGCTTCTCTTCCTTTGGGTGGGCGCACCTTTGGCATTCGGCCAAGGATCGCCATTTCCAGGCGCAAGCTTCCCGGCGGCTCCCCTCAATCCGAACGCGCTCGGGGCGGCTTCGGCGGCGGCAGCCGATCTCGATGGCGACGGTGATTTCGACGCCGCTTGCGCGGTCCTTTTGACTGGTCGCGTTGCGATCTGCCGTGGCGACGGGAGCGGCTCCCTCGGATTTCCCGAGGCATATGTCTTCGGCGCCTCAACATCTCCCCGCTCGGTGGAGTTCGGCGACCTGAACGGCGATGGGAAGCCCGACTTGGTCGCCGCTCTCTCGGACCAGAACGCGGTCGGCGTGCGCTTGAATGCGGGAGGAGCCGCGCTCTTCGGCGGTGCGAGCGACGTCTCGCTCGTCGGGGTCGGTGCGGGTCCGCGGAAGGCGATTCTCGTGGACCTCAACCTCGATGGAGATCTTGATCTTGTTGCGTCGAACCACACGGCGAGCAGCGTCACGTCGAGGCTCGGCAACGGAAATGGAACGTTCGGCGCGGCCTCCACTCTCGCAGTCGGCTTCGCTCCGACGGAGCTGAACGCATACGATTACACTTCCGACGGAAAGCCCGACGTGGCGGTGCTCTTCTCGTTCAATGCAGGCGCCGTGGGAATGCTGGCCGGAGACGGCAGCGGCGGGTTTTCATTTCTGAGTTCGACCGTCGTCGGACAGATGCCCTCCGGCATGGCGCGCGGCGACTTCAATCTCGACGGAAAAGTGGACTTGCTCGTCTCGAATCAGGGAACCAACACGATCTCAATGCTGTCCGGCAACGGCACCGGCGGTTTTGTGGCAAACGGCGCGGCGAGCAGCATCCCCGCTCCAACTGGAATTGTTGTCCTGGACGGCGACGGCGACGGGAAGCTCGATGCGGCGACAACCAACCGCACCACGGCCGAAGTCACTTATTTCCGAGGGCTCGGCACGAATGTCCTCGGCGCGCAGGAGAAGACCGCATGCGGGCCGGAGCCGAGCTCTCTTGCCCTTGGAGACTTCAACTCCGACGGCCGCCTCGATGCGTTGGCGCTGAGCGGTTCGACGGCTCGGTTCGCGATCCTCCCCGGCAAGGCGGGAGGCGGCTTCCAGGGAGGAAAGAGCCAAATGATTCCCGGGGGATCGCTCAACGTGGCTTCGGGTGACTTCGACTCCGACGGCGACGTCGACCTCGTCGTCGCCGGATACCCGCAGAAGAAAATAACTCTTCTGCTCAACGATGGAGCCGGAAGCTACAGCTCCGGCGGAGAGTTTGCAACGACGGGTAAGGCCTACCAAGCGGCTGTCGGCGACCTCAACCATGACTCTTTCCTCGACCTTGCCGTGGCGAGCTTCGAGGATCCTCTGGTCACAGGCACCGTCGGAACTGTGAGTATCCTTCTTGGCGACGGCCATGGCGGATTCACGGCGGCTCCGCCGATTACTATCGGCGAGCGGCCGAACTTCGTTGAGATCGCCGACTTGAACGGCGACACCCACGCGGATTTGCTGATCTGTGACAATGGACTTTTCCCGAGAGTCCACCGCTTTGATGGGAGCGGAACGGGTAGCTTCTCGCTCAACCCGCAAGGCCCCGATGCCATCGTTGCGCCTTCGGCTGTGGCCGCCCGTCATCTCGACAACGACGGGATCCTCGATGTCGTGGTGCTTGATTACTTTTTCTCGCAAGTCCTCCCCTACCGCGGAACGGCGAGCGGCGGCTACCTCCTCGGGAATCCCGTTTCGCTGCCAATCACGGCGCGTCCGACGCAGCTCGCATGGATCGACTTCGATGAGGATGGCGACGACGATCTCGTGACTGCCAACGACGAGGGCGGCTCCATCTCCACGATCCGAAACCTCGGCAACGGCGGCCTCGCCACCGTGGAAACAATCGAGGGCGTCGGCATCCGCCCGCAGTGGATCGCCGTCGGCGATTTCGACCGCGACGGACATAAGGATCTGGCAGTCACGGTTTTTCACCCGACCGATTCGCGAGTTGCGATTCTCCGGGGCGACGGGAACTCGGGGTTCGAAGCGACTTCATCGATCGCCGTCGGGCTCCAGCCGTGGGGACTCGCTACGGGCGATTTCAACGCGGACGGAAAGAGTGATCTCGCGGCGGCGAACTTTGGCTCCAAGTCCGTGTCCCTCTTCCTGAATGCGGATCCGCTGGCGGCAGGCATCCACACATACGGCACCGGCAGCCCCGGCTGCGGCGGTGCACAAATCCTCGATACCAACATTCCGCCTGTGGTCGGGTCGGATGCCTTCGCCTTCACCTGCACCCATGGCCCCAGGAATGCACTGGGCTTCGGGCTGATTCGCGAAACGGCCGACGAGGCCGGCACCGACGTGCTCGGCATCAACGTGCTGTTCCACGTCGAGGTGTTTGGAGTTGGCTTCACCCATCGAATTCTGTTCGAGAGCAATTCTGTGGGATTTGCCATCGCCCCCATGCCGATTCCCGACGACGCGTCGCTCGTCGGCCGCGTGCTCTACCTCCAGGCCTTCTGGCCGTGGCCCGGAGATCAGTGCTTCTTGCCGCCGGCAGGCATCAGCTCGTCGAACGGCCTGCAGTTCGAGATCCTCTCGAAGTAACACATCCCCGCGCCCCGCGGAGTTCGGCCATGCCGGCTTCGCGGGGCGCGGTGCTTCATCCGCGCGCGCATGCGCGCGCGAATCGTCGCGGGCGATGCCCGCGCCCTACGGCCCAACATACACTTTCGACTTCACCGATAAGTGACGGCAAGGAATGGGGCGTGGGTCGGTTTTGACGCGGCGAGTTCCGCAGACGCGAGGCCATGGCCCGCGCAGAATCCGATCGGCGCGAAGCGCCGATATATGAAGTTAACACGTAGGGTCGGCGCACGCGCCGAACGATGGCGCGGGGCTTGCCCCGCGCGATGACGACCCGTCGAAGGCGGGTTTCGTCATCCGCGCGCGCACGAGCCGACCCCACTTATCTTTCTTGGGGAATCCGCGCGCGCATGCGCGCGCGAATCGTCGCGGGCGATGCCCGCGCCCTACTGTGGCAATGAAGGAATTTGTTGGGATGTTGTCGAGCCAGGTCGCACCCTCGATCCACTTCACAGATGCGGGACGGCAAGGAATGGGGCGTGGGTCGGTCTTGGCGCGGCGAGTTCCGCAGACGCGAGGCCATGGCGCGCGCAGAATCCGATCGGCGCGAAGCGCCGGTCGGATTCTGCGCAGCCATTGGGCCGTCGAGCGTCGGGAGGCCATGACAGGATTCCTCCGCAGACCGAGCGCGAGGAATCGGCGCTCAGCGCAAGGCGCGCGGCCGCAGGCGTAGCGAGAAGCTACGCCGAGGACGCGCAACGCCGCGCTGGGCGCCGAGGCCCGCGCGCAGCTCGGAGGAATCCTGGAATGGCCTCTCGGACTGTTCGCTGCCGCGCCAAGACTGACTACGCCCCATTCTTCCCGAGTCACAAGTCGAAAGCCGCGCGCGCACGCGCGCGCTCACCGGTCGGCACACGCGCAGACCCCACTTATTCGTCATTGCGTCATCGCGAGCCACGCAAACGCTTTACGACAAACCGTACTCTTTCAGCTTTCGATAAAGAGTCCGCTCGCCGATTCCGAGTGTCTTGGCCACCTGCTCGCGGTTGCCGTGATACAGAGCGAGATTCTCCTCGATCGCCTGGCGCTCGATCTCGTCCAGCTTGCGATTCGCCAGCGACAGAGGCTCTGCTGCCGAGATCGGCGCAGGAGGCGCGTCCGCAACCGGCGGCGGGACGTCCGCTACGTCCAGCACTTCGCCGCGTGACGTCACCACCATCGCCTCCACAATGTTCCGGAGCTCCCGAACGTTGCCCGGCCACTCGTAGCGCATTAGCAGCGCGCGAGCGGCGGGCGACATCCCAACAATTCTCTTATTGTGCCTTCTGCGGAACTCCGCCAGGAAGTGATCCACCAGCAGAGGAATATCCGCTCTCCGCTCGCGCAGCGGCACCAATCGAAGCTGCACTACCGCCAGCCGAAAGAACAGATCCTCGCGGAACTTTCCTTCCGCCACGCGGTCGCGCAGCGGCTGATTCGTCGCCGCAATCAGCCGGAAGTCCACTTTAATCGTGCGGTTGCTTCCGATGCGCTCGATCTCCCGCTGCTCCAGCGCGCGCAAGAACTTCGTCTGCGTCGTGAGCGGCATATCTCCCACCTCATCGAGGAAAAGCGTGCCGCCGCTCGCGTACTCGAGCTTTCCTTCGCGCGGGCCCGTCGCGCCCGTGAACGCGCCGCGCTCATGCCCGAAGAGTTCGCTCTCGATCAGGCTCTCCGAGAGCGCCGCACAATTGATCGCAACAAAAGGCCGCTTTCTCCTCGGACTGTTCAGATGAATCGCGCGCGCCACAAGCTCCTTGCCGGTACCGCTCTCGCCGAGCACTAGCACCGTGGCGTCGGTCGGCGCAATTTGTTGCATCGTCTCAAAGAGCCTCTGCATCGGCGGCGAGCTTCCCACAATTCCTTCAAAGCCATATCGCTTATCCAGCTCGCGGTGCAGCTCCTCATTCTGCCGCTGGAGTTCGTCGTGCCGCCGCCGCAGCGCCCGCACATTGGCCGCCTTCGTCACTCGAAGGCGCAGCTCATCCATCTGCACCGGCTTCTGCAAATAATCGACGGCTCCCTCGCGCATCGCTGCGACGGCCGTCTCAATGGAACCATGCCCCGTCAGCAGCACGACGGCCGCCTCAGGATCCAGCTCCCGCGCCATGCGAACCACGTCGAGCCCCGAGCCGTCGCGCATCACGAGGTCGGTCAGGACCACGTCAAACCGACTCTTCTCGAGCGCCGCCCGCGCTGGCGTCGCCCCCTCCGCCGTTTCACACTCACAATTCGCCCGCTCGAGCCCCTCGACCAGCGCTTCGGCATGCGCGAGATCGTCGTCCACGACGAGGACGCGCGTCGTGACGCGCTCCGGGGCGGAGTCGGCGGTTTCGGCACTTGCGGCTTGGGGCGTCGGTTGCATTCGATCGATGCGACAGCTCAGCTCTCGCTGCCGCCGGGAGGAATGGGAATGCGGATCGTAAAGCGCGTCCCGCGATCGGGCTCGCTCCAGACATCGATCAGACCGCCGTGCTCCTCGAGGATGCGTTTGGTGAGCGGAAGCCCATAGCCCGTGCCGCCTTTGCGCGTCGAGAAGAAGAGCTCCCAGCAGCGCTCCCGCACCTCGGGCGACATTCCCTTCCCGGTATCGGTAATCTCGAGCACGACCACTTGGCCCTCCCGACGAGTGCGCACGATCAGCTCGCCCCCCTGCGCCATGGCCTGGCGTGCATTCGTAAGCAGATTCAAGACGGCCTGCTTCAGATGATCGCGGTCGAGCGAGAGGTGCGGCAGCGGCCGCTGGAGCTCCGAGTGCACTCGGATCTGTGCGAGCCGCATCTCAGCTTCTGTGAATTCCAATAACTCTCCCACGACTTCGTTCAGGTCGAGCAGCTCGAATCGATACTCATCGCCGCGGGCAAAGGAGAGGAAATCCCTCACAATGGTCTCGAGGCGGCGCACCTCGCGTTCAAGAAGCTCAATTTTCTTGAGCGTACGCGCCTCCTTCGGCGACTGAGGGTTCTGCCAGTCCTCGCGCATCAGCGCGAGATTGAGGCCGATCGTCGAAAGCGGATTCTTGATCTCGTGGGCCAGACCTCCGGCGAGAGCCCCCAGGTAGGCGAGCCTTGTGCCGCGGAAGCCCGGCGGTGGCGCCGCGGGCCGCGGGCTCCCAGGCTCCAGCAAGCGCGGCTTGCTCACGGGCGAAGTGACCGCGCTGGAATCGGCAGGATCCGGCGAGAGCTCTTGGGGCATCGCGTTCTTCTCGAGGACGCTGCGCGCTTGCAGGTCGAACTCGACCGCGCGAGGCTATCGCCCTGGTTCCGAGCCCTCTAGATCGCCGACCATGCCCGAAGAACGGAGCCCCCGCGCAGAACGCCCGGACGAGCGCGCGATCGAATCCGCCCTCGCGGCGCTGAGCTCGGGAGCCCTGGTGGGGCTGCCGACTGAAACGCTTTACGGGATCGCCGCGCGAGCCGACTCTCGCGAGGCGCTTGCTGAGTTGGCACAGATTCGCGGAGCCGACGGGGCGCGGCGCCCCTTCGAACTCCACGTTTTCTCCTCGGAGCAGGCCCGACCCTATGGAGCGCTCTGGCTTCGGCCGGCGGAGCGGCTCATGGACCGGTTCTGGCCGGGGCCGCTGACGCTCGAGGTTCCCGCGTCCAGCGCCGTTCCCCCGGCGCTCCTCGCCGAAGTGCCGGCAGAAGAGCGGGCCTGGATCGGCCTCCGAGTACCGGCCACGCCAACCGCTCGGGAACTGCTTCGCCGCGCCCCCTTTCCGATCGCGGCGACGTCCGCGACTGCGGCGTACCTGGCGCAAGTCGACGCCACAGTCCGCGGAAGGCTCGCCGCCGCGCTCGACGATGCGACTCCGTCCCTCGCCCAGCCCTCCACCGTTCTGCGGATCGGCCCGGGGCGCTTCGAGATTCGGCGCGAAGGCATTCTCTCGCTCGAGGATTTGAGGCGCGTCGCCGGTCGGCGCGTCCTCATTGTCTGCACCGGCAACACATGCCGCTCTCCCATGGCCGAAGTCGTCCTGCGGGCGCGCCTCGCCGAGACGCTCAGCGGAAAACACGCCGCGACCGACGCACAGGCCCGCGCCATGATCTCACAATTCGGATATGTGGTGGAGTCGGCCGGAGTGTCCGCGTCGGTCGGATCGGGGGCTTCCCCGGCGGCCGATGCCGCCGTGCGCGACCTCGGATTGTCGCTTCGAGATCACCAATCGCGTCAGCTCACGACGGCCATGCTCTCACAATTCGACCAGATCTATGGGCTCTCCGACCGCCACGTCGCCGCTATCCAGGACTGGGCGGAGGGCGAGATCTCGGTGGACCGGCTCGATCCAAGGCGCGACATCGACGATCCCTTCGGCGGCCCTCTCCTTGTCTATCGGAGGGCGCTCGCACAGATTGTGGAGGCCGTCGAGGCGCGGCTCGCCAATCTGTAAGTTCGCTATCTTCTCGCTGCGGCGTCGATCGACGCAACCGCCCGCGCGAGCGTCGGATCCTCGAGCGCGCGGGCCACGGCCGCGACCGAAGCGGCCTCGTCGGCTCCCGCACTGATCGATGCCTTGGCCGAGTAGCGCTCCACTTCGAGGGCGAGCCGATCGCGATCCTGAGCAATCGCCACCATCGCAGCGACGCGGCGCTCGGCCTGGGGAGCACGCAGCGACTCGGCCACGTCGAGGAGCCCGCGCGGAATGGGAGCACGCTTCGAAAGCAACTTCTCGCCGAGCTCCACCGCTTTTGTTACGGACGCCTCTGTCCCAGCGAGGCGGAGCTGAGGCCACACATCCATGAGAATCGAAGGCGACTCCGGGAGCAGCGCGAGCGCGACCGCGGCCGCCACCGAGGCGTCGGCCTCCCGAGCGCTCGCCCCAGCGGCGGCGGCCACGGCGAGCCAGATCAGCGGGTCGCGTCCACGCCGGGCGCAGCGCTCGAGCCTCTGGAAGGCGGTGACCATGTCACCGAGCGCGAGCGCCGAGAGCCCTTCCCCCGTTTCCACAAATGTGGTGAGCCGCTGCGCATCGAGTGCTGCAAAGGGATGCGCAGTCGCGAGCGCCATGGCGGCAAGCGCGGGACGCAGCGCGTCGGCCGTCGGCGCAGCACCCTCCGCGGCGGTTCGCCGGGCGCGCAGATACGCGAGCCCAGCGCCGCGCCTCGCCTCGCGCTCGCCCGGCTCGAGGGCCTCCATGCCCGGGAGCGGCTCACCGGCGTGCCCTTCCCGCGCCGCGAGGAACGCCGCCAGGTTCTCCAATTCGAAGCGTCGCACCTCGGTGCCCGGTGTGAAACGCAGCCGCTCAATGCGCGGATAATCATCCTTCAAAATTCGCTTCGTGGTGAAGGCGCCGACTCCTCCGTCGCCGAGGACGCATTGGGCCACGAGGTCGCCCGCCTCGGAAAGTCCACTTCTCCGCAAATCCGCAGCGAGCGCCGGCTGCGCGAGGGCCGCCGAGAGGCGCGACGGCTGCAGCTGCAGCGGCCGATCCGAACCGAGCAGCACGGCGCTCACGCCGACGAGGAACAGCGCCCGATGGGGAAATGCCTCGGCGAAGGTCGCAACGAGCGCGCGGAAGGCTTGCGGCTCCGTCGCGTGAATCGGAATCCAATGCGAGAGCACGCCGCCCGCGGCAAGGCGCGCCTTGGCCAAAGCATAATATTCCCGCGTGTAGAACGGGTAGGCCGACGGCATGTCGGGCAACAGCGGCTCCAGAATAATGGCATCATACAAATCGCCGGAGCGCGCCAGATGCCGACGGCCGTCGTCGATGTGCGGCACGATGCGGCTCCGAAGCGGCCGCGCTGCCGGACGCGTCGACGAGTCGGGCCCCGCCTCGTAAAGCGCATCGCTTGCGGGCGAGAACCAGGGGGTGAGCTCGAGGACGTCGCCGGAAATCTCCACAAGATCGACGCGCTCCACGCCGGGGTGCGAGGCCGCCGCAGCGGCCGTCGAGCCGGTGCCAATGTTCAGCACCGCGACGCGCGCCGGAGCCCGCTCGCCGAGGAGAAGCGCCAAGTGGGCGAGGGACCGGGTGTATCGATAATCATCGCCGGTCGCTGCGGCGCGAAAGGCATTGGTGAAGAGCGTCCGCTCATGACGGCGCCGGTCTTGAACGACTGAGACGACGCCGACTGGACCTTCGCGCGTATCGAGCACCTCAAGCCATGGCTTGGCACGGAACGTCGGCACCCGCTCGGGCAGCGGTCCCATGCCGAGGAGCACTCCACAGGCGAGCGGCGCCGCGAGCGGCACGGCGCGCACGCCGAGCAGTGCCAGCGCCGCGGGGAGCACGGCGAATCCGAGGGCGCCGAGCATCGTCGCCGTGCCGACGCCCTGGGAGAGACAGAGCGCCAAGACGCCAATGGGAGCGAGCGCGCCGACGGCGTAGGCAATATTGAGCCGCGAGGCACGGTCGCGGTCGGCTCCGATGCTCAGCGCGAATGCCACTGGGAAGAGCGCACCCAGTGGAATCGCCGGGATCGCCACGACGACCAATCCCCACAAAAGTCGGGCACGGTAAAATTGATACTCAGTGATCGGCGCGGCGATGCTCTTCGCTTGCGCAAGCGCCTCAAGCCCGCCGAGCGCGAACAGTCCTCCCAGCACGGGAGCCGCAACGGCGAGCGCGGCGACGGTGGCGGCGCGGATGCGGCTTAGCAGAAGCCCCGCCAAGAGCGCTCCAACGGTCAGCCCCACGAGCGCCGACGAGAGCACCGTTGCGAACGCATCGGATCGCTCATCGAGGAAGAACGGCGCGACGCGCGCTGCGAGCGATTCGAGGCCGGCGGTTCCCATCCCAGCGCCGGCCGCCATGAGCCAGGCGGCGGCGGGCCGGGCCGGCTCACCCGTGATCCTTACAGAATGCACTTCATCGGGAGCCGCCGGACGCAGCAGCATGCCGAGACCCGCGGCCAGGAGATTCGCCGCCAGCACCGCGAGCGCCGTTCCCACAGTTCCGATGGAAACGGGGCCGAATACACCGCCTCCCCAAGCGCCGGCCACTCCTCCGGCCGCCGCCGCCGCCGAGAGCAGCGCGGCACGCGAGCCGCTGCCACGCGCCCATCCATACAGAAGCGGAATAGAGGCTCCGCCCGGGAGCGCATAGGCGAACGCTGTTGCGACGGCGAGCACCGGCGCGGCGAAGGTGGATGCCGCTCCCGGGCTGCCGGCGAGAAATTGCACAAGAAAGACGCCCGCCGCCGTCGCCGCACCCGCCGCCAGCCGCAGAATCGAGAGAGCGCGCGGCGACCGGAATCGCAGGGCCGCCGCGGCGCCAAGTCCGTAGGCCGAAAGCACGCAGGCGACGAGTAGCGTCGTAGCGCCGGCCGACGAGCCCAGCCCGAGGCGGCCGGCCCGCAGCACGAGCATCTCCGCCGCCACGTCGGCGGCGCCGATCAGGAACGCGAGAAGGAGAGGCAATCCCGTCGAAAGAGCGAGTGGGGCGCCGGCGGTTCAGGAGCCCGACGAGGAGCCCTCGGCCGAAGTGATGGCTTCATACAGATCGGCGTCGGAGGTGGAACCCAATAATTTCGTGCGCACTTCTTCGCGCGACAGCAGGCGCGCCGCGTCGGCAAGGACCGGCAGATAGGAGAGACGCCTCTCCTTGGGAATGAGTAACAATACAAGAATCCGCGCAGGCGCGCCGTCGATCGACTGGAACGGCACCCCCTGCTTGAACACCGCGAGACCCGTGACGAGCTGATCCAGCCCCTCAACCGCTGTGTGCGGAAGCGCGATCCCGCGCTCCATACCGGTCGACATCGAGCGCTCGCGATCGAGCAGACCGGCATGGACAGCGTCTCGCTTCGCGGCGGGCACGCGTCCATTGGCGACGAGCCGATCGAGCACGTCGGCGATCGCGGTCCACTTATCGCGGGAGGACTCCAGCAGCCAGCACGATCCCCTTCCGAGGATTTGTGAGAATCGAGGCGGCTGCGCTCCGACGCTCACAGCGCGTCTCCGATCCTCTCAAGCGCGTCGCCCGCCGCGGCGAGCACGGCGTCGAGATCGGCAGGTCGTAGATCGTCGGCGAGGAACATGGGATCCATCGGATGAGGAGAGACGCGAATGCCGCGCGCGGCCAGAGCCTCGCTCCAAGCGCGCGTCCGCGCCCAATCGTAGCGCGCCGGATGGGAGGGATCCGAGAGCCCAGATCCGGGAAAGTAGAGAAAGATCACCGATCCGAGGCGCGCCACGGAGGCGCGGCTCTCGAGATCGGCGAGGATCGATTCGAGCCCCCGCGCGAGGCGCGCGCCGAGAGCTTCGAGATGTGCAGCCGGCGCGGGATCGGTGGTCGCGTCGAGCGATTCAAGCGCCGCGACGAGGGCGGCATCGGAGGGGACGCCCGCGTCGCAGCAAGCGAGCGCAAGGTTCCACGACGATTGGGCTGCGCGCGAGAACGCGGCGGCGCCGAATGGGAGGCCGGCGGTGAGCGACTCGCCGAAAACCAACACATCGGGCATCGCACCGAGTCGCGGCCCGCTGCCGCGTGCACCGAACCGAAGGGCGCTCGATCCTTCATCGAAGATCAGCAGGGTGCCCGATTGGGAGGTCGCTTCTCGAAGGCGCGGAACGAAGTCGGGAGCCGGAATCGCGAGCCCCATCCGCATCGGGACCGGCTCGAGGAGCAGGGCGCCGATGGGCGTCTGCGGCGCGCCGAGCAGCGCCTCGACGGTGGCCGCATCCTGGAACCGAAGAAATCGCTGCCCGGCGGCATCGGCCGCGGCGTCGAGCCCGAAGCGAACCACTCCCGCGCGGCCTCGCGCCGGGGGCTGTGGCGCCGGCTCGTCGAGAAAGCCGTGGCGGCAGCCGCGGAATCGAAGAATCTGCGGGCGCCCGGTCGCGGCGCGGGCGGACTCGAGCACGCCCTCGATGGCGCGCCCGCGCGTGGGAAAGAGCTTCCATGGGCCGAAGTCGGGAAACCGCTCCGAGAGGGCCGACTCGAGCTCTCCCGGTTCAACCGCGCGCACCACAGCGCCATCCCGTCTCCGGAGCGTGCCCCGAGGCGAGAGGAATCGCCACGGTCGGGTCAGGTCGATCCGCGGAGCGCGTTCCGTGGAGTCGGCAGCGTCGGCACTCATGGGGGCGGGAAGAGTCGCACAGGATCGCGGATCCCATCTTGCGGAATGGAAGCAGCGCGGGGGCCGTCGCAGCGGCGTTTTGAATCTTCGATCCCCGAGCCTCGCACGGTATCGTCGCCGCCTCTTCGCTCCGGCGAACCGTCGGGAGTTTGCCCGAAGCTCCGCCTCTCGAAGAAGTTGCGTCGTCCTTCCTGACCTTTTCCACGTGCCCTTGAATGGGCCGCAGTCGCAGTCGCCCCGCACAGGCGCCCACGATCCCCGTACCGGTACTCACTGATGGCGGCATCCGTCCCTGCGATCGTTACTGCAATTCTGGCTCTCGGTGCTCCCACGGCACTGATGAACCCTTGGTTGGGTGTTCCCTTCGCGGCCCTGCCGAGTTCGGCGTTGCCGCAGAACCCGGAGAAGCCCGATGTGGCTCCTCCCCCCGGGCAGACGCCGACGCCCGTGCCCAACGCGGGTGCACCCAATGCGGGTGGCGCTCGCCCCGGGGGCGCCAATCCTGCGCCGCAGAATCCGGCCGGACCGCGTCCGAGCGGCGCCGTCCCGGTGGGCCCCGGCCAAGGAACGAATACCGCGGCGGGCACGATGCGCGTCGAGGGCGATTTCTATGTGTTTAATTTCGAGGACTCCTCGTCGACGGAAGGGTGCAAGCTCATCGACTTCGTCCGCCTCTGTAACGAAAACACGGGGATCGCCTTCTATATCAAAAAGGAAGTTCTCCCGAAGCTCGACTCGGCGAAGGTCTCGATCATCGGCAGCCGCCGGATTCCGAAGGCGAAGCTGTATGATTTCTTCCAGAGCATCCTGAAGATCAACGATATGGTGCTCGTGTCGGAAGGCGGCGCCGACACCGGAATGTGGGTGATCGCCGACCTGAAGGGCAGCGACCGCACCGGCATCAAGAATTCGGCCAAGTACATCGGCCCCGAGGAGATTCCGAGCTACGCGACGCAGCCGGGCGTGCTCGTCACGACGGTCATCACGATTGAGAACACGAGCGCGCGCGAAGTGTCGGCGTCGCTGCGCCCCTTCTTCCCGGATAACCAGCTCGAGACGGTGACCAACGTCGGCAACGCCAATGCGCTGCTGGTGACGGGCTTCGGCCCCACGGTCTTCTCGATCTGGAATCTGCTGAAACTCATCGATACGCCCCCCAACGAGCCGCGCCCGATTTTTGAGAAAATTGAGCTCGAGCACGCGGCGGCAGCCGAGGTGCAGACGATCCTCGACGACCTGCTCGAGAAGCGCCGACAGGTGCAGGGAGGCGCGGGCGTTTCGGGCGGCCAGCTCCAAGGGCAGGCGCCGGAGCTCAAGATTCGAGTCGACGGCAACTCCAACTCGCTGCTGGTGGTCGGCCTCGAGGAAGACGTGAAGCAGGTGCTGGAGATCGTGGCGCGCATCGATCAGGCGCAGCCGGAGCCCGAGAGCGACCTGCATGTGTATACATTACAGAACGTGAAGGCGGAGGACCTGGTGAAGATCCTCCAGGAATTCCTCGACAAGACGTTCCAGAACCAGCAGCAGGTGAATCAGGCCGCTGGCGCAGGCCGCGCGGGCGGCGGCGGCGGCGGCACGAGCGCCAACCGGGAGATTCGCCCCGTGGTCGTCGGCGAGAAAGTTTCCAATTCGGTGCTCGTGACCGCCAGCAAGACGCGGTGGCTCGAGATCCGCGACATCATCGAGCGCCTCGATCGCCGCCAGCGCCAGGTGCTGCTGGAGACAGCGCTCGTGGAGCTCACGACGACCGATGCCATTCGGCTCGGCATCGAGCTCGGCCTCGTGAGCGTGCCGCCGGCCGGCTCCGACGTGAGCAAGGGCTTCGGTATTACCAATTTTGGTTTGTCGACGCTCATCGACACCGACAACGACAACTTCCCCGACACGCGCATCCCCGACAACACGCTCCAAGGCGTGACGGGCGGAATCCTCTCGGGTCCCGACTTCGGCATCCCGATTCTGTTGCAGGCGCTGCGCACAGTGAGCGACAGCAACGTGCTGTCGATTCCGTCGGTACTTGTTAATAATAACGAGAGAGCGAAAGTCAGCTCGAAAGACCTGATCCCGACGGCGAATACCACCAATGCGCCCAACGTCGGCACGGCGGTCGGCTTCGGCGGATATCAGGAAGCGGGCATCACCCTCGAGATCACGCCTTCGATCAGCGCGCAGGCCTACTTGCGCCTCGATTTGTCGCTCCAGGTGGCGAATTTCACCGCCGCCCAGGGCGCCAATATCAACATTCCCCCGCCGAAGACCGAGCGTGAGGTGAAGACCACCGTCTACCTCCCGAACGAGTCGACGATGGTGATCGGCGGTATCCAGATCGACAACGCGCTGCGGTCGAAGTCGTCGATCCCGCTGCTCGGCGACATCCCGATTCTGTCGTGGCTCTTCTCGAACCACAGCGACAGCAACACACGCCGGGCGCTCTACTTCTTCGTGACCCCACATATCCTCTCGGATGTGGAGTTCGCCGATCTGCAGAACCTGTCCTACCAGCGCAAGCTCGACGCGCGCTCCTACATCGGCGACGAGCGGCTACGCATGGTCGACAAGCGCTTCCAGCCGATTGAGCCGGGAGCCGCGCTTGAGTCGAGCATTTTTGAGATTCCGCTGTACCGCTCCCCGAAGGCCGGCGAGGTGGCGCCGTCGGAGATCGGCGTGAAGCCCGTGGACATCCTCCCCGCGGAGACGGGAGCTGCTCCGGCACAACCGGCAGACGCTCCCCCTGTGGACAAGTCGAAGGGTTAACAGCCTGTGTCAAAAGTCATCCGAGGTGCGCACGCGGGCTTTTGGGCGATCTCATCGTCGGACCGCCTCGCCGTAACTCCTTGGCTACGACTACGGCGGTCCTCCTCGATCTCGCCAAAAATCATCGTGCTCGCTTTGCGGAGCACTCTTTTGCCACCGGCTGTTAAGCCCGTCACTGTTAAGCCCGTCACTGTTAAGCCCGTCACTGTTAAGCCCGTCACTGTTGAGCCCTCACTAGGGCAGTCTTCTACGCTCCTCGAGCTCGCTGAACGATCGCACCATGGCTGACCCCAAAGGCACTCCCATCGGCGCTGCGCCGACCGGTGCGTCCCCCAACGGAACGCCCGCCCTTGCGCGGGCGAAGTTCGCTGAAGTCCTTCGCCTGGAGGCCGGCTTCGATGAGGCCCGCATCCAGGACTGCTTCAAGGCGGAGGAGGAGTCGGGACAGTCGATCGATCGGGTGATCTTTGAGAAGGCCTATGCCCCCGAGGAGTCGGTCCTCAAGGCGTTTGCGAAGTTCCTTGGTGTCGAATACCTGCGATCCCTCGAAAGCGCGAACGTGCCGCAGGAGTTCGTACAGAAAGTCCCGGTGTCTTTCGCACGAACCTACAATTTAGTGGCGCTCGGCGTGAAAGACGGCACAGCCAAGGTGGCCACCTGCGCCCCCTTCGACGTGCAGCCGATCGACGATCTCGCCAAGCTCATGGGGTGCGAAGTCGAGCCGGTGCTGGCGCCGCGATCGGAGATCACCGCGCTCATCAATCGCGGCTATCGGCACAAGGCCGACGGCGTCGACGACGCGCTCTCGAGCATTGAAGATGAGGACATCGTCGGCCTGACGGCCGAGATCGAGGAGAGCGAAGATCTCCTCGACGTTGCCAATAAAGCGCCGATCATCAAACTGGTGAATACTGTACTTTTCCAGGCGCTCAAGCTGCGCGCCTCGGATATTCACCTTCAGCCCTATCCCGACCGGCTCCAGGTGCGCTTCCGCATTGACGGATTGTTGCATGACATGCAAACAGTTCCGAAGAAGGCACAAGAAGCGATCATCAGCCGTGTCAAGGTCATGGGAAAGATGGACATCGCCGAGCGCCGCCTTCCGCAGGACGGCCGCGCGTCCATCAAGCTCGGCGACGGCGAGGTCGACGTGCGTATTTCGTCGATTCCCTCGGGCGATGGCGAACGCATCGTGATGCGCTTGCTCGACAAGACGGCCAAGGTCTACACGCTCGATGAAATCGGGCTCGAGCCTCGGAACAAGGAGATCTTTCTCAAGTACCTCGATTACTCGCACGGGATCATCCTCGTGACCGGCCCGACCGGCTCCGGCAAGACAACGACGCTCTATGGCGGCCTCACGGCGTTGAACTCGGCGGAACTCAATATTCTCACGATTGAAGATCCGATCGAATACAACTTGCCAGGCATCTCGCAGGTGCAGGTGGCCGTCAAGAAGGGTCTTACTTTTGCGGCCGGCCTCCGATCGTTCCTCCGCCAGGACCCCGACGTGATGATGGTCGGTGAAATCCGCGACCTGGAGACGGCCGAGATCGCAATTCGAGCGGCGCTCACCGGACACCTGGTGTTCTCGACGGTGCACACCAACGATGCCCCTTCGACGATCACCCGTATGGTCGACATCGGCGTGGAGCCCTACCTCGTCTCCTCATCGCTGCTGCTCATCATCGCCCAGCGTCTTGTGCGCACGATCTGTAACCGTTGTAAGGAATTCGTCGAGCCGAACGAGTTCATGCGCGGCAAGATCCGCGAGGTCGGCCTCTCGATGGACAGGCTGCCGACCGGCAAAGTGGCCGTCGGCCGCGGGTGCGATGAGTGCTTCCGCAGCGGCTACTCGGGACGAACGGCGATTTATGAGTTCCTGCCGATCGACGATGTCGTTCGCGCACAGATCATGAATCGGGCAAATGCCACAGAAATGAAGAAGAGCTCCATTGAGCGCGGCCTCGTCACGCTGCGTATGGACGGCGTGGACAAGATCGTCAAAGGGCTCACAACAGCCGACGAAGTGCTGCGCGTGACACAGCTCGATATGTTCTGACGGCCCGTGACAGAAGTCATTCTATGCCACTGGCTGTTAACGCCCTCGCCTTGAGTGCAGCTCGGGGCGCTCCAGCACCACCCCATGCCGATTTACACCTATAAGGGCTTCGCCGCCGACGGCTCGACCAAGACCGGAGTCATCGACGCCGACACGCCGAAGGACGCCCGATCCAAGCTTCGCCGCGAGAATGTGTATGTTCTCGAGATCGACGCAGCGAAGACCACGGGGTCGGCCCCGGGGCAGCAGAAAAAGGGGCTGATCAACAGGATCCGAACGGTCACGGGCGGCGCCACCGCCATGACCGCGAAGCGGCTCGACGAGGTCTCCACGGTCACGCGCCAGATGGGCACGCTGCTCGGCGCCGGCATTCCGCTCACGGAGACGCTGCGCGCGATGATTGAGCAGGCGCAGACGAAAGAGATGTCGATGACCTTCCGCGACATCCGCGAGAAGGTGAGCCAGGGCGCGACCTTCGGCGAGGCGTTGGCGTTCCATCCGCGCTACTTCGACGAGCTTTATGTGAACATGGTGAAGGCGGGCGAGGCGGCCGGCAACCTCGACGTCGTCCTCTCCCGTCTCGCCGACTTCCTCACCAGCAAGCGCCGCCTGCAGAACAAGGTGAAGGCGGCGACGACCTATCCGCTCGTCATGCTCATCGTCGCCGTCATGGTGGTGGCGGTCCTCATGACGGTCGTGGTGCCGAAGATTACCAATTCGCTGATCTCCCAGAAGAAGGCGATTCCCCTTCCGACGGAGATCCTGATGACGATGAGCAAGTTCCTCCAAAGCTATTGGTGGATTCTGTTCCTCGGTGTCGTGCTGGTGATCATTGCAATTCAGCAAGTGTATCGGACGACGCGCGGCCGGCTGATGATTGATAAGTTCCTGCTGCGGATCCCCGTGCTCGGCGATCTCTTCCGCAAGCAGGCGATCTCGCGCTTCAGCACGACGTTCTCGACGCTGCTCAAGTCGGGCGTGCCCGTTGTCCAATGCCTCGAGATCTCGAGCCGCATTGTCAATAATCGCGTGATTCAGAACGTGATCGACGACGTGCGCCACAAGATCGTCGAGGGCGCCGACATCGCGACGCCGATCAAACGCTCCGGCGAGTTTCCCCCGGTGGTCGGCTACATGATCGCCGTCGGCGAGCAGTCCGGTCAGCTCGAGCAGATCCTCGACCGCATCTCCACCACCTACGATGAGGAGATCGACCTCGCGACGCAGCGCGCCACGGCGCTGTTGGAGCCGCTGCTCATCGTCTCCATGGCCGGAGTCGTCGGGTTCATCATCTTCTCGATCATCCTGCCGATTCTGCAGATCGGCAGCGTCGGCGGGACATAGCCGCACGGGCCTCAAGAGGCCCTTGCGCGCCCCGCCATCCGGCTCGCTGGGCGAGCGCCCGCCCGTCTTTGGGTGGCGCCCGCCGCAGCGCCCGAGCTAAGCCGCACGGCGAGGGGCGCCCGGGGCTACACTCCTGCCGCACGGGAAGACGGCGCCGGTGGCGCTCGTCAGACGTGCGTACATCCTGGGGTTCCGCTGGAACTCCGCTTCGAACCATGAATTCGGACCGCAAGACCCTCGCACGCCGTCGCCTCTCTCTCCGCCACGGTTTCACGCTGGTGGAGCTCCTGGTCGTGATCGTGATCATCGGCCTGCTCGCCTCGGCCGTCGTGGCGAACTACGACAAGATCTTCCCTGCCGGAAGGCGCGCCCGCGTGGAAGCCGATCTGGTGTCGATCCGCAATGCCATCGACATCTTCAAGATGCAGAACAACGGCCGCATCCCGCAAAGCCTGGAGCTTCTCGTCGAGAAAGACAGCAACGGCGAGTCGTACCTCAAGGACCGCGATAAGGTGCCGACCGATCCCTGGGGAAATGAGTACTTCTATTTCCCCTCCCAGTCGGGCGGCACGGCCTTCGAACTCGGCTCCTACGGTGCCGACGGCGCCCAGGGCGGCGACGGCGAGGCCGCCGACATCGACCTGAAGTCGCTCCAAGACAAAACCGCGAAGAAATAAGTGAGGATGGCCGCCGTGGGCTCGAGGAAAGTGTATCGAAGTTTGCGGAGCTTCCGCGGCTTCACGCTGATCGAGCTCCTGCTGGTCGTCACCATCATGATGCTCGTGGTGGGCACCGTCGCGTCGAACATCGATATGGTGCTGCCCGCGAGCCGGCTGGAGGCGACGGCGCGGCAGCTCTCGGCCGACATCGAGCTCGCGCGCGCGAGCGCGGTGGCGCAAGGGCTCCCCTACCGCATTGAGTACAATCTTACTCATCCCGGCTATCGCATCTCGACGCCGTTCAAATCGGGGGGCGGGCTCGCAACGACGGAGACCGACCGCGTTCGCACCGACTGGCGCTATTTCCCCGAAGGGGTCTCGATCGATCGGATTCAGCTCGGCTCGACGGTGCGGGAGAGCGTGAAAGACGCGGCGGATCCGAACAGCGCGGTGGTGCGCATTCAGGGGGTCGACATCCGGCCCAACGGCAACACGGTGGAGCATGTGGTGGCGCTGCTGCGCGAGCGGCCGCCCGGTAAGTTTTACCTTTCCGTCCAGGGGCTGACCGGATTTGTGCAGCTCTACGGCGAGGATTGGCGTCCTGACGTCGTCTCGGAAAGTGATTTCCGATAGGTGACCTGTCCATGAAGCCTCCGATCGCTCGCGTTCGCGAAGCCGGCCTCTCGCTGGTGGAAGTGCTCATTGCGGTGGCGCTCCTGTCGGCCGTGCTCGTGACCTTGATCATGAAGGTGCACGACTGCATCGATACGGCGCGGGTCACGGAGAACCAGAATGCCGCGCGCGAATATTCGAAGGAGCTCATGGCGCAGGTCGAGGCCGGGCTCATCGACGGGCTGATCGACGGCTACCAGGGCGACTTCTCCGAGCAGGGGTATCCACAAATCCGCTATTCGGTCGGCCTCGGGGAGAATTCACAGGTCGCGCTGCAGACGAGTGTCGACAATCCGAATGCCACCAATGATCGGCGGCGCCTTTACACGAAGCAGGCGAACGACGGCGGGTGGATCCCGATGAATGGGAATGTCAACAATCCCTCATCGACGGCAACCGACGAAGAGAGCCAGATGGAGGAGCCGTTCACGCGGGTCCGGATCGCGGTGCAGTATCCGACCTCGGACGATGAGAAGTTCGGGATGTTCGTGCTGGAACGCCTCGTGCCGACGGAGTGCACGAAAGGCGCAGCGGGTCTCCGCGAGAAGTCACAAAAAGATGCGGCTGCGGCGCAGGCCGAGGAATCCGCGGGAGCGGCGCCCGGCGCAGGGGGGCAAGGTGGCGGATCGGCCGGCGGCGGCGCCGCGGGCAAACAACAGAAAAGCTCGCCGTCCGGCGGAGGATCACTCAAATGAGCTTGCGTTTCGGCCGCGCTTGCGCGCGCACTTCGGGCTTCACGATCGTCGAGGTGCTGATCGCGATGGTGATCATGGCGCTCGTCATGACGAGCGTGGTTGGAGTGCTGCACGACTGCATGGTGGCGCGCGACAAGATTCATAATTTGTCACAGGTGCAGCGGACGGGCCCGCTGATCCTCGACATGATCGAGGCCGACCTGCGATCGATCAGTCCATACAATATCGGCGGCCGAAAGGTGCTGCTCGGACGCAACAACTCCATGCGAGGCTCCGACGCCGATTCGCTGGATATCCTGGTCTCCCGTCCGGGACTGATGGAGTTCCAGAAGGCCGACTCGGGCGGCGAGGACAACGGGCCGATCCGCGTTCACCCGCCGATGGTGGAAGTCGGCTATCGGCTGCGGCAGAACCCGCGCGAGCCCGATTTCCAGGAGCTTTGGCGCCGCGAGGATCCTTATGTGGATGAGGATCCCTACACGGGCGGCACGTACTCGAAGCTCTACGACAAGATTAAGAATTTCAATCTCACTTATTACGCTGAGCCTGGGGCCGCGGCCACTTCCAACGACGCTTGGTCGACGGAGGAAAAGGAGATGCTGCCCCAGCGCGTGGAGATCCTGCTCGAACTCGAGATCGAACCGCGCGTGGAAGCGACCGACCGGCCGCAAGACACGGCGCGCCTTCGGACGTTCAAGCGAATTGTGAATCTCGACGCAGATCTCAATCGGGTGCTGCTGGCGAATCTCCGGCCGCAGCTTCCCGATGCGCCGAAGGCGGAGGAGGGCAACGGCGCTGCGGCTCCCCCACCGGGCGCCGGCGGTCCGGGTGGGATTCCGGGCGGTTTCCCCGGTGGCGTTCCGGGCGGTGGTGCGGCGATACCCGGCGGGTTCAAGCCGGGTGGCGGCGGCAAGCCGGGCGGCGGCCCCGGGTCATTCCTAGGCGGCGGTGGTGGCGGCGGCGGAAACCTCCCCGGCATCGGACCCATCGGCGGCGGGAAGAAGTAGCCGGCCGCGGTCGCCGTTTCGCTGCGCGACCGCGAATGGGCGCTCAGACTGCTAGCCGATGCGGTCGGCGCCGAAGTAGGGCACCAGCACCGGCGGAATGCGGATCGAGCCGTCGGATTGCTGATGATTCTCCACCAGCGCGATCAGGATGCGCGGTGAAGCTACGACCGTATTGTTGAGCGTGTGACAAAAGCGGAGAGCGCCGCCGCCGGCCGGCCGATAGCGCAAGTCGAGCCGGCGCGACTGGAAGTCGTGGAACCGCGAGGCGCTGTGGGTCTCGCCGTAGCCATTGCGCGATGGCATCCACGCCTCGAGATCGAACTTCTCGACCTGCCCGGCGCCCAAGTCACCCGTACAGATATGCAGCACGCGATAGGGAAGCTCGAAGGCGCGCAGCAAGAACTCGGAGTTCTCAAGAATCTGGGCATGCCACTGCTTGCTCTCGGCCTCATCAGCGCGGCACACGACGACCTGCTCGACTTTCTGGAACTGATGCACCCGGTAGATCCCTGCTGTGTCGCGCCCGTAGGTGCCTGCCTCGCGTCGGAAGCAGGAACTCCATGCAACATATTTCTTCGGCAGCTCCGACTCGTCGAGGATCTCACCGGCGTGGTACGAGGTGAGAGGCACCTCCGAAGTGCCAATTAAGTAGAGGTCATCTTTCTCGCAAGTGTAGGCTTGCTCTTCGCCCCCGGGGAAATAGGCAGTCCCCTCCATGGCGTCGCGCCGCACCAGGAGCGGCACGCCGAAGACTGTGAATCCGCGGCGCACCATGTGGTCGATGGCAAAGCGCAGAACGGCCATCTCCAGCAGCACGCCCGCCCCCTTCAAAAAGTAATTTCTGCTGCCGCTGAGCCGCGCGCCGCGCTCGATATCGAGCATGCCATGCTTCGTCATCAGCTCCACATGGTCCTTTGGCGCGAACTCAAATTTCCTCGGCTCGCCGTGGCGGCGCAGCTCGACGTTGCCCGACTCGTCGGGACCGACGGGCACCTCCGGCGCCGGGATTTGTGGGATACGCAGCTGGAGCTTCCGTACCTCGGCGGCGAGATCCTTTTCGCGGGTCTCGAGCCCCTTCACCTTCTCCTTCAGCAGCCGCAGATCCTCAAGGAATGCGGGGCGCTCCGCCGCCGCCACTTTCCCCACCTCCTTCGACCGCCGGTTCTGCTCGGCGCGGAGTTCGTCGGCCTCCTTCTGCACTGCCCGCGCCTCGCGGTCGAGTTCCAGAAGGCGGTCGAGGTCGATGGCAATGCGCTTGCGCGCCGCCCCGTCGCGCACGAGATCGGGGTTCTCACGAATCAGCTTGAGGTCGAGCATTGCCGGCGAGTCTTCGGAAGCCCGCCCCCGAAAGCAAGCGGGCTCCGCATCGTGCGGAGCCCGGTTGGGGAGAGGCTTGTCGCGGCTATTTCGAAAGCCACTCCGACTCGATCTTGCCGAACCACTTGTGCTCTTCCGACAGCCGGAACTCGAGGGCCGAGCTGTCGGGCTTCTTGGCTTTGAAGTCCTCCGGGAACCAGAGGTCGGGCACTGTCGCGCGCTTCTTCGTCACCGGGTCTTCCTCCAGCGTGCCGCGCTTCATCTCGCCGAGATCCGAAGGCTTGCCGCCCGGCTTGCGCCATTCGACCTTTGGCTTGGGTGTTTCATCCGAGAGGTTCACATATCGCTCGCCGGCGACACCGCGGATATCGACGTCGCGCCCCTTGATCGACACCTCGCCGCCGTCCTGCTTGACCTTCGCCACGTATTTGAACGGCCCGCCCATCTTCACAGAAGTGACCTGGCCTTTGGTCACCTTGAAGGTCTTCATCTCCTTCTCGGCGATCACGGCGTACTTCTGCATCTGCTTGCTCTTGCCGTTGCGGAAGGTCCCAACGAGGAACTCATACTCCCCGACCGGAACCTCGACGCCCTTGTCGGAGGCGGCAAGATCAAAATAGGCGCCGCTGAACTCGCCCGTCTCGCGAACGATCATGAACTTCGGCTTGTAGGCAGCGGGGCCCGACCACTCGAGCTTGAGCGTGCCGGTGTCCATCGGCGCCAGCTCGCGCGCGATGAAGTTCTTGCCCCAGCCGGCGCTGTCGGCCTTCAGGCGATACCACTTGGCCCCTACCTTCAAGAATGCCGAGAACGGCACTGCGCGGGTGCCGCTCCCCACGATCATCGAATCGACCAGCGGAAGCGAGCCGCCCTCGATGTGTGGATTTGTGAGTGAGATCGGCTCGCTGCCGAACTTCCCGTCATAGGTGTCGTCAAAGAGTCGGACTTTCGTGCCACCCACGTCGACGACGCGCGAGATCGACGGCTGGAAATAGATCTGTGCGTAATCCTGCTGAGACGAGGCGTTGTATGTCGTGCCGTGCGCGGGCTCCTGGTTCGAGCCCATGGCCGCCGTCCACGCGAGCGTCACGCCGCCGTCGGCGGGAAGTGTAAACTCAAACGTGTAGGGCTTGCCGAGCTTCATCGGGATGAGCTTGCCGTCGCCCGGATCAAATGCATATTTCGAGTCGGCCTCGCGAACGAACTTCACTTTCCCCGGCAGGAAATCGGGCATCTCCGCCGTGATGGGCTTCCCTTCCGGCTTGCCGCGCATCGCGACTGCGAGCCAATCGAGATAATTATCATCGCTCATGAAGCTCGGACGCTCGATCTCGCCCGGGGGCGTGACGAGCGTCTTTGCGGGAATCGTGAGCCACTTCGACCCCGCCGCGAAGATGTCGCGCGAATCGGGATTCGCGGGCTTCTTCGGCTCTGCCGGCTTTCCCGAGCCGCCGGCCGGTGCGCCGCCGCCGGAGCCGCTTCCGCCGGCAGGCCCTTTCTTGACCTTCACCCTTAGGTCTTCCACCTTCGCGTAGAGGCTGTGGTAGAACTCGTCGCGGTGGTCGAGCCCTTCGCGGAGCTTGATCGCTTTCTCGTAGTGCTCAAGGGAGGTGGCGGGCTGATTGGCCTTCGGGCTGTAGGCGGGATCGTTGGCGCAAGCGGCCCAGAACCAGGAATACGCCGCACAATAGCGGTCGCTCAGCCCCTCGAGGATGCCCGCCAGATCCACACATTCTGTGATGTGCTTCTGACGCTCCTCCTCCGTCATCTCCCCTTTCTTGAGCTTGAAGTCGGCTGTCTGCGCTTTGTTGTATCTCCCGAGCGCCGCCTGCCGCTCGTTCCACTGCCCGATGTCGAGGCCGCGCAGATCCTCAAAGTAGTTATCAAGAAACTTCGTCTTGAACGCGTCGCTCCAGGCGCGGATGAGCTTCTCGATGCGTTCGTTGTACTCCGGTGTCGGATTATTGGCAGCGCCCTGGGCGAGCGTCGACAAAGTCCAAACCGCCGACTCGGCGTCGCGCCGCACAAGGCTGGCGAGCACCTTTGGGTCGGCGGCCCCCGAGAGTTCATCAACGAACTTCTTCCAGAATGCGTCGGGGTTCTGCGGTGCGGCGGCGGAGATCGCAATCGCGAGGCCGAGCGGACCGAATGCCCACAGCGAGCGAGCAGGGAGCTTGTGGATCACGGGCAGCAGGAATCGAAGAGTTCCAATGGGCTTACCGTGACCGCGCGGGCGCGGTTCCGGGGCCCGTTCCAGGTGGGAGACGGGAGTGTACGAGCCCCGTGGGGAAAGCGGAGTAGAGGACGTTTCAGAAGTGCTCCGCAAAGCGAGCGCGAGGAATCGTCGTCCAGCGCAAGGAGCCTCGCCGCAGGCGTAGCCAAGGCGTTACGACGAGGACGAGCCGACGCAGCGACGGGCGACGAGGCCCGCCCGCAGCTCGGGTGACTCTTGGAACGTCCTCGAGTAGCCGACCCGGGACTCCACCAAGTCCGGTGGCTGTGCGTTCGAACGGCCGACCGCGCCGTGCTCGCGGCGTTATCGGCCGCGCGTCCCGTCTCGAGGCGTCCGCGGCTCCGAGCCGTCGGAGCCATGGAGGTTCTTCGAGGCGCGCTGGAGGAACTTGCGCTCCGCTGCGGTGAGCGAAGGCAGCCCATGCTGGTGGATCTTCTCGAGCAGCCGGTCGAGCTCTTCCTCATCGCGCCGACGCGACTCCACTTCCCGCTCCTTCTGCTTCTGCTTGAGCCATTCCATCGGCGCAAACGGCTGAGCATCGAATCGATCGCGCACGCCGCGCGCAGCCATCACGAAGCCAGCCGCCGCGCCTCCGAGGTGCGTGATGTGCGAGACCGGGCTCCAGAGCGCGTTCGGCTTGAACGACTGCGCGAACTGCAACAGGTTCATGCCGACGTAGATCGCCGCGATGACCCAGAGCGGGATGCGGAAGAGCGTCTCCACATGGGGCGCCACGACTGCGGCCGCCACCAGCAGGGCAAAGACACCGCCCGAGGCTCCTACGACGGGCTGGGGGCTCCCCCATTCGGTGACGCCGAAGGCCACGCCGCCGACCAGCACGCCGATCCCGAAGGTCATCAGCATCGTGCGCGGCCCGCGCTCGGACTGCAGCACCGTGCCGAAAGCGAAGATCCCGATCGCGTTGAAGATGACGTGGAGCGGATCGTCGAATTTGTGAACGAATGCGTACGTGAGCGGCCGGTAGATCAGCGTCCAGTCGAGCGGCGCCATGCGCAGCGCCAGCGCGCGCGCCAGCGGATCGCGATCGAACACGAGATCGGCCAAGAATTGGCACAGATACGCGATGCCCAACAGGATCGCGAGCTGGGCGCTCGCCGAGAGCGCGCGGAAGCGAGCGCCGGGGCGCTGGAAGACGTCGCGAGAGTCGTCGAACGACACGGGCAAGGTGGTGGCGGAGCTCCGGCCTTTGAATCGGCTACCGCGTCGTCCCGGACGAGCCCTTTTTCCGGCTACTTCCCGTCGCCCGCCGCCACCGGCGTCGCACCCGCGCCGCTCGACGACTGGGACGGCGCCGACAGCTCCATCCCTTCACGCGACGTTCCATCGGTGTAGCGGTGGAGCGAATCTTGGGAGGCCGGCAGATATCCGAACAGCTGGAAGGTGAAGAGGATCGAGATGGCGCCGCCGAGGATCACCCAGAGGCTGCGCTCACCGCGCCAACCGGCCACGAACCGCAGGTGCACGTAGACGACGTAGATGAGCCACGAGATGAGCGCCGAGGTCTCCTTCGAGTCCCAACCCCAATAAAGCGCCCAGGCCTCCTGCGCCCAGAAGCCGCCCATCATCAATCCAGCCGTCAGGAACGGGAACCCAATGGCAAAAATACGGAATGAGAATTGATCGAATCCGTCGATCCACGAATCGAGGGCGTCGAGCTTGCGGTTGCGCGCGAGCAGCAGGCCAAGCCCCGCCACCGGCAGGAACACGGCAATGTTCACAATCTGCGCGAACGGCGGCAGGAAAACGAATCCCAAGAATCCAAGCATCGCCGACTTGCTCATCGGCTTCGCGCTCGAGGCCGCGCCCGAGAATTGGCGCACGAGCTTGAGCGTGAAGTAAATGATGCAGGCGAGGTAGGCGATCGAGAGCGTGACGTAGGAGAGGAGCAGCGCCGACACGTGGGGCGCCATCCAATAGCTCTGGAGCGCCGGCGGAAGCGAGCGCGGCCCCTTCTCCTGGCCCTGAGTATACAGAAGCAGAGCGTACTCGCCGAACATCACCAATGCCAGGAACAGATCGGAGAGGCCTCGAACCGTGCCCTTCGACCGGTACATGCCGAGCGCAAGATACAGTACGCCGAAAGACACATAAAGCGCCGCGGCCGTCATGGTCAGCGCTTCGAACATCGACTGCACCGGCCAGTGGTTCACTTCGATCCACCGGAAACCGACGCCGATCAGCGACGCCGTGAGTCCCGCCAGGAACGTGCCGAGCGCCGCGAATGAGAGCCAGGATGCTACTTTTCCGGAAGAGCCGCGCGACTCTGCGACAAAGTGCGCGAGCGCCGAGGCGAGTCCAGCGACCCCGGCCACCAGCGCAGCGAGCTGGCTCGCCCCGAGAAAGGCAAACGATGCGTCAGGGCCGAGCCCCGCAAACGATCCGAAGCTCATGGCCGAGAAAGAAGCGAGTCCGAGAGTCATCGCACCGTGCTCCGAAGGAGTAGCGGCTTCAGCAGAAATGCGTACGCAACGCCGAAAACAATGAGCCACATGCCGCCCATCGCCCACTCGATGCCGGGGTCGTATACCACTCCGACCCCCGAGTAGCCGGGGAACTTGGCGTTGGCGTCCGTTTGGAAGAATCGGTAGCCGCGGTAGTAGGCGTAGTCGTTCACGCGGATCGTGGTCGTCGCATCCGGGCGCGGTTCCCACTTCCCGTCGACGAGGTCGAGGAACTCGAGCTTCGATTTCCACTCGCGCGGCATATCGGCTCGGTTCTCAAAGATGCGAATCCGGAGATTTCCCTGGGCCAGCGCCGAGTCCGCCAGCGTCGTGGCGGCAAGAACGAACTCCTCGCGCCCCTTTTCGCCTTGGATCTCGACCTTCACGGCCGGCGGTCGGCTCGCATCGAAGAAGTGCTGATCGTCGTCGGGGTCGCCGGGAATCGGCTCGATGCGCGGCACGATCGACGGTCGATCGGCGCGCTCCTCGAGCTTGAGCGTGAGGCCGCCCGCCAGCGTGGCATTGGCGCCGGGCTCCATCGCGGTCGGCTCCTCGCGGGTGCCGACATGCGCCAGCATCGCCGGCAGTCCGGGAGCCACCACGAGCCGATAGCGCTCCCGCGCCGGCGCGCGCCATGGATCGGCGTGAACCACGACCCAATAGCGCTTTCCGCCGAGGTAGAGAGCGTCTTCCGGGCGCGCGCCCGTCATGCCGTCGGTGATCCAGAGCGCGCCGCGCTTGCCGTCGGGAGAAGTGATCTCCACAAGGGCTCCTACCGCCGTCGGAGCGACGACCTCCTGCGGCATCGACTCGTAGGGCCGCACGAAGCTCCCATCGGGGCGCGGCATCTCGCGCGCATCATTGAGCGCACGGGTGATTTTGAATTGAGATTTTCCGCCGTGCGCCTCGATGTTGAACGTCTCGCCGACTCGCACGTCTCCCGACCCTACGAGGCGCGTCGGCTCCTCGGGGGTGTCGGTTTCTGTATAGATTTCCAGCGTGCCGAATCGCTCGCCCTCGAAAGGCGCGAGGCAGCGATCCCGCTGCTCAGCCGCATTGCGCGCGCCTTCGAGGCGCACGCGGATGCCGGGCACCTGGTCGAGCGTGTGGAGGTCGGCCTCACCGGCGAACATGAGCTGGCTGAAGGCCATCTGCATGCTTGTCTGCTCAATGCCCAGGCGGACGGCCGGCCCCTGCTCCTCGAGCGCATGCTTCGCCGGCTCACCCTCTTCGCGCGTGCGCAGCTCAAACCGCACATTGGCGCGCGGCCAATGCTCGAGCACGCGGACGACGGTCTTGGGCTCCGGCTCTCCGCTCAGCAGCGACGCAAGCGACTTGCTGCTTCCCTTTTCCTCCATGCCATGCATCGGCGCATAATTGAGACCGATCTGGCGTCCTTTCCAAATCTCAAAAAAGCGATACGTGGGAAGCGTCTTCGGCTTGGGGTCATCGATGAACTCCAGGTCGAGGACGTCTCGGTAGTCGGCGCGAAATCCGGCGAGCTTGACGGCGAAGTCGGGCTGACCTCCCGTCCCGAAATAGTGCGATCTCCCGCTATAGAGCGAGAATTGGTACGACTGCTGTGGGAACCGATCGCGATCGGATGGATCGACGGAGAGCTGCGCAATTCCGCGCTGCTCATTCGCTCGCGAGTAAAGACCGCCGACGAGTGCAGTCAGCACGCCGAGGTGGCTCATCGTGAACCCGATGCGCTCGAGGCCAATCAGCGTCTTGGCGTCGGCCGCCATGGCTCCCGGCAGCCTGCGCAGGAAACCGCCCAGGGCCGGATCGCCCGAACGCCCCGCATCGGCTGCGGCCTTCGCCGCGCCGCGCCGGAACGTATTGGTGAAGACCACAATCCCAAGGAGTCCCATGAGCGCCGTGAACCAGTCGCTCGACCAAGCTCCCTTTCCGGTCGCCGTTCCGTTGAGCTGTGTGAATGTGCAGAAACGGTAGAGCCCGCGCAGCCACGATTCGTTGTTCTCCATGAACTGCCGAATCTGTCCGGTCTTGATCGAGCCGTTCGTCGCCGTCTTCATCCCGCTCTCTTCTTGGCGGGCAATGCGCGGGCCATAGCGGGCGCCGACGCGCTCGAGAGTCTTCTGCGCCTGGACGGGCACCGGATAATTGGGCATTCCGATGCCGTAGGGATGCTGGCAGTGATACAGAAAATACGAGGTCGCCCAGGCGAAATCTTCGTAGTGCTTCTCCTCGCGCTGCTCAAGCGTGAGCCGCGGGTCGAGGTATTTGTCGGGTTCTCGCGGATGGACGACGACAGCCGCCGTCGACCCGAGCAAGAAATACACGAGCACAGCCACTCCGACTCGCACTGAGAGGAAAAACTCCAGCACGGCGCGCACCGAGAGGGCAAGAAAGCTCAGGGCCGCGATGGCACCTGTCCCGAGAGAGATCCAGTGG
The DNA here is from genome assembly GCA_016792805.1 of Planctomycetota bacterium. GTDB lineage: Bacteria > Planctomycetota > UBA1135 > UBA1135 > JACQFD01 > JAEUHX01. Next base: position 43,203 of record JAEUHX010000057.1, read on the forward strand.
AGCGTCGTCGGTGAGCCCTCAAGAAACACTCGGCGGATCGGGATGCCGATTCCCCAGGCGAAGACGAGGACCAGAAAGACTGCGAAGAAGGCCGAACCCCAGCGCCACGAGTCGAGCCGGATCTTGTTGGGTGCGTCGGTCACGGGGCGAGTCTCGGCAAGGGGAATGCCAACTACCAGCGCCGACGCAGGACGTAGTCGGCGGCCCCCCGCAGGCAATCGCGGGCGCGGGAGGCGGGAAGGGCATCGAGCTCGGAGACCGCCTCGAGCCGAAGCCGTTCGGCGGTCTGGTAGGAGAGGTGGAGCGAAGCGGCGAGGTCGAACTCGCGCGCGAGCGTAGCGACGCGCCGCGGGTCGCTCTCATCGCGAAAGATCGCCTCAAGGCGGCGGCGCCCGCCACTGTCGACGCGGCGCAGAAGATCAATGATCGGAAGTGTGATCTTCCCCTCGGCGATGTCGGTGCCGAGTGACTTGCCGACCACGTCCTCCGATCCGTCGAGGTCGAGGCAATCATCGACGATCTGGAAGGCAAGCCCGAGCTTGCGCCCGAAGCGTTCCATCGCCTGCGCGAGCGCGTCCGACGCTCCGGCGTAGTGGGCGCCGAGGAGGCAGGCCGCGGCATAGAGCTCCGCCGTCTTCGCGTCGATGGCGCGAAGATACTCTTCTTCGGTCAGGTCAAAATTGTACTTCGCGCGGCATTGCTCGATCTCTCCGCGACAGATCGTCGCCGTCACGTCCGCGAGCACGCGCGAGCAGGTCTGGCTCTCCATTTTTGTGGAGATTCCGAAAGCGCGTGCATAAATCCAGTCGCCGAGAAGGACGGCCGCCTGGTTGCCATGGCGGGCATTCACCGTGGGCGTTCGGCGGCGAACTTCGGCGCGATCGAGCACATCGTCGTGCACGAGCGTCGCCACGTGGATCAGCTCGACGATCGCTGCAATTTTGATGTGCTCGGCGCTCAACCCGCGGCCAATGCCGGGCCCTTCGCAGGCGCGGCCGACGAGCAGCACGTTGGCGGCTCGAAGCCGCTTACCTCGGTAGCGATGCACCGAACCCAATACTTCGCGCACGGCTTCCGAATCGGAGTCGAGCTCGCGGATCATGCGATCCGACGACGCATCGAGCTCCTTCGCGATGGGAGCCGTGAGCTCATGGAGCTCCACTTCGCGCACCTCGGCCGACGGGACCGCTTCCGACGGGGGTGCTGCCGACGGGACCGCGGCTCCCATCGAACCGTCGGAGTTCGGGGCCGCGCTCACGGCTGCGCCCGCAATCCGCGGGCTCGTTCGCAGCCACGCGCCTGGTCGAGATCGGAAGGAGTATTCACGTTCAAGAAAAGTTCGGCGTTTTCTGTGATACTCGCAGCGGGCACGCGGAGCACGCACGCGCCGTCGAGAGCCGCCGGCTCGAGGGAGCCGACCGGCGCCAGCAATCGAAGCCGACGTTCTTCAACAGCTTTTCGCAGGATCCGTGCCACGCGGGGACGATACGCCGCGAGCAGCGGTTCGTCTCCACCCGAGGTCGAAGGAACCACGACATCCGCGGTGGGGTTCGAGTGGGCTAGCTCCGCCAACGCGCGCAGCGCCGAGCCCTCGACGAACGGAAGGTCGCACGCCACAACGAGTACCGTCTCGACGTGGGAGAGCGCCTCGAGACCCGCGATGAGGCCTCCCAGGGGGCCGATCTCCTCGAAGGCATCGGGAACCGAAGGAAGCGACAGCGCGGCGTAGGGTTCCGGACGGGACGTAGCGAGGAGAACTTCGCGGGTCACCGAGCGCAGTGCGCAAAGTACCCGCGTGATCAGGGTGGCTTCCCCCGACTCCAACGGCGTTCGAACTGCACTTCCCGCGACCTCTGACTCCGCGAGACTCATCAGCGCCTTATCTCGCCCCATGCGACGGCTGCGCCCTCCGCAAAGCAGCAGCCCGGCGATCGAACCGTGTCCGGCAGCGTCCACGGCGGATCGGTGCTCTGGGATCAAACCCCGCGATCGGTCGCGGCGATCCCTTACGACTTGGCGGCGGAATCGGCCTTGTCTTTTTCGGCCTTGCGAAGCTCTTCCTCGCCTTCGCGAAGCCCCTTCTTGAACTCCGAGACGCCCTTGCCGAGGTTGCGCATGGTGTCGGGAATTCGCGAGGCCCCGAAGAGCAGCAGGGCGATCACAAGAACGATCAGTATCTGCGTCGGAGAGTCGAAGAGTGCGACGATCATCGGAGTGGCCTTTCGGTAAAGAGGCGCCCGCGTCGAGAGCCAACGCTTGGAAAAGATGTTACGCCGCAGCAGGCAACCCAGAAAGGCGCCCGCTTTGGAGGCGGGATGCTGCGCCATGGGCCGCACCCCGCGAGTCGGTCGTCCTCAGCCGCGCAGCTTGGCGATCATTCCCTTCCGCGTGAGAAGCGCTTCCATGGTGGATCCGATGGCCGAGGGGTTTGGAGCCATGGCCACTCCGGCGGCCTGGAGAGCAGCCACCTTCTCGGCGGCCGTCCCCTTTCCACCCGCGATGATGGCGCCTGCGTGTCCCATGCGCTTGCCTGGGGGTGCCGTCGTCCCGGCGATGAAGCCCACCACGGGCTTCGTGCAGCCGCCGCTCTGAATGAGCGCCGCAGCCTCTTCCTCCGCGGAGCCGCCGATTTCACCAATCATGACGATGGCATCGGTGTTGGGATCCGCTTGGAAGGCCGACAGGACGTCGACGAATTGTGTGCCGTTGACGGGATCGCCGCCGATGCCGACGCAGGTCGACTGGCCGAGCCCGAGCGAGGTGAGCTGCCAGACGGCTTCATAAGTGAGAGTGCCCGAGCGGGAAACCACGCCCACGCGCCCCGGCTTGTGGATGTAGCCGGGCATGATTCCGATTTTGCAGCCGGGGAAGTCCACACCGTGGGTCTTGCCGCCGGGAGTAATGACTCCGGGGCAGTTGGGGCCGATCAGCCGCGAGGGCTTGCCCGCGAGCGACTGCTTGACCCGAACCATGTCAAGGATCGGAATGCCTTCAGTAATGGCAACAATCAGCTCGATGCCGGCCGCGGCGGCTTCACAAATCGCGTCGGCGGCGAAGGCCGCCGGAACATAAATCACGCTGGCCTTCGCGCCTGTCGCACGAACGGCCGCGTCCACCGTGTCGAACACAGGGAGCTTCGCGCCGCTCTTCTCGCCGGTCCACGAGGTGCCGCCCTTGCCGGGCGTCACGCCGCCCACCATGCGCGTGCCGTAGAGGCAGGCCTGATCGGTGTGAAACGTACCGTTGGCGCCGGTGATGCCTTGGCAAATCACCGGTGTATCGCCTTGAACGAAAATGCTCACTTCCGGCCTCCCTTGACGAGCCCACAGATTTTTGATGCGGCTTCGTCGAGCGACGCGGCCGGAGTGATCGCGAGACCACTATTCTTGAGAATTTCACGCCCGCGCTCGACGTTCGTTCCTTCGAGGCGGACCACCAGCGGAACTGCAAGTTTGACTTCTCGAGCCGCCGCCACCACGCCTTCGGCGATCATGTCGCACTTGGCGATACCGCCAAAAATATTGACCAAGATTCCTTGGACGTTGGTGTCGGAGATCAGAATCTTGAACGCGGCGGCCACCTTCTCTTTTGTGGCGCCGCCGCCGACGTCGAGGAAGTTGGCCGGCGAGCCGCCGTGGAGCTGAATCGTGTCCATGGTGGCCATGGCGAGACCGGCGCCGTTCACCATGCAGCCGATGTTGCCCTCGAGCGCGATATAGCTGAGGTCATATTTCGAAGCCTCGATCTCCTTGGGATCCTCCTCATTCTTGTCGCGATAACCCGCGAGATCGGTGTGGCGGTAGAGGGCGTTCGCGTCAAAATTGATCTTCGCGTCGAGCGCGAGGACCTGCCCGTCTTTTGTGGTCACAAGCGGGTTGATCTCCGCGATCGAGCAGTCGAGATCGACGTAGGCGCGCGCGAGCGCCTGGAACATCTTGCTCGCCTTGCCGATCAGCTCGGCGGGAATGCCAATGCCGAAGGCCAGGCGGCGAGCCTGGTAGCCCCAGAGCCCGTCGCCCGGCAGGAACGCCTCGCGCAGGATCTTCTCGGGGTGCTTGGCTGCGACTTCCTCGATCTCCATGCCGCCTTCGGACGACGCCATCATCACGGGGAGCCCGAGACGGCGATCGAGCGCGATGCCGGCGTAGAACTCGCGGTCGATGGAGCTGCCCTTCTCGACCCAGACCGTGTGCACGACGCGCCCCTGGGGGCCGGTCTGATGAGTAATGAGTGCCTTTCCGAGCATGCCGGCAGCCGCGGCTCGAGCCTCTTCGGCCGACCGCACGACCTTCACGCCGCCCGCCTTTCCGCGGCCTCCGGCGTGGATTTGTGCCTTCACGACGGAGATGGGCGAGCCGAGCTCATGATAGGCCGAGGCCGCCTCGTCGGCCGTACGCGCCGTGCGCCCTTCCGGCACCGGCACGCCCATCCGCTTCAGCAGCTCTTTGGCTTGGTATTCGTGGATCTTCATGGAGGGAGAAATCGGGTGCGCGCCGGCGAAGCGCCGGGGCGCGGGCGGAGGAGTGTACGTTCGGCCCCATGGGAGATCGAAGGGGCGGGCGCCTTCCGCCCACCGCGCGAGGCCGTCACACTGCTCGCGCTTTGACCGCACCTACGCAATCGAACGACGGCATCCTCGTCGACACGGAGCTTCGCGCACTCGTAGCGCGCGGCGTCGTCCGCTCGGAGCGCCCGGTGGAGCCGGGGCAGATTCAGCCGGCGTCCCTCGACCTGCGGCTCGGCGCCGTAGCGCATCGCATCCGCGCGGGGTTTCTTCCCGAGGAAGAGACGGTCCACGAACGGTTGGCAGAGCTCGAGAGCGAACGATTCGACCTCGAGCGCGGAGCCGTCTTGGAGCCGGGTGGGATTTATCTCATTCCGCTGCTGGAGAGCCTGTCGCTGCCGCCGGAGCTCTCGGCCCGAAGCAACCCGAAGTCGACGACGGGTCGGCTCGATCTCTTCACGCGCGTGCTCGTCGATCGCAACGCGCGGTTCGATGACGTGCCAGGCGGCTATAGCGGCTCGCTCTTCATCGAAGTGGCGCCGCGGTCGTTTCCGGTCCGTGTTCGAACGGGCGATCGGCTGACCCAGCAGCGCTTCTACCGAGGCGACTCGGCGCTGAGCGATCGGGAGCTGCGCTCCCTGGCGGAGCGGGAGCCGCTGGCCTTCAGCGAGCGTGGCGAGGCGATCGCCCCCGACCGGCTCCTCTTCGATGGCGAGGGGGGCATCGTCTACCGGCTCCAGCTCGGCGGCACCGACCCCGTCGGCTACCGCGCGCGCCGCTACACCGGAGTCGTCGACCTGGCGCGCGAGCGCGCCCACGATCCGGCGGAATATTGGGATCCGATCTACGCCAAGCGTGGCGCCGTGCTGATGGAGCCCGAGCAATTCTACATTTTCGCGTCGAAGGAGCGCCTGCGCGTGCCCCCCGGCTACGCCGCCGAGATGCTGCCGATCGATGTGGGCGTCGGCGAGCTGCGGACCAACTACGCCGGCTTTTTCGACCCGGGCTTCGGCGATGCGCCGGCAGGCGCTCCGGCGGGGACGCCGGCGATCCTCGAGGTGCGCCCGCACGACGTCCCCTTCCTCGTGGAAGACCGTCAGGTGTTCTTCCGCCTCAAGTATTTCCGATGTACGAGCCAGCCGGAGCAGCGATACGGCGTCGGTTCCCTGGGCTCGCACTACGCCTCCCAGCGGCTCGCCCTCGCCAAGCAGTTCCTCGAGCCGGCCGCCCGTCCCCACAAACCTCCGACCTAGTAACCACGATCGATGCGCCTCGAGCCGCAAGAGCATCACCCCAAGGGATTCCGGCTCGCAGCGCTCGAAGGTCGCGCGGGGAATTGGGTTCGTTTAGTGGTCTTGCTGGGCGGCATTCTGGCGGTGGGGCACGCTGCGCGAAAATTGGCTTTTGCGTTGAAGGAAGCAAAGATCGCCGACCAATTCGACGCAGTGCTGCGGGAGGAGGAGCGCCGTGCGTTGCCGGCCCGCGCGCTCGTCGCTTCGGCGGGCTATCCGCTTCCAGTTCCCGGAGCGCCCTCGCCGCTTGCTCCGAGTGAAGCGGTCACCCTTCGCGGAAAGGTCGTTTCTTCGTCCGGAGCGCCCTGCGCCGGCGCTCGCGCGGAGATCCGCGCCGACCGCTCCGCCCCCCCTTGGGTTACCACAATAACGGACGCCCGGGGGAATTTTGAGTTCACGGGGCTGGCTCCTGGGCTGCGCGCCGGTGTATGGATTGAGATCGAGGGGCCGGCTCCTCGATCGTTATGGATTGAATCCATTCCCAATGGACTGCCCGGCACGATCTGCCCGCTCGGCACCCTGGAGCCGGCCGAGGGAGTGGTATCCACAAATACGAGAACGGCCCGCGACGATTCGGCGGGCGCAGCGCGGGCTCGAGCTTGGCTCGATGTGCAGCAAAAGGGAATGGAGCCGCCGGGTGAGACGCCCGTCAGGGAAGGCCTCTCCGTCGTGCTCGTCGACGAGCAGAGCGGTGCGCCGGTCGAGGGCCGTGTGCTTCTTGATCTGTACAGCTCTGGAGTTTCGGCAGTCGCTGATCGAGGTCGGTTCGCCACAATTCCCGAGGGCGAGCATCGGCTCCTCGCTCTGGCGCCGGGTTACCTCCCCCGCGCCATCGATCTGGCGGCACCGCTGCGCGGCCCGATGCCGATCGAAGTGCGCCTTTCGGAGGCGGCCTCGGTGCGCCTGCGACTCGAGGATCCCGAGAGTCGGCTCGGCGGCGTTGCAGGCGTCCGCATCACGACCGGCTCCGGCAAGTCGGCCACGGTCGCCCTCAGCAGCGGCCAGGAGCTGAACCTGAACTCGCTGCCGCCGGGACCCGTGCGGTTCGAGCTGCTCGTCGAGGAGCGCCTCGCGGGACGAAGCGAGCTTTCGACGGCTTCGCTGCGACGCAGCGGCGTTGAAATCGCCCGCGAGCTCGTGGCCGGCTCAAAGAATGCACGCGTTGTGTTCCACCCGCCCAAGGCTTCGGCGCCATGGGTCCAGTGCGGCGGGAAGGCGGAACCGGGGAGCTGGATTGTCCGTGCCGGCGCCCACCTCGATGAGCCCGGAAGCTATTGCGGCGTTTCTTCGAACGGCCGCTGGCAGCTCGGCGCCCCTTTGGGTTCGACGCTCTGGGTATGCCGTGGCCCGCTGCGGCAGCTGGAGCCGAGCGCAACGCTCCGAGCCGGCACGCCACCCGACGCGCTCGCGACTTGGTCCGCCACCGTGCGGCTCGCAGCTATGGGCCGGGGCAACCGAGAATCGCGGGCCCGAGAGATCGTCGTCCGCTGTCCCGATGGGCCATTGCGGACGCTCGAGTGGCGCGCCCCGATCGATCCACAGGGCACGGCTCTGATGGCGGGGCTTCCAGCAGGGGCGCCGTTCCTCGTGTTTGCCGCCGACGAGGACGCACTCCCGGTCGGCGAGCCGGTCGTCGTGGAGCCGCGAGAAGGCGAGCAGCGACTCATCACGCTTTCGTTGGAAAGCTGAGTTCGCGTCGGCGCGTGCGCCGTGGGAAAATTCAACTAACGTGGCCGCGCGGGCTTCGTCGTCTACTGGTTGCCCGCCCTCCCCGAGCCACTGCAGGAGTCTGCCCCATGTCCCGTTCCCTGGTGCTCATCGCGCTCGTGCTTGCGCTCATCTGTGGAGCGGTTGCGTTCCTCCTCCTGGACCAGGAGGTCGGTGCCGCGGAGGACCATTCCAAGGGCGGTGCCGCCGCAGCCGACGTGCGCACGGATGCTCGCGATGAGACGGCGAGTTCGACCGCCGATTCTGCACGCGACGAAGCCGGGCCGACGAAGCCGGATGAAGTGAAGCCTCCGGTCGCCAGTGTCACGGGACAATCGGAGGAGGAGGCCCAGCGTGGAGCTTTTGTGGTGAAGGGCCAAGTGGTCGGGCCCGACCGCAAGCCCATCGCCAATGCGGAAGTGACACTGGCGCGCCCCGGCTACGGCGGCGCAACGGCGCTCTCGGTGCTCGCGCTGTCGAAGCCCGACGGAAAATTTGTGATCGGCGCGCCGGAGCGGACGGGCTGGGGCTGGCACGTCGAGGCGCGGTCGTCGGGCTTCGCCGCGACGGAAATCTTGAGCCTCAATGCATGGTCCGGCGAACTCGACCTCGGGGTCCTGGTTCTGTATCCTCCGTCGACGCTCTCCGGGCGCGTGCTCGATCGTGACGGACGTCCGATCGCGGGAGCCAAGATTTATGTGCGCTCCCGCTCCGAGGAGATCTGGTCCGACGAATGGACGGAAGACAACGAATCCGCCCCGGCGAAGGAATCCCAGACGCCGAAGGCGGTGTCAGCGGCCGACGGCAGCTACGCCGTCTCGAATCTTCCAGTCGGAAGAGTAACATTTGGAGCTGAGGCCGCCGGCTTCGCCGACGCGGTACGCCCGAATGCCGTGCTGAAGGCCGACGGGTCGAACACGATGGACCTGATCCTCCAGCCGGAGGACCCGCTGAGCGGAATTGTGGTGGATGAGCAGGGAAGCACGCTCGAAAAAGTGCGCGTCGCAGCGGGCTTCCAGGATGCGCGGCGCGCGTTCTGGCGGCAGCCGGCGGCTACCGACCCCCAAGGACGTTTCACGATTCGCGGGCTGCCGACGTCGCGGCAAAATATTAATGTCACACTTCGCAAGCTCGGCTACGGAATGGTATGGATGGAGGGTATGAAGCTCCCGGCCGACGAGCGCTACACCCTCAAGAAAGTGACCACGTTCCTCGTGCGCGCGCAGGCTGCCGAAGGTGCGGCGAAGCCGGTCATCCGCACGGTCGGATTCGAATCGCGCCGAAAGAACAATTCCTTCGGCGGCGTCAATGAGATCGACAGGTCGCAGCGGCAAGTCTTGGCGCCTGACCAGTGGAAGATACAAATGGAAGGATCCGGCATGCGCCGGCTCGTGGTGACAACCGTTTCGAACGAGGTCGGCCGATCGCAGGAGTTCGACCCGAAGAACCTCACTGCCGAAACGGAAGTTGTCGCGGTCCTGGACCGCCTCGGATCGGTGACCGGAAAAGTGCAGAAGAGCGACTTGACGCCCGTCGCCGGCGTGACGCTGGAGATCAACCTGATTCAGCGCAACCAATATTCCGGCGGCGCACCGATCACGGCGATCTCCTCGGCGGACGGCACGTTCGCCTTTCCGTCGGCTCCTCCGGGCGCGTCGAATATCACGATTCGATCGAAAGACTGGGTGAGCAATCCGGTCAAAGTCGAGGTGGCAGCCGGCGAGAAGCGCGAGGGTGTCGAGATCGTGGTCGCCAAGGCCTCGCGAATTGTTGGAACACTGAAGGTGGGCGGCAAGGCTCCCGGCGAGCCGATTCCCATCGCTGTGCACCAGGTGAAGCAGTACGAGCACGGCGTGAATTGGAACTTCCTCAGCTACGCCACCACCAATGAAGCCGGGGAGTACATCACAGGGCCGGTGCCTTCCGGACGTATCGCGCTGGTTCCGAAGCGGCCGACGGACACCGAGGACGGCTCGACGCGCACGCTCGATCGCGAGATTCCAAACGTCGGATGGGGCGAGCGCGCGGCCCAGTGGCCCTGGGTCGTGGAGACGCCCGCCGAGGGTGAGGCGCGCCTCGATATCGACATGCCGGTCACGCGCCCGTCGATCGTGAAGGGACATGTAAGCATCAACGGCGAGGGACGTGCCGGCCTTCAATTGTGGGCTTCCAACGAGCAGGGCGATGAGTGGAACTGGGATACGACGGCCGCCGATGGGCGGTTCCGGTTCCGCCTGAACACGGCTGGGCAGTTGACCGTTCAGCTCTGGGGCGAAGGGTTCAACGAGTTGCGCCAGATTTCCGTCGCGGAGGGCGAGGAGCGCGAAGTGAACTTTGATCTCTCCTCCGGCGGCATCGAGGGCCAAGTGGCCGACCCGTCGGGCGTGGCCGTCGTGGCGCAAGTTCGGCTCGAGCGCCAGCGCGACAAGGGGAATGACAACGGCTGGTCTTGGAACATGCCGGAGATGCTCACCAAAGGAAACGGAAGCTACACTTTCGAAGAGATCCCTGCGGGCAGCTACCGCGCCGTGGCGACCGATCCCAAGCGCCGCTACGCCACAGTGGCGTCGGAAGTGTTTACTTTGAGCGCCCGCGAGAAGCTCCAGGTGCCGCTGCTGCGGATGCCGATCGCGTCTCCCCTACTCGTCGTGGCGCGCGACCCCGAGGGCAAGCCCGTGAGCGGAAGAGTGACAATTACAGCTCCGCCGGGCTCCGAACCGCTGGCACGCAAATCGGTGTCGGCTACGGTGCGTTCCGGAGCGGCGCGCGTCTATCGGCTGCGCCCGGGCCCGCTGACCGTCAAGTTCACTGCCAATAATCCCAAACAGTGGATCGGCGGCGAGCAGACGGTCACGCTCGGCGCCGACGGCTCAGAAGTGATGGCGCTTTTCGAGGTGAAGCGCCGCGAAGAGAAGGGCGGCTCCGGAGTTCCATCCGAGAACAGCGGAGCACCCGTCCCCGCTCCGATGGTCATGGAGTCGGTCGGCTACCTCGGCTCCAGCGCATCCATCGAAGTCAGCGGCGGCCACATTGTCTACAGCGGCGGCATGGACGCGATGGAGGGTGATGTTTCCTGGGTGTCGACGTCCTTTGGCCCCTTTGGCCCTGGTGGCGGCAGTGGCGACACCGAGAGCGTGCCCTTCCCGCCGAACCTTCCGCCGCTCCCGGGAAAGTAACAGAATCGCTACGAGCAGACGTCGAGGGAGTCGCGCGAATGCGACTCCCAGTCGACGCGCTCTTCGTCGTCGGGGCGCCCGCGCCGGGCGCTTCCTTTCGCGCGCGGCAGCTTGGCGAGCAGATCGGGGCGGCCTGCTGCGAGCAGTGCTTCCTCACACCAGGGACGGTTCTCCGGGAACTTCCACTGCATGAGTGCCTTGTGGAGGCGTCGTTCCCGGTCTCCCTTCGGAACATAGACGGCCTCCCGCGTGATCGGGTCGATTCCGGCGGCGTATTGCACGCAGGCGCGGGTCATCGGGAGCGGGATGAACTCCTGAACCTGCTCCGGGGAATAGTTGCGTTCGACGAGCCTCTCGAAGAGCTGAACCGCCGCAGCCAGCGTCGTACCCGGGTGGCCGGCGATGAAGTAGTTCACAAGATACTGATCCTTCCCGATGTCGGAGCATGCCTCCCGGTAGCGCTCCTCGAAGGCTTCGTACTTATCGAACGAAGGCTTGTTCATCAGTGCGAGGACCTCGTCGCTCGCATGCTCCGGCGCAAGCTTCATGCGGCCGCTTGTGTGATGTTTGACGAGATCCTGGAAGAGCGCTTCGCCAGCCTTTCCCTCCAGCATGTCGTAGCGGACACCGCTCGAGACGAAGGCGTGCTCGACCCCGGGCACATTGCGCACCATCTCGAGGAGCTTGCGGTATCCCTCGGCCTGGGTATCGATGCGAAGTGCAGGGCACAGATCGGGCGAGAGGCAATCTCGGTCGAGGCACGCCTCGCCCCGTTCGAGACGCTTGCACCCAAGACCATACATATTGGCTGTGGGGCCGCCGACGTCGGAAATAGTGCCTTTGAAATCGATGTGCTTCGCGAGCGCAGCCGCCTCGCGCACGACGCTCTCCGGCGAGCGCTGCTGGATTGAGCGCCCCTGGTGAAATGTGATCGAGCAGAAGGAGCAGTCGGCCATGCAGCCGCGATGCGTATTGATCGACCAGCGCACCGGCGCGAGCGCCGCCACGCCCCCGGCCTCGTCGTACTTCGGGTGCCAATCCCGCGTGTACGGAAGATCATAATACTCATCCACTTCGGCGGGCGTGCTCGGCGGATAGGGAGGATACTGAACCACCCACCGCTCGCCATGTTTTTGTGCGATCGGCCGGCTCTTCGGAGAGTTCTCACATCGGACCGCATCGAAGAGCGGCACGAGTTCGCGCGGATCGGCCGCAATCTCCTCATAGCTCGGTGCGATGCGGGCATTGGGAACGTCGTCGGCGCGCCGCCGAATAATGCAACTCATCGGGATGCCGTCGAGTTCGTCGGCAAGCTGCGAGCGCTGAGGCTCGGATTTCTCGAGCCTGCGCTCGAGGCGCCGGGCGACCTCGAGCGCTTGCCGCTCCGCCATTCCCCACAAAAGTAGATCGGCCTTCGAATCGATCAGAATCGAGCGGCGGATGGCATCATCCCAATAATCGTAGTAGGCGAGCCGCCGGCCCGATGCTTCGAGGCCGCCGACGACGACCGGCGTGCCGGGGTACGCGGCGCGGCACGCGGCCGTGTAGGCGATCGTCGCGCGGTTCGGCCGCGGCTCCGCTCCGCGCGGACGATACACATCCCCACGGCGACGGCGCTTCGCCGCCGTATAATTGGTCACCATCGAGTCAATCGTTCCGGCGGTGACTCCAAAGAAAAGCCTTGGGCGGCCGAGGGCTCGGAAATCCTCAACCTTCTTGTGGTCAGGCATGGCGAGCATGCCGACGCGGTATCCCTTGGAGGCGAGATAGCGGCCGATCACCGCAGCGCCGAACGACGGGTGGTCGACGTAGGCGTCGCCCGACACGATCACAATGTCGAGCTCCTCCCAACCGCGGGCGCGTGCCTCCTCGAGAGTCGTCGGAAGGAGCGCGGCGATGCGTTCGGCTGCGGTCGGGGGTTTTTGGAAGGGGCGGCGCACGGCAATTCGGGGTTCAAGGATGGCCGCGCTCGATGGCTTCGCCACTCCCGCTGCGCCGACGTGCCTCCCCTCCGGCCTCCGTCAGCTCGGCCGTACGGAGTCGGACTCTGCGACGGGCCGCGACGAGGCGCCCGGCCGCGATCGCTTGGCGGCATAGAGGGCCCGATCCGCCTGCGCCAGCAGATCTGCGAGGCTCGCTGGGCGGGGTCCCATTTCCGCCACACCGGCGCTGATGCCGATCGGCTCATGGATCCCCGGGATCGAATGCTCGCGGAGCGCCGCGCGGACGCGATCGACCACGGCGATGGCGCTCGTGGCGGCTGAGCCGGGCAGCAACAGCGCGAATTCGTCGCCGCCAATCCGAGCCGCGAGGTCGGTCTCGCGAATCGACGCCCGCAACGCCCCCGCCACGGCGACGAGCGCGCGATCACCCCCATCGTGCCCGTAGGCGTCGTTGATCTGTTTGAACCGGTCGATGTCAAGCGCGACCACGGCGAAGGGAATCCCCTGCCGCTGTGCGAGCGCGATCTGCTTCGCGCCGAACTCCTCGAGCCGGCGGCGATTGGCGAGCGCCGTGAGAGGATCGGTCGTGCTGCGTTCGATCGACTCGGCCAGCATGCGGGCGTTCTCAAGCGCCGGCGCGAGCAATCTCACTAATGTTGCCGCAAGGGCGGGCGAAAACGATCCGTAGTCGCGCGCGCGCGCCGGCCAAAAGTGAACCACACCAATCTGGCCGGATGCGCCGTAAAGCGGAAGGCAAAGAATCTTCGCATCGTGGACGGGCTTCGCGGGACACCCGCTGCACCAAATCGCCGTCGCGCCCTCTCCGCCTCCGGCTCGGAACGCGGGGCACGACTCCGGGCTCTCCACAATTCGTAATGGCCGCGATCTGCCCGCCTCGGGCGTCGTCGGAATCTCCTCAAAAAAATCCCCAACGGGAACTCGGCGGAGGACCTCAATTCTCTCGAGCGCGAGCGCTCCCTGCACTTTTTGGCAGAAGACACGGGCAATCTCCGCCTCGGAGCGCACGCGCGAGACGTCGAGCACGAGGTCCTGGGCCAGCTCGAGCTCGCGCTGTCGGGCGTTCGCGCTTTCGCGCTCGCTGCGCGTCTCGGCGCGCGCGCGGTCGAGCGCGAGCCCGAGCGCGTTGAGCCGATGATTGACATCCCCAATCTCGGCATAGGACTCGAGCTGGCGAGGCCCGAGCTCGCCGCGCTCCAGCGCGCCCACATGGTCGGAGATCAGGCGCAGCGATCGGCGCGTGCGGCGGATCGCCTGCAGCGTCGTGAGCCAGGTGGCGACGCCGCCGACAAAGCCAAGCGCCAGCAGCATCCAGGCCCTCGAGAGCGTCGCGCCATGGAGCGCGGTCAGGCGCAAATCGAGCTCCGCACCGAGCTTGCGCGACGTGTCTGCGAGCGAGCGCTCCACCTCGCCGTAGGCGGCCGCCGCCTCGGCTCCTTTCCCCTCCTCCGACAACCTGCGCCAGCGCTTCACCGCCCCGGCCGTGCGGCTCACTCCAACGACGGTCCCGGTCGGAAATTCGCCGCCCTCCAGATGGAGACGCACCTCTTCGAGCGCCCCATCGACCACCTCCGCCCGCTCCACGATCGCATCGGGCTTGCGGGACTCGGGCGGGAGGGAGCGCACGGCGCGCTCATCGATGAGCGCAAGGTGCATGCGCTCCAGCCCGGTGAGGGCTCCCGACACATCGTCAAGGGCCTTCTGCGCCGGTCCCATCTGGCTTCGCTCGAAAACGAGGAACACCACCACGATGGAGAGGAACGCGAAGAGCAGCACCGCGCCTCCCGTGCGGATCGCGCCGACGAGCGACCCGGGGTCGCTCCCCCGGGGCAGTGAACGCTCGTGGCTCTCCGTCCTCTCGAGGATCTGAGGGGATTCGCGGATTCGAGGCTGAGTCGGCTCCGACATTCCGCTCGAGACCATCTGCCACGGGGGAGGGCGGTTCAAGGGGCCGCAAGACCGGAAAAATGTGCGGAGCGTCCCCTTGGATCTGCGCCTGCGGAACCCTGCGGCTTTGGGCGGCGCAAAAACGACACCACCCGCGCTTCCGCGGGTGGTCGCGCGAGCAGGAGCTCGCGGGATCGACGCTGGCGAGCCGAACCGATCGACGGCGCCGATCGACGGGTGCGCCAGCTTGCGGCTAGCCGACTCGGAACTTCCCGCTCTTCTGGCGCTTGCGCTTGATGATTCGACGGCCGCCCCGGGTCTTCGACCGGGTTCGGAAACCGACCTTACGGGCGCGCTTACGATTGCTACGCCGAGTGTTCGTCTTCATGGGGATCGTGGAGGTGGAACCGGCTGGGGGCTCCCAGCCGCAAGGGGCGAAAAGTCTAAGGAGAGGCGCTCCCGGAGCAAGCGCGGAGACGCTGCTACTTGGAGGACGGCTGGGGGGGCTGTGGCTCGTCGGGCTGTCCCGGCGCGTTTGGAGAGTCGTCGGGAGCTTCGGCAAGGATCTCTCCGAAGACGCGGTCGACCACCGAGTCGAGATCGGCACCGTCGGCCGCGTGCACCTTGCCGCCCACTTCCTTAAGAAACTCGAACTGCTCCGCCTCCGTGTCGAAGGCGACGCAGTGGATGCGAATGGTGTGTTCGCTGTTGAGGTCGAGGATCGACGCCACAGAGGCCGGATCGTGCCCCACGGTGTTCTCGCCATCCGTCAGGACAAAGAGGTGGCGTTGCTGATAGGCCGTGGCGCCGAGCTGGCTTCCCGATACGAGGAGCGCGCCGCCGAGCGCCGTGCCTCCGTTGGGCGGAGGGATCTTACGAATCGCTTCGCGGAGCGCGGACGGCTCGAACGCCGACATCGCGAGCTGCGTTCGAACGCCCTTCGAGAACGTGTACAGACCGACCTCGAATGGGACCCCCGGATGCTTCGCCGCCCAGGCCTCGCACTGCTTCACGATGGAGTCGAGAGCGCGCGCGGCGATCGCGGCCTTCGTTTCGCCGCTTCCCTTGGCGGGCGGCTTGCCCATGCTTCCCGAGGTATCCACCACAATTCCAACGGCGAAGCCCGGCTTCGTCGGAGCTTGCACCGCGAGAATCTGTGCAAGCTCCGAATCCTCGGTAACGAGCACCCCTCCGGCGAACCAGAGCGTCGCAGCCATCAGTAAGATCAAGAATGCTCCGCAGCCGAAACAGCCGCAGAGGGCACGCTTGCGAGAGGCGTTTTTATGGGTCATGGATCGATCTCAGCCAAACCTCGCTGCGAGGCTTTCGATCTCCTGATCGAGGGCCGCGCGCGCGGCGTCGTCGTCGAGCTTCGTCCGATAAACCTCCGGCAAGAATTCGCGATTGGTGCATTCGCGCACCGCGACCAACTCCTGGAGTGCCGCCTGAGGACCGTAGCTCGGGCGCAGGAATCCACGAATCGCTTCGTCGGCGTGGGGACGCTCCAGCTTCGCGGAACCGGCCAACCGGGCCCGGCGCCACGCCTGCACGAGGAGGCTCTCGAAGTCGGCGCCCGTCAGCTGGGCGGGCAGCTCGGGCGGGATCGCATTCTCGCCGAGCGGAATCTTGTTCTTTCGCGCCATGGCGCTCAGCATCGCGGCGCGCTCCTCGTTCGTTTCTGGCGCAAAAAGTGGAATGTGAACTTCGCACCGGCCCTGGCGCTTCAAGTCCACAGGCAACAGATCCGGCCGGCAGGTAAGGAGCATCCAGAGGAGCTTGCCGCGATAGGCGGTGTTTCCCATCTGGGATGCAAACATTCCGAAGACGCGGGCGCTCGTGCCCGAGTCGCCGTCGGAGCGGCGATTGCCGAGCATCGCATCGGCCTCGTCGATCACGATCATCACGGGGCCGAGCGCTCGAGCCACGCGCAGGATGATCTCCACGTTCGCCTCGGTGCGCCCCTGCCACATTTCGCGGAAATTCTTCATCACGAGGACGGGAATCCCGATGGAGCCGGCGAAGCAGAGCGCCAGGAACGTCTTGCCCGTGCCGACGCGTCCGCACACCAAATATCCCATCGGCACGCAGCCGAGGTCGCCGCGGCGGATCAGCTCGGCGTCGTCGAGGAGCTGCTTCTTGGCCGCCTCGTGGCCGATCAGATAGGTAAGATCCAGCTTCGGCTCAATAAACTCGACGAGGCCGCCGCAGGCCTTCTCAATGAGCCGGCGCTTGAGGGTCTTCAGCCCGTCGAGGGTGAACGGCTCGCCGCTCGCGCGCGCCTCGTCGAGCAATTGTTGGATCGCGATCCGCGTCAGTCCCGCCGTCAGCTTCGCGAGCCGCTCCAGCGGCTCTGTGCACCACTGTAAGAATCCTTCGCGCTCCCTGGCGAGCCAGCGGAGGAAGACGAGCCGCTCCTGCTCGTCGGGGAGGTCGACCTCCACCGTGGCCACCGTGGCCGAGTCGCGCACGGCGCGGTGGAGCCCCGAAAGCGCGGGGCAGATCAGCACGACGGTCACGTCGGCTCCGCGGATTCCGGGATCTGCGGCCCAGGTGCGGAGCTTCGACACGACGGCCCCCACCTCCGATGCCAATTGTGCAGTGTCCGTGTCCGGAGCGACGAGGTCGGCGTCGTGGACGACGACTGACATCGTGCGCAACGACGAATCGTTCGCGGCGCCTGCGCCCTGGTTCTGCGGGGAGACTGCATTGGTTGCAATGCAATGCATTAAAAGCAGATCGAGCACGTCAAGCGCCTGCCGAGGATCTCGGATCGACGGTGGATGGAGCTTCGCGACCCCTTGCACGGTGGCGATCGCATCGAGGACGCGCTGAAGCAGCCCCTGTTGCTCGCGGCGCCGATCATTGGATTGCTTCAAATCCGAGTGGAGGCGAGGAGCCACGCGAATTCCGCGCCCGCGGTCGAACACGAGCGAGAGGCTGCGGCTCGCAAAGCACTGGGACGAGAGCCACTCGCTCAGCGAGACGAACTCCGTAGCGTCGGGGCCGTCGCCGGCGTGGATCGGCACAAGATCATCGACATTTCCGGTGAAGGCCAGCACGCTCACCGTTCCGCCGAAGTACACGCGCGCGAAGGTGCGTGCCCAGGAGGGCCACCACGACGGAATTTTTGTGGGCTCAACTTTCATGTTCAAAGAACGCGCTCGGGGCCGGCGGACGTCGATCGGGTGCTGGATGTAAGAATGGAGGGGCCAACGTTGGCCGTGCTCTCGGAGAAGACGGGGGCGTCGCCCAGGACCTCGCGCAGCGCCTTCTCCATCGACTCGAGCTCGTTGCCGACTCCGCTCACTTGTGCATTGAGATCGCCGAGGCTCGCGCTCGTGAGGCTGCGCTCGAGCACGAGGCTCGTGAGATCCTCGATGCGCGAGAGCTCGGCTTCGACAGATTTGTGGTTCTCACGCGCCTTGGCAAAATTGGCAAGCCGCTCTTCGACGATTCGCCGATTCTCCGCGACCGTGGCCCGGGTGCGCTCGGGCAGCTCCGGATCGGCCTGCTCCTTCTCGAGCTGCGCGAGCCGGGAACGAAGCTCACGCTCCTTCCCGGCGTCGAGCGACCGGTCGAGAGCGTGGCGATAACTCAGCGCCCGAACGAACATCCACAAAAGCTGATTGATGCTCTTCAGCCGCTCGCCGCCGAGCATGTCGCCCCGGGCCGTACCGGTCTGCTCCGAAGACCGGAGCAACTCCTCGCATCGCTGGCGCAGCTTTTCAAAGCGCGCGCGATCCTGCGCCGGCAGCTTAGCCAGCACTTCGGCGAGGCGCTGCGCCTGCTCCCACGCCTGCTTGGCGACGTTCTGCGCCTCTTTCGCCGCCTCCTTGGCATCGCACAGCCGCTGGAAACGCGCGTTTTGTGAAATAATCAGAAGGAACAGAAGCTCAGCGGCGATCGTGAACGGCCAGAATAGATCGGGGCGCAGAGTAATGATTCCCGCCCCGAGGCCGAGCGCAAGCCCCGCCAGGTTCCACTTCGTGAAGAACGCCTCCCTCAGGTAGTCGAGGATCCCGAGCTTTCGCGGCATGGCGGCGCCCCTACGCGTCGACGTCGCGCCCTCGCAGGCGCGACTCGATCTCAGCGACGAGCTTCACAAAAGTCGGCTGGGTGCGCGTCTCCTCGAAGGAGTGGGAGGGCGGCGCGAGATCCCACAATTTCACGATCTCTCCGGGATTGGGCTTCATGAGCACGATCTTTGTGGAGAGATAAACGGCTTCGACGACGGAGTGGGTCACGAGCAGAATCGTGACTTCGATCGCCGGATCCCGGTAGATCGAGAGCAGCAATTCTTGCATCTCGCGCCTGGTGGCCGGGTCGAGAGCGCCGAAAGGCTCGTCCATCAGGATCATCTGCGGCCGGCACGCGAGCGTGCGCGCGATGGCGACGCGCTGCTGCTGGCCGCCCGAGAGCTGATGGGGATATTTGTGTTCGTGTCCCTTCAGTCCGACGCGGCCGATCCAATCGAGGGCCTTGGCGTGGCGTTCGTCACGCTCCATCCCGCGCACGCGCAGCCCAAAGGCCACATTGTCGAGGACCGTGAGATGGGGAAACGATGTGTACGCTTGGAAGACCATGCCGCGCGAGGCGCTCGGCCCTCCCACATGCTCGCCGCGCACGAGGACTTCCCCAGTCGTCGGCGGATGGTGTGGCGCGAGCCCGGCGACGCAGTTCAGAATCGTGGACTTCCCGCAGCCGCTTGGCCCGAGCACAGAAACCACTTCTCCGCGCTCGGCGACGTCCTCCACGACGAGCGTCACGTCGCGGACAGCAGTCGTCTGCTTGCCGTTGGGAAGTGTGAAAATCTTCGTCACATGCCGCAGCTCAAGCGCCGGAGTCCGCGGAGCGTGGTTCTCTGTCGGCGCCGCCGACTCCACGACCGGGTTGCCGTCGATCTCGCCGACCACATGGGCGCCGGGGCGCTGCATCGCCACGTCGAGCCGGGGCTCGCTCATCGCCCGCTCCCCTGCTTGTACGGGAAGAGCCAGCGCTCGAGTGCGGCGAGGCCGCGATCAATACAGAAGGCGAGCGACGTGATCACCAGCAGGACGAGATAAATGTGTTCCTTTGCGCCGCGCCGCTCGGAGGATTGAATCAAATATCCGAGGCCGTACTCGGCGGCGATCACCTCCGCGAGCACGATGTAGCCGAAGGAGACCCCGAGCACCGTGCGCATCGATGTCACGATCGACGGCAAGGCGAGCGGGAAGATCACCTGGACCACGAGCTGACGCGAATTGGCGCCGAGCGTCGCGGCCGTATTCACAAATCGATCCTCGACGGCGCCGATCGCCGACGCCACGTCGTGCACGAAGAAGCCGATCGAGGCGAGGAAAAGGAACAAAACCTTCTGCCCTTCCCCCACGCCGCGCGCCCACAAGATCGTCAGCGGCAGCAGCGCCGCCACCGGCGCATAGCGAAGAAACAGAACTGGCGGCGTGAGGAACGCGCGCACGCCTGCGAAGGCCCCGGCCAGCACGCCGAGCGGCAATCCGATGCTCACCACGCAGAGGAATCCGAGCGCGATGCGCCGGAGGCTCCAAAGTGTGGATTTCAACAGCTCCCGCTCCGTGATGAGCGAGGGAATCTGCTCCAAGGTCTCCGCGGGGCTCGGAAGCTTCACCGGCGAAAGGATGCGCGACTCGGCTTCCTTCCCCCAGGTCACAAATGCCCAGAGCAAAATGATGGTCCCGACGCAGGTGAGCGCCGCCGCCGCCGCCAGAAGCGGCGTGGCCTCGCCGCGAAGCGTGAAGGCCGAGCGCAAGGCGCTCGTCCGGGCTGGCGCCGCCGGCGCCGGATCTCCCGCTCTCTCGACGAAGAGCGCGAGGATCTTGGCGACAAATCCGCGCGGCGCGTTGCCCTCGGGACTGTTCACTTCTGCTCGAGCGGATAGACCTTCACTTCCACCCGCCGATTGCGCGCATGATTGGCCTTGTCGGCCAGCTTGTCCCAGCCGAGCCCCTTCACGAGGATCTGCTTCTCGTTGAAATCGAACTTCTGGATCAGCGCCTGCTTCACGGCATTGGCGCGGCGCTCGGATAGCTCGATCACAAGCTGCGGAGAGACCTTTCCGCGCATCGACGCGTCGGTATGTCCTTCAATCACGATCTGGGCATTCCCGAAGGTTCCGACCATGGTGCCGACGTCCTCCACCACGACGCTCACATTGGGATCGTAGGGAAGCCCGTTGGGATTCTTGGCATTGAGATCGTCGGAGTTGGGCGGGAAGTGGATGCGCTCGACGCGCGCCAGAATCTCATTCGACTCAGCCACCGTTTCGATCGAAAGTCCATCGAAGGACGAAGTGTACTCATCTTTTGAGGACTTGTACGGCTCAACGCTGCCGAGTTCCTGAATGATCGAGAAGTCCGAAATCTGGTCGAACACGACGACGGTCTTCACGGCGCCGATGCGCGCATACAGATTCGATGCGTTCGACCAGACGCGCTCGAAGTTGGTCGGGTTCTGGGAGTTCATAAAGAACTCTCGGTTCTCGGCCCAGTTGGTGAGGTGCGCATCGCCGAGCATCCCCTGGGCGTCGGCCTCGGGGAGCTTGTAGGCGGCCGCCAGGAGCTTCGCCGCCTGGGCGCGCCCCTCCTCCGTCTTCATCTTCTCCATCCCGTCAAAGATGCCGCGCACGATTCCCTTGCACAGATCGAGATGGTCGCGCGCGAAATCGGCGCGGGCATACCACACATCGGCGATCAGCTTGTTGGCCGTCTGCGTCGAGACGAGGAGCTTCGTCCCTTTGACCTTCTCGCTGATGCGATAGATGTCGGGCGCCCAGCTCACGCAGGCGGCGATGGACGGATCGTTCACAAAAGCGGACGCCGCCTGGAACGCATCGGCGGTGAACTTGAGCTGGACGTCTCCGCCCGACCCATCGGCCCGCGGCGCGCGAAGTCCCGCGTTCACGAGCATCGAGAGGAGGAAATAGTGAGAAGGCGAATTCTGCGCCAGGACGATGGTCTTTCCCTTCAGGTCCTGGATCTTCTGGGCCATGGCCGTGCGCACCACGATGCCGTCGCCGCCATTGCTCCAGTCGACCTGCTGGAAGACGCGCGGCATCGCGCGGCTGTCCTTCTGAAGCCGCTCCACGAAGAGCGGGACCATGTCGAGCGTGCCCCAGCCGATCGGGAACGTGCCGTCAGCGTAGGCCGCAATCATCGCCGACGGGTCGTCGACAATCTTGAGATCCAACAGAACGCCGTATTTGGCGAAGATCGAGTTGGGATTCGGAGCCGTGCCGCCGTTGGCCAGCACGATCGGAGCCCAGCCGGCCCAGACGTTGATCGGGAACGGCACCACTTTTCTGCCGCCGATCTCCTGCAGCGGCTGGTAGGCCGACACGCCCTTCACCGGCGGCAGCGTCGCTGCGGGAACAAATGAGTACTCCTTCACGGTGGTGATCCCTTCCGTGTCCGGGGCCTCCGTCCCGCCCGTCGCGGTCGGGGCCGGCGGGTTGGTGCCTTGAGGCGCCGACGGCTGCTGTGCGCCGCTCCCCTGAGGAGTGGGAGCCGGCACGGCCGACTTATCCGTCTTCACGACAGCAGGTCCGGGAGGCGGAAAAAGTGTATCCTTCCACCAATAAACGCCGATTCCCGCCAGTCCGAGAATCACCAAAAAAATCAGTAAGAAACCTGCAGGCTTAATTTTAACCGGTTCGTCTGCCATGGGATGTTGAAGGATTCAGAAAGTGATGAATGAATGGAGGAAACCCTTGAACGATGACAGCTTCGCGCGACGTCGGATTCGGTCCTCGGTTCATCCGCGGACCGCCCTCGAGCCATGCACCGATCTCAGCCGGGGATCTCGGGGATTTTCGTCGATTGGGCGCCGCCGAGCGTCTTCTCGGCCGGATTGCTGACCGGCGGCGACGCGACTCCCATTTCTAGTTCGAATTGCCGAAGCACTTCGTCGGCGCGAGCGTCGCGCATTGCCTGCTCCGCCTTGATCTCCTCGAGACCTTGGGAGGAGAGATCGGCCGCTACGCGGGCGCGACCGCGCGCCTTGTCGATCCGATCATTGATACGACCAATGATCTCGCCGAAATCGGTCGTGCGCCCGACGTTCATATTGAACGCGCTCGCGGTCTCCGAGATTTGTGCGAGAGCCTCCTCCATCTTGACGTCGGCCTTGAGCTTTTGGAGCTGCTGCCGCTGCTCCTCCATGCGCCGAATCGCGTCCTGCATTTTGAGCAGGTTGTTTTGATACGACTGCTCATGGAGGACGAGCTGCTCGCGATTTTTTGTAAGGTCATTCTTGACCCCTTCGAGCTGGAGGGCGAGCGTCTTTGCCATATCTCGGTTGCCGGCAGAGATGGCAGACTTGATGCGCGCCGTGAGTTCCTTCTCGCGGTTCGTCTCGTCATTCACCTGACGAGTCACGGATTCCACGAGCGCCCGATACTGCACGAGTCCCTCGCGAGCCTCTTTGAGGCGCTCGCCTTGGTTGCGCAGCTCGTTCTCGGCGATCTCGATGAGGTATTTGTCCTCGAGCCCGCCGACGAAGACGTTGGCGAGCGCCATGAACAGTCGCTTGATGCGGCCCAGGATTCCCATCGGAGCGTGTGGAGTGGTGGAGGAGGTGGGCGGCCGCCGAAAGGGCAGCGCGCCGTTAGGGGTCAGACGTGGAGCGAGATTCTAGGAAAGGTGCCCGTGCGGATCACGAACAGCGCCGGTCACGCGCCGTGAATTGCGCGCCCTTGGGTGCGGCGCGCCCGCCCTGTCCTTCGAAAGGGTGCGTCAACGACGCCCGACGGAGTGGAGCCGCAGCGTGTTGGTGGCACCCGGGACCTTGGAGGCGCCCGCAAGGAACACGATCAGATCCCCGGGGCGAACGTCGCCCGAATCTCGAAGAGCCCTCTCCCCCAGAGTGAAGTGCTCTGCCATCGTGCGGGCGCCGCCGAGGACGCGCGGTCGGACGCCCCAGTAGAGGCTGAGGCGGCGCATGGTGCGAATCGACTCGGCGAAACCGACGATCGGGAGCCTCGGCCGCTCGCGGGAGACGAGGCGCGCCGAGCGGCCGCTCGTGGTGAAGGGCGCCAAGAGCCGCGCACCGACGTCGTCTGCGGTGCGCACCGCGGCGCGCGCGATGGCCCCCGCCTCACGTTCCCGAGCGCCCGCCCCGGCGCATGGAAATCCGTGGGGCGCGATCGCGCGCTCCGTCCGCGAAAGGATGCGCGCCATGGTCCGAACTGCAACGACGGGGTAGCGACCCGCCGCCGTCTCTCCGGAGAGCATCACAGCGTCGGTGCCGTCGAAAATCGCGTTGGCGACGTCGGACGCCTCCGCGCGCGTCGGCCGCGGGTTCTCCATCATCGACTCGAGCATCTGAGTCGCCGTGATGGCCGGCTTCGCGCGGGCATTCGCTTCGCGGAGGATTCGCTTTTGTAAGATCGGCACGTTCTCGTGCCCCACCTCGACGGCCAGATCGCCGCGGGCCACCATCACGGCGTCGGTTGCATCAAGAATCTCCTCGAGGTTGGCAACCGCCGTATCGCGCTCGATCTTCGCAACGATTTGTGCATCGCTGCCGGCTCGCGCGAGCAGGCGGCGCGCCGTGTGGATATCGGCGGCGCAGCCGACAAACGACACCGCAAGAAAATCAACCCCTTCGCGCGCTGCGAAAGCCAAGTCGGCGCGGTCCTTTGTGGTGAGCGTTGGAATCGAGACACTCACGCCGGGCAAATTCATCCCTTTGTGAGAGCTCACAGATCCGCCGATCACCGTGCGCGCCTCAACGCGGCGGCCTGAGATGCGCTCAACTCGCAGCTCGATCTGACCATCGGCGATCAGAATCCGGCAGCCGGGACGTACTTCGTCGGCGAGTCCCGACCAGGTGAGCGGAAGCGTCCGTACGCTCGACCGCGCAGGCACAAATAGCGCCTGCGGAACGAGGTCGACCCGCTCCGAGCGTTTCAACGTCACCGGCTCGCCGTCGGCGAACTTCCCAAGGCGAATCCGCGGCCCTTGCAGGTCGGCCAAGATCGCAACGGGTCTCCCCGTCGCGCGCTCCACGTCACGGATGGAAGCAATGGTGCGCGCGTGGGTCGCGTGGTCGCCGTGGCTAAAATTGAGTCGAAACACATCGACTCCCGCCATGAGCAGAGCCCGAAGCGTGGAGGGCGCGCGCGACGCGGGGCCGATCGTGGCGACGATCTTCGTGCGATGGAACCGCGCGTTGGACGTCGCGCGGGATGTATGCATAGCCACTTATTCGAGGCCGGGACGGGTCATTCGTTCGGGCTTCACGACCGAATCGAATTTCTCGCCGGTCATCAGACCGAGGTCGATCGCCGTTTGCCGCAGCGTCTTGCCTTCTTTGTAGGCCGTCTTAGCGATCTTGGCCGCATTGTCGTAGCCGATATGTGGATTCAGCGCCGTGACGAGCATCAGCGACTCCCGCATGAGAGACTCGATGCGGGCGCGGTCGGGCTCGATCCCAACGGCGCAATTCTCGCGGAAGGAATCGCAGGCGTCGGCGAGAAGGCGGCACGACTGGAGGAAATTATGAATCAGAACGGGCTTGAAGACGTTCAGCTCGAAATTCCCCGATGCGGCGGCCCAGGCGATCGCGGCGTCGTTCCCGAACACCTGCGTGCAGACCATAGTCATCGCCTCGCTCTGAGTCGGATTCACTTTTCCGGGCATGATGGAGCTGCCCGGCTCGTTCTCAGGAATCCTCAATTCGCCGAAGCCGCAGCGCGGCCCGCTCGCAAGCCATCGAATATCATTGGTAATCTTGAACAGCGCCGCCGCGAGCGCCTTCACCGCTCCGGCCGCCGCCACAAGCGGCTCGTGACCGGCGAGCGCGGCGAACTTATTGGGCGCTGTTACAAAAGGGTATCCGGTTCGCCGCGCGATAGCCGCCGCCACGCGCTGCGCGAATTCGGGATGGGCATTGAGACCGGTGCCGACCGCTGTCCCGCCGAGCGCCAGCTCGTAGAGCGGCTCCAGCGAGCGCTCGATGGCGCGCGCCGAGAGATCGAGTTGCGCGGTGTAGCCCGAGAACTCCTGTCCGAGGGTGAGCGGCGTCGCGTCCTGCAGGTGGGTTCGGCCGATCTTCACAATGGACTCGAAAGCCCTCGCCTTCTCGTCGAGGACCGCCCGAAGGCGCGCGACCGCCGGCAGCAGCTTGCTCCGCAGGACGTCAACCGCTGCGATATGCATCGCTGTCGGAAAGGTGTCATTGCTCGACTGGCTTTTATTGACATCATCGTTGGGGTGAATCGGCTTCTTGCTGCCGAGCACGCCGCCCGCCATCTCGATGGCCCGATTTGATATCACCTCATTGATGTTCATATTCGTCTGGGTGCCCGAGCCGGTCTGCCAAACGACGAGCGGGAAATGGTCGTCGAGCTTCCCCTCGAGGATCTCCTGGCCTGCGCGCACGATCAGGTCTCGCTTCTCGGCCGGGAGAATGCCGAGGTCCGCATTGACTTCTGCTGACGCCTGTTTCACAATCGCGAGCCCGCGAAGGATCTCGCGCGGCATGCGCTCGCCACCTATCCGGAAGTTCTGTAAAGAGCGCTGAGTCTGTGCGCCCCAGTAGCGGTCGGAGGCGACCTGGATCGCCCCCATGGTGTCAGTTTCCGTGCGCGTCGTCGTCATACGATGAGGAGGTTTGTTGGAAGTTCTCCGATCGTAACGCTGTGAACTCGCCATTTCCTGCGGCGGTGCGACCCGAGTGGGCTCTCCGCTTCGAGAGTGGTTGGGATTTCCGGCGAAACTTCCCCAAGCGGCTTCCGCTGCAGCTTGGAGAGGGTCGGTGCGCCTGTTCGTTTGCGCGCCCGAACCCGTTCTTGGCGTCTGCGAGCCCGCGCGATGTGCGGGTCTCCAGCTTCCGGCATGAGCTGTGGCTGGTTACTGCGGCAGATTGCCGGCTCCGTTCCCAATCCCCCGGCGGATCCAATCGGATCCCTTCTTGGAGCCATTGATGAATCTTAAGTCCCTGTCCCTGAGCATGGCCCTCGGCTGCGCAACTCTCTCGGCGTCCGCGCTGACAGCCGCAGCCGCTGTGAGTGACCGCGGAGGCGTCACCGTCAACCCGAACAGCATCGACCTCATCCTGAATCCCGATGATTCGGCGTCGGTCGATGTCACCGTGTGCATCCCCGGACAAGTTGTCCCGACGGCCCAGGTGGATGTGTATATTCTTGCCGATACGACCGGCAGCATGGGTTCTGTGCTGGACTCGGTGAAAACCAATGTGAATACGCTCACGGGCGCCCTCATCGGCCGGCCGTCGGCGGACATCCGCGTCGGTATCGGCAATTATAAGGATTTCCCGATTCCCGCGAGTTCGCCCTTCGCATTCCAGCACCAGCAGTCGATCACGGACAACGTCGCATCAGTTGCGGCGGCGGTGAATGCGTGGGACGCGAGCGGCGGCGCCGACACGCCGGAAGGTCAATTCTTCGCGCTGCACAAGATTGCAACAGATCCGGTGATCGGATTCCGTCCGACGGCAAAGCGCATTGTGGTCTGGTTCGGCGACGCGCCGGCCCACGATCCGATCTGCACGGCGCTGACGGGGCTCGCCTTCCCGATCACGCAAGCGAGTGTGACCACCGATCTCCTGAACGCCGGCCCCGGCGGCACGACGGTGATCGCGATTAGCACCCCGACCGGCGTGGCGGGCGGCCTCAATGCCGACCCGGTGCCGCTCTCCGATGATTACAATTCGGCGTGCGGCGCGCCCGGCGG
Source organism: Planctomycetota bacterium (assembly GCA_016792805.1). Classification (GTDB taxonomy): domain Bacteria; phylum Planctomycetota; class UBA1135; order UBA1135; family JACQFD01; genus JAEUHX01. The sequence continues at coordinate 70,443 of JAEUHX010000057.1, forward strand.
CAGCCCGAATCAGGCGACGAGCATCGCGGCGGCCACGGGCGGGTTCCATTCCGCGATCGCATCGCCGAACGACATCGTCCAGGCGATCCTCGACTCGATCGGCACGGTGATCCAGGAAGTCGACATCACGCTGCAGCCCAAGGGCGACACGGCCCCCTTCGTCGCGAGCATCACGCCTCCCTTGGCTCATCTGATCGTTCCCAATGATCCGTTAGAGTCGGCCTGCGCGACCTTCACGGTGAACTTCCGCGGTCTCCCCTGCTCGACGGCGCTCCAGACGCTTTTCGAGGGAGAGATCAATGTTCTCGCCAACGGAGCCCCCACCGGCGCTGAGATTCGCGTGACGGTGACCCAGCCCCAGTGCGGACCGCTCTCCATCGAACTCGCAAGTCTGACGGCCACCTGGTACGGCAGCTATGCGCAGATCGATTGGGCGACCGCATCTGAGACCGACAATGCCGGGTTCATGGTCTCGCGCGGCTTCACACCGGTGGGACCGTGGGAGCCCATTCACGAGGGCTTCATCATGGCCAACGGCAGCCCGACGCAGGGGGCGAGCTACTCGGTCGTTGACCCGCTCGCGCGCGCAATGGCGAAGCCGTGGTACTTGCTCCAGGACGTGAGCTTCACCGGTGAGGTTACGTCGCACCCGCCGGTCAAACTGATGGCGTTCGACGCGCAGCTTGAAATCCTGCTCTGGCTGCTCGCCGGCGCACGCTGAACGCGAGTCGGTTTTCGCCTCTCCGAGGGGCGAGTCGCACGGGCGGCTCGCCCCTCGCTCGTTTCAACGAGCCCCGCAGCCTGCTGGGACGCTCGAAATCGCATGGAGGCCGGTCGAAGATCGTGGTGTTCTTCCCCATTGTCGATTTCGCCATGAATGCCAACTCGTGGAGTCTCGCGCCGCTTGCCGCGATCTTTTTTTGTAGCTTCCTCCACAGCCGTGCGTCGGCCGACATCCTAGTCGTCCCCAAAGACCACCCGACGATCCAGGAGGCGATCAACGCAGCCGGCCCAGGAGATGTGGTGGTTGTGAGACCTGGGATCTATTCGGGCAAGTTCCAGATCACAGGGAAGACACAGATCACGGTGCGCGCGGCCGGAAAAGTGATCGTGGCGGCTTCGGGCCCGGCGCCCGGGATCTCGATTGTGGGATCTTCACAAATCATCCTTCGAGGCTTCTGGGTGAAGGAGGGTCCGAACCACGGGATTGCGATTGAGGACTCCACAGCGATCACCGTGGATCGTTGCCGCACATCGCACGTCGGCGGCGACGGAGTCAGGATTACCGATAGCACGGGAGTGCTGGTCGATCGGTTCGAGATGAAGCGGCCGAACGGGTGCGGCATTCGGCTGGTGAGCGATGGGACCGTGACGTCGGGCTGCCTGGTGAAGCGCGGCCGGATTCTCCACCCTGGATCCGACGGCGTTCTCATTGAGGGCGATTCGAATCTCGTCGAGCGCTGCTGGATCTCAGAGGCGCAGGAGGATGGGCTCGAGGTCGCGGCGGGCTCCTCGTCGAACACACTCTCGAAATGCACAGTCAAAGACGCGCTCCGATCGGGAATCCGCCTCGACGGCGCCCAGACGACCGTCTCAACGATGTTTCTGCTGGAGCCCGGCGACACCGGAATTGAGATCTTCTCGGACAATCACTCCATTTCGAAAGTGATCCTCAAGAAACCGGGGGACGACGGGGTGCGCCTCAATCCAGGCTCTGAAGGAAACACCCTCGATCGCTGCTCGGTGGTTCGCCCTGCCGGCGACGGCTTTGACGTGGAGGGCAACTCGAATACGATGCTCCAGTGCCGATCGATCGGCGCCGGCGACCGCGGATTTGAGGTGACTTCGACAGGGAACATTCTGTCGTCTTGTCTTGCGATCCTGAGCGAAGGGTTCGATCTGTTCGATTCGACGCCCGCCGGAAGCAACACATACTCGAGCAATCTGTTTAAGAAGGTCGGGCCGTAAGATCCCCGGGATTCGTTGTGTCTGCGGAAGTAAAGGCTCCCGCCCCCGCAGGTCCGGCCGAGTTGTGAAGCCCAGCCGAAGGTGGCGCGCTGGGGAATCCTAAGAATGGGGCGTGGTCGGTCTTAGCTCGGCAGCGAACAGTCCAAGAGGCCATTCCAGGATTCCTCCGAGCTGCGCGCGGGCCTCGACGCCCAACAGCGCGGTGCTGCGCTGAGCGCCGATTCCTCGCGCTCGCTTTGCAGAGCACTTTTGACAAGGGCTGCTAAGCCCCCGACCCTCAGTCTGTCAGCAGGCCTTTCTGCTTCAGGATCTCGATGTCCTTGCGGATCGCGCCGGCCGATTTGTGCAGCAGATCTCGCTCGGGCGCGTCGAGCTTCAGCTCCACGATGTTCTCCACACCCTTCGCGCCGAGGGTGCAGGGAACTCCCACATAAATGCCATCCAGCCCGTACTGCCCGTTCAGCAGCGCAGCCGAGGGCAGCAGTCGCTTCTCATCATTGAGGATCGACTTGACCATGGCGAACGACGAAGCCGACGGCGCGTAGTAGGCCGAGCCGGTCTTGAGCAAGTTCACAATTTCAGCGCCGCCGTTGCGGGTGCGATTATTGATCGCCTCGATGCGCTCCTTGGGGATCAGCTGCTCGATCGAGATGCCGTTCACCGTCGAGAAGCGGGGAAGCGGCACCATCGAGTCGCCATGACCGCCGAGCACCATCGCATCGATGTCGCTCACTCCCACGTTGAGCTCCATGCCAAGGAAGCAGCGCATGCGGGCCGAATCGAGCACGCCCGCCATGCCGACAACGCGCTGCGGCGCGAACTTGGTGAGCTTTTGCATCAAATAGACCATCGTGTCGAGCGGGTTCGTCACGACAATCACGATGGCGTTGGGCGAGCCGGCGCGAACGTAGTCGGCCACGTCGCGAATGATCTTGCCGTTCACTTCCAGCAGATCGCTGCGGTCCATACCGGGCTTGCGCGGAAGGCCCGCCGTCATGAGCACCAAGTCCGAGCCATAAGTATCTTTCGGATTATTGGTACCAACGATCTTCCCCTCGACGCCGAGCACGGGCGCCGCCTGCATGAGGTCGAGCGCGATTCCCTGGGGCTTGCCCTCGACGATGTCGATCAGGCAGACGTCGGCGAGCCCCGCCTCGAAGATGCGCTGTGCGCTCGTGGAGCCGACGAAACCGGAGCCGACGACGGTGACCTTGCGACGTGCCATGGGAGTGTGCTGCGAAAAGGCGAAGGGTCTGGAGAGGAAAAGGGCGCGAGAGTCTACGGCGACGGCTGCGGCGCCGTCAGCGCCGCGCCGGACGGGCGCCTCCCACTCGCCGCTCAGCGCAGCGATGCGATCAGGTCGGAGAGCTTGGCGCCGTAGCGCGGCCCGGCAATCGCGATCACGTCGTTGTGGCCGGCCCCTTCGATCACTTCGAACGCAACGGCGTTGGGCGTTCTTGCGTGCAGGGCGCGGCCATGCTCGATCGGCACAACGCCGTCACGATCACCGTGAAAGAAGAGCACAGGACAGCGCACGCGACCGATGCGGGTCGCCGAATCGAAATGACTGCGCACGAGGGCGCTCGGCACATACGGGAAATGGCGCGAGGCAACGGCGCGCAGCGAATCGAACCCCGACTGGATCACGAGCGCGGCGGGCGTGCGCTCAGCGGCCACAGCCGTGGCGACGCCGCTGCCGAGCGAGCTTCCAAGGAGCACGATCCGCTTCGGATCGATATCGGGGCGCGCCGCGAGCGCGTCGTAGGCGAGCAGCGCATCGGCGATGAGCTCAGGTTCCGAGGGCGAACCCTCGCTGAGCCCGTAACCGCGGTAATCGACGGCTGCGGCGGCTGCGCCAAGCTGCCGGAGTAGGTCGAGCCAGCCGGCGTCGTAGGTCACGTTCTCGCCGTTGCCGTGGAAAAGCAGGAACGCGGGCACCCGGGACCCGGTCGTTCGGTTCGGCGGGAAGAGGATCCAGCCGTGGAGCTTTGTGCCGTCGGGGGCCGTGAGGGCGAACGTCTCGCCTCCCTCCAAGCCGGCGTCCTTGGGCTCGCGGGCGCCGCCGCGCGGGGCCGGATAAATGAGCTTGTCTTGCAACAGATAAAGCACCAGCACGAGCCCGACGTAGAGCACGGCGCCGAAGACGAGCAGCCGAAGAGCGAATTCGGTCCAGCTCATGGGAGGTCGCGTGGGTTTCGCAACGGCGTCCATATCGGCAAGTCAGCCAGTCCGGCAGCGTAGACCGGCTTCGGCGAGATACCATTCCGAGGCTTGCCGACCGCACGCATCCCTCACAACGCCGGAAAGTATTGGCGCGGTTCGACGCTCTGGGCTGCGGTCGCGTTAGGACTTGGCGGCCTGGCTTTGGACGCACCGGCGGTGGCCAACCTCTCGATGGTCGCTGCGCTCGCGCTTCTCGCGTTGAGTCGCGGCGAGGTGAGCGACGCGGGCTGGATGCCGCGCTCCCATCGCTGGCGTTGGCTGCCTGCACTGGTGGCGATCGCAGCTTTGTCGCGCACGCTCGCGCTCCCCTACTTCGCCGACGACTACGGGCTCCTCGCCGAATACGGTTCGCGCCCGAGTCCTCTCGATGTGTGGACTCCCGCCGTAGGCGAACGCTGGTTTCGCCCCGTCGGGTGGCTTGCGTTTTGGATCTATGGACACGTCGCCCCCGAAAGCGCCGTGTTCGCGCACGGCGTTGCGATTCTAACTTTTGCGATTTGTGTGTACCTCGCGCCAGTCGCGCTTCGCCGCCTCGGAGTACGAAGAGATGTGGCGTTCGCGGCGGCCTGGATCTACGCCACAGCGCCGGCCGCCTTCGATACGGTCGCTTGGTGCGCCAATGTGTATTCTCACTTCTCCCTGCTCGGAATGCTCGCAGCGCTGGTGCTCATCGGACCGCGAGCGTCGCGGGCGCGTGTGGCGGGAGCGCTCGCCCTAGGATTTGTGGCAGCGCTCAGCAAGGAGGAATCTTTCGTGCTCCCGGCGCTCGCCGCCTGGGCGGCTTCGCGCGGAAGATGGGCGCGCTGGCGCGATGGGCTGCGAATGGGCGCCCTTTTTGTGTTGCCGTTCGCCGCGGCGATCGCCCTGCGCTGGAAGCTCCTCGGCGGGCTCGGCGGATATGTGGTGGCACCGGGCGCAGCGCCGGTGCACCTCGTTCCGCCCCTGCCCCAGATCGCCTCGCTGTTCGCCGAGTGGATCCCCTCTCGAGCCTTCTGGATTCTGCGCCCCTTCGGCGAGCGCCGAGATGTGTGGCTGCTTCTCCCGACGGCTGCGGCATTCCTGCTGCTGCTCGTAGGCGGGCTCAAGGCTCCGAGTCGCTCCTTGCGGCGAGCGCTGGTGTTCATGGGTATCACCCTCCTGCCCACGGCGCCCGTCCTCGTTCCATCGCTCGAGTGGAGCGGCTCGAGGCATCTGTATGTTCCGACGCTCGGGCTCGCTGCGATGACGGGATCGCTCATTGCGGGTGTTGCGGGCGCGGGCGCCGGTCGGCGGCTTCTGCTCCTCGGAGTGGCTGCCCTCGGCGCTGCATTCACCTATCTCCACAGCACGGCATGGACCGCCTCAGCGCAAGCGCTCCAAAAAGTAGCGTCGCACTCGAACACAGCCCATCTCCTCGAGCGCATCCCCCAAGGGGGCGCCGCTCTGGTGCAGGGGCTTCCTGGAACGGTGTGTGGAGTCCCTTGCTTCGGCGACGGCAAGCCGCACGCTCTCGGATTTTTGTGGCATCGCCGCGACGTTCAATGGCACGACACGGTCACGGGGTTCGGCGCGCTCGACGCGGTGTTCTTTGTCGCCGAGAGCGGAGAAGTACGGATGCCGCTCGCAGAGCCGCCCGCGGCGGTGCTTTCGCGCGTGGGCGACCGGTGGCGTTGGGATTCCGCTCTCGAGAATCGGAAATCGGTGATCTTCACTTCTACGGCCGTTCGCGACCTCGACCATGGGATGGCCGTCCGCGGAGTGGGCGAGGCGGCCGCCGTGCTTTTTCCGATTTGTGAGCTCACTCCCGGATCCCGCCTGCGCGTCGCGGTCGATGGCGCCGCGCGATGGCCCAATGGCGCGCCCCAGGCGATTCCGCTCGCCGCCACGGTCGCGGGAACCGAGCACATCGAGCGGCTTCTCCTCCCATCGGGCACCTTCGACGTGCCGCCCGGTGCGCGCAGGATTCGCCTCGAGCTGATGCCGGTCTGGGGACTCGAGATCGAACTGCGAAGCCTCGAGCTGAAGGTCGTTCCATGAGCGCAACGCCTGGACAACGTGCGTGCGTTTTTGTGCTCACTCTCTGCATGGTTGCGAGCGCGCTCGGCGTTGCCTTGGGGCGCCCCGAAGTTGCCAACGGGAGTGCACTTCTGGCGCTCGCCATCGCACTCTTCGGCGCTCGCCGCGAGCAGGATGCCGGCGGGTTCGTTGCGCCGCGCACATTTCCCGCGACGGCGTTCTGCCTTGTCCTTCTCGCCACCGCGATTCTCTGGCCCATTCTGTGGATTCCTTTCCTCTCTGATGATTATTGGCATCTCGTGGTGAAAGGCGGGGCGCCGAGCACGTGGGATGCGCTGCTGCCCGCGAAGGGGTATCCCTTCCTGCGGCCGATCCCCTACCTCCCGTGGCGCCTCTATGCCGCCCTCGGCGTCGACTCGGCAGTTGTCCCCCATCTGTTGAATGGCCTTCTGGCGACGGCGACGGCCGCAGCCGGCTGGCTCGCCTTCCGCCGCTGCGGCGCTCCGCGATCCGTTGCATTCGCGGGGGCATTCCTGGTCCTGGCCCACCCTGCCACGCGCCACGCGGCAAGCTATGCCCACAATACGTATCCTTTCTTCTCAGCGGGATTCGCAGCGCTCTGCATCGGTCTGATTCCGGCGCGGCCTGCGCGCGCGCCATGGCACCGCTGGATCGCTCCGTCCGCCGCGGCGGCCGCGGCGTTCCTCTCGAAGGAGGATTCGTTTTTGTTACCCGTCGCGGCGGCCTTGGTCGGTGCACAATTCCGTCCTCGACGCTGGCGCGACGGGCTTCGGGCACTCGTGCCGATCGCTCTCGTGCTTGCCGTGATTCTCGCGCTGCGATTCCCTCTGCTCGGCGGATTCGGGGGCTACAGCCAAGGAAAGTCGACCGACTCGGCCCACGCGGCGGGAGTCGTGGGCGCCGCGCTCGCCGCGTTGAAGTCACAAATTCCCTCGGCCGTCGTCCTGCCAATCCGAGACAGCTCGCCGTGGGTGGGAGTCGGAGCCGTCGTCACGGCGTCGGTCCTGCTGGCTGGCTTCGGGACACGCCTCGGGCGCCGCGGGCTTCTGCGCGGATTGGCGCTTGCGATCCTCGCCCTCGCACCGGGACTCACGCTCTGGGGGCGCGGCTCGGCCCATGCGGCGGCTCATTTGTTGGTATGGCCTTCGATTGGATTGTCACTGATCGTCGCCTCATGCGTCGCCGGTGCTGGGCGCTCTCGGGCGATGCGTACGGCGGCGCTCGCGGCGCTGATTGCCCTCGGCGTCGGCGCAGGCTGGATCAACGCGGGGCCCTGGGAGCGCGCGAGCGAGGTCGGCGATCGGTTGCTGAGGAGCGCCGCCGAGCAAGTGCGCGACGCGCCGCCCAAGGCACGGCTCATTGTGTATGGTTTCCCCGACACGGTCGGCGGAGTCGTTACCTTTCGGAACTCCTTTCCGTGGGCGCTCCAGCACGCGGCGGCGCGCCCCGAACTCGACGCCGTCCCGCAACACCTGGCCTTCGGTCGCTTCGACGCGATTCTGGAAGCTACTTATGAAGAGGGCGCGCCGATCGATGCGATCGCATCGCGCTGGACTCGCGCTCTCGAACCCTCTCGCGAGCTTCACCACGGAGAGCGATGGGTTGCATTCGAGACACAATCGCCATCGCCGATGAAACGGTTCGACGTGAACGACCCGCCGAAGTCTCTTCGCTTCGAGCCTCAGGCTCCGCGAGAGTTCCGCGGCGGCGGCAGCACCGGGATTCTTGCCTTCCCCGCCTTCTCGTCGCCCCCCGGAACGCGCCTGCGCCTCGACGTCGACGGCGAAACCCGCTGGGATTCGGGAGAGATCACGCCCGTCGCGATCTGTGTCCTCTTCGAGCGCACCGACGGCTCGTTCGAACGCATTCCGCTCACCGGCACCGAAGGCGTGGTCCCGCAAGGAGTCCGCGCGCTGCGCTTCGAGCTCGCCGCACTCGGCACCTCCACGCTGCTTCTACGCCGCTTTTCTGTAGAAGCAATTCGAGAGTAAGTTTGCGCGTTCTTATTTCAGAAGCGCCGGGCCTCTGCATAATACCACTTTAATTCGTTGCTCGTCGATCTTCTTCCCGTCGCAGTAGAACCGCGACTTGAGATTATCAAAACTTGTGAGATGACCGAATCTGGATATCCTTCGGTGGCTTCCATGCGGGGAGAAGTTGTCTTTGCGCGATTGGATCGGGCGGCTGGCGCAGGCAGAGGAAGATCGGGCCTCGCAAAGTGGGGCCTCGAATCTCGAGGCTTTCCATGGTGTCCCGGCTCGACGCAGCTCCTCCGCGAGATCCTCATATAAAAGTTGCGACGAGAATGCCGACACAAAAGCTCTCCCCTATGTGGGCGTGCTGGGCCATTTGTGATAGAACGTCATGACAGTATTACGCGAGGGGCGATCGAGCGTTCCGGATCAAGCGCCGCTAAGCGCGGTCCAGCTCAGCCGACCCTTCCAGTGGCCTGTAGCAACTGAGGAGAGTACGAGCATGACCGTCCCAATCAACATCGTCATTCTTGATGTCGGCGTGACACTCACATTGCCGAAGCACTTGCACGACGCGAGAGAATTGGAGTCGAGGAGGCCAATAGTTCATATACATACGCCACCAACAATAAATGCGCTAAGCAGCAATATCGCCAATCGCCAAGCTGTAGTCAGCATGAAGAGGGACAATGTGAGCTTCAGAAGCGCAGTGAGCACCACTACTGGCGTCGATCTCCCACGTCCACCACCACCTCCTAAGCTTTCAGGGAAATCGATTACTCTTAGACATGCCAAAAGAAACAGAGTTGAAGAGAGAACCAGGCGCTGAACTGCACAGGCTATCTAAGGATGCCTATTGTTTGACACCTTGCTCACCACCCAGAAGCGGGATTGACTGCAACGATCGCTCTCTCTCCGGGCCGTACTTCGACTTCGATCTGGTGCGGCAGCTCGACGCTGTCATTCGCCAACCAGAGCCTGACGGCATATCGGCCCGGAGGTACGAAATGGATGACGTACTCGCCACCGACTTCGACCATTGAGTGGTGTGGGATCGGTCCGCTTGCTCTTTGGTCGGCTGCGTCGATGCGACGGATTGCAGCCGTGGCGACTGTACTATGCAAGTGGCCGCCAGCATTCGGGAACTTCAGTTGGACGGAGCCGAACGTACTGGACTCTGATTTCCCGATCCCTACGGAGATTCGTACTACGCTCTCTGCTCGAACTGTGGTCTCGACGACAGGCGTGAGGAGATACTCAGAGGATGACTTGAAGTTGACTCTATACTCTCCAACTGGAAGGCCATCGAGAACGATTGGAAGCGCGGTCTCGGAGTGGACGAGCACCTCTATTCCGCTGATCCCACCGTCTGCATCCTTTCGATACGCAAGAACCTTTCCGAGCGGAACGGTTGTACCGTCTGGAAATCGTCCACTGTCGGTTCTCCAATTGTCACCGAGATCGAGATCGACCGTCAGCGTCCCTTTTGAGCGAACCTCAGGCGTGAGAGGTAGATCTCTTACCTGTAGGCGACCTTCGGAAAGTGGTGGCAGATACAGGGTCGGATTAGCGTGAGCGTACCCAAGTATGGCGCAATAGTATCGAATCGGCCCCAGCTGCTCTGCTTCCATGGGACCAGTTTGTAAGATGACTGAATGGCGACGATTCCTTCCAATTATATCTGAAGGAAGCCCTAAAAGTGCTGTATAGGGGGAGTCCATTCTTGGGCCAAGTCCTCCAGCTAGATTGAAACCCGGTTCGGGTATTTCATGGATATCGGGCCCATTCGTGAGACGGAGCGGGGTGCCATCCTGCTCCGTATGCCTCACCAACAATCCGAACACTTTCTTGACGCTGAGCCGAACGCCGCTCTCTCCACTTCTAGCTCGTACAGACGATGAAATCAGACCGTTCCCGCCGGCTGCGAGTTCGTATCCAATAGAGGATCGGAGACCATAGATAGTGAACTCGCCGTCCTGGTCTGTTGTCGCTGTGAGTCGGGGATCGCCCGACTTCAGCGCCTCGATAACGGCGGCCTGCATCAATGTACTGTCGAAGGGACGCGCGACCACATTCACTCGAGGAGCCCGCCGGCCATCGCACTCCACGAACCCGCTAATGCTCGCCGAAGGCCTCAGCACGATCACAATTTCGTGCCATCTCTGATCCAGACGTATTTTTGTCTCCTCACTCGCGCTCAGGTTGGTTGTGGCGAGCAGCGATACCACATCACTCATCGCGTGCTCACTAAGAAGTAGCCGTCCCTGATCATCGGTGAGACCCAAACTTCTGTATGCTCCATTCGCGAAGCCAAATACACTTGCTCTCGCGACGATCGCCCCCTCAGAATTGCGTGTTAGTATTAAGCGCGAATCAGTGGCTGCCGAACGGGGCGGATCGGAGGAGCCTTGAGCGGGTGCTGGGGAAAGAATGGTGGGAGAAGCGGCGTGAATGGCCGACGATGGAGTCTGGGGCTCTCCTTGAGCTACAAGCGCATCGAGCAGTATTGCCAACACGAGGATCAGAATCGCAAATAAAAGAACTATTGGAAGTCGGAGTTCGAATTTCACTAAGGAGCCCTCTTGTTCATCAATCTCACTAATCTGGAGTGGTGAACCTATGGCAGATCAAGATCATAGATCTCTGCAGACAATAGTACTCAGCACACACTGACCGACCGTGCAACACCTTTTCTGTAAAAGCGACTGTGAAGCGGGAGTCAGCGGGCCTCCATGGTCAGGTAGACGCGTCCGGACTCCCAGTCGTCGCTGATCTCGCTGAGGAGGGCAGTGACAAGCCGGAGGAGAGACGCCTC
>JAEUHX010000084.1 GCA_016792805.1 Planctomycetota bacterium
GCTCAGGCCTGTCAATGGGATGTCTGAACAGATTCCGCGCCGGTCGGCCGTCTCCGAAGTAGACCCTCTCCGCCTACGCACGACACCGGCCCGGGCGGCTCCCTCAAGAGACAGCGCATTAGCGATCGCAGCCCGGGGGGCCTTCTCGCCAGCCTCGCTGCTCCGGCTGCAGCCTACGCCACTTCTCCGCCGAGGTCGGGCTTCACACCTTCAACAATCAGGAAGTCGGAGCGCTCCACGTCGGCGATGTTCGGAATGCGGCTGTCGCGGAAGGGCATTCGCTCCACGTCGAGGAATCCGCATTCTTCGAAAAGGGCGAGAAGCTGCGGCTCGTCGTATTGCCACTTATGGAAGTGTCCCATGGAGCCGAGCCCGGGACGGCGAGTGCAAATATCGTTGAAATACAATTGCACATGTCGGCGGATCTCCGCCACCGACTGCGCGCGGCTCCCGCGAGGCGTTTGATTGGCTTTTTCGATGAGGTCGAGGTAGCGCGAGAAGAATTGAACTCCGTCGGGCACGCAGACGCGCAAGACCCCGCCCGGCGCCAGCACGCGGTAGCACTCCTGCGTCAGGCGGCGCGCCACCTGCGGCTCGAAATGCTCCCACGCTTCGCCCGAGTAGATCGCGGCGACGGTGCCGTCGGCGAAGGGGAGCGGCTTTCGAAGGTCGAGCACGCGCACATGGGGCCCGAACTCCGTCTTCGGGAAGATGCCGAGCGCCGTCAGCAGCCGATCGATCGGCGCCAGCTTCGCCGCGAACCAGGCGCGGTGGCTGCCATCGACATTGACCCAGCCGCGCGGCTGCACTGGCCCGCAGCCGAGGTTGAGCATCGGCCCGGAGGGCAGATCAGCACGCAGTGCAGGTCCCAGTCGGCTGCCGCGTGTAGAAGTCGATTTCGAGAGATGGGGAAGATCCGCGCTCACGGGCGCGACCGATTCGATCAGAGATGTGGGCACCACGGCTACCGTCCGTACGGGGTTTTCGGACCGACGGAGTAGCCGCTCGAGGGGCGCTGGTAACGCCCGAAGATTCTCACCTCCCTGAGGCAGAGGTCATCCGAGCTGCGCACGCGGGATTCGCGCACTCTCGTCGTCAGGCCGCCTCGACGTAACTCCTTGGCTACGCTCGCGCCGGTCCTCTTTGACCACACGAGGAATCCTCGTGCTCGCAGGGCTTAGCACCTCTGCGATCAACGGGGGTACCCTTGCCACCCGGTTACTCCCTCACGAGGAGCACATTCACGGCCTTCACCACGACGCGGACCTTGTCGCCCTTCTTGAGCTTCAGCTCGGACAGCGAGTCCATGGTGAGCACCGAGGAGAGGTCGATGGGGCCCTCGACGCGCACGTCGACCTGCGCCATGACGGCCCCTTTGCGGATGCGAGTGACCTGCCCGATGACCTTGTTGCGCGCGCCGTATTTCATCGCCTCGAGTCTATTCGCCAGCAGCGCCGCCGCCGAGCCCGCGCTGGGCGCTGATGCCAGTGACGAGCGGATGGTCGGGCGCCGCTGCCCGCGCCCGATCCATCGCCTCGAGGGCCAGTCCACGCTCGCCGCGCCGCGCATACAAATCGGCCATGGCCGCTAGGGCGGAGGGCGAGCCGGCGCGCTGCGCGAGCACGGAATCGACCTCTTGGCGCGCTTCCTCGGCGCGCCCCAGGCTCGCGAAACAAAGCGCAATCATCGCCCGGCTGCGCTCCCACGCTTCGCCGAGGTCGCCGCTCGCTTCGAGCCGCTGCGCAGCGATGCGGTAAGACGCGGCCGACTCCTCGAGCAGCTCCATCGCGAGCGAGTGGGCGAAGGTTCCGAGGCGGAACATCGGGGCGGGGTCGTGGGGCTGCGAGCCCTCGGCGGTGCGCCGATGGGCCTCCAGCGAAGCGAGCTCGGCGGTACGGCGGTCGGCGTATTCCATCGGCCCCATTGTGGCGTGCCGCCGCGCGAGAGCGGACTGGACGGATGGGCGCGCAGGCCCTACATGGGCGCGATGAACGCCAAGCCGACCGCCGCTGACGGTTCTCCCCGCGTGACGCTCCGCTTCGCGGTCGACCGCATGGTCGAGCTGCGCGCCGAGCACCGCCCGATCCTCGAGAAGATCGTGACCGACGCGGGCATGGAACCGGCGACGCGGCGTGTTCTGGTCGAGCATCTGCTCCAGGAGGAGGACGAGAAGTTGGCACAAATCCAACAGCTTTCGGCCGGCGCGCCGAGCGGTGCAGCGGCACCGGCTCCGGCGGCGCCACCTGGAGCCGCGCGCGCGAGCGGCCCCTCGCTGACGGTCGGTTCGCTGCGCACGAGCGCCATGGAAGGCACCAGCGCGCCGCGGTCGGTCGGCTCGCTGCGCCGAGCCTGAGGCAACCGATTCTGATTCGGCCGCGCGTCAACATTTGTATTGATACTCTATAATAACTCACTTTCCAAATCAGAGCCCACAGAAAGAATCCGATGCCTCACTCGTCTCCGCTTACAGAGTCCCAGTCGCAGCAGCTCCAGGAAGCGATCGTGCGCGAGGCCCGCCGCACGCTCGTGGGGCGCCGGTTCCTCGGTGTGTTCGGCCCGCTCGGATCCGGTGTCGATACTGTGGATTTCGAAGAGTACGGACCCGACCAGGACGGCGAGGTCGACTTCACCGGGAAGCACGATTCCGACCCGATCGTCGGCGTCCGGCAGACGGCGGTTCGGATCCCTATTCTGTATAAAGACTTCGTGCTCCATTGGCGCGATCTCGAGCTGTCGAAGAAGCTCGGTGCGCCGATCGACGCGTCGCGTGCTATTCGAGCGGCACACTTCGTGGCCGACCGCGAGGACCAGCTTTTGTTCAACGGCGAGGAGCGCCTCGGCATCCACGGATTATTGAATGCCAGCGGCCGCAACACCGTGAAGCGGGGCGACTGGACGAAGTACGGTCAGGCCTACCGCTCGGTGGTTCAAGCGATCGACAAGCTGCTGTCGCACAATCACCACCGGCCGTTCGCGCTCGCGCTGTCGGCGCCCGACTACGCGCGGCTCGTGCAGCAGCGCGAAGGGCAGTTCGCCCCCGAGATCACCGCGATCGCACAATTGTGCGAGGACGGGGTGTATAGTTCGCCGGCGCTGGCGGAGGGCAAAGCGGTGATGCTCTCGACGGGCGATCAGAATGTTGACGTGGCGGTCGCGGAGGATCTCTCGATGACTTGCCTCGGCGACCGCGACCAGGATTTCCTCTTCCGCGTCTACGAGTGCCTCGTCCTGCGCATCAAGCGGCCGAAGGCGATTTGTACGATCGAGTAGTGCGCTACTTCTTGCTCTCCTCGGGCTCCGGCGGTTTGCGGCGGAGCCCGATGGAGAGCTGGTCGGGACGAGCCTGCTCCGGGAGGGCTCGGAGAAGTGAGAAATGCTCCGCGTAGCCGGGTGCCGAGATGTGCAATCGAGAGAGGGATGCGGCGGCGCGCAGCAGCGCGAATCGGCCGGAGGCATCGGAGACGGCCACGTTTTTTGTGATCACCTGAGTGTTCGCCCAGTGTCCCAGATCCGCCTTCAGGAGAACTGGGCCGGAGACGCCGCCGCGCATCGAGGAGGGGAAAGGGCCGAGCGTGTCCATCGCCTCGACGACGATCTGTGCACCCGCGACGGGGCCGCCGGTCGCCTCGTCGCGAACGGTGCCACCCACATCCCGCAGCGGATGCAAAGGAACAGAAATTACTTTGGACGAACCGGCAACGAGATCACCCGGCTCGATCTCCCGATCGTTGGGTTCATACCCCGTCGCGTCGATTCTTAGAACATGCTCGCCGGGCAAGAGCTGGTCCGAGAGCAGCGTCACCGACGTCGTCTGCTCGCGAAGCCACTGCGCCCCGGAGCGGATCTTCTTGTAAGGCGTTGTGCGCTGCGAGAAGCAGCGGACCGAGAAACCCGGGATCAGCGCGCCGGACTGCGCATCGACCGCCTGCAGCCGCGCCGCCCGCTGAAGATCGAAAGACCTCAGCACCAGGCGGAGACCGGCTTTTGGAACTGATACGTGTGGTTTTTGTGATGTTTGGACTAGTTCGCCGATTCGCCGCCAAGCAGTGACCTGAAACTCCCCACTTTTCTCCGGCGGCGCGAATTGAAATGCGCCGGAGGAATCCGTAACCACGTCGGCGCGCCACTCCAAGGAAGCATCGGCCATGAACTGTTGGGTCTGCGTGCTGGGAGCCGAGAAGCCATGGAGAATCTCCACGGAGCTCGCGGGGATCTGCACTTCCCAACTCGTTCGCAGGATCTCCACAGAAACGCCGTCGAGTGGAGAGCCCAACTCATCGACGACGACTCCGGACAGAATGCCGGGCTCCGGAGGCGCCTCCGGAAGCGCGGTCGGTGCGGGAGAGCCGAAGTCCTCGTCGGCCGCGTTCCGCGGGGCGCGCACATCGGCCAGCGCCGCTGGCGGGCTTGATGCTTGCGGAGTGGAAGCGGGCGCCGACGTCGGGGAATCCGAAACGGCTGGCGCGCCGCTCTCGGCCAGCATCCAGAGACCACACAACAAAAGCGCCATCGCGAGCGCGAAGAGCGTCGGCGCAACCCTTCGAGCCGGGCTCAAGATCACGAATCGAGAAGCGCGGCGCGCGCTGCCGCGCAATCTTTGAGCGCGTCCGCTCGGTGGGAGCGGGCTGCGTCTCTCGGCGAGGACACCGGACGTGCGCTCCCGCGCACCCGGACGCGCCGATGAGATTTCCACAGAAACTCTGGAAACCTCGTCGAAGCGTCGCCGTTGAGGCGCCGTCGCGAGTGCGCGGTTGCTGCTCGGTCGATGGTGCGGACGACGGCAGGGTGGCCCGCGCCCTCGCGGCGATCTTGAGTGTCTTTCGGGGAATGGGCCACGGCGTCCTGCGGTCGAGCCTAGCTCACGGGAAGCGAAGTCCACCAATCGAGAAGTGCTCGATGGAAGGCTTGCGGGCGCTCGAGATTGGCGAAGTGCGAGGCGCGCTGGATTCTTACAAAACTCACACGACTCAGCTTCGACGCCATGGCTTCCATCTCAGCCGGAGGCGACACCGGATCGTGCTCGCCCACGATCGCCAACACCGGCTCCTTGATTTGTGATAGGGTTGCGACGGAGTCGGGGCGCGTGAGCAGGGCATTCAAGGCGCCGAGCACTCCCGCGAGCGGCGCGGAGCGCATGATCGACTCGACCTCGGCGCGTATTGTGGGATCACAAGAATCGGTCAGCATGCGCGGCAGCTGCGCGTCGACGACGGCGCCCACTCCCTCGGCGCGCGCTTTGGCAATAAAACGAACGCGGCCTTCGCGCTGATCCGCAGTGTCGCTGACGGCGCGCGTATCGGACAGCACGAGCCCGCGCCGCGCGATGGTGCCGCGCCGTACACATTCGAAGACGACATATCCGCCCATGGAGCAGCCGCCGAGCACCCATTGCGCGCCCGGCGCCACGGCGGCCGCTACCGCATCGACGGCGTCGGCGTAGGCGGCAATGGTGGTCTCCGCCTCGGGCAGCGGATCGGAGCCGCCGAACCCAGGCAGGTCGATCGAGACGACGCGCGCCCGCGGCGCGAGCAGCTGCTCGACGCCGATCCACTGGCGCGAGTCGAGGGGAAATGCAGGAATGAAGAGTGCGGGCGGACCTTCGCCGACGACCCGGTAGGTGACGCGGCGCCCTCGCAGCAGCAGTTCCATGGCGCCATGGTATCGCGAGGCGGGAAGCCTCAGCGAAGCGGCCCGCCGCGCTCGGGCGGGTAGCCGAAGCCGAGCACGCAGGCGAGGTCGATCTCCTCGGCGCTCGCGGCGACGCCTTCGGCCAGCGCAAGGCGCGCTTCGGAGGCGATCGCTTCGAGAAGCCGCGACGGCGCCGATTGCAATAAATCGGCTTTGGGGCCGCTCGCGCTTGCGGCCCAGGGGATGCCGAGCAGCGAGGAGAGTTGAGGGTCGGGCGCGGGCGAGGATCCTTTTTTGTGATCTTCGTATTGGTAGAAACCCGAGCCCGACTTCCGCCCGAGCTTCTTCGCGGCGAGGAGCGGCTCGAGGAGCGAGCCTGCAGCCATGCGATCGCCGAAGGCGGCGGTGAGCACGCGGGAGGCGGCGGCGGCGGTATCGAGCCCCACCTCGTCCAGCAGCGAGAAGGGGCCCATCGGCATGCCGGCGGCGACGGCTGCGCGGTCGATTTGTGAAATCGACAGCCCTTCCCGCAGAAGCGCCGCCGCTTGCGCGAGGTAGGGCGCGAGAATGCGGTTCACGAGGAAACCTGGACAGTCGGCTACGACCACCGGCGTCTTCTTGAGTCGCACGGCGAGGCCGCAGGCAAACGCCACGGCTTCCTCGGAAGTGTGCGCTCCGCGGATCACCTCCACGAGCGGCATCTTCTCCACGGGATTGAAAAAGTGAATCCCCACAACACGCTCGGGGTGCGGCACCGACGATTGCAGCTCCGTGACGGAGAGCGAACTCGTATTGGTTGCGAGAACGCAAGATTCCGGGACTTGCTCGGCGAGCTTCGTGAGCAGAGCCTTCTTCTCCGCCAGATTCTCCACGATCGCTTCCACGACGATTTGTGGCTTCCCGAGCCGGCTGCCATCGGGGGTCGGCTGGAATCGGTCGAGGACGGCGCGGGCAGCGGCCTCCTCGAGCCGCCTCTCGCGAACGCGCCGATCGAGTCGCTCGCGCAGCCGAGCGACGGCCGCATCGAGGGCCTGTGCCCTCGAATCGTGGAGGCGCGTTGCGATGCCCTGCTCGGCGAGCAGGGCCGCGATGGCGCCCCCCATGATCCCGGCGCCCATGACGGCCGCCTCCGTGGCCGCGGCCGCGCGCTCCCGATCGCCTTGGCGCTTGGCCGATTCCATCAGAAAGAAGAGGCGCACGAGATTCTTACAAATTGGGCTTGCCACTAATTCGCCCACGGCCTTCGCCTCGAGCGCCAGCGACCCGTCCACCGAGAGCGCGAGCCCCCGCGTCGCCACGTCGATGGCGGCGAAGGGGGCTGGGAAGCGGTCTCCGGTCTGCTGGCGGACCCGGTCTCGCGCGACGCGCGCGACCCACGCGCGGCCGATGGACGTTCCGTCGCGAAGGCGCTCCGAGATCGGGCGCGAGCGCGGCTTGCTTTGCCACTTTCCCTCGGCCGCCTCGAGCGCCGCCGCGTCGAGCCCCTCGGGCGCCACGATTCGATCCACGACGCCGTCGCGAAGCGCCCGGCGCGCGTCGGCGCGTCGTGCTGTAAGAATCCAGTCGAGGGCCTTTGGAAGCCCGATGAGCCGAGGAAGCCGCGTCGTGCCGCCCCAGCCCGGGAGGATTCCGAGCTGCACCTCGGGCAGCCCGATCTGTGTTTTCGGAGAATCTGTCGCAACTCGCACTTTACAGGCGAGCGAGAGCTCGAGCCCGCCGCCGAGGCAAACGCCATCGATCGCGGCCACAGTGCGCCACGGCAGCCGCGCGATGCGCTGGAAAAGCGCCTGCCCACGCTCCGCGAGCTTGCGTCCGGCTTCGGCATCGCTCACCGCCTCGATCCCTTTCACGTCGGCGCCCGCGAGGAATCGCCCCGGCGCGCATCCGGCAAGGATCACGCCCTGGAGGCTGATTTGTGCTTCGATTCGAGTGAGCACCTTCTCGAGCGCGGCGATCGTCGCCTCGTCCAGAATCGATTGTTTGGCTTGCGGGTCGCCGATGCGGATGCGCGCGACGCTTGGCGACGGATAGTCAACGACCACATTTCCGACGCGAAGCTCCTTCTCGGTCTTGGCGCTCATCGTTGCCGTTCCCAGAGCATGGCGACCCCCTGGCCGCCGCCGACGCAGAGGGCCGTAACGGCACGGCCGCCGCCGAGCCGCTCGAGCCCCCGCAGCGCCGTGAGCGCGAGGCGCGCTCCGGACGCGCCGACCGGGTGTCCAATCGCGATGGCGCCCCCGTGAACATTGAGCTTCTCGAGCGGCGGCGCGCCGAGGGCCTTCGGCCAGCCGAGTTCCGTGCGCGCGAAGGCGTCGTCGTCGAAGGCGCGCAGGCAGGCGAGCACCTGCGCGGCGAACGCTTCATTGATCTCCCACAAATCAATTTGTGGCATTGTGTATCCCGATTGCGAAAGGAGCTTGGCGGACGCGAGCACTGGGCCAAGCCCCATGCGCGCAGGATCGAGGGCGCTCACGGCGAAGCCAGCGAGTCGCCCGAGGATGGGCCACCCCTCGGCCGCGGCGCGCTCCGCGGCCGCGACGACGAGCGCAACGGCCCCGTCGGAAACCGGGCAGGAGTTCCCCACGGTGACCGATCCCTCGGTGCGGTCGAAATAGGGGCGCAGCTTGGCGAGCTGCTCCAGAGTCTGCCCGCTCCGAACGCTCTCGTCGGACTCGAGCGGGCCGCATCCGGAGCCGGGGTAGACGGGGATGACCTCGTCGGAAAAGTAGTGATCATGCTGCGCCTTCGCAGCGAGCGAGTGGCTTCGAAGCGCGAACCGGTCCTGCTCCTCGCGGGAGATGTTCCATTGGCGGGCCAGCAGCTCGGCCGTCTGCCCCATGTTGAGACCACAAATCGGATCTGTAAGGCCCTCCAAAAGCGAGATCCGAGGGCGAAGCATGGAGGGGCGAATTCGCAAACTGGCCGCGAGCTTGCGCGGCAGCGATTTCGCCTTGGCGAGATCTTCAAAATAACGCACGGCCGGGGGGCCGAAGGTGAGCGGGTAGCGGCTCATCGACTCGAAGCCGCCGCACATGAGGACGTCGGCTTCCGCAAGCGCGATGCGGCGGGCTGCCGCCAAGATTGCCTCCATGCCGGATGCACAATTGCGGTTCACCGTAGACGCCGGCACGGAAGTGGGCAGGCCGGCGCGCAGGGCGGCGACGCGCGCCGGATTGGCCTCCGTCGCCTCGGGCCCGACGCATCCGAAGAGGGCTTCCTCGATCGCGGGCGCCGCGACCGGCCCTCGCACGAGAAGCTCACGAATCGCAAGCGCGCCGAGTTCGCTTGCCGGAAACGTCCGCAGCGCGCCGCCCCCCTTGCCGAACGGCGTGCGCACCCCGGCCACAACCACGAGCTCACGGCCCGCCGGAGCGCGAAACGTTCGAGGCTCGGGGCTGGCCGAAGGGGCGTCGTTCACGCAGCAAGTATAGAGGGAGCAGGGGAGCGGGCCTGCGCGCTGGGAGGACGTTTCAAAAGTCATCCGAGCTGTGCGCACGCCTCGTCGCCTATCGCTGCGTCACCTCGTCTTCGAGAGCACTCCCTCGCTAGCCCCGGGGCGAGGCTTCTTGGGCTGGGCGACCATTCCTCGCGCTCGCTTTGCGGAGCACTTCTGAAAGTTCCTCCTGGCGCGATCCCTCGAGATTCTTCTGAAACTCGCGCGCGGTGTGCAGACACCAATGATCCGAACTGCGGCGATCTCCGCGGTAGCGGCTGGCGCAGGTCCCGCTGCGCTCGCACCTGGCGGCCGTGGAGTTCCATCGACCTGCGAGCGGCGCTGAGGAGGTGCCGCGCCGTTCCTTCGGGAGCGGCACGACGGTCCGGGGCGGGGCTGACGCTTCACGGCGCTCAGCCCCGGGCCGTCGGTTTTCTTGCATTGCGCGAGAGGCCAGGAGGTCAGTCGGGAGGGACCTCCCGAACGGCACTTCAGCCTCTGCGCGCGCGCATGGGGCGAGATTTTTGTGAGCGCTCCCTCAGCCTCGCGGCCGCCGGTCGATGAATCGTCGCTCCTTCATCTCTGTCTCCATACCGAGCCGCGTGAGCATAGTCTCGAGCGGCAGCTGGACGACGTCGTTTGGGGAGACCTCCGTCGTCGCGAGCATGCGCTCACGAATCGCGCGGCTCACGGCCTCCGCGGCGGCGCCATTGCGTGCGGCGATCTCGGCGCGCGTCGCCACATAGACCGTGACAAGGTCGACCTCGAAGGGGTCGTCGTTTTTCTTGGAAATCTCCACTTGCCACTCTTCTACCTCGGGAAGCCCTGAGAGGATCTGTGCAAAGTCGGCGAGGTTGACGAGTGTGCCCTTGACTTTTGTGGTGTGTAGGTCGGCGACCTCAGATAGGCGGTCGATCCGGGAGGGAAGCCGCGGCACGGTGCGGCCGCAGTGCGGGCACGGCTCGAGGAGCAGCCCTCCGCGCAGCAGGTCGCCGGTTCGATACCGCACCACAGTCGTGCCCGTACCCTGCAGCGGCGTAATGACCAATTCTCCATCGGCGCCGGGCGGCGCGGGCTCGCCGCTGTTCGGGTCGATGCACTCGAGAAGCACAAGGTCGGGCGACGTGTGGTACCCCGAGGAGTGCTCGGGCGCTGTGGGACACTCGACGAATGCCATGCGCATCTCCGTGCAGCCGTAGGTGCCGAACACGCGCACGTCGCGGGCGCCGAGTTCCTCGCACAGCGCGAGCACCTTTCGTTTGTATTCGACGGAGATCTTCTCCGCGCCGAGGACCACCGATTTGAGTTCGGGGAAGCGCACCCCGGTGGCGACGGCGTGCCGGAGGACGTGATACACAAATCCTGGCACGCCGATGACGCAGGCGGCGCGCATCTTGGCGATTGCCGCGACGTTTCCGGCGGTTCCCATGACTTTTCCGCCGCCGGTTCCGAGGATGAGCTGCCCGGCCGCGAACCCCGCCATGGTGACCTGCCAGAAGGCGAGATGAGGCGCGTACGGGAAGAGATTGACCGTGCGCGATTGTTGCGGAAGACCAAGAATCTCAACCATCCGCAGACCGGCTACTTGCAACAGCTCGAGGTCGCGCTGCGTGTAGACGAAGGGGACGGGCTGCGCGGACCGTCCCGTTGTGAAAGTTACGAATACGGGATTGAACTCGCGGAGCAGCTCGCGGCGCGGAGCCTCCTTTCCGTGGAGGATGCGCTCCTCGAGGAGGTGCAGCTTCTCCCGAAATGTTAGATGACTTCGAAGCAGCTCCTCGGTCGGCGCGAGCACGAACGAGCGCGGCCGGTCGGGCTCGTCGGCGGTCGGGAGCAGATCGCTTTTGGACGTGAAGGGGACTCGCCGCAGATCGTCGAGCGTGCGGATGCGGTCGAAGGCAAGGCCCTGCTCGGCGAAAAGCTTGCGGTAGAAGGCCGAATAAGGGAGTCGCCCGCGCACGAGACGCCGTAACAAATGCTCCTGGATCGCGCGCTGCTGGCGCGGGTTGGCATGGCTCAGCTTGGCCCAGGAAAGCGACATGTTCGATCCGCATTCGAACGGTACAACGAAGAGGGCGTCGAGGCCTGAAGCGTGCGAAATTCGCAGGATCGAGGCTGACGGCGGCCCCGCCAAGAGATAGCTCAAGAGGAATGCGAAGTTGCGAGGCTTCAGATCCTTGCCCCACGGCGCCCGTGGGGCGGTGGCGGCAGCGAAACCGCGCAAGAATCGGGCGCTTGTCGTACGAAAAGGCGCACACCATGCTCCTCATCGATCGTCCTTGGGTGATTGGGCATCGCGGCGATGCCACCCACGCTCCTGAGAACACGTTGCCGGCGTTCGCGGCGGCTCTGGAGGGAGGCGCCCACGGGGTGGAGTGCGATGTGCGGCTGACGCGCGACGGACACGTGGTGGTCTTCCACGATGAATCGACGCAGCGGCTGCTCGGGATGCCGGGGCGGATCGAAACGATGACGCGCGATCTGATTCGCGCCGCGACATTTGTCGGGCATCCGGCCGGGGTTCGCGTGCCGGATCTGGACGACGTGCTGGTGCTCGCCGAAGAGCGGGACGCGGTGGTGCTGGTGGAGCTGAAGGGAGAGCCGCTGGTGAGTGAGGATTTGGCCCGCGCGGTGGTTGCTTCGGTGGAGCGCACGCGCACGGCCGACCGCGTGGGGTTCTTGTCGTTCTCGCACGCGGCCGTGGCGATGCTGCACGAGCTTGCGCCGGCGGTGCCCTGCGCGGCGCTGTTCGAACATGCTCCGCACCCGGAGTCGATCGCGTTCCACGGCGACGCGGATCGACATCGCTGGGTTGTGGCGGCAGCAAGCGCAGCGCAGGCTGCGTGGACGCAAGCTCTGCGGGAGCGCGGCTGGACGATCGGCTGCTACGGCGTGGACGACGAAGAGACGGACGCTCGGCTGGATGCGCTCGGGATCGGGCTTCGGATAAGTGACCGCGTGGAAAAGCTACTGAAAGGACGAAAAGCCGCGTAGCGCGCGCGACTTCTTGACGACGGAAAAGTGGGGGCGGCGCGTGTGAGCTGAACCCTGCGCGAAAAGTGAGGTCGGCGCGTGTGCGCGCGGCTTTCGACTTGCGACCCGGGGAGAGTGGGGCGTGGTCAGTCTTGGCGCGGCAGCGGACAGTCCTCGATGCTCGGCGGCCCGATTCTGCGCGCGCCATGGCCTCGCATCTGCGGGACTCGCCGCGCCAAGACCGACCCACGCCCCATTCCAAGCCGTTCCTTATCTATGAAGTCGCAAGTGTACGTTCCGCCGTAGGGCGCGGGCATCGCCCGCGACGATGCGCACGCGCTTGCGCGCGCGGATGACGGAGCCTGCCTTCGACGGCTCGTCATCGCGCGGGGCAAGCCCCGCGCCATGGTTCGGCGCGTGCGCCGACCCTACGGATCGAAATGTGTGCACACCATTAGAAGACGTACGTGTAAGTTCGGCCGTAGGGCGCGGGCATCGCCCGCGCCGATGCGCGCGCGGATGACGAAACCTGCGTTCGACGGTTCGTCATCGCGCGGGGCAAGCCCCGCGCCATGGTTCGGCGCGTGCGCCGACCCTACGGATCGAAATGTGTGCACACCATTCGAAGCCGTACGTGTAAGTTCTGCCGTAGGGCGCGGGCATCGCCCGCGACGATGAGCGTGCGCTTGCGCGCGCGGATGACGAAGCCTGCGTTCGACGGTTCGTCATCGCGCGGGGCAAGCCCCGCGCCATAGTTCGGCGCGTGCGCCGACCCTACGGATCGAAATGTGTGCACACCATTCGAAGCCGTACGTGTAAGATCTGCCGTAGGGCGCGGGCATCGCCCGCGACGATGCGCGCGCGCTTGCGCGCGCGGATGACGAAGCCTGCGTTCGACGGCTCGTCATCGCGCGGGGCAAGCCCCGCGCCATGGTTCGGCGCGTGCGCCGACCCTACAAATCGATCTGGGGTGAGACGCATGGCGCAGCGTCTACCCCAGCGCGTTTTGCGGCGCGATCCTTACAAGTCCGCCAGGCGGGGATGGTCGGGGCGAAGGGGTCGGTGACCGAGGACGGCAAAGCCGGACCTCGGACGATCGACGGGCCGCTACCCCAGCGCGTTTTGCGGCGCG
>JAEUHX010000062.1 GCA_016792805.1 Planctomycetota bacterium
ACTCAAATCGGCGATATCGACCTCGCGATAGACCGCCGACCAATCTTTCCCGCTGCGCTTGCCGTTGTGGATAGGGCGATTATTGCCTGTGTACTCCACGCAATAGGGGGGATCGGTACTGAAGAGCACCGGGCGCTCGCCTGCCAACAGACGCTCGACGTCGGCGGGGTCGGTCGAGTCGCCGCACAAAAGCCGGTGGTCGCCGAGCAGCCAGAGATCGCCTCGACGCGAGATCGCTTCCGCGCTCGGCGCTTGCGGGCCCGGATCCTCGACTGTCGGGTCCGCCGTGCTCTCGCCAAGATCGCGCAACAGATCCTCGAGGTCTTTCTCACTGAATCCGGTCTCGAGCAGCGCGTCCTCCGCGCGCAGCGTTGCGAGAATTTTGGCCAGTGCCGGCTCGTCCCAACCTGCCAACTCGCCGGTGCGATTCAGTGCAATCGCGAGCGCCGTTGCTTCCGTCGGCTCGAAGTCAACCTCCACAATTTGAGCCTCGACCCAGCCCAGATCGAGCATCGCTTGAAGCCGTCCGTGCCCAGCCACGATGCGCCGCGTCGATCGGTGTACCAAAAGCGGCTCGACCTGGCCGAAGCGCTGCAGGCTCGCGCGAATGGCGGAAATGTTGCGCTCGTCGTGGGTGCGCACGTTGGCCGGATCGGGAACCAGCGTCGCAAGCGGCACGCGCCGAATCTCGAGGTGCGTCTGCGGCGTGGGCGTGAGCGGCTTGCGCGTTGCGGGAGCCACGTCTGCGCTCGCCTCGCTCGACGCGTTGGCCTTCGGCGCTCGCCGTCGCCGGCTCGAAGCCCTGGAATCCTGCACCATTCTATCTGGTCCCGCCCTGGGCTGCGGCCACCATCTGTGGCCTGGTTGCGCGTACAGTAGCCACCAGCCAGCCGATTTGTATCCAAAAATCCGAACTGTGTCCCCGCAGGCGACCCCCGCGGAGGCACGATCGGTACCATCTTGTCACCGAGCGGGCAGCGCCGTGTGCGTGATGTACCCCGCGATTCCACTTTTTGACACCGCGGGCGAGCGCTCGGCGAAGCCCCGGCGACGCACGACGCGTGCCACGGGAGCCCATCGAGCTCCGCGTCCCCGCGCCCTTTGGTGAGCTTAGCACTCCATCTCGGGGGGCTCATCGCGTCGAATTTCGACCTACCCCCGGTCTCCAACGCGCGTCGCATTTCCGCCAGTGTGCGACACAGCGAACGCCTCCTTACTCATCCGATCCCATCCCGCCTGCCGTCCCCACGCGCGGCGAGGTGGCAGGAGCTTCGCTCGCTTGCGCGCATCGAAGTGTACACAAGGCGCATACACATCGGCGCCCTTCGAGCGCGCGTTCCGCTGGAGCTCGATCTCACAACGGTTCACACCACACAAGCGATCGGCAGGATCGGACCTGCACACGCCGTCGAGCCCCGACTTGTGGTAGTGCACTTTGCGCTACAATTTCGCGTGAGCCTCCGGCGCCGCAATCTCCTGGAGCTCCTCGCCGTTGTGGAGCCTGAGCCGCGGTTGCGCCGCACGCGGTACGCCGAGCGCTTCTCGCGGGAGAGGCCCGACGGACCGCGGCATCGCGTGGTGTACGTTTCGTGTACGTCGCACTTCCACGCTCGACGCGATCCTTGAGTGAGCAGGCTAGACCGGAGCGCGCGGCTTTCGATCGAACGGCGGGAGCATCCTGGCGTGTACACCCAGACATCGTTTCCGCCGCAAAACCCGCTCGACGGGGGCGGTGGTGGCCCTCGGGCGGGACCAACGGGACCAACGGGACCAAATCTCCCCCTTCTACAAATGAGTTCAACCTCAGTTTCAATTTGTAGGCGTGAGCTAAATGGTCCCGTTGGTCCCGTTGGTCCCGGTAAAGGCGGCGTCGGAGGCCTCATGCCGCTGCTTCGCCTCGCGCCGTGTGCGAGACCGGCTCAAGCTGCCATGTGTTGGTGTTCCCCGAGCCGTGCTTACGGATGACAAAGGATCCGACGGGACGGTCGGTCGAAGGCCTCAAGACGTACCTGCCGAGGGCGCTGACCTGAGCCCGCGTGTTGTCCGTTCGCAAGCACTTCGCCACGAAGAGCTGTCTGGGAAGGACGATCTCCTCCAGGAGAGCTGTTGTGCTCACGGTCGATGTTTCGAAGCGCTCGTGCCAGATTCCGACAAATGCCTTCAGCTCCGCGCTGAAGGGATCGGCGTTATCAACCCAGTCTTGGTAGTTCGCCATCCATTCACGGAATCCGTGCTCCTCGAGGATTCCACCGACGACGCGCGCCCAACGCTCGAAACCGCCGAGCCTTCGAGATCCCGGCTTCGATCCCGAGTCCTTCCACGAACGCACCATTCCGACCAGGATCGCCAAGTACTGGGCGCGAACACGCCCCACATACTCTTCCAGATCGGGGTGTACGAAGTCCTCGCGAAGCTCGGGCGTTGCGTCCAACGGCTGGAGCGTGATGGGGACGATGCGCTTGCTAAGTTCGCTGTGGGCCTGGATGTTGTTACCCGAGGCGACGAGCACGAGGCGGTTGGCGACGAGGGAGAGATCGAGCTTTCCGAATTGGCGCACGCCGATGGAGCTTGCGGTGAGCAACGAGGCGAGCGCTGGGGAATCGAGCTCTCGCACATTGTCCAAGTGCACAAGTCCTTCGCCGGCGAGCGCGATCGACGCCACGCGCTTTTCGATCTCCTCCGGGCTCCAGCCGATGGGGATGGCCGGCATGGGGCGACCGAGCACAATTCCGCCGAGGACCTGCTCGATGAGTTTGGTCTTGCCCGTTCGCTCGAGCGAGGCGATCACTGCGTGCATGGGGGCGTTGCCTGGGAGCGCCGGGCGCAGGATCGCGGTCAAGAGCATGCCAATAAAGTTCTGACGCGAGGCCTCGTTGGCGAAGGGGAAGTCCACCGTGAGATCGTGGAAGGCCTTCTGTGCGCTCTCATTTGTGAGGGTCTTCGGCTCAAGCCCTTCGAGTTCCGCCGGCTCGTCGTAGTAGGCGCCGTGCGAGGCGTTCCAGCCGGGCTTGGCGAGGTCGAGGGCGTCGCCGAGGAAAGCGGGATGCCGCAGGAACCAGCGCAATTGTCGCAGCTTGGGACTGCGCACCGCTGCAGCAAGCACCAACGCGGCATGATCGGGGCGAATCGTCAGAACCCGGGTCTCCGCGACGTTCTCACGAATATCAAAGGAGCGTTGCACCAATCGGCAGTGCCGGCTGATCAGGAGCCGCATGGCGGACTCGCCCTCACGACCGCTCAAGGACTCAAATCTTCGAGCGCCTCGGTCTCCCACAATTTGGCCCACTCGGCCCTCGGAGAGGTAAAGCTCCTCATCGGGAATCGCCTGGAGCACCGCCTGGGCGAAGCCATCCTCACTCATGCGAATCTGGGTCGGGGAGCCCCGATCGCAGTGCGTGCCAGGGACGAGAATTTCGACAGCGTGATCCTCGTGGCGCCGAATGCCATTGAGTGGAGCGCATCGCGCGCTGGGCGCTGACTCGATCCGAGCGGGACTCGAGGCGTTCCCGGGGCGGCGATTCCCGTGTTTGGGAATCTCCGATGGCGCGGTATCCGAACTCGGGAGCTGGCGCTTGGGCGAGGTCACCTGAGGGCGCGCCGGCTTGGAGTGAGGTTCGGAAAGGACAACGGATTTGTTCGCGGCAGCGCATTCATCGGCGGCGCGAGCTGCGAGGACGTCGTCGGGCGGCTCGTCGAATTGTGGAGGCTCGATCGTGGCGGCGGTTGCGACGTTGGGGTTGTCGCACACAAAGCTCTGGTCGTCGTCGCGGGAGGGCGCG
>JAEUHX010000068.1 GCA_016792805.1 Planctomycetota bacterium
CGTCGGAGTCGGCACGGCATCGAGCCTCCTCGCCGGCCCCAGGCCGGACAGGGCGCGAAAGATCGATGCCGGAGGCTCCTAGGGACAGGGTGCGTAAAACTTGCCGTCCCCTAAGCGATCAGATATCCCGTCCTCTGACACCGTAGGACTTCCCCACGGTATAGCTGACTTCATAATCATCCACCGCGCCGTCTCCCGCCCCGCCGTGTCATAGAAGTTCTCCAGGACGTTCGTTGCCTGGTCTTCGGTCCAGATCACCTGGCCCTGGGCGTTGTAGGCGTAGAGCACGTAGCCGCGGTCTCCGACTCCATCATCGGGGTAGGTCACCTTCTGGAGCAAGTACCCGGTCGCGATCTTGCTGTCGCCCGCCGCCACCCTTTTCGCGGTCCCGTAGTTGTAAGTCGTCGTCTGGTCGGTCTGCCCCGAGGAAAGGTCGGCCCACATAGGGGCCCGAGGGCCCGAAGCGCAAGTCCCGAACACTGTCACTTAAGCGCGTTGCACTAAAGACGCCTGCCGCAGACTATTTGCTTGCGGAGCCTCTTGGACGAGAAACTATCTCGTGCTGAATGAAGCTTTCCATGAGCCACGCACATAGACTAGGATCAATTGTTAGCGCGTCATGAATACGAGAGCGAAAATTGGCGAACTCGATTTCAATTTGCGCAAACGCGCTTCGGTGGGCGCTTGTCGGCTCGGCTCCCGGAATCGCGACTCGGTCCCTCCACGGAAGCGAGGTTTCGAACTCATGTACTCTGCCTCGAACTAGGAGCCGGAGGTTCGTTGTAGGAAGCGGCAATAGAATCGTTCTTCGATCGGCGAATCCAAGGAGATCAATCTCATGACTGAGTCTCTCGGCCAGGCTAGCCACTAGTTCTTGAGATACCCGAGATGCCTGCCATGACCGCGAGACTCCGTCGATAGTACCGGCTATCACAATACCGTCAGGCCACGCTGCAAATCGTAGCGTTCCAGACTTCTGGATACCAGCGGACTGAGCCTTGCTATGTGAAAAATCCCAAAGAAGAATCATACAGTCCGAGAGTGATCGCTCGCGAATCTCCACGTTCGAATTCGAATCAGTTCGTCCACCGTCCGCGCCGGAGGATGCGCACGAGCTCACCATGACGACGATAGTGAGCGCGCACGGAACTACAGTAAGGTGGTTCTTCTGAACTCGGCTAGGAGTAGTCATCTATCTGAAGAACTATAGCGATGTCGGGCTGGAGATCCGAGAAGAATGCTGGTCGAGATCTGCATTCACGCATACCAAACCACCTAGTGCGGCTTGAGCAATGCATGCCGATGCCAAAGAGACAGAGGCTTCGACCTAGCGACGCCTCGTCTTCTGCCGACTACGGGCTAGCTACTCGTGCTTTATTACTATGTTCACTCCAATGCTTAGGCCGTTATGGAAGGACTAAGCAAAAGGAGGCTTCTATTCCCGATCTCTGCGATTCTACCTAAGACTTCGGCAAGACAAAGCGCATTCGATCCGCAGAGCCCAATTAACCTCTTGTAGTGGTCACAAAATTGCTTCGCATCGGACAGCGTGAGGACGGGCATCATCGCGCCGTCCGAGCCCGACCCGCGCGTGATCACTCTTCGCGCCGCCTCCCCGTCGAACCCGTCGTAGGCGTCCCCCAGGACATTCGTTGCCTGGTCTTCGGTCCACAAGAGCTGCGATGGGGCGTTGTAGGCGTACTTCACGTAGCCGCGGTTTCCGCCGCCATCATCGGGGTAGGTCACCCTCTAGAGCGAGTCGCCGCCTCGCCTGGCAAGCGTGACAATTCATGTGTCGGACTGAACGATCCATTCGTAAGCTTTCGGCTACAACTCAGGGACGGCAGAACGTAATTCGCACCGCTGAGGCTTGCGGTTCGCTTCAACAAGCTCGTTGCGGCTAGACTTGATTGCACTGGGCTCGAGGTCAGGGCCATCAATTCTTGGCGCGGCGTGATGCATTTTCCTTGCAGCTCTATCTATCAAGACTGACTTTCTCGTGGGCAGAGAGCAGCACCTCTATCTCGGAAACTGAAAGTGGTCTCATTACATACCCATGCGCGAACTTTGCATCGCGATAGTGCGGCAACAAGATGACTCGCCGAACGCTCGAGTTCATCGCAGATTCCCGTAGTCTAGCTCCAAATTCCTCTATAGTAGCCATTAGGCCTGTCCCTCCTGGGCGATATGTATCTACTGAGCCGCTGAAGCAGGCGAATCCATTTTTTCCCTCTGGATCTCGCACGACGTACCAACACTCCAGGTACTCATGATCAGGGTTCAAGGCAAATAGATGCACTGGGCTATTTATAATTACTGATGGTGGAGATTCGACCGCGAGATCAGAAGCGGCACAGGCTAGCAATGACATCAGGCCAAGCGCGATGGGCAGCTGCTTCATCCGCCGTGCATCGACCAAGCGTGAGCGTCGAGTGTCTTTGTGGTTGTTCATTCTGAGTAGGCAATTCCTGCTAGAGTTAGAAGACGTCGGCATCGCTATCAGATTTAACACAGATAATTCCACAGCTCTTCCAGATCTTTTTCTCAGTCTCGGGATCGGTTTTTTGCGGCGCTCCCTTGCCGTCTTTTCCTCCCCAGGATCCATCTAGGAACTGCCTACTGAAGTGAAACAGGATAGTGGGTCCACTTCCAAAGTTAGCGTCGGCACACATGATATGTATTCTATGACATGATGGCTGACATTTGCCTGTCACCTCATTGGGGACATAGCATCCAACATCGGTCCACAGGAGCTGCGATGGGGAGTTGTAGGCGTGTGTCACGTAGCCGCGGTCTCCGCCTGCATCATCGGGGGAGGTCACCTTCCTAAGCAAGCGTTCGGATGCCTGTGGCGTCTCGGCGACCGACTAAGGGCGCTCTGACCACGCGGAACCCCGCGCACGCCGCCCACGTGCGAAAGTCGCGCAATTGATGGGCGCAGAACCTGGTCGGCAGATCGTTTCCGCCAGCACCCCGCCGAGCGCGCTCTCGACGCGCATTTGTCTCTCGCGCTGACCGGGAGGATCGCTGGGCGAGCCGCACGCTGCCCACTCGAGCAGCCGACGCGGCCCACGCCGTCGTCGCTCACCGCCGCGCCATCGGGGCAAATGGCTAGGATGCAATAATGAGGGTCCACTCGTCGAGACATGCTTGAGCGCGGCGCGCGTCTCCTCGAGCGTCTTGTGGGGCTGGGGCATGGTTGGAGAGCACCAAAAACGCCTAGCTCTGCAAGAAATTTCACGGCGTGGCCACGGGACCGACCGAACGCTCGCGGTTCTCTTTAGTGGTGACGCTACTGAACCAAGCGGAGATCGAACACATCCGATTCGTCCAGCGTCCATTCATACACCGTGCGCGCGCCCAGGAGTGCGTCATCGACGACAATCCTCCGATTCACATCATCCGCTACGATTCGCAATCGAGATTTCGGCTCCGGGAGCTTCGACCTCAGAGGTGCATCGACAATTTGCTCCCAAACAACTCTGAGCTCCGAGTCCAATATGAGCAGCACAGCATCGTTGACTATGAACTTCGGTCTCGCGTCGCGCATCATGCAGACATTCACCATGAAGAATCGATGGTGTGCAATAGGCGTGATGGATGCAACAGCAGCCTCCCTACCGAGCCCCCATCGCACACCGTCGAGCCCGTCAACATGTAACGTTGGTGGATTCGCCGACATCCGCACCAGTCGACCTTGGCGATAATAGCCTTCCTCAATATATAGTAATGCTGCCTCTTCAGTGCCTATCTTGAAGGCGGCCTCAATTTTCGGAAAACTTGGCCCATCCACTATCCGATGCTGGAGCGCGAACTCAACCTCAATTTTGATGACACCGTTGGATCCGACTATTCGAGCAACTTCTGCGGAACGCTGCTCAGTGGTTGGCCGATTGGCAATAATTATCTTCGATCCACTCGCGAGTTCTATTACGCTACTGATTATTTCGCTTGGATGGCTCTGAGCAGAAATATCGCACTCTGCCTGTTCTGGGAGATTACTAGATAGCGCGCTCCTTGCCTCTGGCGATCCAGCTCTTTGAGGTGTGGCGCCATCCGACGCACAAGAGATAGATGCCACCAAAATAGGAAGCAATCTAGCACCCTTGGCCAGGATAGGCATGCTGAGACGGAATGCACTCATGGTGTGTTGACGAGCGTCGCTTTGGAGCTGCTGCCGCGTCGCCTAAGTGAGTTCTCTTGACGTTGATGCCCGTGACGATGAAAGAACTTACCCCAAGTACGGTGAGCCGCTACATATGTGGCAGTGCAAGGTCTTGGGAACCGGACTCTTTATGAAACTGGATCAGCTGTGTCGCGATCAGATGACTGCCTCGCAACTGACGGCGCGAGGTCTAGCTTCGCCGCGGATTCTTATGATCCGTGCGAAGGCTTCAAAAGTCGCGAGGTCCGCCTCGCGCTGGGCCTCCTAAAGCGCGGAAGGAGTGCCATCGCTCAGCACGGCGCTCGCGCCGTCTCTCGCCCCGCCGTGTCATAGACGGTATCCAGAACGTTCGTTGCCTGGTCCTCGGTCCACAGGATCTGCGATGGGGCGTTGTAGGCGTACTTCACGACGCCGCCGAGCTGCTCTCGGTGGTCAGCACAGATCGCAACTCCGCAAGTGTGAATGGCTTATGGAGGACACGCAGGCCTTGGAAGGCGGCTGCTGCGATGGGGTCGACCGAACCCCCGGTGATGAGGATCGGGATCGCGTGCGGGTGCTCCGAGGCCGCACGAGTAAGAAGCCGGAGGCCGCCATCGCTCTCGATTCCTTTGTCAATCATGAGCGCCCGCCACCGCGGACCACTCTGGAGCGCGAGGCGCCCGGTATCGGCTGTGGGAGCGCAGATGGCGCTGTAGCCCAGGGCCTGGAGCAGATGGGTGAGGACTTCGCAGACGACGGCGTCGTCGTCGACGACGAGCACGGGGTCCGACGCGATCGGTCTGGAGACATTCATGGGGGTGCACGAAGCCGGGCGACGACGTCGGCCAGATACACCGCCGCCCGGGTCTTGCTTGAGAGTTTCTCACTCGCCTTGATGAAAAGCACGGAGGGCGTTGACAGAGAACTCTCGTCGCGATCGGCGGGCGCCAATCGCTGGGGTCAGCGTCGGTGGCAAGTCGGCGTCGCGATCAGCGGGTGTAGCCGACGGCGCGAAGCGCCTCGATCTGTTCCGCCGAGAGCTCCGCGGCTCCGGCCGACTCCACGCGGTGCCTCAGCCGCATCCGAGGCCACAATTCGCGCATCTCTGCTAGATACTCATCAATCAGACGCTGCTCCGCGGGGTGCGCTCCCGCAGAGGCCTTCGTCTCGTCGGGGTCAGCCGACAAGTCGAATACTGTGAGCTTCCCGAATTTGTAAAACGCTAGTGAGCTTTGACCGTCGATCAGATCGATCTGTTTCAGATTGCGCGTGCGCGTCGCGCGACCGCCAGGAAAGCGCGAGATCGCCGTCCACCACGCCGCGCTCACGGGGCGCGCCTCCGGCTCCCCTTCCAGCAGCGAAGACGCAATGGACTCGCCCTCATGCACAATTCGCGGCGGCACTCCGGTCAGCTCAAGGATGGTGGGAACGAGCGAGATCGACGAGACGGGGGTCTCGATCCGCCGCCCCGCTCCGAGCGCCTTCGGCAGCCGAATGATCAGCGGCACGCGGATCACCTCGTCGAACACCGTGTGATGGCTGTCGTGCCCGTGCTCGAAGAACTCCTCACCGTGATCCGATGTAATGATCACGATCGCGCGATCGAGAGCGCCCACCTCCCGCAATCCCTTGAGCAGGGCGCCCACTTCCCGATCGGCGCCGACGACGCCCGCATCATACAGTTTGCGGAAGAAGAGCCGATCCGCATCGGTCTTCGCGCGACTGCCCGACAGCGCCTTCGTGATCCGATTCTGCACTGGCGACGAGGTCATCACGGCGTGGTGCGTCAGCGCGGAGGCCTCGCGCGCGGGCTCCGCGTAGACCCCGTCATAGCCCGCGAGCAGCTCGTCGACCAAATCCTGCGGCGCCCGATAGGGCTGGTGCGGACGATATGTATGCGCGAACAAAAAGTAAGGAGAATCTCCAGACGATTGTACGAATGCAATCATCCTCCGGAGCTTCATCTCAAGCCCGAGCGTCAGGGGATCGTACACATCGAAGCCTCGGCCAAATCCGCCCTCGGGCAGGAGCTGGATCCCGTCGGTGAATCCGGCCGTGCGATAGCCGGCCCATTTGAGTAGCTCCGCCAGCGTCGGAATCTCAGCCGGTATCGACCAGGACTTCCCCTGCCCGCCCATCGCCACTCCATGCACGAAGCAGGAGAAACCCGTCAGCATCGACGCGTGGGAGGGCGCCGTGATGTGCGACGCCGCGATGGCGCGCTCAAATCGAATCCCCTCGTCGCCAATGGCCGCCAAGTGTGGGGTCTGGGCAGCCGGCGCGCCGAACCCGGACACAGCGTCCGCCCGGAGCGTGTCGATCGAGATCAGAATGACCGGGGCCGACGGGAAGCTCGGCGCCACACCGACACCCTTCGCGGTCGCGCCGCCCCCGCATGCCACGAGCGGGCCGAGGACGGCGAGCGTGGCGACGATCAAAAGGGCGACGCGGCGAACCATAGAATGCGGTTAGGATCTCGTCTCAATCTCGAGCGAGCAGCAGCGGTTTTCGGCAAACGCACCATGCGAACCTCCGGAGTCCGCGGCCATCCGCCGCTCGTCCGCGCACGCTATGCCCAACCTGAAGGTCGCCGACTTCGTTCGCCATACTGCCTGCCCTGAATGGGGGCTCGGCCAAATTGTGGATATTCGCGGTTCGCTCGTGGTCGTCCATTTCGAGACGAGCAACCGCGCCCGGGAGTTTCGCTTGCCGTGCGAGCAGCTCGTGGCGGCGGCCGACGCCGCCAACGACCCGCCCAAGGTAAACCTGATGCGGCGATTCGGCGGCGTTTCGAATCGCAGCCGATCGAAACGGCCAACCAAAAGCGCGGCGCTCCCCTCCTTCGACGAGGTCCTGCGCACCTTCCGCGAGGCGTTCCCCGCCGGCTTTGGCGACGGCGCCTGGGCTGCCGAGAGGCGAGCCCTCGAACGCGCCTCTTCTCGGGCCCAGCTCCTCCTCGAGAAAGCGAAGTGGGCTGGCTGGATCGACCGAGCCGAATTTGCCGACCTCGGCAAGGCCTTCCGCGAGGTCTCCCAGACGGAGGGCCTCGTGCATCCCGCCCAGGCGCTCAAGGTCGCGGGAATTCGCGATGCCGACTTCTGGCGCGCCATGAAGAGGTGGAGCTGGCGCGAAGAAGCCGGGCACGACGCGCTCGACGCCGTTGCAGCCGGCCTCGCCGCTGTGGAGCAGGCGAGCTGGTCGAACGCCACCGTCCTTCGCGGCATTCTCTTCCCGGAGTCGGAGCTCTTCGTTCGCCCCGACTCGCTGAAGAAGATGGCCGTCATCGCGGAGCTCGACCTCCCCTACGAATCGAAGCCAAGCGCCGCGGGCTACGCGCCGCTCCTCCAATTCGTGGGCGAGCTTCGCGCGCGCCTCG
The DNA here is from genome assembly GCA_016792805.1 of Planctomycetota bacterium. Classification (GTDB taxonomy): domain Bacteria; phylum Planctomycetota; class UBA1135; order UBA1135; family JACQFD01; genus JAEUHX01. Next base: position 7,521 of record JAEUHX010000068.1, read on the forward strand.
TTGGGGCGGGTCTGGCGCCACGGGATTTGTGGGATGTTGGTCAATTCTGCCGCATCGCAACAGGCGCGAAGAAAGCTGCCGCCGAGACGCCGACGCGTCCGCCGGCCGCAGCCGATGAGGCCGCCGGCTAGCAAGGCCGTCGAGAAGCTCGCTTCAGCGCTGCTCGTCCCTCGTTCGCGACCCCATCGCCGAGCCGCGAACGACGCAGCTCCGGGCGACGCCTCTCGCGTCTCCCCTCGCTCTCGCGAAAAGTGAATTTCGAGCTGCTCGACGGCACGGACTCCGCAGCCTGCTGCCTTATTTCATCGCTTCCTTTGAGACACGCTGCAGCGCTCCACACCGGGAGTGTCTTGCGGCGACGGGCTCAGCAGCACGCTGCTCCATCGGGGCGCTCGAGGCGGCTTCAGGCATCGTCCGCGCTGCGCGCCGCGGAATCCTGGTATGGCCACTTCGACTGTCCGCTGCCGCGCCAGGAACGACGACGCCGCAACCTGAACAATCCGGCTTACGGGCTTGTTCCATCAACGTCGACAAGCTGCTGCTGTCGTCGCGGGCAGTGCGGAACTCTCTACGACACTCCTGAATCAGAACATGCCCACAGCGTCAACGGATCAATATGCTGTACGGCAGCTTTTGTTATGCCACCGCTACGGCCTGCGGCGCGATCAGCACAGCGATCCGCCCCGAGCCATAGCCCGGAATCGTTACTTTGTAGTCGATGCGAGCAGCCGGGCGCGAGAGAACGGCGGCCACATCCGCGGGCAGCGGCTCCGGGTTTTGATACAATCCCGAGAAAGCCACTCTTGGGGCGTTGGTCCCCTGGAAGAGTTGGGCGCCGATGTTCATCACTTCTCGGAAGTTCTCAAGGAGAGTCGCGGAGAGCTTCGCATCCACGACTTGCTCCTCGACGGCTGTGGCTGGCATCGACGTTAGCGCGGCGCCCGCAGCGGCCGAAGCGCCAATCTCAAGAATGAGGACGGCCCCCACTTTCTTGTGCTCTGTATGAAACACGGCGGCCGTCGCCCCAGAGCGCGGTGCGAGCGCAAAGGCCTTGCACCGCTCGACGGGCACGTCCTTGCCGATCAGATCTCCGAAGAGACGCGCGACCGCCTCGGCGCCCGGAATCCCGCAGTTGCCTCCCATGGAGTCTCCTTTCGCAGCTAGCCGGCAAGCACCGGCGTGAGTGCCGACTGAAACGCTTCCGGCGTGAAGGGTTTCGTAATCAAAAAAAGCGCGCCCGCGTCCGTCGCCGTCTTGTGCATCTCTGCGCTTGACTCGGACGTAATGAACCCGAACCTCACAGAATTATTCCGCGCGCGGAGATGGCGGAGCAGTTCGATGCCGGACATCTCAGGCATATTCCAGTCGGAGAGCACGAGGTCGGGGCCCTGCTCCTGGATCATCTTGAGGGCTTCCGCACCGTTGGCGGCTTCCGTCATCGCATGGTCTCCGAATCCGGCCTGACGGAGCGTCCGCATCACGATGACTCGCATCGCCTTGCTGTCATCGACAATCATGATCTTCATCTATGCCTCTCCTGAATTAATAAGACTCGATGGATGGGGATATGCAGCGCAGCTCAATCAACGCGAACGAGCACAGTGACCTGCATCGGCTGGCCCTGGCTGCGGAAACTCACTTCGCTCATCACTCTCGTGCCGGGGACGGACATTTGATAGTCGATTCCCTCTGCGATCGCGGGGAGCGAAAGCTTCGACGGACCCGGGAGGAGACTCTTCACATTTCCACCGATCATGTTCACAATCTCGCCGAGGGCATCGCGCACTTCGGCGGGGGTCGTCGAGTCGGTGCTGAACATTGCCGACGCGCAGCGCTTGGCGAGGTCTTCCGTGCACCGAACGACGACGGCGCCGTCCCACGCGCCCGTGATTTGTACACAGCTCGTCATCACCCTGATCCCCGACCGGTGCGAGGTCTCCGCCGCCCCCTCGGCGAGGTCGAGGTTCAGGATCGCGCTCCAGACGGTCTCCGTGAGCTGCCAAATCTCCGTCGGACCGATCGATGGTTCCGAGTGCATGATTTCTCCTTGGATACTCCTTCTTCGCTAGCTGCCCGTGGCAAAGGTTCTTCACCTGCTTGCAAGGGCGCAACGCCCTGCGAGCGCGAGGATTTCTCGCGAGATCAATCGGCAACGACCTCCAGATCGGGCTGTCCACTGAGAACTTCTGTGAGCACTCGACGGACCGCGACGGCATCGTCGACGACCATCACGCGGGCGCGCGTTGTAATCATGCGTTCACTCCGAATCCCAGAATTCCGAGCTTCTCCACCATGGCCTCTTTTGTGAAAGGCTTCGTGAGATACTCATTGGCCCCCGCCGCGAGCGCCCCAACGATCCGAGGCCGCTCTGTCTCTGTGGTGACCATTAAGATACTCATGGGGGCCGCTTCGGGAAAGCCGCGGACCGCGCGCACAAAAGTGAGTCCGTCCATCACGGGCATGCTCCAATCGACGACTGAGAGGTCCGGCACTCCGTGCTGAGAGATCACCTCAAGGGCTTCCTTGCCGTGGCCGGCCTCGAGAATCTCGCGGAATCCGCAATCGGCGAGGATCCTCCGGATGATGCTGCGAACGGCCTTCGAGTCGTCAATGACAAGAGCTCTCATAAATCGGTTCAACGTTTCTTGCGCCAGTTTCAGACGAGAGTGCTCCAGAAGATCACGAGCGGAGGGATGAGGCCGCGATTACGAGCAGCGGAAGTGCCCCGCGAGACGGCGCAGCTCGGAAGCCAGATGAGAGAGTTCACTGGCCGCGACCTCGGTGTTGCGCGCGCCGCCGGTCGTATTCGCGGCAGCCTGTGCAACACTTGTTATGTTTCGCGCGATCTCAGAGGTGCCCTTCGCCGCCTCCGCGACGCTGCGAGTCATCTCGTTGGTTGTTGCCGTTTGCTCCTCGACCGCCGTCGCGATCGCATTCTGAAGATCGTGGATCTGGCTGATGATCTCGCTGATCTGTCCGATGGCATCGACGGCCCCCTTCGTGTCGCTCTGAATCGCCTCGATCTTCTGGCTGATGTCTTCTGTAGCTTTCGCCGTCTCTTTCGCGAGTTCTTTGACCTCGTTCGCCACGACGGCGAAGCCCTTGCCAGCCTCGCCCGCGCGCGCCGCCTCAATCGTGGCATTCAGCGCGAGGAGGTTCGTCTGCTGTGCTATCGAGGTGATTACTTTCACAACTTTTCCGATCTCACCACTGCTCTCGCCGAGCTTGGCGATCGTCGAATTTGTCGTCTCTGTCACCCGCACGGCTGCTTGGGCGACCTTCGCGGCCTCGCTCGCATTTTTTGCAATTTCACGAATGCTTGCGCTCATCTCTTCGGCGCCCGACGCCACCGTCGACACGTTTCGACTCACCACATCGGAGGCGCCCGAAACGAGCTTCGCTTGGGCCGCGGTCTCCTCGGCGTTGCTTGAGAGCTGGCGGCTGTACCCGGTCAGCGCCTCGGTGGAGCGCACGATCGAGTCCGACATGCCCGACATACGCGAGAGGTTCGAGCGCATCGTTGCGAAAAGGCGGTTGATGCCGTCGGCGAGCTGCCCGAGGGCGTCCGTTCCGCTAACGCGCGCATCGCGCGACAGATCGCCCTGAACGGCCGACCGAACTGCGGACAGAATCTCCTCGAGGCGCGTATCGCACGGGGCGGCAGAATCCTGGCTCTTCGTGGCTGGCGACATATCTTCTAGAAATGTGTTCGGCATGTTGGGACTCTCGCGTCTTTTGGCCGTGTGAAGATGTAAGGAAGGACCTCAGCGCGAATCAGTGAGTGCGCACAGTAGCCTGCGCGGGGATTTGCATCACCTTTTCGGTGTCGAGGATCAGCAACAGCTGCGAGCGAAGTTTGTAGACGCCTCGAACGAGCTCGCGGGCAATGCCGCGCAGCGTCTCCGGCGAGGGCTCGAAGAGATCCTCTGCGACGGTGAGCACATCGCCGATTTCATCGACGAGGAGACTGACGGCGCCGTCGTCCGTGCGAAGCACGACGTTCGTCGGAAGCTGTGTCGCCGCGCGGTCGGGCATCTCGAATCGACGGCGCAGGTCGATCGCCATAACAATTTGACCGCGCAGATTGACAAGTCCGCGCATCTCCGGCGGGGCCAGCGGCACGCGCGTGATCTGTTGATGCCGGATGACTTCCTGAACCTTGGCCACCTCGACGCCGAGGAAGAGCGGACCCAGCTGAAAAGTGCAGTATTGGCTTTGACGAGTCATGGCTCAAGGTCCCACGGCGACAGCGGCGCATTCGCCGAGAAACGTGGGGTCGATGCTTGAGATCACGGATTCGATATCGATGAGTTCCGTCGCTTTGCCCTGAACGACGGCCGTGCCAATCATCCCGCGGCGGAAAGCCCTCCCACGCACCGCGAGCGTCTCCTCGACGATGTCGAGGATGCTCTCGACGACGAGCCCAATGCTCCGGTCACCGCGAGAGTAGACGACTACCTGCAACAGATCTCCGTCGGGTGCGGACTCGCACCCGAGGAAGCTCGACAGGCGAATGAGAGGCATGATCTGGCCGCGGTATTGGACCGCCTCGATTCCGCCGGCGGATTCCACATCGGAGGTCTGGATCTCCTCGAGGCGCGCGACGTGCGACAGGGGAATCGCAAACCGCCTCTTGTCTCCCGCCGAGCAGAGGAGAAGTGTGTGCACAGTGGTCTGTGTGTTCTCCGCCTCGGCCTCCAGCTCTTGAGGCGTCCGTTCGCGTGACTCGGAGATCACGCCGCCTCGCTGCGCGATTCCCATCACGTCGAGAATCAGGGCCACTCGACCGTCTCCTCGGATAGTCGCGCCCGCATACACCGTGATCGCTCTCAGCTGCTTGCCGAGCGGCTTCACGACGATTTCTTCTGTATCATTGATTCCGTCGACGACCAGACCGAACGTGCGGTCGTCGGCCTGCAGTACCACAATATTGACAGCTTCGCACTCGCCATGGGCATTCGCCGACGGGAACGTTCCGTCGGAGAGTCCGAGCTCGCGGCTGAGCGAGACGAGCGGCAGGAGCCGTCCGCGAAGGCGATAGACCGGCGTCCCATGGATGAACTCGATCCCCTTGCGCGCATGCTCGCCCTCGAGGCGCAAGAGTTCCAGGAGGCTCACTTGCGGAATAGCGTACTTATCGCCCGCACAAGTCACGATCAGAGCTGGAATGATCGCCAGAGTCAGCGGAATCTTGATCTTGACCGTCGTGCCCTCATTGGGCTTCGATTGAATGTCAATACTTCCGCCGATCTTCTCGATGTTGGTCTTGACGACATCCATGCCGACGCCGCGGCCGGAAATATTGCTGACTCTCTCCGCCGTGGAGAATCCCGGCAGGAAGATCAGATTGACGGCGTCACGGTCGCCCATGCGCTGAGCCTGCGCCGGCGTGATGAGCCCTCTCTCGACGGCCTTTCGCTTTACCTTCTCGGGGTCGATGCCGCCGCCGTCGTCGACAATATCAATAATGACCTGCCCGCCCTCATGGTAGGCGCGCAGAAGGAGGCGCCCTTCGGCCGGCTTCCTGTTCTTCGTGCGAACGTCGGGCGTCTCGATCCCGTGGTCGACTGAATTGCGTACGAGATGAGTGAGCGGGTCCTTGATCGCCTCGATAATGGTCCTGTCGAGATCCGTTTCGTTTCCTTCCATCTCGATGCGAACCTTCTTGCCGCACGAGATGGCGAGATCGCGCACGACGCGCGGGAACCTTGACCACACATTTCCAATCGGCTGCATGCGCGTCTTCATGACGCCCTCCTGCAGCTCGCTCGTAATGAGATTCAGGCGCTGGGTCGTTCCTAAGAGAGTCGGATCTTTCTGTGAACCCGTTAATTGTAGTATCTGGTTGCGCGCGAGGACGAGCTCGCCCACGAGATTCATGAGCTTGTCGAGCAACCCGACGTCGACGCGAATTGTGGTCTCGGTGACGCCGGCGGAGGCAGCAGCCGCGGCGGCAGCCGGCTCGGCCTCGGGCGGCGCCGATCCGGTCCCCGCCGACAGTGTCGCCGTCGTCGCAGGCGGAACCTCGGCGGCTGCCTTCTTCTCCTGGAGACGCGACAGCGTCTCAATGAGGGTCTTGTATTCCTGCTCTCCGTCCGTCCCGGAGGATTCGATGCTCGAGAGCATCGTACGGACGGCATCCACCATCGCCAGCAGCGCGCTCGTGCGCTCCGCATCGAGCGAAAGGTGACCATCCCGCAACCGGCTGAGTAGGTTCTCCCCGACGTGGGCCACGGACTCAAGCTTCCCAAAGCCCAGGAATCCACAGGTTCCTTTGATGGTGTGGATTGTGCGGAAAATGCTCCCGAGCGTCTCCCGAGACGTTGGGTCCTTCTCGAGCGCGACGAGTTCGCGGTCGAGCCGGTCGAGGTTCTCATGGCTCTCGACCAGGAACTCCTTCACGACGTCATCGAGGTCACTCACGATCGACGACTCCGATTCACATCCCCGGAATGACTCGAACAGGAAATTGGGACAACCGAACAGCGACGAACCGCCCGCACTATCGGTCTTTGGCAGGGGGCGTCTGAACTCCCCTCGCCGGGTGCGCTTCGCAGGGGCTTCACGGCGCCGGCATCGCGCACTCGCGAGCGGCCTTAGCGTCGCCTCCGTGCTCACGCTCGCGCTCGTGGCGGGGTGCGTCCTTCAGGGGCCGCCGCCGCCGAGGCTGCGCCCCCGCGCCATTATCGACGTCCCCTCGTTCGCTCCGGAGATCGGCGCCTTCTCGCCCGCCCACGACGTTTTTGTGCATATCGATGCGTGCTGGAGAACGCTCGAAGTTTATCAATTGCGATGGAGCAACCCCATGGAACCGCCGACGCTCGTGGCGCTCGACCTCGACGAAGATCGCCCCGGTATCCAGGGGCGCCCCTTCGCAACGACGCCGACCAGCGTGGCCGCACACCCAACGGTGCCGGTGGCGATTGTGAGTTCCGTCGGCCGCTTTGTGGAGGAGCCCGGCCAGGTGACGGCGATCGATTTACGGCCGCAGACTCTCGGACAGACACTCTGGACGCAGGGCGTGGGGCACCACCCCGACAGCGTGGCGATCTCGCCCGATGGGCGGTGGCTCGTGGTGGCCAACGAAGGCGAAGGTGACTCCCGCGCGTCGGTCGCTCCCGGCAGCGTTTCTGTTGTGAAGCTTGCCGGCACCGACCTCCTGGCACACCGCAGGTTCCATGGAGCGCTCGAGTCCTGGCAGCTCGACGTGCACGAAGGGCTGGCTCTCGACGCCGGAGAAGTGGAACCTGAATATGTTGCCTTCGACCCCGGGAGCCGGTTTGCATTGGTGACGTGCCAGGAGAACGACGGCGCAGTCGTGATCGACCTCGGCGGCCCGGAACCGAAGGTCGGCGCAAAGGTCTTCCTCCCGAAGGGTTCGGAGCCCGACGGGTGCGCCGTGCTCGACGGCTACACCGATCCGACCTTCGGCCCAGGGTGTCTGATCGCCCTCGCCGAAGAGGGCAAGTTCGACGAGCAGGGCCGATGGCTCGGCCAATCCGTGAGTTTTCATTGGCTTGGGCCCGAAGGACTGTGGTCGAAAAGTGTGCTGCTGTCTCGGCTCGACGTCGCGGCTGCTGTCGGGCAATCGGGAAAGGAGACCTGCCCGGAGTCGGTGCTGCTGAAGCGCGTCGGCGAACACACATTGGCATTTGTGGGAATCGAACGCGCCCATCAGATTCTTGAGATCGACGTCACCGACCCGCGGGCGCCGCGCACGGCGGGGAGCGCCCGCGTCGGCAAGCGCCCCGAGGGGCTGCTGTGGGTTGAGCATGGAGGGGTCGTCTGGATCGTGTCGTGCGACGAAGGCGACGACGGCCCCGGAGAGGTGAGCTTCCTCTCGGTGACGGCCGCCGGTGCCCCGCAACCCGCCGCCGGGAGGCGCGCCTCCGCGCCCGCCCGCTGAGGCAAAAAAGAAGTTCTGCGGAAACCCGCGGCGCCGGAGGACGCTAGTGCCACCTCCATGGCACTCCGCGCGGCAATCCTCGTCAGCGTCCTCGGGCTCGCCGCGGCGGCGTCGCCGAGGCGCGACCTCGACGTGGCGCTGCCGCCGGGCTTTCCGCTCGATTGGATTCGAGCGGTTCCGATAACCGGGCGCCGCCCGGCGGACGTGCTGACAAAGCCGAGGGAGGTCCCACAGGAAGGCACGCGCGTCGTCCCGTCAGTAAGGCAAGTGGAGGTGCCGCGGACGAGCGGGTCGGATCTGCTTCGAATTGTGACGGTGGATCTCGTGGTAGAGATTCCGTGGGTGGCGGAGCATGAGTTTGGACGGCGGAAGTTCTTACAGGGGAAGCCAGGGGCGCTCTACTCGATCCCGCCGATCCCGCGCACTGCCTACTGGGCGGCACTGGCGCCGCTGCTGCGCCTGCAGCTCCATCCGTCAATGGTCTCCCGCGGCGAAACGCTCGCGTTTTTGTTGGAGATTGGGGAGGCGGCCATTCCCGCTCTGGAGGCGGCGCGCTCGGAGCCAGCCCTCAAGGTAGATTGTGACCTTCTACTGCATCAGATCGGGAAGCTTCCCGACCGCGACCCGTCGCCGCTGCCGGCCGACAATCCGTGGGATGCCATGGTGCACCGGCTCCTCGTCAATGAACTCACGGATGCACACCCCTACTCGCTGGACGGGAGCTTCCTTCCCTGGTCGCCGGCGCTCAGCGCGGATCTGTTGCCTTATGTGCTGCGATATGTGCAGCACTCGAGCCCGTTTCTGCGGCGCAACGCCGTGAACTGCCTGCAGCGTTTCTCACAAAAAGAGGCGACCGACGCGCTGCTGCGCATTGCCATGGAGACGGACGACGCCGTCTCCCGTGTGCGCGCCTTGACGGCGATCGCCCGCGGGCGGCGTTCGGGATGCGCGCATGCGCTCGCCGATCTGCTGCCTCGTACGAGAAGCGACGGCGAGCGAGCGGCGGTCCTTCACGCCCTCGGATGCCTCGGCGACGAAGTGGCAATTCCATCAATCACGGCATACGCCGACCAACACCAAAATTCCGACATCTGGATGGAGTGCTTGGGTGCGCTGGCGAGGATTCCATCGGCGGATGCCAAGAAAACGCTGCGGACGTGGCTGCGCAGCGCCGAGGCGCGGATTATGTCGGAGCCGGCGCGATGGCGCGTGCAACGCTCCGGCATTCAGGCGGACATCCCCGACTCAGCTCGATTGCGGTCGCAGATTCTTGTGCAGCTGATCCGGATTGCAACAGTTCGTTGCTCTCCGGGTGACGCGGCAGCCGCCAACGCGCTGCTCGCCTGCCTCCAGCCTGGGCCGGACCAGGCGGCGCCGGTTGCGCGCCGCGGCATGTATCCCAATTCGCCTATTGCAACGATTCACTCAGCAGCTCAAATGCTCTTTCTCGAGGCTCTCGCGGCCTGCGGGGAGAAGGGCGAAGCGATCCTTGTACAAGTCGCCGACGGCGAGGACGTCGATCCGGCGCTGCGCGGCGCCGCGTTGCGGCTGCTGCCCGACGCGGTGGCGCGGGCGAAATCGGCGGCGCTCGTGCGCGGGAACGGCCACCCGGGGCTCAGGGCCTTCGCCCTCGAGCTGCTGGACCGCGCCGAAGATCGCGGCGTTACAGATCTCGCCCGGGAATTTCTTCTCGCCCAATGGCGCTCCGGTGCGGTGCCGCAAGATCCACAGATGCAGCTCTTCTGTGATCTTGCGCTCCAGATGGTGGGCCCCAAGCACCGCATCACTTGGGAAGAGCTCCGCGACGTGTTCCATGCGATCGCGGACGCGCCGCCTGCACCGCTCACGACGCGTGAGGCGACGGAAAAGGCTCTCGGCGCTCTGATGGACGAGGTGGCGGCCGCGGTGAAGCTCCCCGACCTGAGGAAGCCGATTCTGGAGCTCATCAAGACGGCTCGCGGACCGAAGGGAGCGCCGCCGCAGGACCAGGACGCGATGGTGCGTCGGATCGATGCGCTTCTGCGGGGGTGGCGCGACCGTGCAGGAGATGCCGATTATCGGGAGCTCATATTTGATTCGGTCTTGGACATATTCGGGTTCGGGCGCGCGCGCACCGACCCAAATGAGTTGCAGTTTCAGGCGCCGGTTCCGCTGCGGGAACGCGTGCTGCTGGAATCGGCGCGCACGGGCGGTGCGCAGGCCACGGCGACGCTCGCGCGCGTGCTCGCAAATCCGACCCACACCCTGCGCCGCCATGCGGCGCTTGCACTCGGGTTCACCCGCGATCGCGACGCCGGCAAACACCTCGTCGGCGCCCTCGACGACGCCGACCCGATCGTTCGGTTTTGTGCATATCTCGGGCTGAAGCAGCTCACGGGGCAGGATCACCGCGCGGACTGGATCTTCGGCGACGGCGAGTCGAGGCGCGCTGCGCGAACCGAATACACCCGATGGCTCCTCAAGCAGCGATAAGTACTTTTCGTGCGGCTGCGGCGGCCGCCAGTGTGCTAGGCGTCATCGCAGGGCTGCTCGCCGCTCAGGGCGAGAGCACCTCCCGCCCGGGCGCGGTTCCCCCGTGGAAGCGGATCGGCGAGCCGTCCGTCGTCGCGTGCGGAGGGTGCCACATCGAAGTGACGCGGGAGTGGAGCGCAAGCCTTCACGCCAAGGCCTGGACGAATCAGAATGTCCGCGTTGCCACAAAAGATTTCTCGATGCCGGGCTGCCGCGCATGCCACAGCCCGATGCCGATGCTCGCGACGGGGCTTGAGGAGCGGCCTGCGTTCCGGGATTACAATCACGAGGACGGCGTGCATTGTTTGTCGTGCCATGGGATCGACAACGGCGTCGCGGCTGCGCGCACGATCGAGGATGCGCCCTGCAGGCCGCGCCTCGAGCCGAAGCTTCTCGATGTGGCATCTTGTTACCCATGCCACCAGCCGACGCACCAGGCTTACGACGAGTACTACACTTCAAAGGCATTTCGCGAAGGACGCAAATGCGCCGATTGCCACATGCCGGCGCGCGCCGACGGCAAAGGGCGAAGCCATGGCCCCCACGGTGGGCTGAATCGGGAGTTCGTCCGCAAGGCCGTCGAGGCCTCCTTCTCGGCGACGGCCGATGAGGTGAAAGTGACCGTCACCAATCGCACAGGCCATAAATTCCCCGGAGAGATTCCTTCGCGCTCCTTCGTACTGCGCTTCGAGGAAGGCGAGCGCCGCGAGTACATCTCTCTGCGCCGCCCCAACAAAGGCGAATCGATCCCCGATCCGCGCCTCACCCCCGACGAAACGCGGGTGCTCACCTTCCGGCGCACCGCAGCCACCGCCCCCGCCACGGTCCGTCTGCTGTTCAAGCCGTTTCCGCTTACCCCCGACGACGAGGCGATGGAGCTGGCGGTCTGGTCGACGAAGTAACAGATTCCGCGCGCGACAGAAAGGCTACTTGATGAACTTCGAGGATTCTACGCGTCACGAAATCAATAGATTAAGAAGGGACTCGGCGATGGAGAATCCGAGCATCGCCCTCAAATCGCTAGGGACCCATGGACCAGATCGACTTCGCAATCTTCGCCATTTCCCTCTGTCGCTTGATCACTCGGTCCTCGGTCCATTCGGGAAGCTGATCGAGCTCCTTGGAGAGCGCGTACTGTGATTGCGAGTAAGCGAGCTTCTTTTGAGAGAAGTCCGCATTTCCAGCGATCCGCTGGTTCAGATTTCGCTCAAGCAATGAATAGTTTCCAAGCCGCTCATAGCTGCGATCATGCGCCTCCGGCGTAAAGTGCTCCCATCCCGCTTCGCCGGGGTTCTCGGGCAGAATGTGCTCAACGGTGGCCGACATTGCCTCGTCGGAAACATCCGCACCGCTTCGTTGCTTCTCGATCTTTGCGAGAAGGTATCGAAGTCTCTTTCCAAGGATGCCCTTGCTCTTTAGTCGGAGCCCGGAAAAGTCAGCTTCGAATTCCTCGTCCGCGATATAGATCGAGCGAAGCTCTTTACGAGCAAGCGCCAACGTGGGATTTGCTTCTCGCCGCAGAGCCAAAGCCGCGGAGTTATAAGCCTCCTCGAGCGCGTGAGTGCTGCGCCGGCTCACACCATTGAATCGGACCGAGACGGTAGCACAGTAGCGAAGGACTTCTGTAATGTCTTGGGGGTCGGAGAACACGTCTTTCGCTGCGAGCACGAGTGGCACATGCTGAGAGACATGAAAGAGATTCAGGACTCGAACATGCTCTTTAGCACCTTGAAAATCGAGCCAGAACTCGTTCTCGTAATCTCCTAGAGCTTCAAACCAGGCCGCACCCTTTTCAAGACGATCCAGAAGACCAAACACCTGGCTCAGCGACGTAATATCGCGATTGATTGTCTTAAAAAGCTGCTTTTGCCGAACATACTCGCGTTCGGAGTTCAGGTGATGTCGCAGAAACTGTGGAAACCCGGCGACTCCAACGCGTGCGGTGATTCGAGCCCACTGACGCAGGATAGGATCCATCTGCGATCTGCTGAGCCTCTCAGCCAGCGATAGCAGATAATTCTTGAGTAGATCGGTTTCTGTGAGTTCCAGTCCACGAGCATTCAGAGTCTCGAATACTGTGTAGGCGCTTAGCTGGTCTTGAACTCGAACGCTGATGAAGACAAGGCGTTCAGCGATGATCTCACCAACAAAAGTCGCCACATCCTGACCCTTCTTTGATCTCGAGAACTTTTCCGCGACCTTCTCTCGAAAGAAGCAGTAGCACTCCCACAATAGTCGTTCAGATCCGCGAAGCCCCCTGAGCCCGACCAGAGGCTCCTTCCGTTGGGCGACGTTCAGTTGGCAGAAGTCGTCGTCATTTCTATTGAGCTTCAGTTTCGGATTGATACGAAGGCTTGCCGGATCCTTCGATCCGAGATAGCTGCTTTCGAGGAGCGCGGCTCGCTCCTTGTTCGCCGCTGGATCCTCGCCGTCATCCGCAAGACCATATAGATAATCGACGCACGCGAGAATAAGAGTGCTGAGGGTGGCGAGGCGCTGCTGGCCATCGATCACTCCGAAATGCTTCCGCTCAATGCTCTCAAGCACGATCGCGCCCATATAGTGATCCTCGCGGGTCTGTTCGACGGTCTCCAAGTCGTCCCAGAGATCCTCCCAATGCTCGCGCTTCCACGAATAGTCGCGTTGATAGGGAGGCACCGCATAGCTCTTGCCATTGCTGAGAAGTTCTTTGAGATCTTCTGTGTCCGTGTTGAGAAGTGCGCTGCGAGCCATGGATGTCAATAGTGTAACAGCCGGCGGAAGAACTTCATCGGACCTGAGCCTGCGCCCGTCTTTTCACTGGGCCTTTGACTGTCCTCCACTTGCCACAGGGCCCGATGGCGCTCCGACGAGCGAATCGAGCCTTTGAATGAAATCCCAAGTCGATTCACACTTTGAGAGTGGCTTGACCGCCTGTGGCAGAAGTGCTCCCGGTGCTTGCACTGGTGCATCGCACTGCGAGCACGAGGATTCTTGGCGAGATCGAGGAGGACCGCCGTAGGCGTAGCCGAGGAGTTACGGCGAGGCGGTCCGACGATGAGACCGCCAAAAAGCCCGCGTGCGCAGCTCGGATGACTTTTGCTACGGGCTGTTAAGCGACATCTTTGCCGTAATCCCGTTCCCCCAACCCCTCCCTCGCACGGCGCCCGCCGGCCCCGTAAGATGCCCTCCGGAAATCGGCGTCGGAGGGCGCGTACAGCGCGCCGGCCATCCGGGCCGAAATCCTCTGGTCTTCTACCCCCTATCCCATGCTCCCCATCCGATCGTTCCTCGGGGCGGCGCTTCTCCTCGCAGGCACCGCGGCCTTTGCGCCGGCCGCTGGCGCCCCCGACAAGAAGCTCCCTGAGTTTGAGCTGTTCGACTTCGCGCAGACGGGCGCGACGTCGGTGGCCGACCTCGCCGGTCGCGCCGTTTTGTAAGAGTTCTTCGCCTTCTGGTGAGGCCCCTGCGGCTCGTCGGTTCCCCATCTGAATGAGCTTCACGAGAAGTTCAACAATGAGGGGCTGACCATCGTTGGCGTGACCAGCGAGAGCAAAGCCGAGACGGAGCCGTGGGTGAAAGAGAAGGGCGCGAAGTACGCCTACGCCTACGACAAGGGCGGCAAGTTCCAAAATGCCATGGGAGTGAACGGCATTCCCCATGCGCTGCTCGTCAATTCCCAGGGCGCCATCGTCTGGGAAGGGCACCCTGGGAGCCTCAATGAGGAGGAGATCCGAAAGGCCCTAACCGGAGCCCTTAAGCGTCCGCTTTGGGACCTGCCGAAGACCTTCGCACCGGTGAAGAGCGCCTTCTTGAAGGGCGATTTCGCCACGGCGATTAAGGCCGCCTCGGCCCTGCCGGGCGACGACGCGAAGCAGCTCGCGGAGACGATCAAGTCGGTTGTGGCCGGCACCCTCGCTTCCGCCGAGAAAAAGAAGGCCGACGGAGACTTCCTCGGCGCACAAAAGGACCTGCAGCGCCTCGCCAAGGGCGTGAAGGGCCTCCCCGAGGAGCAGGCCGTCGCTGAGGGCATCGCGTTCCTCACCAAGGACGCCGACGCCGTCAAGGGAATCAAGCTCCAGAAGGAGCTCGAGAAGATCCTTGAGTTGCCGGCCAAGTCGAAGGGCGACAAGGCGAAGCGCCGAGAGGCTCTCGAGAACTTCGCCTCCAAGAACCCCGGCACCTTCGCAGCCGCCGCGGCAAAAAAGGCTGTAGTCGACATGACGAAGCAGTAGCCGTCACGATTGTCTCTCCAGCGTCGGCGCCGGAGCCCGCGACAAGCGGCTTCCGGCGCCGCACTGTTTTCGGCGAAGCTAGAGGCATGCCGAATCTCCCGACGCTCCTGCTCTCGAGCTTGGCGCTGCTGGCGGCGCGCCCCCAGGCCCCCGAAGTCCAAGGCTATCGCCTGCCGCCGCAGATCGTGGTCGACCTCGCGACCGCGCCGGCGCCGCCGATGGTCGATTTCAGCCCCGACGAGCGATTTATGATCTTTGTCGAGCGCGACGCCATGCCGACGATTGCGGAGGTGTCGCGCCGCTGGATCGGGCTCGCCGGCACGCGCGTCGACCCCGTGGCAAATGCCACATTTTCGCCCGGCTTCGCCAAGAGCGTTTCGTTCCGCGACCTCCGCGGAACTGCACAGATTCCCGTCGAGCTCCCAGCGGGCTCCCGCATCGGCGGCGTGCGGTGGTCTCACACATCGCGCCACTTTGCCGTCACCGTCGTGACCGACAAGGGAACGGAATTGTGGGTTGCCGACACCGACCATCCCGAGAAGCCGCGCAGAGTGGCTCAGAATCTGAACGGCGTGCTCGGCGGCGCCTATGCGTGGATGCCCGACGGCCGCACGCTGCTCGTGATGCGCGTGCCCGACGGCCGCGGCCCTGAGCCGCCGGCCCCTGCGGTGCCGATTGGCCCGAACGCGCAGGAGACCTCCGGCGCGGCGTCGCCCGTGCGCACCTATCAGGACCTGCTGCGCACGCCGCACGACGAGACGCTGCTCGAGTATTTCGGCACTTCACAAATCACAATTGTGAATCTCGACGGCACGTCCACGCCGGTCGGAAAGCCCGGCATGTATAGCGGCGCCGACCCGTCGCCCGACGGCAAGCATCTCCTCGTCTCGCGCGTGCATCGGCCGTTCTCTTACGTCCACCCACTCAGCGAATTCCCCGAGGCGACGGAAGTGTGGTCTCTCGACGGAACCGTCGAGAAGCTGGTCGTCGATCAGCCGCTCGCGGAGAACATCCCGATCGAGGGCGTGCGCACGGGGCCCCGAAGCATCGGCTGGCAGCCGACGGAGCCGGCGACGCTCGTCTGGTGCGAAGCCCTCGACGACGGCGATCCGCGCAAAAAAGTGGACTTCCGCGACCGGTGGGTCGCGCTGGCAGCCCCCTTCTCGGGCGAAGCGAGGGAATTGTGTAAAGTGCAGCATCGCGCACGCGGGCTCCAGTGGATGGAGTCGCCGACGCGCATGCTCGTCACCGACTACGACCGCGACCGCCGCTGGACGCGCACGCAGCTCCTCGATCTCACCGATCCGTCGAAGAAACCGGTGATCCTCGACGACCGCAGCCAGCAGGATCGCTACAAAAACCCGGGCACCCTCGTCATGAAGCTCACCGCTTCGGGCAATCGGGTCGTATTCCAGGACGGCGACTCCGTGCTGCGTACGGGCGAGGGCGCGGGCAAGGGCGGCGACCGCCCCTTCCTGGCACGCCAGAGCCTCGCGACGCTCGAATCGCAGGTGCTTTGGCGGTGCGCCGAGGGATGTTACGAATCGGTCGTCGACGTGCTTACCGAGGGTGATTCGTCGAAGCGCGGCTTCATCACGCGCCACGAGACGCCGACTTCGCCACCCAATTATCTGCTCCGCTCGATGGACGCTGGGCGCGACGAGAACGTGGTGCCGCTCACGAAGTTCACCGATCCGCAGCCGCAGATCCGCGGGATCCAGAAGGAGCTCGTGACCTACAAGCGCAAGGACGGCGTCGAGCTGTCGGCCACGATGTACCTGCCGGCGGGATACAAAAAGGGTACGCCGCTGCCGCTCTTTATCTGGGCGTACCCGCTCGAGTTCAATGATGCGAGCACGGCGGGGCAGGTGTCGGGCAGCCCGCACCGCTTCACGCGCGTCGCAGGGGCGTCCCATTTGTTCCTTCTCACCCAGGGTTACGCCGTCATGGACAATGCCACCATGCCGGTCGTCGGATCGAATCCCGAGACGGTGAACGACACCTTCATCCAGCAAATTGTGGATTCCGCCCAGGCGGCGATCGACAAGGCCGTGGAGATGGGCGTCGCCGACCGCGAGCGCGTGGCCGTCGGAGGCCACAGCTACGGCGCCTTCATGACGGCGAACCTCCTGGCCCATTGTGATCTCTTCCGAGCGGGCATCGCGCGAAGCGGCGCCTACAACCGAACCCTCACTCCGTTCGGCTTCCAGTCGGAGCGCCGGACATTGTGGGAGGCGCCCAAAGTTTATAGTGAGCTTTCGCCCTTCAACTATGCGCACAAGCTCAAGGAACCGATCCTCTTCATCCATGGCGAGGCGGATTCCAACACGGGCACTTTCCCGATTCAGTCCGACCGCATGTACCGCGCTCTCAAAGGCACCGGCGGCACGGCGCGCCTCGTGACGCTCCCCTTCGAGAACCACGGCTACTCCGCCAAGGAGAGCAATCTCCACGTGCTCGCCGAGATGATTGAGTGGCTCGACAAGTATGTGAAGAATGCTCCGGCGCGACCCTCCGACGCCGGTGCATCGAAGTCGGCCGGCGCGGGCGGCGGGAAGTAACCGATCGGCGGGGCCGCGGCAGCGCCGCGGCCCCAGCATTCCATGGCGATCGAGATCCCCCGCGAGAAGCTCACCGTTCGATTTGTACGATCGGGCGGCCCGGGCGGCCAGAATGTCAACAAAGTTGCCACAAAGGCGGAAGTGCGGTTCTCGCTCGAGGAGGCCGACTGGATTCCGCAGCAGGTGCGTCGCCGGCTCGCCGAGCAGCGGCCCCACGTGCTCACGCGCGCCGGGGAGCTGGTCATCACCTCCGACCGGTTTCGCAGCCAATCGCAAAATCTTGAGGATTGCCTAGCGCGGCTGCGGTCGTGGCTCGCCGCGGCAGCGCGCCCGCCGAAGCCGCGCGTCGCAACGAAGCCGACGCGCGGCTCGCAGCATCGCAAGCTCGAGGCCAAACGGCGCCGCGGCGACCTGAAGAGGGACCGCGGGTGGCGCTCGGAGGAGTGACGGCCGCCAGCGCGGGCTTCCCGCGCGCCGCCGCCGGATTAGGTTCCGCCCATGCTCAATCCGGCGCTCGAAGCACCGCACGCTTCCGAGGATCTCTTCCCGAGCGGTCCGTGGCGTGGCTTTTATGTGTACTCCGGAGCTTCGGCGTCGAGCGGACGCCACCGGATGGACCTCGAGCTGCGTTTCGAAGGCGGCCGAGTCGATGGAGGCGGAGTCGATGATCTCGGGGCGTTCCGGATCACCGGGCACTACGACGCGGAGACCCTGGAGGTGACCTGGAGCAAGCGCTACGTCGGCGCCCACGAGGTGCTCTACCGCGGATTCCGCGAGGGGAAGGGCATCTGGGGTACGTGGATCTTTCCGGGTGGGCGCACTCCGAATTTTGGCACGGGCGGCTTCCGGATCTGGCCGGCCGGGCTCGCTACCGACGAAGAGGCGACGGCGGCTGCCGCCGAGAGCGCGCAGGAGGACCGGGAGCAGGAGCTCGTGCTCGTGCCGCTGCGCAAGCCGGCACAAAAGTAGCTTCTTACAGATCTCCGATGCCGACCTCACTCGCGAGATCGGCAAGGAGCGAAGGGACGACGTCCGACGCGCGCCCCGGCACGAATCGGTCGCGCGGATGCAAATTCGCCGGTTCATCGAGACTGTTCACCACCGTGGCCGCGCCGCGAGAACGCGCCGCCGCGAGAAAGCCGGCGGCGGGATAGACGACGCCGCTCGTGCCGATCGACACAAAATGTGTACATCGCCTGAGGCTCCTCTCGATCCGCTCCAGGTGGTAGGGCACTTCCCCGAACCAAACGATGTCGGGGCGCATGCGAGGAAATCCGCATTGGCGGCACGCAAGAAGCGTCTCCGGGTCGAGGTTGTCGAGTCCGCGCACGGTGGCGGTGCATCGTTCGCAGCGGATTTGTGAGAGCTCGCCGTGCATGTGCCAAGTGCGCGAGCCGGCGCGGTCGTGGAGGTCGTCGACGTTCTGCGTCACGAGCTCGAATCCGACGTCGGCGCGCGCGCACGCCTGCTCGAAGCGGGCGAGCGCCAGGTGAGCCGCGTTCGGCGCGACCTCGCGGAGCTGCGCGCGACGCAGCTGGTAGAAGCGCCACACGAGGCGCGGATTGCGTTCCCACGCTTCTGGAGTCGCTACATCCTCGACGCGATGCCCCTCCCAAAGGCCTCCCGCGTCGCGGAAGGTCGCAATGCCGGAGTCGGCAGAAATGCCGGCTCCAGTCAAGACGACCACGAATGGGTCCTGGAATTGCGGAGATTGCGAGCGGACCATGATCTGTGATTCTATCTTCGCCCGGATCCCGTCATGAAGTTCCAAGATTACTACGAAGTGCTCGGAGTGGCGCGCGGCGCGTCGCAGGACGACGTGAAGTCGGCCTATCGGAAGCTCGCAAAAAAGTGGCATCCCGACCGCCATCAAGGGGCGGAGAAGGCGAAAGCCGAGGCAGAGTTCAAGAAGGTGAACGAGGCCTACGAGGTGCTCGGCGATCCGGCGAAACGCAAACGATACGACCAGTTCGGCGAGCACTGGAAGCATGGTGAAGAGTTCACTCCTCCGCAAGGCGGCCGGCCGATGTCGCGCGAGGAGATGGAGGAGATCTTCGGCGGAGGCGGCGGGTTTAGTGACTTCTTCGCTTCGATGTTCGGCGACGAGATGCGCCAGCGCTTCGGCGGACGCAAGGGTCGGCACCCGCGCTATGCGGTGCGCGGCGCCGACGTGCGCGCGGAGCTGGCGCTCGGCGTCGGCGATGCGATCGAGGGAGGCAAGCGATCGCTGGACGTGCCGACGACGCAGGCGTGCCCAAGGTGCGGAGGTGTGGGATTTCTGGAGGAGCACGTCTGTCCGACCTGCGCCGGTGTCGGCACGGTGCACGGGCGCAGGCAGGTCGATCTCACGATCCCAAAGAACGTGCGGGACGGCATGACGCTGCGCCTGCGCGGGCTCGGCGAGGCGGGTGAGTCCGGCGGCGAAGCGGGCGATTTATTACTGATGCTGCGGCTGCGCTCCGACGGCGCCTATCGGTGCGAAGGCCCCGATCTGTATGCGGATGTGCCCATCGCCCCCTGGGAGGCGCTGTCGGGGACGAAGGTCGAAGTGGCGACGCTCGATGGAATCTTGAGAATCACGGTTCCTGCGGGCGCGGCTTCGGGCGCGAAGCTGCGCGTGCGCGGCAAGGGTCTCGCGGAGGAGAGCGGCTCGCGCGGCGATCTTTATGTGGTATTGAGGCACGCGCTGCCGGCGGAGCTTTCAGAGAAACAGCGGTCACTGATTGAGGAGGCCGGGCGCAGCGGGCCATCGACGGTTCACGGCGGCGCACGCCGGGAGGGATCGCGATGAAGGTCCTTACGATTCGCGGCGAACGATATGTGACTGTGGATTGGGTGGCGCAGTGCTACTCGGTGGAAGAGCGCTGGGTGCTCCGAGCGCTGGAGCTCGGATATGTGGGCCCTGCGGAGACAGTGGAGGGCGCGGTCGCGCTTCCGGCGGCGGCGCTGGAGCGGCTGGCGCGGATTCGGCGCCTGGAGCTGCAGCTCGGATTCGGGCTCGAAGCGCTGGAGCCGTGGGTGGAGCGCGAGGAGTGAGTCGAGGAGTGCGGCGTGGATCCCCAGAGCGATTTGTGGTATCGGCGCGTTCGCTACCGCTTGCACGATAAGTAGGGTCGGCGCGTGCGCCCAAGTCCATCCACGATAAGTGGGTTCGGCGCGTGCGCTCAACTCCCTCCATGATAAGTGGGGTCGGCGCGTGCGCGGCCACTCGCGCGATAAGTGGGGTCGGCGCGTGCGCCGACCGGTGAGCGCGCGCGTGCGCGCGCGGCCAGCGGGTTGTGTCTCGGGAAGAATGGGGCGTGGTCAGTCTTGGCGCGGCAGCGGACAGTCCTCGATGCTCGGCGGCTCATCGGCTGCGCAGAATCGGACCGGCGCTTCGCGCCAGTCCGATTCTGCGCGCGCCATGGCCTCGCATCTGCGGAACTCGCCGCGCCAAGACCGACCCACGCCCCATTCCTTGCCGTCCCGCATCTGTGAAGAGGACGAAGGTTGGAATCTGGCAAGGCAACATCCCAACAGATTCCTTCACGGCTGCGTAGGGCGCGGGCATCGCCCGATCGGGATGGGGCCGGGCCCGAAGGCCCGGTCCCCCCCACACCACCGGACGTGCGGGTTTCTCGCATCCGGCGGTTCATCGTCCTCGCCGCAGATCCTGATAAGTAGCAAACAGATCCA
>JAEUHX010000042.1 GCA_016792805.1 Planctomycetota bacterium
CTTCGTTAGAGGCCTACCCTCTCCGCCGGCCATTCCCACCGCGGCATGGATCAACCCGCCTCGAGCCCAAAGCCACGACCCAGTCGCCCTGGCTCACTAAACTCCTTCCTCGAGTTGTCTCAAAGTCATTGACAGGTTCCGGTTCAGCTTGCTGCCATCGCAACATCACTCGAGATCGAGATGGGGGAAACATTCCAACTGCCTCCTTGGCCGATGGACGAAGTGATCCTCCGCGTCACCTCGAGCTTCGAAGAGGAGATTCCGGCCCTTTTGACCCTTGGGTCACCCGGAGGCGCTAGTATCATTGCGGACAAATCGGGTCACCGTTTCAGCCTTGGCTACGTGCGTCCCGGGAAGACACGCATTGAGATCGTCAGTGGCGCGAAGCCCCAGCACATCGAGGTCATCGCGGTAGCTGGTGAGAAAGCCATTGCGACGCTTCCAAAGTGACCGTCAGCGGCGCGCGAAAGACTGTCGGAAATCTGGCATTCTACGGAGAAGCGCGCTGTCTCTTTCGCCTCATCGAATCTAGGCCTCGATCGCGCACATGTCTCGTCCCGGGTGCGCTTGCGGCGGCGAAACTCGCGACCACATAACGGAGCGGTGCTCCTCGACCTCCGCCCGGCGATACTCCCGCGGTGCGATTCGTGAACCGCTGCCTCGCCGTCGTGCGCATCCGCCAGCCCTACGTCGATTGGACGAAGACGCTTCCCGACTCGGATGTCATCGCCTCGCTCGGTGAGGAGCCTCGAGCGTACTTATTGGCTGAGAATCCACAGGACGACCTCGACCTCGCGCTTGCGGAATCCTGGAAGCGCATCTTCGAGTGCGAACTCTACGCCTGGCTCACCGACGACAACGCCTGGCCACGCGCCCGAACGCGCGAGCTCTTCGACGAGTGGTTCGAGGTGACGCTCGCTTCGACTGTCGAGGATCTCTCGCCGTTTGAACTCGAGGTCGAGTACTTCGAATTCTGACAAAGGTCGATCGGCGCCCTCGCGAAGCTGCCATGCTGTGTCGTGCGATTTGTGCAGCCTTCGGGAGCAGGGAGAGCGCTGCGTTTGATTGGAATCGCCGCCCGCCGCCTTCGCCACTCGCGTGCCCGCGTCGCGCAGCTCATCGCGCTGCTACAAATGCCGACCAGCGTGATCGAGGCCGTCGTGCGCGGTGCAAGGGGTGGGGAGCGCTGTTGAGAGCGTCGACGCTACGGCGCCACCACAAGCGCCAAGGCACAATTTCAGGCTTGGATGACCTCAGCGCTCAAGAATCTCAAGCGTCGAGGTGACTACCTTTGACTCGTTCCCGGTAGTCGTAGTCGTCTTGCTCCTAAGGGCCTGAGTCCGCTTCGCCACATGGCCCTGATTCGCGTCGAATGTTACCTCGCCACTTCCAGTCACTTCGAAGCCGGCTAGCCGTTGGTGTAGCAGAAACGGATCGTTGTTGGGATCGCCGTCGTCGGGGCGGCTCTCGGGCTTGATGAGGCTGCCGACGATCGACTCGGCGATTCGTACAATTCCAAGCTCCCGAGGGGCGCTCCTGTCGATTCGGTACGTCGCGGTGAACTCGATCACCCCAATGCCTGGCTTTCTGCGTTCTCCCTTTCGCGACCACGGCTGATTCGCTGCAATCGGCTCTTCGGGAAGGCAGCGTGCCATCACCGCGTCAAGGGAGCGAACAACAATTCGGGTGTCCGTGAACGTATTAAAGATCACATTTTCCGCAGTTTCGGACCACTTCTCTGAGAGAGCAGGCGCAATCTCGTTGCTGTGGAGGGCGCCAGAGGTGCTCATCGACGCTTGGAAAATCTTCCCGATCATCGACGCTTTCTCGCGGAAATTTTGTTGCTCTCCCTTGCTGGCTGCCGCGACCTCTTCGGGCCTCGTTGAATCGAGATAGAACTTCGCGTTCCCAAGATCATCCATGACGGGAGATCGCAACGACTCGCAAATCATCTCGAGTTCGGCGGCCCCGTCTTGCGAGACGCTTTTGGCTCGAAGAAGCCACACTTGAGAGCCGGTTGCCGTCGCGGTCCATGCGAATGTTTGACCCCGTTGTTTTAGTTCCGCAGTCCGATCCACCTGTACTTCCAGTCGGTATCTCCGTTTCTGTCCTGCAGTCCACTTCCATCGCAACGATGCGGTTTCGCCAACGTCGGGCGTCCGAGATTGTGGCCACTTGTAGGCTACAATCATGAGTGAAGCGAAGACAGCTGCCAGAATCGCCAGCGTCGCCAGAAAGCGCTGATTCGACATGTTAGGAGACTATGAGCATTCTTGGCGGGCCGTCATGGCTGGATCGTTATTGCCAAGCCATTCGACGTGCTGATCCCGTAGGGGAAGAGGAAGCAGGCGCTGAGCGGCCAAGCCCAGATGCTCTGCGCAAAGTAAGTCTTCCCGACCAGGCCGGGCGCTGCCGGGATGGGCAAGCCCACAGAAGCTGGTCCGGTCAAAGGCGCGACGGTCTCGATCGTGATCAGCTAGGTCGCGGTGAACAGGCCGACGTGGAGGACTGCACCAATACCGAAGGGATCGGATCCGGCGAGGTCCTGCGCATCGGTAATAAGCCAGAGCCCGGTAGTCAGCGGGGCAGGATTAGTACACCTGAGGCCGAAGTCCATGTTCCCCACCTGGGGGGGCGACTGCGCCGACAATGCATGAACCCCAGCGCACCCCGATGTGCCAATCCCGTAAGAAGCCAATCCAGAATCGATGGGATTGATAGTGAGATGGAATACGTATGCGGCTCCGGACTGCGATGCACTGTCATCTAGCTGGTTACCATCAATCCCCGAGGCACTGCTATCCTCGCTGGTTGCCCCTACGACCAATAAGCCACCAGAGATAGCAACTGCAGAGCCGAAGAAGTCGACGGCATTCGCATTTGAAGCCTTGAGGTAGGCTTGTTGACTCCAGGCTCTGCCGTTCCAAGAAAATATATAAACAGCACCAGAGGAAGTTGCGCTGTTATTGTATTGATCGCCATTTACGATGGTGGCATTGCTGTCTTCTTGATACGCGCCGATAACCAATGTCTCGCCTGAAATGGCAACAGCACTGCCGAACTCGTCGCCCAATTCAGAGTTCGACGCCTTGAGGTAAACTTGTTGACTCCAAGTGCTGCCGGTCCGAGAAAACACGTACGCAGCACCAGCACGTTGCGAGCTGTTGTCGAACTGATTGCCATTCACAGAAGTTGCGTTGCTCGACTCTTGCGACGACCCCACGACAATTGTGTCACCATCGATTGCGACGGCGGCTCCGAAGCCGTCACCGGCGTCAGCATTCGACGCCTTGAGATACGCTTCTTGACTCCAAGTGCTGCTATTTCGAATAAAAACATAGGAGGCACCAGCGGATGGAGCGCTATTGTCATACTGATTGCCATTCACGCCCATTGCGCTACTGTCTTCGCCCCATGCCCCGATGACGATGGTATTGTTCGCGATCGAAACGGCGGAGCCGAAGTGGTCCTCTGGATCAGTGTTCGATGCCTTTAGATAGGCTTCTTGACTCCAAGTGCTTCCACTTCGTATAAAAACGTAGGCGGCACCAGCGGAGGAAGCGACGTCGTAGGACTGCGTGCCATTCACACCTTTGGCATTGCTGTCCTCAAAGAGCGCCCCAACTACAACAGTATCGCCCGAGATCGAGACAGAGGAACCGAACCGGTCATCGACTTCAGAATTAGAGGCCTTAAGGTAAGCCTGCTGGATCCAAGTGGCGGCATTGCGAACGAAGATGTACGCGGCGCCTGAGTTCAATGCACTGTTATCGGCTTCGTTGCCGTTTACGCCAGTAGCACTACTGGCTTCGCCAAATGCCCCGACGACTATCGTGTCATGGGAGATCGAGACGGAAGCGCCGAAACAATCGAGCGCGCCAGTGTTTGACGACTTGAGATATGCCGGCTGGCTCCAAATCGAGCCGCTACGAACAAATACATATGCGGCTCCCGAGTTCATTGCACTGTTGTCGGCTTGATTGCCATTTACGCCTGTGGCACTGCTGTCTTCTCCATGCGCTCCGACCACAACTGTATCTCCCGAAACCGCAACGGAGGACCCGAAGTAGTCAGTTACCCCAGGGTTCGACGCCTTCAGGTACGCCTGCTGTGCAACGGGATCGATCGTGAGCGGGTACTTCGCCGAAGTGTCATCGACAACGAGGCGCAGCCTATCATTCTGTGCATTCTTCCATCGCGCGTTGACCGGATGTCCGCCAGCATCTAGGACGGTGAGTCCGCTGTAGTTGAGCGCAGACCCACCCTGCGGATTGGTGAAGGACACATTTCGGCCATCGCTCGAGATCGCGGGTACAAGCGCGCTCCGGACCGCCACCTCGAGCGTGAGGGGCTGGACCGCGGTTCTCGGTCGCTCGGCAACGGTGAAACCGTGCTCGAGGCCCCGTCGCTCGTTGACATACCATTCCGTGATTCGACCATTCCAGTCGCGCGACAGGCGGCCGCCGTCTGCGGAGGTCGAGCGCGCCGGACCCGCGAGCGCCACCGGCTCGCCCCATCCATAGCCGACGAGTTCGAGCCCCCAGCTCCAGCCGCCGCCGTCGGGATTTGTGGTAAACCCGCGCTCGTCGAACGTCGTGATCCAGCCCTGGCCGGGATTGCGCCCGCGCCAGCCGTTCCCCACCGCGACGATCTTGTGGCGTCCCGCGTCGTACGCCGCGCGAATGCTGGTCCAGTCCGACGAAGAGAGTCCCGCGGGCGAGGCCGCCTCCGGCGCAGTGGATCCTTCGCCGATGGGGGGCGTGGCAGCCGCGGCCGACGCGATCGCGATGAGCACAAATAGCGGGGCGAGTTTTCCGATGCGCATGCTCTGGACTCCAGGAATGTCAGGGCCGGCTATCGCGGTTCGAACGTCCGTCGGCCTCGATGTGAAGCTAACGGATCGCTGCGGAAGGATGGCCGCCCTTGCGTCGGGAGAGTCTCAGGGCGGACGTCCAATCGCTCAAGCTCGGAAGTCGTGGAGCCTGAGGCGGCGGATTCCGCCTGGCTTCATTGCGACGGGAAGAACGTTGCGTTGCCGAGATCGCGGTAGCCGCCTCGGGCTCCCGGCCGATCAGTCGAAGGTGAGCTGATGCGAAGCTGCCGGAGTGCTCGCGAGCGGTAGAAGCGAAACGGGCTGGATCTCTTGGCGGCTGAAGGGGCGCGACGCTGGAGGCACCAGTCTGCACTGCAATTCGGGATCTGCTGGACCTTGCAGCGTACGCCGCGGGGCAGACCCACTAGCTGTTACTTTCACCCTTGAGAGTTTCTCACTTCCCCTGGACCAGAGATGGGGAGGACGTCACTCGTGAAGCGCATTCTGCGCAAATATGGCTATCCGCCGGACAAGCATGCGAAAGCGACGGAGACGGTGTTGGAGCAGGCGGAGGTGCTATCGGCGGCGTGGGTGGTGGGATGAGTGAGCTTGGGAGCATTGGCCTGGGCTTCCGTCTTGATGGGAGCCGAGGCTTCGCGGGCGCGGGCGCTCTCGGAGGGTACTCGAGGCCCATCCAGCTCGGCTAACGCCGATCACTCATCGACTCGCGACACCAATCGAAATCGCGCGTCCGTGGCCATCAAATCTAATATCAAGGAAAAGCCAAGAATACCATAGCCCGCCCTTGCGGGCTCTCTTTGCGACGCAATAGGTCAGCATTGAAGAGTCTACAGCTAAACCCTTATCAGGCTCTCCCAGAATCGATTCGACACGCGCTCTCTCCGATCCGATTGGGAGTACCGGGAAAGGAGACTCGGGAGCATTCGCCATCTTGTAGGGTACGGTTCTGTGCACTCTGATTGCGACTTCCATGCCTGAGAATCGAAAGCCATGGGCGAACATCCGTTGTTCGGAGAGCCTGACTTCAGATCGAGAATAGTATGCCACACTATAGATCTCGAGTCCTCTATAGTCAAAAAGAAGAACTCTCGAGGGTAGCGCGTGCCAAAATGAAGACTCGAGATACAATCCGTTGCCAGCGAAATATTGCTTTCATCGATTGCGATAATTCTATGTCCTCTTCTAATAAGCGCGACATCAGCGAGGCTACCGGGAACCACATCGATCACCTCTGCTTTGCCGCCGATTGTCTTCAGGGACATTCCGTAGTACCGAGACGCGCTTGCCTGAATCTCGAGCCTGAATAGCCCTTCGCTCGGAATCTCGATGTCTACGCGACCGCCAACGTCTCTCCAGGCTGCGGAAGAATCGCGAGTAAGCTCGCATCTAGTCCCGGTAAGAGCGCTGATCAGTTCTCTAACCTCCCAGCACGTTACGCCCTTGATGTCCCTCAGTACAAGGAGAGGTCTCATCCCATCAGGATCTGAACGCTTCGTGAACGAGCACCAAAGACTTGCGCCATGCGTCTCGACGTCAACACCGTGCTTGGCGAGCTCATTCTCAATTTCCTTGGCGAGGTTTCGAGGGACAGACAAGCCGTACTTGGAGCAGTACGCCATGGCGAGCGCGAGTCCGACAATCAACGCAAGGTTAATAATCTTTCGCTGCATTTGATATCCTCAGTGTAGTAGTCACAAAAGTGGTTGACATAGGACGGCACGCGGTCATGCCTCAGTGCGAGTTTGTATGATCTGTGCGGAAGCTTCGAGCGGCGAGGTCAGTGCTCCTCGCCTGGCGCCTCGAGTACCTGCGTTTCGTGGCGAGCAGGGTACTCTGGGCGATGGCGTGGCTGGGCACCTGATATGCGCAACTCCGGCGCGGCGCTCGTTACTTTGATCCGCTGATGGTTCGGCTCAGATTCTTGAATGTTGTAAACTCGAGCATGAGCTGTCCCGCGCCTTTGATTCCCGATCGAATGGCCTCAATGCGAACCTCCTCAGCGGTCTTTGCCGTAGAGTTTTGATTCTGCGCGTTCTGCGACGCAACCCGCGCGCGCGAGGCGATTGCGGCTTCCTCCAGGTATCGCTGGAATAGTCTCGCCGAGAAGATCTCCTGGTCGAGTTTCTTGATCTCTTGTTCTGCAATGGAACCACTGATGTTGATTGGGCGGAGGTTCTCAGCCCAGCCGGGTGTGCCCAGCTTCGATGGTGGCGCCTTTCGATTCTTACGCTTCGCCTCCCACTCTTGGACTGCGACCTTGTGTTTCTCGTTCGCCGCCGCATACCGAAGAACCCACTGCTCCCGCTCTGCGAGGAGGGTCGGCAGATGGAAGGTTCTCGGATTCGTTGGAGGAGCTTGAGCGGCGACCGGACCCTCATTGGACTTCCGTGGAGCCGAGGCGGTGGTGCTCGATCTCGGATCGAGAGTTTCCGTCCGCGCGGACGGAACCCGTTGCGGCACCTGAGCGCGCGGCGGAGACAACACAATGAAGATGACGAGCGAGTAGAGGGCGAGGTAGACGATGGTGAAGCCGCCCCATTCTGGATTTGTGCGAAAGAGAGCGAAGGCTCCTGCCAAGGCTGCGTGAGAACGATCAAGGAAACTCGACTGCCGAACACCGGCTTCGGCAGAACGCTTAAGAGGGCGATCTACAATTATCCAGTTTGGGCGAGGAAGCATGACGACGGGCATTTCTATCGTTGCAGAGATCTGAGCGAGTTGGGCCGCATGAAGCGTCCCTCTCTGACTAGCGCTTCCCTTCGTCGAACCGAACACGTGGGTCGGCCATCGCCAGCGCGTCGATTCGCGCCCTTGCGGTCCAGACTTGTGTGCATGTTGGCCGGAGGCGAGCAGCGTGGGTGTGCGTTGCCGAACTGGATCCATTGGAATCCAGCCGCCGTGCTGCGAGATGCCATTCCGGGTGGTGCCGAACTGGTGCAGCTCCGGGAAGCGCGAAGGGGTGCCGGGCGCGACTGGTTTGGCTCAAGTCTGCGAGGCCGGCTGACGTCCTCCTCATTTTCTGGTCCACGGGGGAGCGCGAATTTCTCAGAATTCCCCACCGAGGATCTCCATGCGAGAGAGCAAGTTCGAGCGGCGGGATGGGGCCACGCATTGCGAACGGCACGCCAGAGGAGATGGATGCGCACAAATGCCATGGGGGCGCGCAGGCAAGATCTCGCCCGAACGACGCTGGCACAGTTGCCGCCTGATTGCGTTGCGTAGGGCTCGCTGGCCAGCATTCAAGTCCCCGAGTGCACGGCGCGTTGCGAGCTTTGCCGGTGAGAGCGACCGGTCTTTTTGAATCTTTGCGCGCTCACTTTTCCCATACGGATCTGTGGTGTTCTCGAAGCGCGCCGAGAGCCGGTGGAGAGCTGGGCGAGAGCGCGGGCAAGGTAGCGCCGTCGTGCGGCAGTGAATGGGGGCCGGCCTTTGACGCGATCGTTCGACGACCCCGCCTAGAGCCGCCAAGGCGATGAACCGAGTGGGCGCGTCGCGTTCGATGGCGTGTGCGACACCGAATGGAGGCATCGCGGATGAAACCTTCAGAGGCGCCCCATCCGCGATCAGTGATCTTCAGCGGCCTACGGCACGAGCACCGTGATCGCAAGTCCCTTCGAAGTGCTCAGGTTGTACGGCGGGAGCGAGCAAGTCGTCCACGCCCAGAGCGCCATCGCATAATAGGTATTTCCCACGAGCGCCGAGGCATTGGGGATCGGAGCGGCCGCAAGCCCGTTGCCCAGGGCGTCGCTGAAGAAATCGAGGGTAATAATCTCCGTCGCCGCAAACAAGTTCACATGAAGAAGCACGCCGATTCCAAACGGATCGGAGCCGGCCGCGTCCTGTGCGTTGGCAAGAATCCCTAGCCCCAGCGACGATGGCGGCGCGTTGTTACAGGTAATGCCAAAGTGTGGCGAGTTGATCATCGCCGCGTGAGTCACATCGAGAGTGTGGGTGCCCGCACAGCCGGGCGTGCCGGTGCCGTAGTTCGATGTGCCGGGATTATTGTCCAGATCGAAGATGTAGGCGGCGCCGGAGTCCGTGGCGCTGTTGTCGCTCTGATTGCCGTTCACGCCCGAGGCATTGCTGTCCTCTTGCCATGACCCGACCACCGCCGTATCGCCGCTGACGGCCACACACCAGCCGAACACGTCGCCGAACGCGTCGCCGAACCCCCCCCCGGTATTGGAAGCCTTGAGGTAGGCCTGTTGGTTCCAGACGACGCCCGAGCGGACAAATACGTAGGCTGCGCCGGACTGGTTAGCGTCGATATTGAACGGGTCGCCGTTCACGCCCGTGGCGTTGCTATCTTCGAACGGAGCTCCGACCACTACCGTGTCCCCGCTGATGGCAACTGAGTTGCCGAAAAAGTCGCCCCAGGCATACACAGAGGCCTTCAAGAAAGCTTGCTGGCTCCAGATGCCTGCCGAGCGAACGAAGATGTAAGCAGCACCAGATTGAACCCAGGAGTTGTCGGCGGCCGCCTCGCCTACCGCCCCGACCACCACCGTGTCCCCGCTGATGCCGACCGAGTAGCCGAAATAATCGTCCACTCCCGTGTTGGAAGCCTTGAGGTAAGCCTGCTGGATCCAGAAGCCGCCCGAATGGACGAAGACGTAGGAGGCGCCAGATTGGCTGGCACTGTTGTTTGCCTGATTTCCGTTGACGCCTGTTGCGATGCTATC
The DNA here is from genome assembly GCA_016792805.1 of Planctomycetota bacterium. Taxonomy (GTDB): domain Bacteria; phylum Planctomycetota; class UBA1135; order UBA1135; family JACQFD01; genus JAEUHX01. The sequence continues at coordinate 9,517 of JAEUHX010000042.1, forward strand.
TTCCCGTGGCGCCCCGACCACCACTGTGTCGCCGCTGACGGCCACCCATCGGCCGAACCAGTCTCCACCCCCTGTATTGGAGGCCTTGAGATAGGCCTGTTGGCTCCAGACGACGCCCGAGCGGGCGAAGACGTAAGTTGCGCCAGAGTCCGTGGCGCTGTTGTCTGCCTGATTGCCGTTCACTCCCGTGGCGTTGCTGTCCTCAAGGGGCGCCCCGACCACCACTGTGTCGCCGCTGACGGCCACCCATCGGCCGAACCAGTCGCCCCCCCCTGTATTGGAGGCCTTGAGGTAGGCCAGCTGGCTCCACACGCCCCCCGAGCGGGCAAATACGTAAGTCGCGCCAGAGTCTGTGGCGCTGTTGTCTGCCTGATTGCCGTTCGCTCCCGTGGCGTTGCTGTCCTCGATGGGCGCCCCGACCACAACCGTGTCGCCGCTGATGGCCACCGAAAAGCCGAATAAGTCGCCCGCACCGGTGTTGGAGGCCTTGAGGTAGGCCTGCTGGCTCCAGACGCCACCCGTGCGGACGAAGACGTAGGCTGCGCCGGAGTCCACAGCGCTGTTGTCGGCCTGACTGCCATTCACACCTGTGGCGCTGCTGTCCTCTTGATAGGCACCGACCACCACCGTGTCTCCACTGACGGCCACTGAGGCCCCGAAATAGTCGTATTCATTCGTATTGGATGCTTTCAAGTAGGCCTGCTGCACAACCGGATCGATGGTCAGTGGATACTTCGCGTTGAAATCATCCACCTGCAAACGCAGTTGATTGTCGCGGAGGGGAAACCACTTCGCTGACACCGTGTGTCCGCCAGCATCTACTACAGTTAGCCCGTTGTAGTTCAACGCTGTACCGTCATGCGCATCTTTGAACGACACGTTGCGGCCGTCTTCGGAAACGACAGGTCGCAGACCGCCACGAATGGAGAGATCCACGGTTAGCGGCGCGTTTGCACTATCGGGGCGGCTCGCGACGGTGAAGCCGTGCTCCAGACCGCGCGAATCGTTGGCATACCACTCGGTGAGGCGGTTGTCCCACGCACGCGAGAGGCGGCCGCCGTCGGCCGAGGTGGCGCCCGGCTTGGTGACGGGATTTGTGGCACCCCAGCCGTAGCCTTGAAGGTCGAGGCCCCAGGTCCAGCTGCCCGCGTCGGGTTTTGTTGTAAAGCCACGCTGGTCAAATGTTGTGTTCAGACCATGCCCCGGATTGCGGGCGGCCCAGCCCTTTTCCGTGGCGAAGAATTTGTGGCGATTCGCCTCGTATGCGTCGCGGATGCTCGACCATTCTGAGGTAGTGAGCCCAGCTGGCGCCGCAGCCCGTGGAGCCGGGGAAGATCCCAATGTCTGCCGGGAGGTAGGTCGTGCGATGTGATTCTGCGGCGGGCAGAGGAGGAACATCGCAGCTGCGAAGAGACTCGTTCCAGACATCGGGGTGAGCTCCGTTGTGGTTGCATAAGGTGGGAAGGGGACCGGCCACCATCGATCGATCAGCGTACTCGATTCTCAACTGCGAACGGCTTTTCGCAAGGGCGGCCGCAGAGTGGCGATCGTCGATCCCGGGCTCTGGCCGTCGGCGGCTCCACCACAGCACGGGCCGAACGGCGGGATGGGGCTACGCATTGCGAACGGCAAGCCAGAGGAGATGGATGCGCACAAATGCCATGGGGGCGCGCAGGCAAGATCTCGCCCGAACGACGCTGGCACAGTTACCGCATGATTGCGCTGCGTGGGGCTCGCTGGCCAGCATTCAAGTCCCCGAGCTCAGTACGAACAGGTCTCCTCGCCCGTGAACAGCCCTGGTCACCGGGCGTGCCCACATCGAGCCCACGAAGTTGCTACAAATGGTTTCCTGCAGGCGGCCTTAAGCCACTCCGCACCGGACGCCGCGCGCCTCCTCGCAATGCCACACTTGCGCGCACCCCCATACCGCTCTCGCTCGAGGCGCGCCCGATCCCCGATCCAGCTTATGCCCACGCCGCCGCGGCGGCCTCACACACTTATCTTGCAAGCGTCGGCACCGCGCCTGCCCGCAGCGCCTCGAGTTCCGCGCGCGCGCGCGACCACTCGGATTCCACAGCTCGGAACATATCGCCGAGGTGTGCGTCGTCGTGCGCGTCGGTTTTTCCGAGCGCCTCGAGCTCGGCAAAGAGCTTCGAGAGCGCAAGCGCGCCGAGCGACGCGCTGCTCGACTTCAAGCTGTGTGCAATATTCGATACGAGCGGAAGGTCGCGCGTCTCTCTGGCCTCCGCCAAGCGGCGCATTCGCTCGGGGGCGTCGCGCAAGAAGGTATCCACAATTCCAAACGCCGCAGACGGCGACCCGCCGCGCTTCGCCGAAAGCGCCAAAAGTGCACCGATCGTCTCGGCATGGATCGCGCTCGGCGCCGTTGCCGCAGTCGGGCTCAGAGGCTCCTTCGCCGCCGACCTTGCAGGCTCGCTGTGCCGCTCATTCACCCGAACACCCATTATCTGCGCCACCATCGCGAGAAGCGCGCCGGGCTCCACGGGCTTTTTACAAAAACCATTCATTCCGGCCTCGCGGCAGCGCTCCCGCGCGTCGTCCGCCATGCTCGCGCTCAGGCCAAGAATCGGAACCGCGCCATGGGGGGCCGCAAGCTTACGAATCGCGCGCGCCGCCGCGAATCCGTCCATCACCGGGAGCTGGCAATCGAGCACGACCGCCGAGAATAGCCGTCCCCGGCATGCCTCGACGGCTGCGGCCCCGTCGCCCACCGTCACCACCTCCGGCGCGCATTTCTTCAGCACATGCGTGAGGACGTGCTGATGCACTTCGCTGTCTTCCACGAGCAGCAGGGCTTCACCGGCGCCAGGGCACATATTCCGTTCTCCTCCGCAGGGCGATCGGAGGGCCTGACCTCGGCAGGCGCGCGCCGCACCCATGGGCACCAGGCGGCCGCGGGTGATGCCGAGCAGGCCCTCGAGAGCCCTGCCATCGGCGATTCCATCGGCAAGCCGGCCCCCGTGGCTTGATGAGCGATCCATCACCGCTCGGCTGCTGCGGCGAGCCCGAACGGCTCGCGCATGAACCCCGAACCGCTACCGCGTCGGGTCCTTTCCGTGCTGGATCTTCGGCCAGTACGCGTCGCGGTCGAAGTTCGGCGAATTCTCGTGGTCGTGGCACTTCTGGCACGTGACGTCTTTCACCAATTTCGCCGCCACCGCCGCGTGCTCCTCCGGCGTGAGCGCTGCTTTGTGTTGCTTCACATGTTCGCCACCCGGCCCATGGCAGCTCTCACACCCCACGTAATCTCGGGGATCCTTCGACTCCTTCGGAACCGCGAGGAATCCCGTCGGCTCGCCTTCGGCCGCCAAATTGTGCCATCCCACCACATGACACTTGAGACACTGGGGATCCCATTGCCCGCCCTTCGATCGCTCCGACTTCTCGAGCGACTCATAGGCGTGGGCATGCTTCGAGTTCTTCCAGGTGGCGTACGAGGTGCGATGGCAGCTTCGACACGCGTCGCTTCCCACATATCCTCCCGCCGGCGGCGCAGGCTGCTTCCCCGCGAGCTTCTCGCGCCACTGATCGGCATGTAACTTCTCGCGATACCCGTCGATGAGCGACTGCACCTGCTCATCATTGGGAACCGACCCGTCGACCGTCATCACCCGATAACTCGCCGCGCGCACGCCGCCCTCTCCCGCGACGAAGCCGAGTTCGACGACATGTTGCCCCTTTTCTCCGGCGCTCAGCAGCGTCGTGACCCCGTTGTTGTTTCGCGCGATCGCTTCGGGAGCCAGATCCGGACCACCCGAGCCTTCGGGGAGCGACGCAAGCACCACATCGATCTGTGGGATCTGCGATGCCACAGATCGCGCCTGCGCACGCAATCCATGGAACACGAGCACGTTCACGGGGCGCCCCGCGTCGGCGGCTCGCGGAGCCGCGAACTCCGCGCGCACGGCGTCCACGACGGCGGCCTGCTTGTCCGACTCCGCGAACGCCGACACGACGCGCACCGACCAACCCGCGCCGTCGGCCGATTTACCCGGGAGATCGGCTCTCTTAACAAATCGTCCGCTTGTGTCGGGCGACCCTTGCAGCGCCACGCATTTGTGCAGTATGGAGGGGTAGTAACCTGACGCTGTCATGTCCTCCATCAGTTGAGATCGAATCTCGAGTGCATTCTCACCATGCACCAGGTCGATCGGCGCCAACCCCACCGCGGAGATCGGCAGCAGCTGATAGATGCTCGCCGCGAACTCGCCGCGCACCTCCTCGATCTCGGCGCCGCTCTTCACGAGCGTCGCCGCATCGATCACCACCGCGCCCGGGTCCGATCCGAGCGCCGCCATGAGCTTCATCCTCATGCGGCCGAGCCCGCCGAGCTGGCCGCCCGTGCATCCGCACGGCTCAAAGTTCCCATGCTTGGGGCCGATCAGCAGCAGCCGAAGTGCACTTTTCGGCAGCTCCTCCGGCAGCGCGGCCTTCGCGGCCTGGATCGGCGCCGGCTTCGTCGTCGTGCCACCCTCACCCACAGCGCGCGACGCGGTCGCGCCGAGCAGCGCTGCAAAAGCCAAAGAAGCGGAGAGGGCAAGCCGCACGGTCTCATTCATCGGGCGTCATTCAGCGTTGGGGGAGCCTGCGGGTCACCGCGCGGTATTCAATCCGCAGCTCGGGGTACTCCGCGATCGACGTAGGAATACGCACGGTTCCCCGGAGCCCGTTGGGCCCCGACTCGGGCAGACCCCGCTCCGCGCGGAGCGTCAGCAGAAACTCGCGCCCCTCTTTGCCGGCCACCGGCGCCACCGACACGGCAAGCCGATCGGCCGCATCTCCCTCGATCGTCGCCTTGCTGAGCGTCATCGAACGGCCTGGGTCGAGGAACCGCACACGCACCGGAATCGCCTCGGCGGGCCGATCGATCTCCACGACTTGAAAGTGGAAGATGCCGGGGACCACGGACAGCTCGTCGGTAATCTGCGCGCCGAAGGGGATCTTCACCGTGCGCGGGCCGGCGATATCCGCGTCGATCACAACTTCGCCGGTGAAAAACGGCCGCTTCAGCCCGGGACCAGCCGTCATGTGCACCAAAATCACCGCGCGCCCGCCCTTCAGCACCTCTTCCAATTGTACTTTCATGCCGGGCGGCGCGCTCACGAGCTTCGATCCGAAAGGCGGATAGAGCGTCGGGTCGACGACGAGCACCTCCGCTGTCTGCGTCTGCTCCTCCTTCGTGCTCATCGGCTCGAATGCTACTTGTGTCGGATGCAACTGATATGCCTGGTCGATTTTTGCATTCAAGAATACGCGAGGCGGCTCCTTGATGGGCTCGCTCGTGACAATCGTGAGAATCGAAAGCTTCTCTTTGACTTCGATTCCAAAGCCCTGCGAGTCGAACGTGACATCGATCTCGCCCTCCTCGCCCGGCTGCACCACGAGCAGCGGACCGAGGGATTCACCCTTCCCGCGCGCGGATCGCACGACGGCGCCATCTTTTGTGATGTTCATCCGCATCGCCGTGCACCCGCAGCTCGCGTGCATGTCGAGCACTTCGATGGGCTTCGAGCCGGCGTTGCGAAATCGGTAGGTCGTCTGCGCGCGGCCGGGCCACTCCAGCGTGCCGAGGTCGCGCACGACCGGATCGAACACGAGCGCCGAATCGGAGCGGGCCTGGGAGGCTGGGCCCGGCGCGCCCTGCGGTTGGTGCGGGCCTTGTGCGCTCTTCGGCGGCACCGGCTTCGAGTCGGTGCACGCGGAGAGGCTCAGAGCGAGGAGCGCAAGCGCGCAGGGGAGTCGCATGGGATAGGGCACGGGTTGGGCCTTCGGCGGTTGCTAGAAAACCGCGCGAGGCGCTCCAAGCGCCGTGCCACGAGGGGCGAAAGCTCTTGGGCGCCTCAGCGTAACGCGCGCCGCCCCATCCCGGCAGGCGCGCCCATTCGGCTCGGCTACATCGGCGTGGGCGCGGCCACTTTGCGATAGCCGAGCGAAAGAAGCACCGAGAGCACCTCCGACCATGATGGGAAGGGGCGGCGGTGCTTCGTCCGGTAGTCGTCCATCGCTTTCAGGAACTCGACGACCTCCGGCGACATCTCATCGGGCTTTTGTGGCCGATGATCGTCGGTCAGCTCCACGCCTCCCCAAGTACGGACCTTCGGCGTTCGAGTCGCATCTTTGCCCGACTTCGAGCCGAGCTTTTTCCTCGTCTCCTTCATTCCTCTTCAACCTCTCCGGACCAGGTTTTCGACCGTCTGGGGGGTGGGAGGTGAAGCGATTCCTGCCTCGGTCACGATCCCCGTGATGAGGGAGGCGGGTGTCACATCGAAGGCCGGGTTAAAGGCGCCTACGCCCGGCGGAGCCATGCGCACGCCGGCGATCTCCGTGACCTCCTCGGCCGCGCGCTCCTCAATCGGAATGCCCGAACCGTCGGCCAAGCCGAAGTCGAAGGTCGAGAGCGGCGCAACCACATAGAAGGGCACGCCGTAATGCTTGGCGATAATTGCAAGTCCACAAGTGCCAATTTTGTTGGCGGCGTCGCCGTTGCGCGCGATGCGATCGGCGCCGACGAAGACGGCGGCGATTTTGTGAGTTTGCATCACGCGAGACGCCATGTTGTCGCACACGACCGTGACCGGAATCCCTGCGGCGTGGAGTTCGTAGGCCGTGAGCCGCGAGCCCTGGAGAAGCGGGCGCGTTTCGTCGGCGAAGACGCGAAGCCGCTTTCCTTCGCGCGCGGCGGCATACATGACGCCGAGGGCCGTGCCGATGCCTGCCGTCGCCAGCGCGCCCGCGTTGCAGTGGGTGTAGACCGTGTCGCCGTCGCGCAGCAGCGATGCGCCATGGCGGCCGATACGCTCGCAGCGCTCGCGGTCGTCGGCGTCGATGGCGCGCGCGCGCTCGAGAGCCGCGGCGACGGCGTCTTCAGCTTTTGTGAGCTTCGGAGCGAGATTCTTGAGATGGGACAGAACCTCGTCGACGGCCCAGCCGAGGTTCACGGCCGTCGGACGCGAGCTCTTGAGGTACTCGCCGACCTTCGCCGCATGGGCGAGGAGTTCGGCAACGCCCGCGGCGCCGGCCGCGTGGGGGCGGAAGCCCTGGATCCCCACGATGAGCCCGTAGGCACCCGCCACGCCGATCGCGGGGGCGCCTCGCACGGCGAGGCGACGGATCGCATCGAAGACCTGCTCCACGCGGTCGAGCCGCAGCGTGCGCGTCTCGAGCGGAAGCCGCGTTTGATCGAGGATCTCGAGCGCGCCCGGCATGCCGCCGATCCAAGCCACCGTCGGGGGAAGTGCACTCATGCGCGTGCTCCCGCGAACTCGCCCGCCCGCGTCGCGAACTGCTCAGGGCTCTCGCCCGTCAATCGCACACAAATCTCCGAGTATTTGGCTGCGGTCTTCGCGATCACGTCGGCGGGGAGGGCAGGGGGAGGCGGGGTTTTCGACCAACCGGTGGAGAGGAGGTAGTCGCGCACGAACTGCTTGTCGTAGGAAGGTTGGGGTCCGCCCGGCAGATAGCGATCGGCCGGCCAGAACCGGGAGGAGTCCGGTGTGAGGACTTCATCGATGAGTAGGATTTGCCCGCCGGCTTCGCCGAGCTCGAGCTTGGTGTCGGCGAGAATCACGCCGCGCGTGGCGGCGAATTCGCTCGCATGGCGATACACGGCCAGCGCCGCGTCGCGACAGCGCGTCGCGCGCTCCGACCCGAGCTCGCGCACCATCTCCTCGAAGCTCGAGGGACGATCGTGGCCGGCCTGCTCTTTCGTGGTGGGAGTAAGAATCGGCTCGGGGAGGCGATCGGACTCGCGCAGCCCCTTACGGATCGGAACACCACAAATCGAGCCCGACTCGCGGTACTCGCTCCAGCCGGAGCCGGAAAGGTAACCTCGAATTACAAATTCGAAGGGGAACGGAGTCGCCTTGCGGCAGAGCATGGCGCGCCCGCGGAGGCGCTCGCGATCGGCCGCGCTGAGGCCCGGCATCTCCTGGACGCGCACGGTGATGCGGTGATTCGCAAGGAGATGGGCCGTCCGCGAAAGCCAGAAATCGGTGAGGGCGGTGAGCACCACTCCTTTGCCCGGCACCGGCTCCGCCATCACCACGTCGAACGCCGACAGCCGATCGCTCGCCACGAGGAGGAGCGCATCGCCGAGGTCGTACAGGTCGCGCACCTTGCCCGAGCGCACGGGAGAGCGTCCGGCGACCGGGGCGCCGACGTACGGAGGAAATGTCACGGCCCGGAGTGTACTTCGGCGGAAAGCCGAATCCGCGCGCCGACCTCCCGCGAACTCCAGACGGGGCTCTCTGGGCATCTCCCCAACGCGGCAGCAGCCGTCGCTTGACGCGCGCGAGCGCCCTCGTAGTCTCTCCGCCCCCAATCAACGGCGAAGCCCCGCTTTGCCGCCGATTGAGGTCAGCTCGCAGCTTCCGGCGCGCAAGCGCTCGCAAGCCGCATGGTGGATGTAGCTCAGTTGGTTAGAGCACCTGACTGTGGCTCAGGGGGTCGGGGGTTCAAATCCCCTCATCCACCCCATTGGCTGACTCGCGAGAGGCCGCATCGGGAGAGGCCGTAGGCGGAGATCCGGCGAGTGGAGTTTCCGCGGTAGGCATTGCCTTTGTCGGCGTGCGACCTCGTTCCGGCGTCCACTCCATGGAGTTCTCTGTCGCGGTGATGGGCGCTTCGTGCGTCGGTCGCAGACCAGGGCCGTGAGCCTCGCGCGGAGCGCGCCGCGCAGGCGGCGGATTCGAGTCGCAGCCGCGCGCTGTAGAACATGCCCGTCCGTGGATCCTTCCGCTTCGCCTATCCGCATCGAAGACGTTCCCGTCGCGCCGGGATGTTATGTATTCCGCTCGTTGGAGGGCGAGGCTCTTTATGTGGGAAAAGCCAAAGATTTGCGGTCGCGGGTTCGAAGTTACTTGAAAGAAGGGGGCGATGGGCGCCCGCTGATTCCGTTCCTGGCGCGCAAGGCGGCGAAGGTCGAGACGATCGTCACGCCGACGGAGGCGGAGGCGATCCTTCTCGAGGACACGCTGATCAAGCGGTTCAAGCCGCCGTTCAACCTGCGGCTCAAGGACGACAAGCAGTATTTATTGCTTCGGCTCGATCCGCAGGCGGAGTTCCCGCGGCTCGAGTGGGTTCGAAAGCGCCGGTCGGATCGGGCGCTCTACTTCGGCCCCTACGCCAGCACGGGCGCGCTGCGGCGGACGATTCGCTTTCTGTATTCGATCATCCCGCTGCGGGATTGCACAGATAACGTTCTCAAGAATCGCTCGCGCCCTTGCTTGAAGCATGCGATTGGGCGCTGCTCAGCGCCCTGCGTGGGGCTCATCTCGAAAGAGGATTACCAAGCGCTCGTCGACCGTGCCGTCGACGTGCTGAGGGGCAAGACGGGCGACGTCGAAGCGATCTTACAGAAGAAGATGGCGGAGGCGGCCGCTGCGCTCGAGTTCGAGAAGGCGGCCTCGCTGCGCGACCGGCTGGAGGCGCTGCGGCAGACGACGGAGCCGCAGGGAGTTCGGCTCGGGCGCGCCGTCGATCGAGACGTGTTGGGGCTTCACCGTGAGGGGGGGCGCGTGGCGATCCAATGGCTGCCGTTCCGCGGCGGGCGGCTCGAAGGCGGCAAATCTCATCTTTTCACGACGGAGCTTCCCGATGAGGAGGTGCTCGGATCGCTGCTTACACAAATCTACCGCGGCGACGCATTCATCCCGCGGGAATTGATGCTTTCGCACGAGCCCCACGACCGTGAGACGATAGCCGCGTGGCTCGCGGAGAGGCGCGGCTCGCCGGTATTGTTGAGTATTCCGAAAAGTGGAGATGCGAAGCGCGCGGTGGCGATGGCGGTTGAGAACGCGCGCGTGGCACTTGCGGCGAAGGAAGGGGCGGAGGCATCGGCGCTCGAGGCTCTGGAGAAGCTGCGCGACCGCCTCGATCTCGAGGAGGTGCCGAGCGTGATCGACTGTTTTGACATTTCCACTCTTCAGGGGCGCGCAACGGTGGCCTCGCGCGTGCGATTTGTGGACGGGCTGCCGGACAAGAGCGGATACCGGCGTTTCAAGGTGACGACGCTCTCGGGGCAGAACGATTTCGCGGCCATGGGTGAAGTGGTCGGGCGCGCGCTGCGGCGCGATCTCGAAGAGGGGACGCTGCCCGATTTAGTGGTCATTGACGGCGGCAAGGGGCAGCTCGGCGCCGCGCTGGCGGCCCGGGAGGAGGCGGGAGCCTACGAGGTCGCGATGGTCGGGCTCGCGAAAGACCGCACCGATTCGAGCGACGAGCGGACTGCACACAAAGGGGAGCGCGTGTTTCTGCCGGGGCGCGAGCTCCCGATCCCGCTTCCGCCGCGCACTTCGGAATGTCACTTGATGGAGCGGATTCGCGACGAGGCGCACCGCTTCGCGATCACCTATCACCGCCGTGTGAGGAATACGATCACGAGCGCCCTCGATGAGATCGAAGGCATCGGGCCGACGCGGCGGCGGGCCCTGCTTCGCGCCTTCGGATCGCTCTCGGCGCTCCGCGGGGCGACCGCGGAGGAGATTATAAATCGTCTGCCGGTGATCTCGGCGGAGCTCGCGGCGCGTGTCGTGGATGCACTTCGCGATCCGAGCGGATAGTGTCTCGATTGCGAAGTGTTATTTGGAACTCCCGACTGCTCGACAGGAACGGCGCGGCTTCGTGTGGCGATCCGCGCGCCAGGACCGACCCAGGCGCCATTCCTAGCAGTCCCTCATCTGTGATGCTGAGCTCGGTTGCCTCGATCCGATTCTTTTTGTGGGGGATTTGATTCCTGTTGTGGAGGATCTGATTGTTCTCGTGGGGAACGGGCGCGCCCGTTCCAATTCGGCGGCGCGTGCGCCGCCGGAGGAAGCATCGCGCGGCCCATCGGTCATCGCGCGGGGCAAGCCCCGCGCCATGGGTCGGCGCGTGCGCCGACCCTACGGACCGACTTATGTGGATGCCAGGATGGGGCCACGCTCCGCGAGATCGGTTGGCGCACGCGCCAACCCCAAGAATCCACGGCGATTGGTGGTGTGCAGCCCTAATCTCGCCGCTAGAAGCGGAACGTCAGCACGAGCTTCGCGACGAAGTCCGTGTCCGTCGGCACGATCGAACGGTTCGGGAGCTCTTGCCAATTGTGATTCAGTACCACGAAGAGATCTTTGCCCGGCTCCAGGATCCACCGCAGCCGATTATTGATTCCGAAGCTCTCCGAGATGTTGTCGAATTGTGCCAGCGTCTGAATCGAGAGGTCGGGGCTTAGGTTCAGCTCCGTGCGCAGCCGCGTCACAAGCACATAGGCGTCGCCGCCCGGCAGCCGCAGCCAGCTCTGCTCCGTTTCGAGCGCCGCCTGCAGCGACCCATTGGGCCGCAGGGCCGCGGAGATCTGCAGGTCGTGGCGCTCGCCGTCGTCGAAGCGCCCTGTTTCGCCGTCGACTTCGACGACCAGATCGCGCCGATTGGCGGACTGTAAATTCACGCCGACCCGCGTCTGGGAGTACTCCTCCGCGGGCACGAGCAGCCCAGGGACGATCTCGAATGGGGCAGTTACTTTCTCGTAGGAAGGGACGACGCGAACGCGCGCTTCATCGCCCGACTCGAGCAGCGCTCCCACAAAAAAGGATCCCGCCGTATCCAGGAGGTCGCCGCTCAGATCAGTGAACGCTTGCGGCGTGACGCCGAAGAAAAGCTGCCGCACGTCGCCTCCGGGACGAGGCTGATAGGCAAACGTTCCGTCATAGGCGCGTACGCCGCGGCGCCGCACGAATCCGAGGGCCGGATCGAAGTCATCGCCGATCTCTCTCGCCCGCGCGCGCCAACGCCATAGATCGTTGGGGTAATCCACTTCGAGTCCCATGGCTCGATCGTTGCCATCGCGGCTTGGCGTGAACGACTTCAAGAAAAACGCCGAGACATCAAGATTCTTCCCGCCCGCAAGCCGTCGCGTGACATATCTCCAATCGAATCCGCCGACCGTGTTGTCTTCGCGCCCGGAAGGATCTCCGGAGGTAATGAGCGTTCCCACCGTGTGCTCCGAATCGAGGTTGCGCCGGACGCGCGTCGCAAAAAGTTGCTGATTCTCGAGATCGCCGTCGCGATCGGTCTCGACTCCGAGCGCACCAATACTCCAAGGACCCTCGTAGCCGCTTACTTTTGTTCCGGCGAGGATCGGGATCGCGCTGCCGTTGCGCGCAAGCCCGACGCGCCGGCTGAAGAAGGGCACAAGATCGCTCGAGCCGAACGTGCCGCCACCTGTCTCAAATGCGAAGACGCCCGCATCCTCGAGGAAGAACTTCCGCTTCTCAGGGAAGAAAAGTGGAAACCGCGTGAGGTTCACCTGGCGATCGTCGACTTCGGTCTCCGCAAAGTCTGTATTCGCCGTAAGCGCGCCGGTGATTCCGGGCGTCAGGCGATAAAACAATTCGCCGCCGCCCGTGCCGAGCAGGTCGGAGTCGTCGGGAAGGCGCTGCCGCGACGCGCTGCCTCGAATGTAGGGCACGAGGTCGAGTCCGATGCCGGGCTCCAGGCCATCCAGCCCCTCCAGGTCGCCCGCCTCCGAAAGCCGGAAAAGCGGCGTATCGAAGCGCGCCGACGCCCAGTGCACCGCCTCGAGCTTGCGCCGAATGTTGCGATGATAATTGAACCCCCAGGTCGTCACCTCCGGGAGCGTCGCCATCGTTCGCACGGGAATCCGCAGCTCCGCAAACCAGCCCTCCTTTGTGATGCGCGCGCGGCCATCCCAGATGCCGTCCCAGGCTTTATTGAAACGGGCACCGTTTGAAGAGATGAGCGCGTCTCCGATGGAACCGCCGGGGCTGATCTGAAAGAAGTAAGCATTCCTGTGGTCGTGCAGCGGATCGATCACGAGCTCCACGCGATCGTCCGGGTCGAGGTCGGCGTCGCGCCGCGGCTGCGTCGCGCGGATGGACTCAGGCTCCGAGTCATAACAGAAAAGTGCGATGTAGATTGCCTTCCCGTCCTGCGCAACGCGCACCTCCGTGCGCTCCGTTGGCTCCGCGTTCTCGAGCGGAAGCCGCTGCCGCGGCGGGGGAAGCGGCGCCACGGTGCTCCAGACTGGATCGCTGAGATCGCCGTCAATCGACGGAGCGTCCTCTGCGCGGATTCGCGTTACTTTTCCTGCCGGCCGCGGATGAGACGGCGCCGACTGCGGCGCCGCCAGCGCCGCCCACAGGGCGACAGCGAGCACGTCCGATGCCTACGCCCGGGGATGAAACTTCTCGTGAACGCGCTTCAGGCGCGCCGAGTCGACGTGGGTGTAGATCTGCGTCGTCGCGATGTCGGCGTGTCCCAGCATCTGTTGCACGCTGCGCAGGTCGGCGCCGCCCTGTAACAGATGCGTTGCGAACGAATGCCGCAGCTTGTGGGGCGAGACGCGGGAGAGCGGCAGATGCGCCGCACGAGCCGCCTGCTTGACAATTCTCCACAGATCTTCCCGCGCCAGCGGCCTGCCATTGCGCGAGAGAAAGAGCCTTCCCTCCGAAGCGCCCCGGTCGAGAAGCGGCCGTTCCGATTCCAAATATTCCTCCAGCGCCGCCGCCGCGCGGTCGCCCAGAATCACAAGCCGCTCCTTCGAGCGCTTGCCGAGCACGCGCATCGTCGCCGTCTCAAAGCTCACTCGATCCAACGTGAGATGCGCCGCCTCCGATGCGCGGATGCCCGTCGCATACAACACTTCCAAAATGGCGCGATTGCGCAGCGAGCCCTTCGCCGCCGTGACGGGACGCTCCACGATGCGCGCAGCCTCCGACGGCGTGAGCACCTCGGGCAGCTTGCGCCACGGGCGCGGCGTCGTGATCGAGGCCGACGGGTCGACGGCCACCATGCGCTCCGCCAGCAGGAATCGATACATCATCCGAATCGCCACGAGAGCCCGCGCGCGCGTCGAGGGCGCCCGAAGCTTGAGCGTCGCAAGAAACCGAAGAATCGGCGTCGCGTCCGGCACCTCGAAGCTCCCTCGCCCCGACTTCGCGAGGAACTCCGCGAACCGACGCAGCTCGCGCCGATAGGCTGCCACCGTCCAGGGGGATGCGCCCTGTTCCACGGTCATGCGGTCGAGGAATGCCTCGACTGCAGCCGTGAACTCCGGAGGGATAGCCTGGGACACCTCCATACCGTGCGCACGCCAAGGGCCACTTCTCAAGGCTCTCGTTGACGCTCCCAGGGACGCGCACTACCTTCCCCGCCCCAAAACTCCGGGAGCAGCCGATGGGCTCCGTTGCGACGCACGGTCGCAGCCGCTCCTCGAGTTGCCCCGCACCGCCGATACCGGAATGGTCAAGAAGTCCTCCAAGAGCAGCAGCGTCAAGAAGACCTCGATCACGGAGTCGTCGAAAGAGCCGGCCCCGCCGCCTCCGCCGATGCCAAAGTCGAAGCTCACGAAAGATGAGCTGAAGCAGTTCCGTAATGCGCTGCTCGCGCTCCGCGATCAGCTCACGAAGCAGGTGGGGAGCATGGAGTCGGAGGCGCTCACCAAGGGCGATTCCGACGTCAGCGTCGACCACATGGCCGACCACGGCTCGGAAACCTTCGACCAGGACTTCACCCTCGGGCTCATCGAGAACGAGGAGCGCACGATCCAGGAGATCGATGAAGCGCTCGATCGCATCGAGGAGGGGCACTACGGGGTGTGCGAGCGCTGCCACGAGTCGCCCGCCAAGGCGAACAAAATTGCGCCCCACATTCCCAAGGCGCGCCTCGAGGCGATCCCGTGGACGCGATTCTGCGTCGACCACGCGCGGGAGGCCGAGCGCGACCGCGAAGTCGAAGAAGCACAGGAAGACGAGGAGTAGCGGTTGAGCCCGTACAGCACGGGCTCTTCTCGATCTCCGTTCTGTTGGAAACTGTGGATTCGGCGACGCCGATGGGCTTCCGCGGTAAACGCATCTTTTGGATTCTCGCCCTCGGCTTGGCCGCGGCCGATCTCTTCACCAAGTGGGCCGCCTTCGAGGCAGTGCGCACGCAAGGGGTGGCGAGCTACCTCCATGGCGGTGAAAAGGCCATCACCGTCATCCCCGGTTTCTTCTACCTCACCGAAGTGTGGAATCCGGGAGGCATCTGGGGAATCGCGCAGGATGGGTGGAAGTCGACGGCGCTCGTCGTCTTCCGTGTCATCGCCGTGCCGGCTCTCGTCCTGCTCGCGGCGCGCACGCCGGCAATCGAGCGTCGTCTCGTGGTGGCGCTCTCCATGTTCTGCGCCGGCGCCATCGGCAACCTCTACGACAACCTGATCCACCGGAAGGGCGTTCGCGACTTTCTCGATTTCTTCCTGATTGGAGAGTCGGGCTACCACTACCCGACGTTCAATTTGGCCGACGCGTGCATTGTCTGCGCCGCGCTGCTCGTCGCACTCGACGCCGTCCTCCCGCGCCCGACACCACAAACCTCGCAGGCGTAGCTGCCCGTGGCAAAAGTCATCCGAGCTGCGCGCGGGACTTTTTCGCGAGTTCATCGTCGGACCGCCTCGCCGTAACTCCTTGCTACGTCTACGGCGGTCCTTCTCGATCGCGCGGAAAATCCTCGCGCTCGCTCTGCGGAGCACTTTTGCCGCGGGCAGCTAGCAGCGCGCGCGCGGTGACTTCGCCCAGCGGCTGGTAAGATCGAAGCCGCGTGGCGGTCGACCTCTCGGTTTCGTTCGCGGGCGTGCAGTTCGCGAATCCTGTTTTCAGCGCCTCGGGCACGTACGGACACGGGCTCGAGATGAGTCATTTTGTATCCCCAGCGAAGCTCGGCGCACTCGTCGGGAAGACGGTGACGCGGCGCCCTCGCCCGGGCAATGCTCCTCCGCGCATGGCCGAGACGCCGAGCGGAATGTTGAATTCTATCGGGCTCGAGAACCGCGGAATTGAACATTACCGAAAAGAAGTATTACCGACGCTCCGGGGCTGCGGCACACGTGTGATCTCCAATATTGGCGCGGAGTCGATCGACGACTTCGCGTTCCTGGCGGAACAGTTGGACTCGGAAGATGGGGTCTCGGCCCTGGAAGTGAATCTTTCCTGTCCCAACGTGGGCGGCGGCAAGCTCCCGTTCTCGACGGACTGCCGCAACGCGGAGGCCGCGATTCGTGCGGTTCGCGAGCGCACGCGCAAACCGATTCTCGCCAAGCTCTCCCCGAATGTGACCTCCATTGCGGAGATCGCGCGCGCCGTCGAAGCGGCGGGAGCCGATGGCATTACGGCGATCAACACGCTCCTCGGCATGGCAATCGATTGGCGGAGGCGCGCCCCGATGCTCTCGACAACCGTCGGCGGTCTCTCGGGGCCGGCCATCAAGCCAGTGGCGCTGCGCATGGTGTTTGAAGTGGCGCGCGCCGTGCGCATCCCGGTGGTAGCGGCGGGCGGCGTGCGCTGCGCCGACGACGTTGCGGAGTTCCTCGTGGCCGGCGCGAGCGCCGTGCAGGTCGGCACCTGGAATTTCGTCGACCCAACGGGAATCGGCACCATCGTCGACGACCTCGAGCGCATTCTAGAAGCCGCGCGCGTTGCGAGCGTCCGCTCGCTGATTGGCTCCCTGCGGTCGCCCGCGCCGGTGCGCTTCGAGCAGGCCGACGCGCTCGTGGAGCGCTGAGGGAAAGCGAGCCGCCATGACGCACGGAGGTCTGCTGTGAAACTCACAGAAATCACCGCGCAGCGGCTTCGTTCCGCCGTCGATCTCTATCTCCAGCTCGCTTATCCGCACGGGCTTCCGTCGCGCGTCAAGCTGCCGGCTGCGCTCGATTCCTCCGAAGATGTGGAGGAGATCCTGAGCGGATTCTTGAACGAGACGCGGACCTCTGGGCCGAGCCCGGTTCGGCGCTTCGCTTTGCGCCTGGGGAATGAACAATACCCGTTCATGAAGCTTGTCCTGCAAGAGTATCTTCTCGCGGATGAGTTCGTTTTTGTCGTCGACACCCACGACGACATGGACATCAAACCCAATTATCCTGATTACGAGCGCTGGCAGGCGCTTCGGGAGTCGAACGCCAAGCTGCGGGAGCGGATCGAGGCCACGTGGCGCGAGGCCGACCTCGATACGTGCTTGCGCCTGCGAGCGCGCGCAGAGGAATTGGCGGCGCGGCGCATGTGCCGCATGCGGGGACTCAAGGCTGTGGTGGTCGACGACCAAATCGACCTCGCGGAGACCTTTGCGGCGATTCTGCGTGCCGACGGCTACGAGGTTTTCACCGCCCATGACGGCCGCAAGGGCTTTGAGCTGATCTCGACTGTGAAGCCTGATCTCGTGCTGACCGACTTCGAGATGCTTCAGATGGACGGCCTCGAGCTGATCCGGCGGATGCGCGAGGTTCCCGAGCTCCGCTCGATCCCCGTGATTCTGGCGACGGGCTCCAATCTGACGCTTGAGCAGATGCGCCAGGCGACCGGCTTTCTCTCGAAGCCCTTCGCCGCCGACGTGCTCGTTTCGATGGCCGACGAGCTCCTGCGCAAGCGTGCCGCTGGCACGAACGGCTCCGCGACAGCCGGCTCCTAACTCCGGCGCTCCATTTCGCCCCGCGCCCCGCCTCCGTCCGGTGGCTTCGGCGCTGTTTCGGATTAGAGTCTTCGCCCCTCATTCGACTCGTTCGGCCCCTACCCCGTTCTTCCACAGGTCAGCGCGTACATGGATTGGGATCAGTTTCAGGATAGCTTCGGCTCCGCTTGGGCGTCGATCGGCCGAGGGTTGAAAGGGATCTTTGGCAGCCGCAATGAGCGCTACATCCGAACGCTCGTTCCAGCGGTCCAGCGCATCAACTCCCTGGAGTCTTGGGCCCAGGGGCTCTCCCAAGAGCAGATGATGGCGAAGACGCAGGAATGGAAGGCCGCGGTGCAATCGGGGAAAGCCACGCTCGATGGGCTGCTCCCTGAGGCCTTTGCTCTCGTGCGCGAGGCGGGAAAGCGCGTGCTCAACATGCGCCATTTCGATGTGCAGCTCGTGGGCGGCATGGTGCTGCACCAGGGGAAGATTGCCGAGATGTCGACGGGCGAAGGAAAGACGCTCATGGCGACGCTGCCCTGTTATTTAAACGCCCTCGCCGGCAAGGGCGTCTATGTCGTGACGGTGAACGATTACTTGGCGCAGCGCGACCGCGACTGGATGGCGCCGATTCATGAGTACCTCGGAATGAAGGTGGGGGCGATTCAGCAGTGGATGTCGCCGGAGGAGCGCAAGCCCCAGTACGCCTGCGACATCACCTACGGAACGAATAGTGAGTTCGGCTTCGACTACCTGCGCGACAACATGAAATGGCGCGCCGAGGATCAGGTACAGAAGAATCTATATTTTGCGATCGTCGACGAAGTCGACTCGATCCTCATCGACGAGGCGCGCACGCCGCTCATCATCAGCGGACCGGCCGAGGCATCGTCGGAAAAGTACGTTTTGGCGGACCGTATCGCAAAGCGCCTCCAGCCGGGAACCCACTTTGAGATCAAAGAGAAGGAGAAGCAGTGCATTCTTACGGATGAAGGAATCGAGGAGGCCGAGAAGCTGGTCGGCGTCGATTCGTTCTATTCGGGGCCGAACATGGACTGGCCCCACCTCCTCGAGACGGCGCTCCGGGCCCACAACCTCTATCAGAAAGACAAGGAATACGTCGTTCGAAACAGCGAGGAAGATGGGCGCCCCGAGGTTGTGATCGTCGACGAGTTCACCGGGCGCATGATGCCGGGGCGGCGGTGGAGCGAAGGGCTCCATCAGGCCGTCGAAGCGAAGGAAGGCATCAAGCCTCGCGACGAGAACCAGACGCTCGCCACGATCACCTATCAAAATTACTTTCGGCTTTTCCAGAAGCTCGCAGGCATGACCGGCACCGCCATGACGGAGGCGGCCGAGTTCATGAAGATTTACAATCTGGACGTAGCCACGATTCCGACGAACCGGCCGATGGTGCGCAAGGACAATGCGGATGTGGTCTACCGCACGTCGCGCGAGAAGTGGAACGCCATCGCCGATGAGATCGAGAAAGTTCATAAAAATGGACAGCCGCTTCTCGTCGGCACGACGTCCATTGAGAAAAGTGAACTTCTCTCGGGGATTCTCCAGCGCCGCAATATTCCGCACCAAGTGCTCAACGCGAAGCACCACGAGCGCGAAGCCACCATCGTTTCGAAGGCTGGCGAGAAGGGGGCCGTGACCGTCGCGACGAACATGGCTGGCCGCGGCACCGACATCAAGCTCGGTGAAGGAGTGAAGGATCTGGGCGGCCTGTATGTGCTCGGCACCGAGCGCCACGAGGCGCGCCGAATCGACAATCAGCTGCGCGGCCGCTCCGGCCGTCAGGGCGATCCCGGCTACTCGCGCTTCTATCTCGCGCTCGACGACGACCTGATGCGGATTTTCTACCGCGATTGGGTATCGGGCTTCATGGAGAAGCTCGGCATGACCGAAGGTCAGGCCATCGAAAGCCCGATGGTGACTCGCGCCATTGAGAAAGCACAAAAGAAAGTTGAGCAGCGCAATTTTGAAATTCGAAAATCGCTACTCGAGTATGACGAGGTGATGGATCAGCAGCGAAAAGTGATCTATCGCCAGCGGCAGGATGCACTTGAGCTGCGCGATCTCCGCGACAAGTCGATCGAGATGCTGCGCCTCGTGTGCAACAAAGCGGTGCGCGAGGTGCTGAACGAGAAGGGGGCCGATGCCGACCTGCCGCGCCTCTGCCAGTGGGTTCATCGGAAGTTTGGGATGGAGCTTACGCCCGCCGACTTCGACGGGCTGAAGGACGCGGAGCCGATCACCGAGGAGCTCACAAAACGCGTTCTCGCCAAGTACGATGAGACGGAGAAGCGCGAGACCGCCGACAACATGAGGCGGATCGAGCAGTATTTGTTGCTCACCGTCCTCGACCAGAAGTGGAAAGATCATCTTCGTGACATGGATGCGCTGAAGAGCGGCATCGGCCTGCGCGGATGGGCGCAGGAAGACCCCAAGAATGCGTACAAGGCCGAGAGCTTCAAGCTCTTCGAGGCGATGCTCGCGGGCGTCGCCGAAGGGGTCACCGATCACCTCTTCCGGCTCCACCTTCCGAACGCCGAAGAGATTGCCGCGCAGCGCAAGGCCGAGCAGAAGCGCGAGGACGCGCAGCGCATCTTCCAGGCGGCGCTCGAAGCGGGCGTGGTCAAGGAGCAGGCGGCGGGGCTTGCCCAGGCCGTCTTCAATGATCAGATCGAGCCCGACAAAGCGCTTGAGATGATTCGCAAGGCGAAGGAGGCCGCCGAGAGCGGCGCTCCGGCCGCGCCTGCCGAGCCGTCGCCCGATGCGCTCGCTCACCCGGATGCACAAAAAGTGCTCGACGCGTGTGCCCAGGCTGGAATCGTGCAGCAGCAGGCGATGCAGCTGGCCGCCGCCGTCGGCTCGGGCCAGGTGACTCTCGAGCACGCGATGACACAGATCCAGAACGCGCGAGCCGAGGCGGAGACGCGCCGCAAGAAAATTGTGGACGATCCGAACGCCCGCCGCGTGCTGGAGACGGCCATCCAAAATGGCGTCGTCGAGCAGCACGCGTGGGCGATGGCCGACGAGGTCGCCCAAGGCACGATCACGGCGGACGAGCAGCTTGCAAAGATGCAGAAACTGATTGAGCAGGCGCGCGCCGAGCAGCAGAAATTGTGGGATCATACAGACGGCAAGCGCGTGCTGGAGTCGGCTCGCGATGCCGGGCTCAATCCGCAGCAGGCGTTCTCGCTGGCGGCGCAGGTGGTCGAGGGGAAAGTGCCCGTCGACCAAGCGGTGCAGATGATTCAGAACGCGCGCACGCAGGCCGAGGACGCCATGCGCAAGATTTGGGAGAGTCCGGAAGTCCAGGATCTGTTGGCGCGTGCCAAGGAAGCACAATTCGCCGAGGAGCAGGCCCGCGGCCTCGTCCAGGCCGTGCTCTCGAAGCAGGTCTCGCGCGAACAGGCGCTCGATGCCATCGCGCGCCGCAAGGAGTCGCTCGACCTCGGCGCCTCAGGAAAACTGCTCGAGGACGGCGATGCGAAGCGCGTTCTCGAGGCGGCCAAGGCTGCGGGTGTCGTGGAAGTCGAGGCGACGGCGCTCGCCGGCGCGGTCTACAGCAAGCAGCTCCCCGCGGATCAAGCCCTCGAACTCGTGCGCAAGGCGCGCGAGCAGTTCGAAGCGCAGATGAAGGCGCGCAGCCAGGCTCCCGCCTCGGCGGAGCAGCGGCCGGCTGCCGAACCGAGGCCGCGCACCTACGACGTGATGAACGAGATGGAGGCGCAGAAGCGGATGCAACAAATGGCCGCGCAGCGGGCGGCTGCGCAGGGTGCCGTTGCAGAGCCGGGGCGCAACGATCCGTGCCCCTGCGGATCGGGCAAGAAGTTCAAGGCCTGCCACGGCAAGAGTGCATAATTCGGCGAACGCCAGCACGGCAGCCTTGCACGCGCCGAGGCGGCAAGCGGCGGCGCTCACCGTATTCGATTTGTTCTATGGCGCGGTCGGTCTCCTGGCCGCCGCTTGTGTGATTCCGGTTGCCGCGTGGCGCGCGCGCAGAGATGGTGCAGCAGGTGCCCGCTGGCGGGGGCGCCTTGCGCTCGGCGCCGTCCCCGTGCCGATCGGGAACGGCCCACGTGTCCTCTTCCATGGAGTTTCGCTCGGAGAGGTGAAGCTCGTGGCTCCGCTGCTGAGAGCGCTCACAGCCGTCGGAGCCAAGCTCGATCCGCTCATCACCTCCACGACCCCAGCAGGTCTCGCCGAGGCGGAGCGCCTGTTCGCAGAGCAGCCGCGCGCGGTGTGGCCGATCGATTTTCCGACCTGTCCTGGGCGGTTCCTGGCGAAGGCGAAACCGCAGTCGGTGATCCTCCTCGAGCACGAGCTCTGGCCGACCTTCCTTCGCCAGGCAGCGCGGCGCAGCATCCCTGTCGCCGTCGTCAGCGGGCGATTCTCACAAAAGAGCGCGAATCGTTGCTCGAGCGTCGCGGAGGTGGCCGCGCGGCGGCTCAGCGCCGTCGAATTGTTTGCAATGCAGTCGGAGCCCCACGCCGAGCGGCTGCGCCGATTGCGCGTTCCGGACTCAAGAATTGTGATCTGTGGAAACGTAAAGTTCGACGGGCTCCCCGATCCTCGCGCCGTCCCGAGCGCCGAACTCCGCCGGTGCCTCGGGATCGAGCCCGGCGAGCAGGTGGTCGTCGCCGGCAGCACCCACGGACCCGAGGAGGGGGCATTGGCGCGCGCCGCCGCGGCGCTCCGCCAGCAGGGGCTCGAGCGGGTTCGGTGGATCTTCGTCCCGCGCCACACCCAGCGGTCCGAAGCCCTCGAGCAGGAGATCACCTCGATTCTCGGGCCTCCAGCTCGCCTCACGCGACTGCGCGCTGGTGCTCCCGCGCCGTCCGCCGGAACCCCGATTCTGATCGACACCCTAGGGGAGCTCGAGAGCGTTTACCGGTTCGCCACGATCGCCTTCGTGGGCGGCTCCTTGGGGAACGACCGGGGTGGGCAGAACATGCTGGAGCCAGCGGCTTTAGGAGTACCCGTACTCCACGGTCCGCGGGTCGCCAACTTCATCGAGGCCGCTGAGCTTCTCCAGTCGGCAGGCGCATCGATGGTGGTGGCCGACGAAGCGGCTCTCCAAGCAGCGCTCGCAGAGTGGCTGCGCAACCCGGAAGAGGCCGCTCGCCGGGGAGCCGCTGGCCGCGCAGCGCTGGAGCCCCATCGGGGCGCCTCGGCGCGCATCGCTCGCGAGCTCCTTGATCGAGGCCTCGTCGCCCGCTAGCGCCGCCCGCAGGCGCCTCCCCGCGGGCGGAGCGCCCTTCTTCGGTCGCTTCCTCGAAGTCGCCTCAGGGAGCTGTCGCGGCTATGCTTCTCCGCTCATTTTCCGGCCGGCCACCTCGTCGAATCGCCGACGGGCGCGACGGCCTCACCCAAAAAGCCGCCTCAAGATCTCCACGCTCGCGCTCCGAGACCGCTCCCTATGGCAAAAGAACTGAAGCTCTTCACCAGTGAATCCGTGTCGGAAGGCCACCCGGACAAGGTCTGCGATCAGATTTCCGACGCGGTCGTCGACGCATGCCTTGCGGTGGATCCAAAGTCGCGCGTCGCTTGCGAGACTCTCGCGACAACCGGCACGGTGGTCGTCGCTGGAGAAATTACTACACAAGCGAATCTTGATTATCAGGACCTCGTCCGAGAGACGATCCGAGAGATCGGTTACACCGACCCGACGCTCGGCTTCAGCTACGATTCGTGCGGCGTCGCAGTGTATGTGCACAGGCAGTCGCCGGATATCAATCAGGGCGTCGATCGCAAGAGTGACAAGGAACAGGGCGCGGGCGACCAAGGGCTTATGTTCGGCTACGCCTGCCGCGAGACGCCCGAGTTCATGCCGTTCCCGATCTATTACGCGCATCGCCTCGTGGAGCGGCTCGCCCAGCTCCGTAAGAGCGGCGCGAAGAATTGGAATTGGCTGCGCCCCGACACGAAGTCGCAACTCACCGTCGAGTACGACGAGAACGATCTGCCGACGCGCGTGCACACGGTCGTGATCTCGACGCAACATGCCGAGTCGATCGATCAGAAGTCGATCGAGAAGCGTATTGTGAACGAGCTGGTTCCTGAGGTGATTCCGGCGAAGTTCCTCGACAAAGCGACACGCTACTTCGTGAATCCGACCGGCCGATTTGTGATCGGCGGACCCCACGGAGATTCGGGCCTGACCGGCCGCAAGATTATTGTGGACACCTACGGCGGCATGGGCCGGCACGGCGGCGGCGCCTTCTCGGGGAAGGATCCGAGCAAGGTCGACCGGTCGGCGGCCTACGCAGCGCGCTGGGTCGCGAAGAACCTCGTCGCAGCGGGCGTCGCCGACCGCGTCGAGGTGCAGCTCGCCTACGCAATCGGCGTGGCGCAGCCGCTCTCGATCCGCATTGATACCTTCGGCACGGGCAAGCTCGACGAGGCGCACCTCGTGGAGATCGTGCGGAAGAACTTCGACCTGACGCCCCACGGAATCATTACCTCTCTCGACCTGCTGAAGCCCATCTACAAGCAGACCGCGCGATACGGCCACTTCGGCCGGCCCGGGTTCGCGTGGGAGAAGCTCAACAAAGTCGATGCGATCCGTGCGTCGGCCGGCCTCTCGGGCTCGAAGAACGGCGCCTCGAAGTCCGCCGGCAAGAAGCCGGTCGCCGGAAAGAAGTAATTTCTCCGAGGCAAATGAAAACTGCGGAAGCCGCGCCTTGCGCGGCTTTCGTATTTAGAACAGATCATACAACCCAATCAACCGGCGCCTCTCGGGGCGCCTTCAATCCTCCGATGACCGTGACGAAGACTGCGAAGAAGGCGGGCAAGACCGCGAATTTTGATTGTAAGGATGTCGGCCTAGCCGCCGAGGGCGTGCGCCGCATCGAGTGGGCGAACCAGGACATGCCGGTGCTGCAGAAGATCCGCGAGCGCTTCGAGAAGGAGCGCCCGCTCTCCGGCGTCCGCATGGCCTGCTGCCTCCACGTGACCGCCGAGACGGCGAACCTCGTGCGCACGCTCAAGGCGGGCGGCGCCGATGTGGTGCTCTGCGCCAGCAACCCGCTCTCGACGCAGGACGACGTGTCGGCGGCGCTTTCTGTGCACTACGGCATCCCCACATTTGCGATCAAGGGGGAGGACAACACCACCTATTACAAGCATCTGTTGGCGGCCCTGGCGACGAATCCCAACGTCACCATGGACGACGGCTGCGACCTCGTGACGGCGATCCACAAGGATCGCACGGACCTGATTCCGACGATTCGCGGCTCCATGGAGGAGACGACGACTGGAGTCATCCGCCTCAAGGCGATGGCGAAGGACGGCGCCCTCAAGATTCCGTGCGTCGCGGTGAATGAGGCCGACACCAAGCATCTGTTCGATAACCGCTACGGCACGGGCCAGAGCACGATCGACGGGATCATTCGCGCCACCGACACGCTGCTCGCGAGCAAGACAGTCGTCGTGGCCGGTTACGGCTGGTGCGGCCGCGGATTCGCCGCGCGCGCGCGCGGCATGGGCGCGCAGGTGATCGTTACAGAAATCGACCCGATCAAAGCAATCGAGGCGGCCATGGACGGTCACCGCGTGATGCCGATGAAGGAGGCCGCCAAGATTGGTGATGTGTTCTGCACGGTCACGGGCAACAAGCACGTGATCTCGACCGAGCACATGTCCGTCATGAAGGACGGCGCCATGGTGTGCAACTCGGGCCACTTCGACGTCGAGATCGACATCGCCGGCTTGAAGAAGATGGCGAAGAAGGAGATCGAGGGTGTCCGCCGATTTGTGGATGCGTACGAATTGTCGAACGGCCGGACGATCTATGTCCTCGGCCAGGGGCGGCTCGTGAATCTCGCCTGCGCCGAGGGACATCCGGCGAGCGTGATGGACATGTCGTTCGCGGTGCAGTCGCTGGCGACCGAGTGGGTGGCTGTGCAGAAGTCGCCTCTCTCGGTGAAGGTCCACGACGTGCCGAAGTCGATCGACGCCTGGGTCGCGCGCCTCAAGCTCGACACCATGGGCATCAAGATCGATAAGCTCACAAAAGAGCAGGAGGCGTACCTCGCCTCTTGGCAAGAAGGCACATAAGCGGGGTCCCATCGGATCCGTTGCGCGCCGGCACAAACCCGGCGCGCTTGCTTTTTGGGGACGTTCGCCGACTCTTCTCGCCCGATGGCATCCAACTCGTCGAGCGTCCGCGAGCAATTCCGAAACTGGGACACCGTCCGGCTTGAGCTCGAGCAGGTGTTGGATCGCGTTGACCCGGAGACATGGGATTGGAAGCCGGTGGCCCATCCGTCGGTCCGCTCGATCGGCGATCTCGTGCGCCATCTGTGCGATGCGGAGGCCTATTGGATCGATCGCGTGATCCACGGCAAGGAGTGGCTGCGCCACACGCGCGAGCTTTGGCCCGACGCGGAGGCGACTCTCCAGCGTTGGCGCGTGCTCCGGACGCAGACGCTCGCGTACCTCGACGGGCTCTCTCCGGCGCGACTCTCCGACACGAAGGTGGACCATCGAGGCAACCTCACGAGCATCGGCTGGATCCTCTGGCATGTCTTCCAGCACGAAGCGCACCACCGCGGGCAGATCTACCAGCTCCTACGACTTCGGAACCCAGGCCGTGCGTCGCTCGTGGAGTAGGTGAGTTCACCCCCGAGCTGAGCTCCTGCACTTTGCGCCGGCGGCCCGTTTCGCAGAGCGAAAATCGGGCGGGACCGGGTAGCCCATCGCTCTCTAGAATCTCGCGGCCACATGCAACACCGCCACCGCATTTCGAGTCGCTTCGCCCGCGCGGCGGGCTTCACCCTCATCGAGCTGCTGGCCGTCATGGCGATCATCGCCATCCTCATCAGCGCGCTCGCCATTCAGGTCCCGAAGTACCTCGACAAGGCCAAAGTGACGGCCTGCCGGGCGAATCTCACCGATCTGTATCGGAACTTCACTCTTTACAAGGACCGGTTCAGCGATTGGCCGACGGAGTCGGGCATTCGGTTCTTCCTGACGCTTTGGCGGATGGATCCCGATTCGCACAACGAGTCGTTCGCGAAGCGGTTTACCTGTCCGGGCGTTCCGGCCAACAACCTCTCGGGGATCGCGGGGCGTCCGCCGGAGGAGTGGTTCAATGAGTGGGACACGCTCGATAGCACCTACACCGGCTACGCGGGGCGCGATCGCGAGCACTTCCCCAAGCTCGAGGTGAACGCGGGCAAGCAGGCGATCGTGGCTGACGACAACGAACTCGCCGACACCGACCACGATCCGCAGCCGAACCACACCTACACGACGCTGGCGCTCTTCGCCGACGGTTCGATTCAGGAGTACGACCTTCAGAAGCTGCGCATTGAAGGCGTGCTGCAGGAAAAGCAGTTCATCCTGCCTGGTCCCGATTGCGTGATCCCGGAGCTGAAGTCGCTGCTTCGAGACGCTCCGCTCTCGAAGAAGGCGACGGCGCCGAAAAAGAAGTAATTGAGCCGCCGCGAGATTGACGACTTCACCAACCTCGCCGCTTTCCGTACCTTGCTGGCCTCCGCGGTCCGCCGCCGGAGGCCGGTTTTTTCGCCCGTCCAACCCTCGACCTGAACCCGCCTGCGTGCCCATGAAGGCATTCGTCCTGAGCGCTGCACTCATCGCTTCCTGCGCGTCCCTCGCCGTCTCGACGTTCTCGCCGCCGGCGAGCGCGGGCGCCTCCGTGGCGGATGCCGCCGGTGAGAACTGGGCCATGGAGATTGAGATGTGCAATCCCATGCCGATCGTGGTCGGCGGCGGCTCGACACCCTCGCGCATCGTTTGGTTCGTTGCGTTTGACGTGGCGAACAAGTCGGGCGCGGCGCGGACGCTCACGCCTTTTGTGAAGATGCGCACCGAAACGGGGAAAGAGTACAACGCTACGTATGACCCCGATGCGCTGCGCGCGATCCGCGGCACGGCGATTCCCGAGGCGGTCGATATTTTTGAGCTGAACGGCCCGATTGAAGATGGCGCCAAGAAGCGCATGGTGGCGACCTTCGGCGATGTCGATACGTCCGCCAATCACCTCGACGTGCACCTCCAGGGATTTGCGGCCTCGCTTGTGCGCAACGGCGCCAAGTGGGACCAGATGAACCGCGAGTACCAGGCGTCGTTTCACCGCCCGGGACCGCCGAACCGAATTGTGCAGAGCCGCGTGAAGATGAAGAAGGCTGGCTGGACCGTCGTCGAGACAAAGAAAGTTCGCTAAGCCGTGTCGAACTCTCGCCGAATCGCGGGATCGACGGGCCACGCTGAGGAGTGCGGCGCGCGCTTCTTGGGCCGTGCGCTCCCTGGAATTGTGCTGAGTGGATGGGTGCTTTTTCTTGCTAGTTGCACAGACAGCAGCAGCGAAAAGCCCAATCTGCCGGCGAACCTCGGCCCGAGGGCAGCGGCGGCGGCGGCCGCACAAAAGGGAATGAAGGGGGGCGGTGCGCCCCAGGGCGTGAAGCCGGCGACCGCTGGGCCGAACGCCGGAATGCCGGGAGCGCAGAGACCGGGGGGAGTTGCGCCCGCATCTCTCGGAGTCCATGCCACCCAGCAAAGGCCCGGAGGCGCAGGGCCGCAAGCCGCGAAAGCCGGAGGCCTGGCTACGGCTGGAGCCGAGGCGGATGCGCCGCTCACGAAAGAAGCGCTGACCAAGCTGGTCGCCGACGCGACCAAGCGCTCCGAAGAGATGCAGTCGGGTCTCAAGATCGCGCAGGTTCGTCACAAAGCGGCGCCCGCCGAAAAGCAGACGGCCGCCGCAGGCGACCTCGAGACTGCACAAAAAGAGCTCACGGCCGCAATGTCGAAGCTCGCCAACCTGAAGCTCGCCGGCCCCCGCGCGGCTTCGGCGATCGCCAAAGAATTCTCCAATGCGGCGGGCCGCTTCGACAAAGCCCTCGCCGCTGCCCGCGGAAAACTGTAACAGCGTCGAGGATCTGCCACGGGTTCAGTCCGCGCGCCGAGCCCATTCAACGTGCGTCTCCAGATAAAGAATCTGTAGCGTCTTTGCTCGCAAGCAGTTGTGATGAGAGACCGCCCCACGTCTCACTGGAAAAGAGGTTTCAGGTGTAGGTCATGGAATCCGCAGGCTTTCGGAGTGGAGTTTCTAGGATTGAGGTCTGTGCTTAGTCCATTCGGACGAAAGATGACGGGGTGATCCCTTGCGGACGAGCGCCCGCGGAGTAAGGCTACAAAGCCATGATGCGAACTCCACTTCAGGTGTTGGGGCGGCAAGCGGTCTTGGCTGCTTGGGTTCTGCTTTGCGCGGGAGTGTGCTGGCATTTCGGGGCGGCCGGCTTCAGGTGGAGAACGGAGATCGACGTGGCCGCTAGTGCTTGGAATCCGATTACCATCTCAGTGGCGATTGTTGCATACTCGTTTGCTTCACTCTTCTTGTGGCCTGTGGATCTTTCGCGCGCAATCCCTTTCATTACTGGAATCTGCGTGCTGGCAAGTGTCGTGCTTGGATATGCGCTTGGCCCGCTCGCATTGATGCCGATGTTGCTCGTTGGTATCTGCGCAATGGTCTACTGCCGCGCCCGAGCCCTGAGCGCGAGCGCGTCTTCTGAAGATTGGCGAGACCTCGCCTGAGCCAATTCGAAGCCTCTCCGTCGGGAGATGGGACGATACCTAAAATTGACTTTCCAAGCGGACTTGGCGTGCCCAGAAGTTGATTTGTAGGGTCGGCGCACGCGCCGACCCATGGCGCGGGGCTTGCCCCGCGCGATGAGGAATCGTTTGCAGGCGTCGTCATCCGCGCGCGCACGCGCGCGCGAGATCGGCGCGGGCGACGCCCGCGCCCCACGGCATCGAATACAGATTCGAGCACGGAGAACGTTTCAAAAGTCAGCCGGACTGTGAAGTGGCCCTCCAGGGCAATTCCGTGCCGATGCTCTGGGTCGCGATGAAGAATCCACTTCTGAGCATGATCTCCTACAGGCTTTTCTTCATCCGCGCGCGCATGCGCGCGCGAGATCGTCTCGGGCAAGCCCGAGCCCTACGGCAGAACCTATGCCTGCACAGATACGGGATGGCGTGGAAAAGGGCGTGAGTCAATCTTGATGTGCACTGATGTTGATCCGTAGGGTCGGCGCACGCGCCGACCCATGGCGCGGGGCTTGCCCCGCGCGATGAGGAATCGTTTGCACTCGTCGTCATCCGCGCGCGCATGCGCGCGCGAGATCGGCGCGGGCGACGCCCGCGCCCCACGGCATCGAATACAGATTCGAGCACGGAGAACGTTTCAAAAGTCAGCCGGACTGTGAAGGGGCCCTCCAGGGCAATTCCGTGCCGATGCTCTGGGTCGCGATGAAGAATCCACTTCTGAGCATGATCTCCTACAACCTTTTCTTCATCCGCGCGCGCACGCGCGCGCGAGATCGGCGCGGGCAAGCCCGAGCCCTACGGCAGAACCTATGCCTGCACAGATACGGGATGGCATGGAAAAGGGCGTGAGTCAATCTTGATGTGCACTGATGTTGATCCGTAGGGTCGGCGCACGCGCCGACCCATGGCGCGGGGCTTGCCCCGCGCGATGAGGAGTCGTTTGCAGGCGTCGTCATCCGGGCGCGCACGCGCGCGCGAGATCGGCGCGGGCGACGCCCGCGCCCCACGGTATCGAATACAGCTTCGCGATGCCCGCGCCCCGCGGCGACAGCGAAGGGCTCTTATGGGATCTTGCCGCACCAGGTTGCACCCCCCTTCAACTTCACAGATGAGAGACGGCGAGGAATGGGGCGTGGGTCGGTCTTGGCGCGGCGAGTTCCGCAGATGCGAGGCCATGGCGCGCGCAGAATCGGACTGGCGCGAAGCGCCGGTCCGATTCTGCGCAGCCACTGGGCCGCCGAGCATCGAGGACTGTCCGCTGCCGAGCCAAGACCGACCACGCCCCATTCTTCCCGCGGCATAACTCGACCGCCACGCGCGCACGCGCGCGTTCACCGGTCGGCGCACGCGCCGACCCCACATATCGATTGGACAGTAGCGTGCACGCACTGAACCCACATATCGACAAGGTAGTAGCGCGCACTCTCCAACCCCACTTGTCAGTTCTGCATCATCGAGCGCGCCCCAACCCAACTCATCGAGCTCGAGCGTCCGCGTCCCAACACACAACCGCCTACCGTCGTGGCAGCAGCCCGGCCATTCGAAGCATCTCCGTCCAGTGCTTCTCCGTCACGGGGAGAATCGAAAGCCGCGGTAGCCGCAACAATTCGAAGTCCGCAAAGGCCGGCGTCGCCTGCATCTCCTTCAGCGTCACCGGCTTCGTGAACCGCTTCGCCACCAACAGATCCACCACCGTGAGCTTGGGATCCTTTGGGTCCTCATAGGGGGCGCGAATCACGCGCGCGAGCCCTACGGCCTGCCTTTCCTCTCCCGTGTGATAGATCACCACGTCGTCGCCCTCTTGGGCCGTCCGCAGGTGCTTCAGCGCCAGCGCGTTCGACACGCCGTCCCAGGTCGTGTGGCGCTCCTGCACCAAGTCATCGTACGAATACTCCGAGGGCTCTGTCTTGAAGAGGAAATGAGCCATGGAACCGCAATGGTTGGAGATGCTTGAGTGCTAAAACCACTTATCGTAGACAAGTAATACCGCGGCCGCCGTCCACCGGCAGCACAGCTCCCGTGATCCAGCCTGCTTTCTCGCTCGCCAAGTACGCGATCGCCTCGCTGGCGTCCGCAACCTGCCCCACATGTCCGAGCGGATGAGTTGCCTTTCCGCGCTCGAGGAATGCCGCATAGGCGGCCTCGTCCATTCCGCCGCGCCGGTGCAGTTCCGTCACGATTACCCCCGGTGCGATCGCATTCACCCGAATTCCGGCCGGTGCGAGCTCGAGCGCAAGGCAGCGCACCGCCTGCTCGACTGCCGCCTTGCTCACGCAATACGAGAAGACGCCGGGAAACGCGCGGAACCCCGTCGTGCTCGAGAGTGCAACGATGCATCCTGGGCGCTTCTTTAAATGTGGGACTGCACATTTCGCCGTGTGAACCACCGAGCGGACATTCATCCGCATCATGTGATCGAACGCCTCCATCGGCGTCGCCTCGAGCGACCCCGACGCAATGATCCCGGCCGCCGGAATCAACACATCGAGCCCGCCGAGCTCGCTCACGCAGCGCGCCACCGCCTGCTCCACCTGAGCCTCCACCGTCACATCGCAGGGGATTGCGATCGCGCGTCCGCTCGCTCCCTCAATCTCCGACACCAGCGATTCAAGCCGCGCTCGGTCGCGTGCCACGCAGGCGACGCGGTCGCCCTGCTTCGCCAGAAGCGCAGCCGTCGCCCGTCCGATGCCGCTGGACGCGCCCGTAATGAAAGCCACGCGAGAGGATGCGCCGGATCGAGTCTCTGCCATGGCAAGGAGAGTACGGATTCGCGGGGGCCGGTTCACCTGTCGGCGCCTGGCCGCCGCGAATGCTCGCCGCCGGCCGCGGTATCCTCCGCCGCTCACCATGGCCGTCTCTCGCGCCGAGATTCTGGAGCGTCAGCTCACCCAGCGCCTCGAGCAGTGGCTCGCAGCCGCGCCGCCGCCGGCCCTCGCCGGTTCCCAGCCCATCCGGCCCGGTGCGCGCCTCGCCGCTACGGAGGCCTGCACGCTACTGGAGGCGATGTACTTGAGCCGCGCCCTCGATCTGGAGGCGCGGCGCCTCAAGCATCGCGACGCCGGCTACTACACGATCGGTAGCTCGGGGCACGAAGGGAACGCGGTCCTGGGTCTACTGCTCCGCACCACTGACCCCTGCTTCCTTCACTACCGAGCCGGCGCCTGGATGATGGCGCGTATGCGCAAAGGGGGAGCCGACGCCATCTACGACAGCATGCTCTCGTTCGTGGCGGCAGCGGAGGACCCGAGCGCCGGTGGGCGCCACAAGGTCTGGGGCTCACGCGAACTGTGGGTTCCTCCCCAAACGAGCACCATCGCGAGCCACCTTCCGAAGGCCATGGGTATGGCGTTCGCTCTTGAGCGCGCTGGACGACTTGGGCTTCCGGTTGAGATCCCGGCCGACTCGATCGTGGCATGCTCCTTCGGCGACGCTTCCGTCAATCACAACGTCGCGCAGTCGGGATTGAACACCGCCGGTTGGCTCACCCATCAGAGGCAGCCGGTGCCGGTGCTTTTCGTGTGCGAAGACAACGGGATCGGAATCTCCGTTCCCTCGCCCCATGGCTGGGTGGAGGCGATGCTCCGCTCTCGACCGGGGATTCGTTACTTTTCGGGAGACGGCCTCGATCTTGCCGACGCGTACCGCGCTTCTGCCGACGCGATTCAATTTGTAAGAAGTCAACGAAAGCCCGCCATTCTCCACCTGCGCACCGTGCGCCTCCTCGGCCATGCCGGCAGCGACGTGGAGACCGAATATCATTCGCTCGCCGAGATTGAAGCCACCGAGCGCCGAGACCCGCTGCTCGCCGCGAGCGACCTCCTCATCGGCTCCGGCGCCCTCTCCGCCGTTGCTGCGATGGATTTGTGGAACTCGCTGCGGCAGCGCGTGCGCGAAGCGGCCGATCTGTGTGTTCGCAAGCGTAAGCTCGAGTCGCTCGCCGAGGTCGTGGCGCCGCTCGCGCCCTACACGCCCGACGCGGTGGAGGCGGTCGCCTCCTCCTGCGCCGAGCCGGCTGCGCGCGCCGCAGCCTTCGGCGGTGAGGACAAGCTTCCCGAGCGCGCACCGCGCCCTCGGCCGCTCGCGACGCTGCTCAATGCGGGGCTCACCGACGCCATGGCGCAGCATCCGGATATCTTACTTTTCGGAGAAGACGTGGCCAAGAAGGGAGGCGTCTACCATGTGACGGCCGATCTGTTTGATCGCTTCGGCCCCGGCCGCGTGTTCAACACGCTGCTCGACGAAACTTCGATCCTCGGAATCGCGCTCGGCGCGGGCCACCTCGGGCTGCTGCCGATGCCCGAGATTCAATATTTGGCCTATCTGCACAATGCCGAGGATCAGCTCCGAAGCGAAGCGCTCTCGTTACAGTACTTCTCCAACGGGAAGTTCCGCAATCCTGCCGTGGTTCGGATCGCGGCCTTCGGCTACCAGAAGGGATTCGGCGGACATTTTCATAATGACAACGCAATCGGAGTGCTTCGCGACATCCCGGGAATAGTGATCGCGGCGCCTTCGCGCGGAGACGACGCCGTCGAGATGCTCCGCACGGCGATCGCGCTGGCGAAAGTCGATGGGCGCGTCGTTGCCTTCCTCGAGCCGATCGCGCTGTATCACGAAAAAGATCTGTATGCTCCAGGCGACGGCGGCTGGTGTTTTCGCTATCCCGAGCCGGGGCGGTTCGCCGCGCTTGGGCGCGGGCGCCTCTACGTCGCGGGGCAGGGGCTCCCCGATGACGGCGGCGATCGCGATCTTCTCATTGTGAGCTACGCAAACGGGCTTCGGCTTTCGCTCATCGCGGCGCAGCGCCTGCGGCAGCGCGGCATCGGCGCCCGCGTGCTCGATCTCCGCTGGCTTGCTCCGCTCCCGCTCGACGAAGTGCGCGAGCAGGCGCGTATTTGTGGTCGCGTGCTCGTGGTTGATGAGTGCCGCCACACCGGAGGTGGCGTGGCCGAGGCGCTCCTGGCGTCGCTCTCCGAGTCGGAGGAGACGCGGTCGATTCCGGCGGCGCGCATCACCGGTGCGGATACCTATATCCCGCTCGGTCCCGCGGCGAATTACTGCCTGCCTTCTGTGGATTCCATCGAAGCAGCGGCGGTCTCGCTCTTGCAGCGGTCCTGCCCCGCTTCCACGCCTTCGGCGGCGACCGCCTGATCCCGTGAGCGCCGGAGCAGGCTCGAGGAGGTGGAGCTGGCGCATCGGCTCCTTCTTCGGCATCGACGTTTTTGTTCACACGACCTTCTTCCTGCTGCTGGCGGGAATGGGGCTCTATACCCTGATCACGATGCGCAGCGGGCTCGAGGCGCTGCGGAACGTGACTTATATGATTGCGGTTTTCGCCTGCGTCCTGCTCCACGAGTTCGGACACGCGCTGATGGCGAAGCTCCACGGCATTCAGACTCGAGAAGTAATGTTGTTGCCGATCGGCGGAGTCGCGCGGCTCGAGCGCATGCCCAAGGAGCCGTGGCAGGAGTTCCTCATCGCATCGGCGGGGCCGGCGGTGAATCTCGTGCTGGCAGGCCTTTTTTGTGGCATAGCGTGGGGGATGAGCGACGGCTCCGACTCGGCGGCGACGCAGATCCTCGACGCCATTCTGAGGCCCATCTCCGTCGATGCCACTGATGCGCCGGAGGCTCCCGATCCCTGGATCGCCATGCTCCGGGTGAACCTGCTCCTCGGAATGTTCAATCTTCTTCCGGGCTTTCCGATGGACGGGGGGCGCATCGTGCGGGCGATGCTGGCTTCGCTGCTCGACTACTCCCGCGCGACACGCTGGGCCGCCAACGTGGGCGCCGTGGTTTCGCTCGGTCTCTCCGCATACGGGTTCTTTCAGAACGAGCCGCTCCTCATCCTCGTCGGATTGTTTGTCTTCATGTCGGGGCGCCAGGAAGCGGCAGCCGCCGCCGCACAGATCCTGCTTCGCGGGATCACCGTGCGCACGGCTATGACGACGCACTTTGTCTCCGTGCCCACCTACGAGTCGCTCGAGCACGCCGCGAGTCTCCTGCTGCGTACCTCACAGCACGACTTCCCCATGGTCGGCGACGACGGGCGCTATCTCGGGCTCCTGACGCGAAGTGATCTGTTGTCACAGATCGAGAAGCGCGGGCGCTACGCGCGGGTGATCGACGCAGCGCGCCGCGGGATCGAGACGCTCTCTCCGGAGGACCTGATCGAGAACGTCCTGGAGCGGCACTCCGGCTCGCCTCCCCACGCGCTCCCCGTCGTGGAAGAGGGGAGAGTTGTTGGGCTGCTGACGGGCGACGGCATCCAGAAGGTTCTGTGGCTTCGCGAGTCGCTCGGGCGCGAGCCCTCGGCGTCGGCAGAGCGCTCCGCGCGGCAGGCGCCTACTTCAGAACCTTCGTCGTCGTAACCGTTGCTTGGAGCAGCGCGCCGGCTGTGGCGTGGTAGAGAGTTCCCTTCGCCTTCGGAGCGCTCACGGCGCCGGTGATCGGATCCACTTTGGCGGTGAACCCGAGCACGACGGAAAAGGCTCCATCGGCGCGCGCGGGCCAAGGAACCTGCGAGCCGAGGAAAGTGCGCGAACCGAGATTTGTACCCTCGATGATCTCGTTGCCGCTGAAGCAGTAGGTGGACATGCCCGAGAGCGATGCCACGTCAACTGCGCTCTGCGCACTATCGGTGAAGCTCAAAAATGCCTGAAGCTGGCCTGGAAAATAGGTGAGCGCCGCTTTTTCGTTGATCTTGAGGGTGCTCTTCCCGTGGCGCGCCACCGTACCGACGACGTTCGCCTGGAATCGAAGCGGCGCGAACGCGAGCCCCGCGGGCTGTGAACCGCTCGGCATCGCGACGGTGCCGGCGAGGTCGCCGTCCGGCTCGAAGACGAGGAGGCTGGAACTCCCTTCCACCGCCACCAGCAGCCGGCCATCGGGGGTGAGCGCCAGGCCGCGGGGGACTGCGGTTCCGAGCGGGAGCTCGGCCGTCGTCGAACCATACACATCAAAACGCAAAATCTTGCGGTTGCCACGCGAGGCGACGAGCAACTCATTCCCCGGGCCGAAGAGCAGTTGACCGGGCTCCGAGAGGCCGGCATCGGCGCCGAACTCGCGGACGAGCTCGCCGCACGGATTGAACACAAAAATTGAGTTTGTGCCCGAGGAAGAGACATAGAGATTGCCGCGCACGTCGAGGGCCACGTCGCGCGGCGCCACCATCGGCATGCCGCCGCCGATGGTTCGCACGGGTGTGCCGGAAGAAGTGATCTCTGCCACGGCGCCGGCTCCGGCGGTCACCACAAATAGGTTCCCCGAAGGACCGAAGGTGATTCCCTGAGCGTCGGGCAGGAGCGTGTTGTCGCCGAGCTGTGCTACGACAGCGCCCGTCTCGTCGATCTCGAGGACGGCGCCCGGCGAATTGCGCACGACGTAGAGATGTCCATTGGCGCCGAAGGCGAGGTCGGGCAGTCCGGTTCCCTGAACGGTGGCGTGGCTGAAGGTCTTGCTCGGGTTTGGCGAGACGCCGAAGACCTGGCCCCCGACGTCGTCGGTGGCATAGAGGATCCCCGGCGGAAACGTTGGAGCCGGCGGCGGAGCCGGCGTGGCCGGAGATATGGCGGCCGCAATCGCGGCCAGAGCAAAGACGCTGCGCATCGAACACCCCCGTGCGAAACGATCGGACGCCCCTGAGCAGCCCCTTGAGAGCGAGGAAGAAATGGCTCTATGCGAGGGCCCGCGCAGCCTCCGCTGGGCCCAGCTCCCGGCACGCGCCCTCGGGGAGTGCGCCGAGGGAGAGCTTCCCGACGCGCAGACGGTGGAGCCTCACCACGTGGAGCCCGATGTGTGCGCAGGCGCGTCGGATCTGCCGATTCTTGCCTTCGAAAATGCAGAGTTCGAATTGTGTCGGGCGGCGCCGGTCGCAGGTCACTTTTCCGGGGAGCAGCCGCGTTCCGTCGGCAAGCACCATGGGAGCCTCGAGGGCCGAGATCTCTTCGGCGCGCGGCTCCCGGTCGACCTCCACGCGATAGGCTTTCTCCACGTGGGAGCTTGGGTGGGTGGCGCGCTCACCGAACTGCGTATCATTGGTGAGAATCAATAATCCAGACGTCTCGAGATCGAGCCGTCCGACGGGGAATACGCGCGGCGCGCCGGCCGGGAGGAGGTCGTAGACGGTGCGGCGTCCGCGCTCATCGCTGCGCGTGGTCACAAATCCCGGAGGCTTGTGTAGTAGAAAGTAAACAAAAGGCGCGCGCCGCACCGCCTTGCCGTCGAGCGTGATCGCGGTGCGCGACGGGTCGATCCAAAGGTCGGGATCGCGCACGACACGTCCCGCCACGGCGACGCGCCCGGCCTCGATGATGAGGCGCGCCTGCGAGCGCGACGCAGCGCCGAGC
Organism: Planctomycetota bacterium; assembly: GCA_016792805.1. Taxonomy (GTDB): domain Bacteria; phylum Planctomycetota; class UBA1135; order UBA1135; family JACQFD01; genus JAEUHX01. Next base: position 46,883 of record JAEUHX010000042.1, read on the forward strand.
TTGGAGAGCGCTCGGGCGAGCGTGATGGGAGGACGGAAGCGGTCGGAGGGCACGGGTGAGCAGGATAGCGCCGCGCCGGGTCGCGAGAAGCGGGGAGCCTGGAGGGGCTTTCTGACCTTTCAGGATTCTTTGAAAGTTCAGAAGGTATCGATAGGTTTCGTGCATGGCTCGAACACCGCGAGAGAACCCAAAGCCGGCCCCCCGCGACAGCGGCAAGGAGCCCGCGGAGGAAGGCTCCTTGGAGGAGATCCGCGGTGAATTCGTGCAGCTCTGGGGGCGCATGGCGCCCTTCTGGGGCATCTCGCCGAGTGAGGGGCGCGTCTATGGGTGGCTTCTTTCCCGCAGCGCGCCCGTCGACGCCGAGGAGATCGCGGCCGGGCTGCAGATGAGCCGCGGTGCCGTGAGCATGGCATGCACGGAGCTGGGCCATTGGGGAATTGTAGTGTCCGAGCGCGAGCCCGGCGGCCGCCGGCTTCTGTATCGAGCGGAGACGAATCTCGAGAAGGCGATTCGCAGCATCATCACGACGCGGAAGCGGCGCGAGTGGGACCCGATCCTGGAGCACTTGCGAGAGTGGATTCCGAAGCTCGATGCGCAGCGGTCGAAGGACGCCGGCGAGTTTCGCGAGAGGCTGCAGTCGATCGAGTCGCTCGTCGCGATGGCCGACTCCATGGCGGAAGTGTTTCTGAAAGGAGGCATGGTTCGCCAGCTCGGTCTGAAAGTTTTGGTTTCGGCGGCGAGCGTCTTCGCCCGCTCCGCCTCGCGAGGTTCCCGGTGAGCGCCGGTGCCGGCTGGTTCTTTGTGGGATTGGCCGGCCCCATGGTGCTTGCGCTCGCGGCGCGCTTCGTGCTCGGGAGGAGCTTGCGGGAGTTTCTCACAGAGGTCTGCCGCGGAGACCGCCGCGGCGCGTTCTGGTCCGATGTATTTACTCTCGGAATGTTGACGTCGGCACCGTTCGCCGCGTCTCTCCACGATGGGCTGCTACTGATGTCGGAGCCGAGCCGCGTGGAGGTCGCTTCCTCTGTTGCGCTTCAGTGGTTTCTTGGAGTGAGCGGCATCGCCGCCTCGCTCGCGATTCAGGCATTTTCACTGTACTTCTTCTTGGAGCGCGTGCGGTGCGATGACCCGCCGCCGGCGCGCCCGCTCGGAGGTTCTTAGCCATGGCGTCCGTCACGCTCGCTTGGGGTTTCGGTGCACTTCTGGCCGCGCTGCTCTCCGCGCTGGTCATGCTGCTTCTTCGCCGCCACATGCCGGCGGTGCTGACGGAGCTCGGCGGAAGCCAGCCTCGGGCGCACTTCTGGGCCGCGGTGCTCTCGCTCTGCGTGCTTCTCCTCGGGCTGTTCGCAGGAACCGGACCTTACAATATTGCTGAGATCGCGAAGGAAGGGGAAGATCGCCTCTTCTTTGAGCTGGTCTCGCAGGTGCGCTGGGCACTGGGCGGTCTTTTTGTATCGGTTCTGGTGGTCTCGATGCTTGTGATGCGACTGGTCTCCCGGCACGAGGAAGCGTTGAAGTACGCGAAGTCGCCGCCGCTGATTCCGCGCTGAGCGCTGCGATGAGTCGCGAGTTTTCGGCGCCGGAAGGATTCGTCCTTTTGGCTGCGCTGGCGAATTTATTGCTCATTGCGGCGGTGACGGTGATTCCCGCACTTCGAAGTCTTTTGTGTGAGCTTGCGGGCACTCCAAGTCGGGGACAGTTCTGGACGCGGCTGACGGCCCTCTCAGCGGCAGCCGCGGTGCTCGCCGCTGCGCTCCTAGGATTTGTTCTCATGCAGCCTGGGTATCTGGAGCGGCTTTGCAATGCGATGCCGATTCGGATCTACAGTGCAGAGCAGTTCGGGAAGCTATTGCTTCTCTTGGGATACTCGGCGGAAACGGCAAGCACCTCTTCGACGATGGTATTGTCGGCGGCGCTTCGTCTCGGGATCCTGGCGTTGGGAGCCTCGGCGGTCATTGTGCTCTGGGCCGCCACCCGAAGCCGGACTTGGCTCTTTGGACGCGGCGCTCCACCGCGGTGATGTGTGCGGCTGGAGACTTGTAAGCATGGATGAACGGGGCGTGGTCGGTTTTGGCGTGGCAGCGGACAGTCCAGGAGGCCATTCCAGGATTCCTCCGAGCTGCGCGCGGGCCTCGACGGCAGGACGATCGACAATGGCGGTTCGTGCATGTGAGGTTCCTCTCGATCGATAAGTGGGATCGATAAGTGGTGTGGATAGGTGGTGTCGATAAGTGGTGTCGGCGCGTGCGCCGACCCTACGAGTCGGTTTCTGTGCACACCCAGACCGACCCACGCCCCATTCCAAGCCGTCGCGTATCTGTGAAGTCGTAGGGCGTGGGCATCGCCCGCGACGATTCGGCGGCGCATGCGCCGCCGGATGAAGCATCGCGCTGCAGATTCGTCATCGCGCGGGGCACGCCCCGCAGAGACCGATCGGCGCGTGTTTGCGAACCCGAGTAGAGAAGTGGAGTCGGCGCGTGTCTGCTAACCCTTGTAGATAAGTGGGGTCGGCGCGCGCGCCGACCGGTTCTCGCGCGCGTGCGCGCGAGGATGAGGAGGGGTGTAAACGATTCCTCATCGCGCGGGGCAAGCCCCGCGCCATTGTTCGGCGCGAGCGCCGACCCTACGTGTCGACCTGACATGTGTGGCTTCGCGCCCGTCGGATTCTGCGCGCGCCATGGCATCTCGGCTGCGGAACGCGCCGAGATGCTAATTTTCTTTGGGCTGTGGTGCGCCCTGCGCCGGGAGTTCAGTGGCACTCAGCCCGGCGGAGGAGAGCGGCACTTGAAAATCGCGCACGAGCGCGTCGCGCAGCTCGTGGAAGTTCCGAATCTGATAATCGGGCTTTCCGCCGTTCGGGGGAAGCGAGTGCCGTCCCGACCGCCGCATCCAGACGCTCACCATTCCGAGGCTCTGGGAAGGATACACATCGAGCGTCGGGTTGTCGCCGACGTACATCGCTTCTTTCGGGTCGACGCCCACGGCCTCGCACGCCTTGCGGAAGAGCTTGGGATTGGGCTTGCTGATGCCGATTTGGTCGGAGATGAAGATGGCTCTCGGGTCGAGGAACTCGACAATTTTGAGCCTCACAATTTTCTCCGCCTGCTTGATCGTCCAGCCAGCGGAGATGATTCCGAGGATCAGCCCGCTTCGGCCGAGCTCGCGGAGCACTTCATACACATCGTCGTAGACGCGAAGTTCCCGCGACTTGGTCTCGTGGTAGGCCACGACGCCTGCGGCCACGAGGATGGCGGGGTTGCGGCCATTCAGCGCCCGCGCCGGAAGCCGCAGCAGAAGCTTGTCGAGGTGGTGCTCGTAGTTGCTGGTGAACTCGGCCACCACTTCATTCAGCTCGCGCACCAAGTCCTCGCGGTCTCCCTGAAGCCCGTGGGCAATCATGGCGTCGATGGCGGAGCGGCGCGCCTTGTCCGCGAAAACGGACGTCGAAAACAGCGTGTCGTCGATGTCGAAGAAGATCGCGCGCAGCGCCCGTTGCGAGGCCATGGCGACAGTCTAGCTGCGCTCCATTCCCATAGACGTCACGGAGCCGGCGCGGCCGGGGTGGGGCAGGCATCGACCGTTCGTGGGGCCGCATGCATCGGCTCTGGCCCGGGAAGGGCTTCGTAGGTCGGAAAGTTCGGCCCGCCCCTTGGCGGCGGCACGCCGTTTGGACCAAGCTTCTCGCTGCCGGTGCGAGCCGTAGGGCCTATGGGCCCCGGCTGCGGCGGCACCTCCGACCCACACCGCGCCCACGCAACGATTCACGAAGCCCACCCATGAGCCAGGCCACTGCCACTCTCGAGAACCCCTTTGCGGAGCTCGGCCGCGACACGAGCCCTGATGCGCGCGGCAAGGTCTATGCGCGGAACGCGGGGCGGCCCCAGCGCGTGCTGTTCGTGCAGGAGTGTGTGGCCCAGGAGCCGCTCGGCATCCAATGGATCTCACGGGCAGCGCGCGACGCCGGGCACTCGACGAAGTTCGTCCTGACACCCGATTCGAAGTGGATTCAGCGCATCAAGGAGTTTGAGCCGGACGTCATCGGATTCATGTGCACGACGGGCGTGCACAAGCACGTCATGGAGATGGCCAAGGCCATCCGCAAGCAATACCCGAACTTCCTCTCAGTTTTCGGCGGACACCATCCGACGTTTGTGCCGGAGATCCTTCAAGAGCCTCACGTGGATGTGGTTGTGAAGGGCGAAGGAGAGCAGGCGTTCGCGGAGATGCTCAATAATCTTCGCGATGGCCGTCCGATCGGCGATGTCAAGAATCTTTGGGTGAAGGAAGACGGCCACATTTTTAAGAACGATCTGCGGCCGCTCTTCGCAAACCTCGATATCAACGGATTCCCCGATCGGGAAACGCTCTACGAAGCGGCACCCATCTGGGCGAACAGCTATCGCAAGTGCTTCCAGGCTTCGCGAGGCTGTCCGTATAAGTGCTCGTTCTGCTTCCACCACGCGTGGAAGGAGAAGGTCTATCAGGCGGGAATGTCGGAGTACATCCGCATCCGCACTCCCGAGCACATGATTCGCGAGATCGAGTGGGTGCGCGATACGTGGGGAGTGAAAGAAGTGCACTTCGTCGACGACATCTTCAATCTGCGCACGTCGTGGGTGGAGGAGTTCTGCGACCTCTATATGCAGCGAATCAAGCTGCCCTACTCGGTGATTCTCCAGAGCAACCTGCTGACGGAGAAGGTCGCGAAGAAGCTCGGCGAGTCGGGCTGCGTCCAGGCACGCGTGGCGTTCGAGGCGGCCAACGACCGGCTGCGCAACGAGGTGCTCCGCAAGGGCACGATGCGCCACCACCTCACAAATTCCGCCAAGTACATTCGCGAGGCGGGGATCCGGCTCACGTCCCTCAATATTCTTGCGATCCCTGGGGGCACGTTCGAGGACGACCTCGAAACGTTGAAACTCAATATTGAGGCGCAGGTCAAGCATCCGCTCGTCTCGCTGATGCAGGCCTATCCGGAGACCGACATCAACGAGATGACCCGCGAGATGGGGCTTCTCGATCAGGCGGCCGAATTCAATCCGAGGTTCAACCGCAACTCAATTCTGAAGCTCGAGCACGCGCGCTGGTCGGAGAATTTGCATCACCTCTTTCCCATCATCGTGCGATTTCCCTGGCTCTTCCGATTTGCGCCGGCACTCTCGAAGTTCCCCGGTGAGACGCTCGGCAAGACCTTCGTCGGCAAGCTCGTCACACAGTTCTACCTCGTCTGCTACATGCTCTTCACCGAGTGGCTGATTGTGGAGTTGAACTACAATTGGCGGAAGATGCTCGGGCTGCAAAAGAATCGCGTCGTTGAATTTGTGCAGCGCGTGAGTGGAAAGACCTGGATCAAGATCCAGCAGGCGACGATCGGCAAGTACTCGAAGAAGCTCGCTCTCGCGATGGACGCGTCCGATTTCACGGCGGACGCGCACTGATCGACTCTTCGGGGCTCACGGGCGTATGTTTCCATCGTGCCCGAACGCCTGAGGCTGGCCCGACCCGAGGACGCTTCGGCGATCCAGGCGGTCTATGCGCCGTACGTGGAAACCACGTCGGCCAATTTTGAGCTTGTCGCTCCGACGGCGGCGGAGATGGAGCGCCGCATGGGCGAATCCCGCGGCCTCTATCCGTGGATTGCGCTCGACATGGACGGGCGCCTCGAAGGCTACGCCTATGCCACTGCCTGGCGGCCGCGCGCGGCCTACGGCTGGACGGTGGAGACCACGATCTACCTCTCGCCGACGGGCCGCGGAGGCGGCCGCTCGCGCCGGCTGTACAGTGCGCTCCTCGCGATTCTTGAAGCTCAACAATTTGTCGAGGCGGTCGGTACCATCGCGCTCCCCAATCGCGAAAGCGTCTGGCTTCACGAATCCCTCGGATACCGATGTGTGGGAATCGGGAAGCGCTTTGGCTTCAAGCTCGGCGAATGGCGCGACGTCGGCTGGTGGAGCCGCCCGCTCGCTGCACGGCGCACGCCGCCGCCTACGACTATCCCTGTCGTCGAACTCGACTCCCGCGTGATCGAGGAGGCGCTTGCGTTTCTGTGAGCTTCCTCACGCCGCGGAGCCGCCACCGGGTCCTCGCCATCGCAATGGTCGTCTCGATCACGGCGGAGATCGTGCTCGGCTTTGCCTGGGTCGGGACCGCCGAGACGAGCGCGCGGGAGCGCTGGTGGGTGCTCGGCGCGACCACACTCGCAGTACTGGGCACCCTGAGCGGCGGCCTGTTGCTCCTCCGCATGTCGGTGCGCCAAGGGCGCGTCGAGGCGGAAAAGCTCGCAGCCGTCGAGATCGAGCGCACGAAGCGCCTTGCGGAAGTAGGACAGCTCGTGGCAGGCCTCGCCCACGAAGTCCACAATCCGCTCCAGGGACTGAGCGGTTACTTGGCGCTTCTCGATCGCGACGGGCTCGAGCCGGAGAAGCGGAAAGCCCATATCGCAGCCGCGCGCGCCGCACTCGTTCGCGTCGAGCGACTCACGCGCGATCTCCTCGACTACTCCAATCCGAGCGCACAGCGGCCGGTCGACGTGGCGCCCTACGATCTGTTTCAAAGCGTGCTGCGCCTCGCCGCAGCCGATCCTCGGTTTCAGTCGGCGACCATCGAGACGCGCGTGGAGAGCGGGGTGCCGAGCGTGCGGGTCGACGCCGCTGCGGCCGAGCGCATCCTGTTGAATCTGCTCCTGAATGCGCAGGAGGCGGGGGGCACGAGCGGCTGCCACATCACCCTCGTCGCGCGGCGCGCCGGAAACGGGGTCGATCTCGCTGTCGAGGATGACGGGCCCGGTGTGCTTCCGGCGATGGTTCCCCACCTCTTTGAGCCGTTCCGATCGGGTCGCGGTTCGACCGGCCTCGGCCTCTGGATCTGTGCAAATCTGGGACGCGCCAATGGAGGCGAGCTGCGTTACGAGCCAATTCGCCCACGGGGCGCTCGATTTGTGCTTTCGCTCCCGACCTCCTGATCGCGATTCTGCCGCGCGAACCTATGCCCACATCCCGCATCCTGCTCGTGGACGACGAGCCGCTCGTGCTCGACTCCCTCGGGCAGCTCCTCGAAGCCGAGGGATTCGAGGTGATTCACGCATCGACCTGTGAGGCTGCGATCGCCGCCCTAAGCCGAGAGGGCGAGATCGATGTCGTGCTCACCGACCTGCGGCTCCCCGACGGCGACGCCATCGGGCTCCTCGGGCGCCTCAGCGATCTGCGCCCGAACGTGCCTGCGGTGGTGTTCAGCGGCGTGGGAACCTTACAGAACGCCGTCGATGCCATGAAGGCCGGTGCCCTGGACTTCCTCGCGAAGCCGGTTGACCCCGCCGCGTTGCTGGCGGTGGTCCGCCGCGCCATCGAGCACCGCGGTCTCGTGGAGGAGGTGCGACGGCTGCGCGCTGCCGTCGGACCGGAGTCGGATCTTCCGCGACTTGTCGGCTCGAGCCGGGCGCTCGCTGCCGCGGTCGCCATGGCGCGCCGCGCGGCAGCGAGCGACGTGCGCGTCCTGCTGCGCGGCGAGAGCGGTACCGGAAAGGAACTTCTCGCCCATGAAATTCACCGCTGGAGCCGGCGAGCGAAGAGACCTTTTGTGAGGTTGAACTGCGCCGCCGTCGCCGAGTCGCTCTTTGAAAGCGAGATGTTCGGTCACCGCCGCGGGGCGTTCACGGGTGCCACCGAGGACCGCGTCGGCGTGTTCGCCGAGGCCCACGAAGGGACGCTGGCGCTCGACGAGGTGGGCACGCTCCCAATGGACGCGCAGGCGAAGCTTCTGCGGGTGCTTGAGACCGGGGAGTATGCCCCGGTGGGTGATCCGCGGCGCCGACGCGCCGACGTGCGCGTCATCGCGATCACCAATGAGGACCTGGCGCAGCGCGTAAAGGCGGGGACCTTCCGCGAAGATCTGTATTTTCGCCTGAACGTCGTGCCAATTGTGGTGCCTCCGCTGCGCGAGCGAAAGGAGGACATCCGGGAGCTGGCGACGGCCTTTCTCGAGCAGATCGCCCGGCGTGAAGGGGGCGGCCGCAAGCGCCTCGACGAAGGCGCACTGGAGGCGCTGGCGCGCCACGATTGGCCGGGAAATGTGCGCGAGCTTCGCAATGTTCTCGAGCACGCCTGCGTGCTCACCGACGGCGCCGTGCTGCGCGCCGCCCTTCTCGATGGGATTCTGGGGGCCTCGCTCTGGTCCGACGCGTCGGCGGCCGAGGCCACTGTGGTGGCCCCAGCGGCCGCCGCGCCAACGGGGGAAGCCGCCACTGCGCCCCGTTTTGGAGACGATCTGACGCTGCGGACGCAGACCGAACAATTCCAGCGCGAGCTCCTGCGCGAAGCGCTGCGCCGCAGCAGCGGGCGGAAGACCGAGTGTGCGCGCCTCCTCGGCGTCGACCCGCGCAACCTCGCCTACTACCTGCGCAAGCACGGCCTCTTCGACGGCACCGAGGCGTAAGGCGAGGGCCTCGGGCCACGCTGCCCCGCACATGGGAGGATCGGCTCCGCTCCACTCTGCTCAGGTCGATTCAGCCTCGCTCCCGCCCGAAAAGCACGAGGGCCGCCCTAGGGCGGCCCTCGCTGTTTCCTGCTGCGGTCGGCGACTTAGCGCGGTCGGCGACCTAGCGGGTCGACTCGAGCTTCTTGATCTCCTCGTAGGCGTCGGCGATTCGCGCGCGCACGAGGATCATCAGGTTCTCATTCTCCGAGTCGTAGCCTTCCTTCTTGAAGAAGAAGCCCAGGACCGGAATGCGGCCGAGCCACGGCACTTCCGCGCGCGCCTCGACCTCGCGGAGCGTCTTGAGGCCGCCGATGAGCACCGCGCCGCCGTCGGGAACCACTGCCGTCGTGAAGGCGCTCTGCACCGCGAGCTGCGGCAGCTGGAAGGTGACCGCGCCGGCGAGACCGCCGAGCGTCGTCGTGAAATCGTTTAGCGCAACGACGCGCGCAACGGTCGGCTGGAGCTCGAGCGTGATGTACTTCCGATTATAGTTAATAATCGGCTTCACATCGAGGACGACGCCCGACTGGAGAATATTGATCTTCGGCTCCGCGATGAACGACGCCTGCGCCACTTCGACGTCGTAATCGGCGATGTAGCTCTGCTGATTGACGACGGTGATGTAGGAGCGCTGAGCATTCGCCACAGAAAGGATCTGCGCATTCACCTCGTGCACGTCGAGGTTCTTCTCGACGGCCTTGAGGATGATCGACGCCTGGTCGCCCTTCAGCAGCGTGAACTGGAGGGCGAGGCCGCCGTTCTCCGTCAGCTTGCTGCCGAGCGGCTGGTCAAACAGATTCTCCGTGCGCACGAGCACCGAGCCGTCGACGCCGTTATCAAAGAAGCCGCCGGCCGAGGGCGCGCCGCCAGCGTTCGCCGGGAGGCCCGGGCCGTTGTTATCAATACCGGCGGACGCGTTGTCCTTCAGGCCATTCGTAAGGTCGTCGAACTGGTTCGGCAGACCGCGGAAGTCGACGCCGATCGCCTGGAGGAAGTTCTCCGAGATCGTCACAAATCGGGCCTCGATCGTCACGAGCGACGAGGTGTAACGGCGCAGGTCCGCGAGGAACCGCGACACCTGGCGCTGCACATCGATCGAGTGGGTCACGACAAGCTGCCCGTTGTACTGATCGAGGTGGACGCCCGGCTGCTCCCACGTGCCCGGAGCAATGGTGTCCTTGATGAGATTCGTGATCTCCTCCGGCGGGATCTGTTGCACCGGGTCGAACGCGGCGCCGAAGGGATTCTCGTCCGACGGGCCGCCCGACTTCGACTTCGTACCGGGGACCGAGAGGCGATAGATGCGCGGGCCCTGGAACGCCGTGAGGCCGAAGATCAGGTCGCTCACATCGTGGGCGCGCGCGATCGGAGTGCCGAGCGCCGCCTCCGTCGTCGTAATCCAGACCACGCCGTCGCGCACGACAAAGGTAACATCTGCGACGCCGCCGAGGATCAGCGTGAGGGCGGAATCGATGCGGATCGGGTGGGGAAGCTCAATATTGAACGCCGCTCCCGCCGCGGTGACCTTCTCCTTTGCGGCGGGGGAGACCACAAAAGGCAGCCCCGTTGCGTTGTGGAGGAAGCTCGCAATCTTCTCGATGTCGGTCTCGCCCTCGAGTTTCACCGACGGAAGCATCTTGGAGCGGAGCTGCTCGCGCACGATGCGCGTGTCCTCGGACTCGGCTTCGACCACGTCGAGGCTCGTCTTCTTGTCGCGCAGTTTCGAGATCGTGTCCCAGAACTCACGGCTTGGGAGCTCGATCGGCTTCGAGAAGCTCTGCAGCGTTCGCGCCTCGAGGTTCTCAATCTGCATCTCGGCGAAGCGCTGCTTGCGCTCGCGGAGATAGGCCTCGGAGGCCTTCTCGTCCTCGGCGGTGCGCGCCGCATCGCGGATCTCAAGCGCGATCGCGTTCCGCGGATCCTCGTAGAGGACCGCGTCGGCGATCTCGCGGGCCGCCTTGAAGTCGTTCACCCGGAAGGCATCGCGGGCGATCTGGAGCTTGCCGCGGATGACCTCGCTTCGCTTGGATCGCGCCTCGGCCTCTTGCTTGCGCAGGCGTTCCGTCGCGTCGGCTTCGGCCTTGCGTCGAGCCTCCTCGGTCTGAGCCTTGCGCACCGCGCCGATCTGATTCTTGAGGTTGCGCGCGCGGTCGCCCGCGTCGGTCATGTTCGCCGCGTAGGGCGACCAGCGGAGGATGTCGAGGGCGTGATCGACTTCGGCAGTGGCGCGGTCATACTCCTTCATGCCGAGGAGTTCACCGGCCTTCGACAGCGACTCCTCGATGTCGACGCGTGTCTTCTGCTCGCGCAGCCGCTCGGCGTCGGCGACCTCCTGGGGGACGAACCGGGCGCCGCCGCCCATGAGAGTCGCGATTCTGTCGCGCAGCCGAAGAACGCGCTCCGAGCTCGGCGTGAGGGCGCGGGCAGCCTCTGCCTCGAGACGGGCCTCCTCGAGGTTGCCGGCCGTGAGAAATGCCTCGGCCTTCTCGCAGTGCTGATCCGCGAGGAACGCGTTGCGCTGGGCGCGGAGCTCTGCTTCCTGTGCGCGGGACTGGAAATCTTGGGTGCCGCCGGTTTGGCCGCCCGCCATCGGGACAGCAGCCGACTTGGCCGCATCGCCCGCGCCGCCCGAATTGGGCTGCTGGGCGGGGGCCGGATTCGCCGGCTGTTGCTCCCCTTGAGAGGAACGGCAGGCGTCGAGGGCAACGGGGAGCGACAACCCCACTGCGACGAGAGAGACGCGGGACAAGTCGAGCTTCATCAGAGGCCTATTCGCGACTGGTTTCGAAGCCGGGGCGCCATCGATCGGCAAGCTTTCGCGGGCCGAGGGCAGCGGTCCCAGTGGATATTCGGTGAGGGATTTGTGAGTTCGGGGGAGGATTCGAAGCGGTGCGCGTCGCGGCAGTGAAGCCGCCGCGACGCGGCGATTCGCTCAGCGCAAGGCCTGGACCGCCGCGTTTAGCTCCGACTTCTGGAGCAGCGTCGACGGCTTCTGCGGCATGCGCGGCTCGTGCTCCGGCGGGATCACGATCTTCACCGTCACGAGGATCAACAGGCGGCGCTTCGACACCGACTGCCCCTTGCGATCGAAGAAGAACCCGATCACCGGAATGTCGCGCAGGAACGGCGTCCCTGCCGACTCGTTGCGAATCTCGTCCACCGACTGGCCGCCGAGGAGCAGCGTGCCGCCGTCCGGAACGATGACCGTGGTGCGAACCTTGCGAACGGTAAGGTTCGGGAACTGGATCGTGACCGGCGTGCCGTTACCGACACCGACCGTGCGCTGCTCGATCGGCAGGCGCAGCGTCGCGAGCGTCGGGCGGAGCTCCAGCTTCACGAACTTGCGATCGGCGCTGACGACCGGGCGCACATCCAGGATGGCGCCGTCCTCGATCACGTCGATCTGCGGATCGGCGATCGAAGACGCCTGCGCGATTTCGACGCCGTATCCCGCCACGTAGGCGAACTGGTTCGTCACCGCGATGTGCGAGCGCGCACCGCTGTGCACCAGCAGGCGCGGCGCCGTCACGAGCTCCACGCGCTGGCTCTTCTCCGTGGCGCGCAGAATCATTTCGTTCTGGCGATCACCGAGGCTGATCCACTGGAGCGAGAGGCCGCCCGAGTTCGTCAGGGGGTTCGAGCCGGAGAGCGTCTGGTCAAAGATGTTCTCCGTCTTGCCGAGCACCGGCGTGTTGCCCGTCGTCGTGAAGAAGCCGGGCTGATTGTTGGTGCCGAGCGGGCCAGGCTGGCCGGACGTGCCGGGGAGCGGCGACGCGCCGAAATCATCGAACGGCGTCGCGTTGCCGAGGCCGCCGGTCGGCGGAACGGCCGAGTTGCCGTTGTCGCCAAGGCCGCGCCAATCGATACCAATATCCTCGAGGAAATTATCTTCCGCGATGATGAAGCGCGTCTGCACTTCCACCATCAGATTGGTAATTTCCCGAAGATCATTGAGGAAGCGCTCGAGCTGCGAGTGCACTTCCGGCGTCTGGCGAACTGTAAGCGTATTGGAGGAAGGCACAAAACGGATGACCGTCTTGGCTTCCGCATCCTGCCACGACGCGGGCGCAATATTGGCCTGCACCAGCGACACGATTTGATCGCCCGTGAAGACCGGCGCCGGATCGGGATCGGCCGGGTTCGGGATGCCCTGGCCGCTCGGCGGAATGAGGGAGATGTCCGGGCCGGGGAAGTTCGGGACCGTTTGTGTAAGGTCCGCGACGTCGTAGTTTCGGTATTCCGTCGCGCTCTTCATGTCCTCCGGCGTGCCGATGAGCACATATCCGTCCTGGACGCGCCACGAGAGATTCTTGAGGAGCTTCAGCGTGTCGAGGAACGCGCGGACCGAACGCTTGGGGAGCTCGACGGAAACGGCCTTCTGCCCCTCGTCCATCTCATTCACCTTCTGGCTCAGGACCACGTTGGCCTGAGTCAGGTTGCGAATGAACTGCACCACTTCGGTGATCGGGACGTTCGCGAAACGGGGCTCGAACGACGACGTCTCGAGCACGCGGAGGACCGCGGCGTCTTCGGGGTTGGTTTCGCCCGTCGACACCTGGAGCGATAGGGGCTGCCGATCCTGGATCGCCGCCCAGTGCTCCTTGTCGGGCTCAATCGTATTCGACTGGCCGAGGAGGAAGCGGCTGCCCTCATCGAAGGTGCGGCGCCACTGGCGCGTCATGTTCTCGCGCGCCTCGCGCATCCCTTCGCTGTTCTTCGCCTGGCGCACGATCTCGCGCAACTCGCGCGCGCGGTCGTTGGCCGGGTCGATCTCCAGCAGGCGGTCGAGATTCTCGGCCGCTTCCCGGTAGCGATCATTGAGGAATGCCACATTTGCGTCGGAGTAGAGGCGCCGGAGCTGCTCCTCAAGCATGCGCCGCTGCTGCGCCTCGCGCTCGAGTCGCTCGGCTTGAGCGCGCTCGCGCGACTCGACTTCCTGCTGCCGCAGGAACTCATCCTTGCGGCGAAGCGCTTCGTCGATCTTCGAAGCGACCTCCTTCTGCTTGCTGCGCTCGCCGGCGAGCAAGGGATAGAAGCCGAGGATGCGCTCGGCGGTGCGATAGCGCTGGATGGCGTCGTCGTGCTTGTTCAGCTCGAGGGCGCGGTCGCCCGAGTCGATCTCCTGCTGGACCTTGAGCCGAGCCTCCGCTTCGCGGACGCGCTCAAACTCGAGGCGATCCTGGAAATCCTGGGGACGCAGCGGGCCGGTCTCGCCGAGCGCAGCCTGGGCGCGCTGGAGCCAGTTTTGTGCATCCTTACTATTGGGGTCGATGGTTAGCGCCTCGGCGAAGGCCGTTCGCGCTCCCGCGAAATCGGCGCGCTCGTAGGCGTCGCGGCCCATCTTGAGGTACTGCCCGACGAGGAAGTCGCGGCGCTCCGCCTTGACCTTCTCGATGTCCTGGGCGGCTTGGAACTCTCCTCCCTGGGCAACCGTCGGAGCAGGCTGGACGGGAGCGGGGGTCGGCGTTTCCGCCGGCTTCACCGCTTCCGGCGCGGGCGCTTCCGCGACCGGCGCCTGCGGCGCCGGCTCAGCCGGGTTCTGCGACGGGGAGGCCACCGGCTCCGGGGACACAGCGGCCGTGGGCTCACTGGTCTGGGACCGAATGTGCTGCCTCTTGAAACTGCAGGACGTCAGCGGAAGGACCGTGATCACCGCGGCAGGGGCGGCGACCACGAGCCAACGACGCAACGGATCGTTCGTCATAGAGAGCCCGAGGGAAAGGCGCAGCGCTGAAAGAGAGGAACTCGCGAGGGAGAACGAGGATCTTGGGGAGGCCCAATGGGCAGCCCCACGGGGCATCGAACGGGGCATCGAACTGTCGATCTCACCGCGCCGGCCTGCATTCGCCTAGTAGCGAAAGCAGCCGACCACGGAAGGACAATCCGACCGAGAGGCGTTCCGAACGACAATCCCTTGCTTCGGAGGCTCGAAGGGGCCAGCGCAGCGAGGAGGCTGTCGTGCGGATATTCAAAAAGAGCGATTGAGAACCGAAAAAGTCAGTGAGCGGTGGAGGCGAGCGGCGGCAGGAGCGGATCCCCGAGAAGCGCGCTCGCGGAGGCGAGGAGAGTCGATTCAAGCGGCGTCGTAACCGATTGCGCCCCGGGGCGAGTTCATCGCCGCGGATCGGTGGCCTTTTCCTTGGAGGTCAGTGTCCAGGGCGCGCGCAGGGTGCGCTCGTTTCCGCAGCGATCGACAATTGTGATCACTGGATAGGCGACAGGCTGCTCCTGGGCGAGGATCCGGAAGACGGGCGCTCCTTCGGTCACAGTCCGTGAGCCGTCGGCCTCGAACAGCGGGATCGCCATCTCGACGACCTCGGTTCGCAGCTCCCGCTCGATTTGGCGGACCGTCCAACCGGTTGCGAAGGCCGTCGAGCTGCCCACCTCTTCATGGAGGCGAACCGTCGTTTCCAGCGTCGCATCGGCGGAGGCTCCGATGGGACCGGCCGCGGTGCGACGCCGATCGACGATGCGAACTGCGAGCCGGCTTTCCGACGATTCCACAAATCGCAAAGGCTGCACCTCGAAGCGAATCGGAATGGTCACGGGCGCTGGAGGGCTCGACGCGCTGTGCCGCACTTCGACGCCCTCGACTCGGTCGATCTGCACGGTTCGAAGTGCGTACAAAACTCGCATTCCGGCGCAAGGCTCGCGATCGACGAAAGTCCGAATGGGGATCGTCGATTCAGAACCACTCGGCCGCGACTCAGGTCGGGCCGGATCCGATGGCATCGGATTCGAGGGAGGATTTGCCGAGGAGTCCGAAGCCAGCGGCACGACCGCAATGAGCTTGGGAACTCCTGAGCCGATCCATCGCCAGATTTCCGTCCGCAGGAGCGCCACCGAGGTGGATCCCGGTAATTGTCGGAGGTTTCCCGGGTCGTCGGCCCAGGCGATGCGAACGCCATCGTCGGCGGCTTGAGCCACGACTCCCATGGGAGGCAAAAGCTCCGGCTCGCCGGCGTTTCGCGGACTGGCTTGAATGCCGCCCGGAAGATTGGTCGGAAGTACCGCACCGGGAGCGCTGCCCGTGGGGGCGCCACCGGTCGGGCCGGTGGCTCCGTCGGTCGCCGAAGGACTTGTGACTTCGGGGCCCACCGAAACTCCGGAGCCGTTCTCCGGTTGAGCAGCCGAGGCGCGAGCGAAAGCTACTGCTTGATCGATCTCGTACTTGGAAAAGAACCGGACCGGAATCGCCGTTTCTCCCAAAGATCCGCGCGACAGAGCTTCCTCAAATCGCTCTCGCAAGTCGGAGCGAACCATCTCTTGCGCACCTTCGCGATTCGAAGCCGTAAGGGCTGAAGGCGAGGGATCTGGCGCAAAAGTGATCGCCGACTTGGGATCGCCGGGCGTCGTAGGAACACCAGGCGAACCCGCCGGGGATGGCGGAGACGACTTGGAAGGAACGGAAGCAATGCTGTCGCCGGAGCCAGGGGTCTCCGTCGATACCAGCCTCGCTCGGAGCTGCTCTGCCAATGCGTGTGTGGCATTCGCGTCGAGCAGCCGTCGGGCAAGAAGGGCGGGGACGATAGCGGCAGCCCCCAAAAGGGTCAAGGCAACGAGCCGGGCGCGGCGCTCAAAAAACGTCGTCATCGGCTCTCTCCCGGTGTCGGTCGAATGCGGCGAAGCGTCACGGTCGCCACGACGGACTGGTCCAAGTCGGCCGCACTCTTGGCGGTTACGATCGGGTCGCGCAGCGACGGCGTCGCCGGGCGCACGAGGACCTCCTCGAGCACATAAAAGGGCCCACGGTCTCGCCTCCGGAGCAGGCCGAGTAGGAAGCTCCGATGACCTTCATATCCGGCTTCGTACTCGAATCGAACTAATCGGGTGGGCAGCCATCGCCCATACCGCACGGCGTCCTCCGGATCTTCCTCGACCGGAAACCGGAAGAACACCATGTCGATCGCGCCGGCGGCGATCGCCGCGCGGGAAAGATCACGAATCGTCGTCAGCCGGAACGCCGACTCCTCGGGATCGAGGGCTCCCTGGGGAAGAAGGGCTTCGATCGTCGGCCGCGACTTTCCCGTCTCTTGGGTGAGATCCTCCACGAGCCGAGCCCGGTCAGCCGCCGTGCCACCACCGAGCAGAGGCTCGCGGCTCAGAAGCGACTGCGCCACGCTGCGGGCGATTTGTTGCGCATGAGCCGCTTTTTGTAGCTCCTCCCGAAGTCCGACGCCGCCGGCCGCGAAACCCTGGGCGACCTGGGACTTCTCCCGAATGCCCGCGCGAATGCGTTCCGCGTCGGTTCGCACGGTCGCCTCCTTGAGACCCGCCGCATGGGCGCGTGGCGCGACCCAAGCAACGAGCGCACCGAGAGAGCCGCCAGCCAGGAGTGCGACTCCAGCGAGCACGAGGCTCGAGCGGGCGTCGCTCATCGCTCCCCTTCGCCCGTTGGCTCGGAAGCGGTTGGAGCGAGCGCGCTGAACTCAAACCACTCGAAACGCGGCACTCCGGCGGCCTCCTGCGGCACGACGGTCGCCACTTCGACGGCACGGTGCCGCTGAAGCCGCACGCGCGTGAAGCCCGCCTTGATCAGGGGAAGCTCCACGGAGTCCTGAAAGGAGGCAGCCTGTGCCGGGTGGTTCCGTGCTTCGTCGGCCAAGCGCGGGACTGCAATGATCGCTTGAAGTTCGATTCCCGAGTCGCGGCGCACCCATCGAGCCGAGAGCACTGCGGTATCTCCCGCAAGCGTCTCAAGCCCTTGCGTCAGCGCACGGTCCCAAGCGCTCCACTCCGCCGGAAGAGTAAGAATTCGCTCTGCTTCGGAGCGGCGATTGGTTTCCTGCAGGCGCAGGCGCTCGAGATCCATGCGGGCGCCGAGGAGGAATTGTGATTCCGCAACGACGTTCGCGCTCTCTTCGATCGACTGTTCCGCTTGGCTCACAATGCGCTCGCCCGCGAAGACCCCCGACGCAAGCGCCAATGAGCAGGCCGCGACGAGCGGGAGTGCCCGCGCCGATTCGCGGCGGCGGTTCACCGGCACGAAGGAGAGCGCGGTCGAGGAGGCTCCGGCAGCGTCCAGCGCGGCGCCCACGGCGACAGCAAGTGTGGGAATCTCGACGGCGAGCGCATGGGCGAAAAGTGGCTTCGCAATGGCGACGCGATTCCACTTTCTGTGGACTTCAACGGGGAGCTTCAAGCGATTCTGCAGCTCTGTGACAACCGCGTCGATGCGGCCGCCCTCGCCTGCGATCAGTAATCTCGTCGGCGAAAAATTGGGATTCCTTGCCCGTGCGAGGTCGCGCACCGATTCGAATCGGTCGGCGATGCGCCGTGCGAAATCTGTAACCACAGATCGCACCCGCGGATCGGGGGAGCCGTTCTCGATGGCGCGCCGCTCCGCCTCGGCTTCTTGGGCGCCGAGGCCCAGACGATCTTGGAGCGCGCGGCGCATCCAGAGCGTCCCTTCGGGTTCGGTGCGCACGATGGGGCCCCCGCGCAACCCGACGACGATGTCGGTGACGCCGACGCCAATTCGGGCGGCCATGGTGTCGTGGGTTTCGACGCCATCGGCACGCAGCGCATCGGTGAAGGCGAGCGGCGCGAGCGTGACGCGGTCGGGCGAGATCCCGGCCGAGCGGAGAATGTCGAGGTAGCCGCCGAGGATGCCGATCGAGCCCGAAGCGACGAGCACGCGCCGCTCGTTCACGCTCATGGAGGGAAGCTCGCGGTAAGCGAAGGCCACCTCGGAGGCGGCGGCGCCGGCGCGAGCGCGCACTTCGTACTCGACGAGGTTGTCGACGCGTCCGCGCGCGACGGGGGGCAGATCGATCAGCGCCGTTTCGAATCCGAGCCCTGGGAGCGCCACTCCTACGCGGTCGCGGGCCCCGATCCGGTGATTCACCGCGAAGATGGAGAGCGCCTTGCGGAGCGCCGCGTCCATCTCCTCGGCGGTCGAAGCCGTCGGGTCGCGATAGGTATCAATCCGATCGACGGCGACGATCTCGAAGCCGAGGCCGCGGCGCGCGAGGCGTACGACGCGCACCGCAGTGCTTCCGAAATCGAGACCCCAGATCGGCTCGTCAAACATGGGAATTGGGAAGGGGCGACCGCCGGCGGGCGGGACTCTACCAGCCTCGCCTCGAAACCGGGTGAGGTTGAGTTGGCGTCGAGCCGCGGGTCGTCAACGCCCCCTAGTCGCCTCGCGTTGCGTTGAAACGAAGGAGAGGTGGCCGCTCAGCTCGGGGGCTTCTTAGGATCAGGAAGCGGGAGACCGAGCTCCTTCATCGCGAGCTGGATGTCGTGCCATGCCTTCGGTTTCTCCTCGGGGCTCCGCAGGAGGTAGGCCGGGTGAAATGTGGGAATCACGGCGCGCCCGTGGCGGCGGAAGATCTGGCCGCGCACGCGAGTGATGCCCTCCCGTTCACCGGTTCCGGCGAGCACGCGCATGGAGTGGCGACCGAGGGGAATAATGACTTCC
The DNA here is from genome assembly GCA_016792805.1 of Planctomycetota bacterium. Classification (GTDB taxonomy): domain Bacteria; phylum Planctomycetota; class UBA1135; order UBA1135; family JACQFD01; genus JAEUHX01. Next base: position 65,775 of record JAEUHX010000042.1, read on the forward strand.
GGATCGATGATCTCGATCTGTTTTAACAGATAGGGCGTGCAGGCGGCGGCCTCGTCGGGCGCGGGATCGCGGTTCTCCGGCGGTCGACACTTGACCACGTTGGCGATGAAGACGTCGGCGCGACGGAGCTGCATGCCGGATTCGATGATGCGCGTGAGGAGCTGGCCCGCGGCGCCGACGAAGGGGCGCCCCTGCGCATCCTCGGTGGCACCGGGGCCCTCGCCGACGAACATCACGCGGGTTGTCGGGGAGCCTTCGCCGGGAACGGCGTTGCGGCGTGCTTCGCACAGTCGGCAGAGCCGGCAAGCGCGGACGGCGTCGGCCAGCGCGGCGAGGTCGTTGGCCTTTTGCTCGGCGGATCGGTGCACGGAGCCGCGCTCCGAGACAAAGGAGGCGCGCCAAGGCGAGGCATCGGCGGCGGGACTCGGCGCGGGAGCGGGAGCCGGGCGCGTCGGTGCTTTGGAAGAGTCGTCACGCTCTGTGGCGACCGGCTGAGGAGCTGCGGCCGGCGGGATGCGGGGAGGCGGCGACGCGAGTTCGGGGGCCGAGCCGAATCCGCCGATGGCCCCTTCCTCGCGAAGCAGTTCGACGTGCCGTCGAGCGCCCGCGACCAGCTCCCGCAGCTCCTGCTGCGAATCGATGGGAGGGTCGCTGGTCATGGAGGCCATCCTATTCGCTGCTAGCGCAGAGGTCTTGGCAAGCGCCGCATCGCCGTGGTCCTCTTCGCGCCCTTGCGCTGGCTTCCCACCGACGTTCTGCACGACCTCGCCGAGTGGCTCGGCACATCGCACTCCGCCCGCTCGACGGTGTGGCTGCTGGCGGCTGTGGCGGCCTACGGCGCCGCGCGGGCGCTCGACCGATCGCGGCTTGCCGCGGCCGGGGCGGCGCTCTTTGTGGCCTTGCACCCCGCCTTCTCCGGTGCGGATCCCTTCGGCGCCGCTTCGATTCTCGTCTCGTCGGCGGCCGGACTCGCACTGGCGGCTTGCGTGCGGCTGCCGTGGATCGCACAAATTCCAGCGATGGGGATTTGTGGGTTTCTAACGGCTGGCGGGGAATCGGCTGCGCCCTTTGGGCTCGCGGCTGTGGCCCTTGCAGCGCACCCTGATCCGGGGACGCAGCGGGAGCCCGCGCTGCGCCAGCGTGTGCGATGGGTGATGATTGGGCTCGCCGCCGGTCTCTTCGCTTGGCGATTCTTGAGCTTGGCTGGCTGGGGGACGCAGATTGCGGCGGCGCTCCTCGGCGCAGGCGGTTCCCTGATTCCGGTGCAGCCGCACCCCGATGCGATCGCCATGGCTGACCCGGTGGACACCATTCGCACGCCGATGCCTGCACTCAATCGGGTGCTGCAATTGGCGGCGCTCGCCGGGCTCTTGGCGCCGCTCTGGCGTCCGCTGCGGCGCTGCGCGATGCCGTTTTCTGTGGGAATCGTATTCTTGGCATTCCTCACCCCGGAGTCGGCATTCCTTCACGACCGCGCCGCACTCTCGATGGTCCCGGCCGCTGCACTGCTGGGCGCCGGATTCCTCGACGCGCTTCGGGAGCGGTTTGGCGCGGGCTGGACGCGACGGCAGATGGCGATTGGATTTGTGGTAGCTGCGGCGACCCTCGCCGGGCTCTCGTGGAAGCGCTGGAAGCACTCCCACAGATCGGATTATTTAGAGGTTGCGCGGGAGAAGGCGCCCGCTTCGGCGGTGATTCGGGAGGCGTGCGGCCAGCTTCTCGTCGCGCGCGCGCAGGATCCGCAGACCGCGGCCAAGGACCGTCCCGATCTGTGGCGTCGCGCGCTCGCGGAGTTCGACGAGGCGGCGAAGGCCGCGCGAAACCCCGATCGGGCCTTCCGCGAGAAGCTCCTGGCTGCCGGTGCGGCGGATCATGCTGTGTCATTCGACGATGCGAAGCGCCGGCTCATCGATTTATTGCAATCGGAGAAGGGGGGATCGCGCCGAGCGGAGACGATACTTTCGCTCGTGAGGCTCCATCGAAGGCACGAGGACGCAGCCGGCGCAGATCAGTGGCTCGCCGATCCGACGACGAAGGAGATCGCCGTCGGGCATCCGGATTTGTTGCAGGAGATCTTGCGATCGGAAGGGGCGGGATTCGCCGCGAAAGCCTCAACCGGCGACGATCCGCAGAAGCTCCTTCCCGAGCTGCAGCGCTGGTATGAGAACTGGGAGGGCAGCCTCCGCAACTCTGCGCCGAGCACAAAGGCTGTTTTGTTGGCTTCGCGGGGCCGCGCGGAAACTGCGCTGGGCAAGCCCATCGACGCGCAGCGGAGCTTTCAAGCGGCCAAGGTCGCTGATCCGAGGTGCGCCGACGCCTACCTCGGCGCGGCGGAAGCGTACTTATCGGCAGGCGTGCTCCAGGGCGCGGCAAAGGAGCTGCAGGCGGGGATCGAAATCACAGCGCCCACGCCTCCGGCGGAGCTCTTGGTTTCCTTGGCGGCGGTGCAGCTCCAAGGAGGCGCCGATCCCGAGCAGGTCGTGAAGCTCGTCGAGGCGGCGCGTGCGACCGATCCGTCTATGCCACAATTGAGACGGACACTGGCGTCGGCGCTGACGGCCCTCGCCGAGGAACGCCTGCGCAAAGGAAATGTGGCAGCGGCCGAGGCGGCGGCGGTGCGCGCCGTTGCGGAGGCGCCCGAGCGCGCGCGTCCTTTCGATGCGCTGGGCCGCGTGCGCGAGGAGCAGAAGCGTCACCCCGAGGCGCTCGCAGCCTTCGAGAGAGCCTATGAGCTCGAGCGCAACGAGGAGCGGCGCGATTTGTATGCAGGCGCGCTCAAGCGGCAGGCTCTCGGCCTCGTGCTCGAAGGCAAGCGACGCGAAGCTCTCGACGCATTTATGAAAGTGCGCGAGCTGGCATCGCCGCGGGTGGAGCTCGGCAGCGGCATCGACTTCCTCGAAGGCGAGGCGCAGCGAGAGATCGACGCGGCGAATGCCGCTCTCGAGCAAAAGAACGCCGCCGGAGCGCAGCAGGCCCTCGAGCGGGCGCTGCGCTACGTGCCCGAGCATCCCGCGGCGCTCTCCTCCCTCGGAATTCTGTTCGCCGAGAAGGGAGATGATGCACGGGCCGTCGATTTGTGGTCTCGCGCCGCTGCCGGCGCCAAAGCCCGCGGCGCCGACCTGCGAAGAAGCTCCCTGTTGCTCAACCTCGCGAATGCCTTGCGCCGCCTCTCTCGCTACGACGAGTCGCGCAAGGCAGCGCAGGAGTACTTACAGCTCGGCGACGGACCCCACCGCGCCCAGCTCGAAGCGCTCCTCGAAGTGTTGGATCTTCTGGAGAAGCGCCCAAAGCCGCCAGTGGACAAGTAGGGCGCGCGCCGACCCCACAGCAGTACTCGCAATCGCTCGCGCAGTCGCTACTGAAGCAGCGTCCAAGCAGCGGCGCCCGACGTGCCTCCAAAGGGGCCCATCGCGATCGGAACCACGGCCACGCCGTCGAAGTCGAAGCTCGGAAGTGTGAACTCCGTCAACGCGCCGGCCAGCAGGCTGCCGAGTACCGAACCTACCTGCTGGATCCCCTGTCCGAGAGCCAACAGATCCACCGAAGGAAGCCCAGAAAGAAGTGTTGCGTTCACCGTCAGCGACTGCACGCCCACGGCGAGCGCGCTCGTCGCCGGATTGAGATTCGTCGTCAGCTGCCCTTGCACGTCCAGCATCAGTGAGAGAATCGGCACGTCCGTCAGCGATCCCGGAACCGTCGTGCGGAACTCGAAGCGCACTCCGGGGAACTCTGCGTGCAGCAGCGCCGGCCCCGACGAGTTTACAGAAACCACGGGGGCGACCGTAGGTGTGAGCTTCACTCGCACAAGCTGCGTCGGCGGCAGCAGCTCGAATCCGGCGCTCGGCAGGATTTGCGCGAGCTCCTGCGCCTGGAACGGAGTCTCGCCGAACCCGAGCGCATAGGCCGATGCGATCGTGTCGAGGTGCTGGTTGGCGAGCCCGGAAGAGGCAAGCCGCGACAGGAAGAGATTCAAGGCGTCCACCCGCGCGCCCGTGCCGACGTGGTACGCGGCGCCGCCCGGAGCCGTCGTCCCGAAGGTCGGAAGCGGAGCGCCAGAACTTACAAAAACCGGTAGCGACGGCCCCGTCGGCGGCAGCAGCGAGGCGAGGTAGCCGTTGGCCGTCGCCGAGACGCCGGAAGTCGTGTGCGTCACCGACTCGAATCGAAGCTGCAGGGAGTACAGCTTGTTGAGGAGGCCGAATTGTGTATCCGTGAAGTCGATCGCGAAGCCCGAGCCGAGAACCTCCGACAGCATCGGCTGGATCGCCGAGTTGAGCGCCGAGAGAGCCGCGTCGTAGACCGTACCGGTGAAAGCCTGATCGATGTCGAAGGGAATCCCCGACACGTCGTAGGAGAAGCCCGAGATCGAAATCTGCGCGGGCGACAGCGACACCGTCAAGGCGCCGTTCACAATCGGAAAAGTGGCGTTCGTCTTGATCGTCACGAGGTCTGCGCGCAGATACCCCGTCGACGACCATCCGATTCCGAAGAGCGTTCCCCAGAACGACATGGGGATATACAGATTGGAAATCGTGATTGTGATGCCGATGTTTGACGTTGTCGGCGTGAACGTCACGCCGTAGGGTCCGTGGGACGCACCCGTCGGCTTCGCGTACGCCGTCGCGATGAAGATGTCGGCAATCTCCTGCGCGGGCACAGACGAAGTTACAATTTGAGAGAGGTTCAGCGCGTTGAGCTCCCCGAGTACGAGCGTCTCCACCTTGTCGAGCCCCTGCTGCGTCATCTGGACTCGCACGGATTGCGGCAGCGGCGTGGCCGTGCTCACGGCCGCACCGCGCAGCGCCGACATGCGCCGCGTGGCCACGGAGCCGTCGGAGGCGAGAATCTGATAGGTGATCGGCCGTGACGTTTGCCCCGGAATCCAGGGGATTCCCACAAAATTAGTGAAACTTCCGAGCGACGAAAGCACCGTCGGCACGCCGTCGATCGCAAAGGCGGCGATCTCGTCCTTCGGCTGGAGTTGCCCAAAGAGCGGGATCGTTGCGCCACTTAGGATCGCGCCGTCGAGCGGTGTCAGATAATTGAATGCGAAGGCGTGGATCGTCGTCTCGTCGGAGGAGAGTGGCACGCCATTTTTGTAGAGAGTGACTCGCGCAGTATAGTTGCCCGCGACGTCCGGAGTGAAATGCGGGAACTGTGTGTTCGTGTTCGCAAGATTCGATGCACTTCCAGCAGGCTTCGCGATCAGCTGCCATGCCAGGATCTCGCCCGGCGCCATGAGCCCGCCGCTCGCCGCATTGGCGCTTCCGTCAAGGACAACCTGATCTCCCACAAATGCCGAGAGATTGGGGCCCGCCGAAGCGACCTTCTGCACCAGCAACGAGGCGCCGTTCGAGAACACAATTCCGTTGGGGTCCGACGCGTCGACCGCAAAAGCCACAAAATGAAAAGTCCGGCCGAGGAGAGCCGGGTCGGGCGGAACGATCGTCGACACGACGAGCGATCCCGACGGGGGAATCGTGAGTGGGCCTGCGAGAACCGACGTCGCAGCGGTGAATCCGAGCGGTACGAGCTCCCCGAGGAAGCTGAAGGGGCCCGCGCTCTCATCGAAGAGGATCCCGCCGGGCTTTCCGGCGGGTAGCTTGCCGTTCGCAATCAACCCGGCTCCGGGCGGCAGCGTGATCGCAGTAGCGCCATTCAGCTCAAGGGTCGCCTGGGGGGCGGCGGCCGAAGCGGATGGGGCCGTGAGAAGCGCGGTGAGGGCAGCCGCGCAAGCGAGTGCCTGCGAGCGGGGGTCGAGGTGCATGGATTGCCGCGGCCCGGCGGGGCCGCCTCCGGATGTGTGGCGACGCTACGGCGGGTCCGCCGGTGCGGCAAGCGCCGAGACGGCAGCAATCTTGTATCCGCCGGTGCCAACACGACAGCTTGAGACCGGGCAGGTCGGGCGAGGGCGGCTCCAAGTCTTGAATTTCAAGGCACGTACGACGGCAGCCTCGCGTGGCTCACTTTGGCACGGGCGTTGCCTCTTGGCCTTCTGTGTGTTTCGAGGACGCCCTAGGGTCTCCTCGACATGGCGACGGCCGCCACGGTGCCGGAGCTGTGCATTTCCAGATGTTGCTTGTCCCCGATTCTACTCCTCTGGGAGGAAACGATGACTTCCATCATTCCGCGTCGAGAGCTCGGCATCTTTGGAGCGCCTGTTCGCGATATCCATCGCGACGTGGAAGGGTTGTTCCGCTCCTTCTTCGATGATTTCGACCGCCTGCCGGCGCTGGCGCAGTCCACGGTCCCGATGCCCGCGTTCGATGTGACAGAAACGCCCGAGACGTTCGTGATCAAGGCTGAGGTTCCGGGCATGGAGGCCAAAGATGTGGATATTCACATCGAAGGCGATCTTCTGACGTTCTCCGGAGAAAAGAAGGAGGAAGTCAAGAAAGACAGCGCGAATGTGCACTTCACGGAGCGTCGCTTCGGGAAGTGGTCGAGGTCCTTCCGCCTGCCGACGTCGGCCGACACGTCGCGTGTCGAAGCGCGCATGGTGAACGGCGTCCTGGACGTCACAATTCCCAAGCGCGCCGAGTCGAAGCCGCAGGTCATCAAGATCAAGCCGACGTGATCGGCGAGTGAGCGCTGAGGGAAGCTACTTCCCGAGCCTCCGCAAGATCTCCGCGACGCGGCGGGCGAGGTCTCCCTTGCCCGCCGCCTTCGCTTTCACCTCGATCTGTGACCCGAGTTCCCGAAGCGAGGGATCGCGAGAGAGAGCCGTCCCGGCCGCAAGGGCTTGCGCCCAGTGGCTCGCGGCGTCTTCGAGCTTGTCGAGATGGGTGAATGCCTCCGCAAGCCGCCGGTGGGCCGACGGCCCCGAAGGATCGGCCGCGAGCGCTTGAGTGGCAGCCTCCTGCGCCCTCTCCCAGTCGGAGCAGAGGAGCGCGGCGTCGCACCATTCCAACAGAAGCCCTCGGTCGCGCGAGCCGCGCGCAATCGGCTCCAGCAGCGGGAGGGCGAGCCGGCCAAGCCGGGCATGAAGATACAGTTGCCCAAGCGCACGCGCCGCCTTCACGTCGCCCGGACTCACGGCGAGCCGCTTGGCGAGTGCCGTTCGTTTTGTGGAGAAATCAAACTTCTCCTTGTAGAGGGCGCGCTGCGCCGCGGCGCCCGCGTCGTCGCCGACGCGTTGCGCGACGGCCGCGAGCGCATAGTGCGCCGACGCCGCGGAGTCGCTCCAGGGATCGGCCGCGAGCGCTTGGGAAAGCCACAGTTTTGTCTTGTTGTCGTCTCGGCGCCGATGGGCGAACTGACCCGCAGCGAAGAGGACGTCGGCTGAGGCGGGCGCCACGGCGAGCGCCTCCTGCAGCAGCGCCTGTGCTTCCTCGACCGAGCCGAGCATCTCCTTCGCTCGGGCGAGCGACACCAGCGTGACGGCGTCCTTCGGCTCCTCTTCCCGCGCCGAGCCCAACGCCTGTGCGGCCTCTGCGTAGCGGTGCTGCTCGATAAAGATGAGCCCTCGAAGCTGGCGTGCTTTAGTTCGCGTGCGCGAGTCAACAGATCCAGCGAGCAGAAGTTCCAGCCGCGCCAGCGCGTCGTCGAACCGCTCCATCGCGAAAAGTTGCACTGCCGAGGTGAGCTCCTCGGACGCAGGCTTGCTCTCCGCGCCCGGCTTCGAGGCCGTTTCCTGCGGCAGAAGCAGCGCTGCCGCCGCGGCGAACCAGGCGAGCGGGATCACAATTCCTCCACGGACGCGAGCACGGCTTTCAGGTAGCGCCCTTCGGGGAAGTGGGGGGCCACCGGATGGTCAGGCGCGGCGCCGCGAATCCCAAGAATCCGCATGCGCTTGCCGGCGCGCGCCGCCGCTTTGCGCAGAAGCCCGAGGAACATCTCCTCGGAGACAAGCCCCGAGCAGGAGCAAGTGAACAGAAGGCCGTGATTCTTGAGCGCCTTCATCCCGAGCTCGTTCAGATCCGTGTACTTTGCAGCGGCTCTCGGAAGCTCGCCCATGGAAGGCGCGAGCTTCGGCGGGTCGAGCACGACGACGTCGTAGCGCCGCTTTCCTGTCTGCACTTCACGCAAGTAGTCGAAGGCGTCGGCATGCACAAATTCGAGCCGCGGCGCCTGGTGGAGCTTCGCATTGCGTTTCGCCAGCTCGATCGCCTCTTCGTCGAGATCGACGCCCGTCACGCGTCCGGCTTTCCCAAGCACGGAGGCGGCGATCGCGAATCCGCCCTGATATGTGCAGCAATCGAGTACGTCGCGGCTCTCAACGAATTGTGCAAGCCACTGGCGGTTGTCGCGCTGGTCGAGGAACGCGCCGGTTTTATGGCCTTTCGAGAAGTCTACATGAAAGCGAAGCCCGCGCTCGCGGATCACGGCGGCCGCGCCTTCGTCCTGCGGGCGCGCCGCGACGCGAATTCCCTCGGCGACGGCCGCTTTTTCGGAGACGTGCACCACGACGCGCGACACCGGCAGCTCCTCGCGAAGCACGCTCTCGACGAGCTCAAGGCGCTCATACCACGCGAGCGCGTTGATCTCGACGCTCGCGACGTCGGCGTAGCGGTCGACGATGAGGCCCGAGAGCTCGTCACCTTCGGAGTTCACAACTCGGTAGGCGTCGGTCACGGCATCGAGCGAAAGCACTTTTCGGCGCAGATACACCGCGTCGCGAATGCGCCGTCGGAGAAATGCCTCGTCGACGGGGTCGGCGCCCCAGCGCAGCACGCGAACACCGATCTGCGATCGCGAGCTATAGAAACCGTGACCCACGATGGCGCCGTCGCGGCTCTCGAGCGCGACGAGCGAGCCGTCGGGAATCTCCCGCGACCGCTCGACCATTTTGCGATAGACCCAGGGCCGCAGCCCCGTGGCCGCAGTCTTGAGCTTGATCTTCGGGGGCGAAGCGATCGTCTCGCTCATTTGTTCGAACCGCCCTCCGAGAGCGGAGTGGAGCTCACAGAAACGGGTTTTCCTTGCACGATGCGGACGGCACGCCCGGCGAGGCCGCTTCCCGGGACGACGTCGCGCGTGCCGTCGGGCCAGCGGATCTCAATCTGTTGGATCTCCGGAGAGTTCCCGAGTCCGAAGCAGATCCGCGGATCCCGCGACGACGCGTAGGAGCCGCTGCGGCGCACCTCGCGCACTTGCTTTCCCGAAGGAGTTGTGATGATCACTTGTGCTCCCAGTGCGTCGCGCGGCGCAAGCCCGGGCTCGCGCGGCGGCAGAAGGCACTCGATGCGGACCCGATGCGCGCCGCCCGAAGCAGGCGTCGCCGTCCCGTTGCGCAGCAGAGCTGCCGGCCCATCGACCGGCACTAACAAGAAATCCTCGTCGCCGTCGTCGTCGAGGTCGAGGGCCACCAGGATCCGATGGGATCGCCGCTCTAAGAGCGGAGAGCCGCTCGGCGGCACCAGCTCCTCGAACTTGCCTGCGCCGGCATTCACAAAAACTTGGTTCCGCTGCGCGTAGCTCGTGCCGGTGCCCTTGGCGTCGGCTTGCGGATACACATGGCCGTTCATGACAAATATATCGAGGTCGCCGTCAAGGTCGAGATCCTCGAGTTCCACTCCCCATTTCAGCGTCGCGAGCGTCGCTCTCCCGATGCCGCTCGTCCAGGTGGCCGTATCATACAAAACAGGCTTCTTCGGCACGCCGTAGCTCGAGGCGCGGCTCGTGTAGAGGCTCACGGGCTCGTCGCTGAAGTTCGTCACGACGAGATCGGGCAGGCCGTCGCCGTTCACGTCACCTGCCGCGACCCCCATGCCCGCATAGGTGGACCCGTCCTCGCCGAGGCCCACGCCGGTCTCGAAGGCGCACTCCACAAATCCTTCTGGGTCGTGCCGCCAGAGGAAGTTCTGCTTGCTGTCATTTGCAATATATAGATCGAGATCGCCATCAGCGTCGAAGTCGACGGGGCAGATCCCAAGCCCATAAGAGGCGGGCGCCCCCGAGAACCCCGCCTCGAGAGTCGCCTCAGTAAACTTCCCGCCCTGATTCTTGAAGTAACGATCGGGCGTCGGCACGAGCCCCTTCGGCCCGCAATAGACCTCTTGACCGCGCCACGTGCATGGCACCTTCAGCGACCCGGCCACTTTGCGCGGCGGACGCTTCCGGTCGAGTTCCAGGTAGCGCACAAGGTACAAATCCTGATCGCCGTCTCCGTCGCCATCGAAGAAGCAGGCGTTGCTCACCCATCCTCGTTCGTCGATTCCCATCTCGCGCGCCCGATCGGCGAGCTGCACTTGCCGGCCTTGCGCGTGGGAGTTCACAAGAAACGCGGACTTCAAATATCCCCCGAGGAAGACGTCGGGGATGCCGTCGCCGTCGGGGTCGCCGACGGTGACGCAGGTCCACCACCCTTTCAGGTTCGCGGCTCCTTCGCCGCGCAGCCCGACCTCGGCGCTCGAATCCACAAATCGCCCGCCGTCGTTTCTCCAATAGGAGGGGTGCGCGCCGCCGCCGGCGTTCAGCTCCTCGAGGGTCGACCCTTGAGCAAGGAAAAGGTCGAGGTCGCCGTCGAGGTCGGCGTCGAGCACGCCCGCGCCGACTCCATTGGCCTCCACGATGTCGAGCTTCTCCGGGGTGCCGCAGCGCGCGGAGAACGCGAGCCCGTACTCGGCCGTCGCGTCGGAAAAGACAATCGGCGCCGCCGCCGGCTGCGAGGCGGGTGCCTGAGGGGATGGCGGGCTCCACGCAGCTGTGAGAAGTGGGGCGAAGAGCGCGACGCGCATTCCTCGCGATTGTACGGGCCCCACCGCGGCGGCTTCCTTTCGACAACGGCGCGGGACATTACTACTCTCCCGTTCCTCCCCTCATATCCCGTGGCGGGGAGTTCACCTCGCGGCTTCGCTACTCACCTCAGCTCCAACAGGCGGTTTCCCATGGGGCGCCCGGCACCGGATCTTCTCTCGCTCCTTCTTCGCCAGCAGAAGGGCTCCGCTGTCGGCAAAGCTGCGGAAGGGGAGGCGGCAGCAGCCGCTCAGTCTGGATTAGGCCCCCAGGAGCGAACCAAGGCGGAGGCGGGGAGACAGGAGCCGAATCTGCGAGCTTCCGGTGAGCCTGCGCCGACGAACGCCCACGCGAAGGTCGCAAATACTCCGATTCCAGAGCACGCGCGGGCGTCGGCTCACGGAGCCCGCGGCGGGCGGGGCGCGCCTGTCCCGGAGCGCCCCCACAAGCAAGTGGTGCTACCCGACACCCCGCGGCGCCCCGTAACCGAGCCGCTTCGCGAGACCGATGGCTCGGCGGAGCGCTCGCTGCCGCTGCCTCCTGCGGTACTGCGCAGCGTCGGCTATCCGTTGCTTCTCCTGGTCCTCTTGGGAGTTGGCTATTTCGCGGCGGGGAGGCTCGGTTGGCTCAGCTCGAACGCCGAGGGGCGACCCGCCGGCGATCCCGGTGGCTCACCGCCGAGCCTCGGGAATCTTGTCCCGGGTCCGGGAGGCTCGGCCGAGGGCGTGGACCGCGGCATCGGCGCGTCGCCGCAGGCGAGCCCGTCGGGCGAGATCGCGAAGCCCAAGCCCGCCGGCACCCATGCGGTCCGCGCCATCTCCTTCTCCGACTCGGAGAGCGGCCGGACGAAGGCGCAAGAGGCGGTGGCGGCGCTCGCCGCGCGTGGATTCACGGACGCCCGTTTCGAGCGCGTGCCGGTCGCCGGTTCCTCAAGGGGGGAGATTGTGGTCTTCGTCGGCAGCGGCGAGTCGGCTCGCGATCCGGGGCTCCTCGAACTGCGAGAGCGCGTCTCCGCGGTGCCGCCCTACCACGCGGGCGAGAAAAAGCCCCCCTTTTCCGACAGCTTCGTTTCACGCGTGCCGTCCACTCCCGCGGGCTCTCCGTCAGAAGGCACCCCGAAGACAAGCGACGGTGGCGCCCGCTAAGATCCGGGCTTCCCATGGCTCCGAGCGATCCGCGTGGAGCCCTCGACCTTCTGCTGAAACGTCCCGTCGCCTCCCCATGTCTATTCATCGAAGCCTGGCTGCCCGGAGCGCGCTGAAGCGCTCGCGCAACGTTCTGACCCGCAAGGAGCGCATTGATTCGCTCAAGGCTGCGGGCAAGGCCAACGACGAGACGTCGATCTTCGGAATGCCGAAGGTTCGCACGCAGTTCAAGACGGCGAAGAAGAAGGCCGCCAAGAAGGAAGCCGCGGAAGGGGCCGCTCCGGCTGCTGGTGCCGCGCCGGCCGCGGGTGCGAAGGGGGGAGCCGCAGCGCCCGCAGCGAAGGCTGCAGCCCCGGCCGCGAAGGCCGCCAAGAAGTAACGTTCACGAATCCTCGCCGCGCGGGCGTCGAGTGCACAGATGGATCTGTGCGCGGCCCGCGCTTCGAGGAGCCGCGCGGTCGGCAGATTCGCGCGACGAGTTCCTGCCATGCGCCGTGCTCCCCTCGTCGAAGTGTTTGCTTCGATCCAGGGCGAGGGCGCGTACGTCGGCCAGCCGCAGACCTTTCTCCGGCTGGCCGGCTGTCCATTCCGGTGCCGTTATTGTGACAGCGAGCCGACGTGGGAGGCGGAGGAGCACTGGCGCCTGGCGCTGCCCGACGGCGATCGCCGCGAGCGCAATCCGGTGACGGTAGCGCAGGCGCTTGGAGCCATTGAGGAGGTTGAGCGGGCGGCCGGGCTCACGCCGCAGACGGTATCTGTTACGGGCGGCGAGCCGCTGGTCCACTGGGAGTTCTTAGAGGAACTCTGCCCGGCGTTGCGCGCACAGGGGCGGCGCGTCCATCTGGAGACGGCGGGAGTTCACTTTTCTGCAGTGGAGCCGCTGCTCGCGCACGTCGATCACGTGAGCGCCGATCTGAAGCTCGACTCGACGATGGAGACGGGGGCATTCGGCGAGGCGCACAGGCGTTTTTATGAGCTTTGCGCGACCCGGGCCGCCGACTGGTGCGTGAAATGTGTGCTTACGCCGTCGGTGTCGCCTGCGGAGCTCGATGCCGCGCTGGCGGCGCTGCAGGCGCTGGCGCCCGGGGCGGCACTCTTCTTACAGCCGGTGACGCCGATGCGCCTCGAGCAAAAAGGGCTGACGGCTGCGGCGTTGGCGGCCCTGACGGAACTCGCGCGCCGGCGGTTTCCGGGGGTCCGGGTGATCCCGCAGACGCACCGGGCGCTTGGGTTGCGGTAGTGTGATGACTCAGGATCCACTTCCTGAAACGCTGACGGCGACCATGCACATTTGTTGAAGAAGGACGCGGGCGTTGGAGGAAGTTTCAAAAGTCAACCGAGCTGCGCGCGCGCCACGACCGACCCGCGCCCCATTCCAGGCCGTCACTCATCTGTGAAGTTGAGCGCATGCGTGGCCCGGCGTCCGGGCAATCCCCGAGTTCGCCAGCGTCTGCCGCAGCGTCGTGCGACGCACCCAAGTACGCGATGAAGCGCGATGCGAGAACTCTGTGGCGAGCGTCGTCCGAGCTGCGGCCGAGGGAGCGCTTGACAGAAGGTGCCGGGGAACGTGGAATCTCCTCTGCCGCCTGCCGTCCATCGGCCGGCGGAGGCAATCGGCGATGGGATGGGTATGAATAAATTGTGGTTCTTACTGGAGCGGCTGCATGCACATCAAGCGAATCCATGATTTGCGGAAGGCGAAGGCTGGGATCATTGGGCTGATCGTTCTTCTTCTCGCAAGCGCAGGTCTGTATCGCATTTGGGGCCTAAGCCGACCTGACGGGGACGCCGTTTCGTCTCGGACGGCGCCGGACAGTCCGGCGACGAGTTCGTCGGTGGGGCAGCATGAGGAAAGTGTTCGTTCCGTGGTTTCGTTCGAGGCGACCGGTGCTCGCCGCGTGAGTCCGTCGGCCCTGAGCAGACTTGAGGCAGATCAGATCCTCGGAAAAGTGGTTGCGGAGGACGGCGCACCGCTTGGCGGATGGATCGTGACGGCAAAGCTCGTGGAGAACCGCAACTCCACACCTCGCGGCGCGATGACTGGGTCCGCAGGGGAGTTCTGTATCGAAAAGTGCATAGCGGGGCGCACCTACCTGCTGGAGGCGGCGGAGCAGGTCACCCTTGCGCGCACTCCCGCTGCGACCTGCCTCGCCGTGCCCGGCAGCGAGGAGTGCACGATTCAGGTTCCGATTCGCATGCTCTCGAATTGTTGGATCCAGGGCGTGCTGCATAACGAGGTCGGCGCTACACCCGCAGGTGCGCGGATCGTGGTCTCCGACACACCACAATTCGAGCTACCGATTTCCGTGGATCCGAAGACGGGGGCATTCCGCGGCGGTCCTTTTCGGCCAGGCCCGATGGAAATTTTCGCAGAAGCGACCGGCTACCTCCGCGAGGATCTCGGCGACCGAACGTTGATATCCGGCGAAACCCTCGACCTCGGCGAGATCGTGCTCCCGAATGCCGCAATGGCGGCTGGTAACATTGAGTTGTCCTTTCGGCACGCCGAGGGGGAGCCGTTGGAGCAGGTCTCTGTGGAATTGATGCGGGCAGCCGAAGCTCAAGACCCAAAACCCACGTTTCTGCGACGAGATCTTTGCGGCGGCAGCCTCTGGCGTTCCGGCGAACTTGCTCCAGGCGACTACCTCGCAATTGTTGGATCCGCATCGAGCAGAGTGGGGAACGTCTCGCAGCTTGTGAGCGTGCACCCTGAAGAGACTACTCGTGCTCAGGTGGTGCTCTCTCCGGCGCGGCCGACGTGGCTTCGGATTCAGGCCAGCGATAGCTCACCACACCCGGAGACATTTGGAAATGTGTGCATTCGCATCCGTGATGCGCTCGGTCGCATAGTCCTCTGTATCGATCCGGCGCCCTCGGTCGGAATCCCTTACGACTTCAGCCCTTATTTGACGCCCGAGATGTACCGAATCGAAGTAGTCCATGCCTCGGGCTCCCTGTTTTCACAGGCCTTCGAAGCTCAGAGAGCAGAGCGGAGGGACCCGCTGCTGATCTCATGGGCGCCGTGAGAAATCACTTCTTTTCCACGTCGGAGGGCGCAGCCTTCTTGGGCTTTTGCGCGTTGAGCCGATCCTTCCACAGTTCAAGCTGGGGGCTGTGGCCGCCCTCCGGCTCGGCAGCATTCCACGCTGTATACAGATCGACTAGCCCCTGCACGCAGTCGACCGTGTCCTTGTGGCCTGCGCCTCGCGTTTTTATGAAGAGGGCATGAGCTTCCGCGAGGTGGCTTTCGGCGAGCCGGAATCGCTCGGCGTCGTACGCCAGCCTCACCTGCGCTCGGCCCAGCGTGAGAAGAAAGCTCGCGAGCCACGGCGCATTCCCGGCGCTGAACGCTCTGCGAGTCGCAGTTTCCGAAGGGGTGAGGATCTCGACGGCTTCTTGATACTTGCCTTGTTGGGAGACGATGACGCCCAGATTAATGAGGTAGACCAGTGAATCGAGATGCTCCTTGCCGAGAATGCGGCTGCTTTTCTCCCACGCCTCGCGGCTACAGATCTCGGCCTCCGCGAGCTTGCCCTGGTTCCGCAAAAGTGACCCCAGATTATTGAGCGATTTCAGCGTGCTCGCGTGCTCATTTCCCGAGACGCGACGACGTTTCTCGAGCGCCTCCCGATAGAAGGGCTCTGCTTCGGCCAGCTTGCCCTGCGCCAAAAGGAGCGAGCCGATATTATTGATCGCGATGAGTGTGTTGGGATGCTCCTCCCCAAGCAGTCGTCGGCACTTCTCGAGCGCCTCGCGAGTATATGGCTCCGCTTTGGAGAGCTTGCTCTGCGCCCTTAGCACTGAGCCGAGGTTCTGAATGGAAATCAGCGTGTCCGGGTGATCCTCCGGCAGCACGCGTCGGCGTTTCTCGAGAGCTTCACTATAGTAAGGTTCGGCCTCGGAGAACTTGCCTTGGGACTGAAACATGAAGCCCATGTTGTTCACCGCGGTGAGCGTGTCGGGGTGATCCTGTCCGAGAACTCTGCGACTTTTCTCGAGCGTCTCGCGGATGTAGGGCTCCGACTCGGCCAGTTTTCCTTGGGCACGAAGGAGCACGCCCATATTTGAAATCGACGTGATCGTATCCGGGTGGTCCTCTCCGAGGATGCGGCGCCGACCCTCCAGCGCCTTCCGGACATACGGCTCCGCCTCCGCGAGTTTCCCCTGCGATAGGAGCAGGAAACCCATATTACTGATCGACTGAAGCGTGTCTTGATGCTCCTCTCCGAGCACGCGCTGGCGCGTCGCCAGCGCCGATTCTTGCAATGCGAAAGCGGCTCCGTCGAGCCCGATCGTTGTGTAAAGGACCACCAGCGAATGGCGAAGCTGTGCGTCGACCAGCGGCTGGTTTTGGAATTGTCTCTCAATCGTCTCCACGGCGGGTTTCAAAATGTTGCGATCGATCATCGCGGCCGCCGTATCGGTTGCATTTACCTGAGAGAGTTCCTCCAGGAACGCTGCTTCTCGAGCCGCCCGACCCGACTCCGGCACTCCCGCCTTCTCCAGCGCCACGGCATAGCGCTCACGGATGTCCTTCATCAATCCAATGCCGGCTGCCGTCGTGTCGATCTGCCGCAGCATTTGCGATTGAAAATCGGAAACCTGCTTGAGCTGCTGTGCGCGCTCCCTCTCGGCTTTTTCTGCCTTCTCCGCCGCGACGGCGCGCTCATCCGCTCGGGCCCGCTCCTTCGATTCTCTCTGGCCCGCGAGGATCGCCTCATCGCGCTCGTTGGACGCCACGTCGGCTTGCCATAGCGCGGTGCCGAAGCCCGCGATCAAAGAAGCAGTCACCGCGCCGAGCGCGATCGCCTGCCCTCGGTATCGCCTTAGCAGCTTTTTTGTGCGATACCACGCACCCGGCGGGCCGGCGAGCAGCGGCTCATGGTCGAGATAACGTTGCAATTCCGCGGCGAGCGCCGCCGGGGAGTCGTAGCGCCGATTGCGGTCCTTCTCGAGCGCCTTCAGCACGACCCAGTCGAGGTCGGTCTGCAGCGTGCGCCGGAGCGCCGCGGAAGACATCCTCCGATCGCCACAGACCTTGGTGGTCGCCGGCCCCATGCTCGACAGCTTCTGGCTCGGCCGAAGCGGCTCCTCCTCGCGCAGCACTCGAAGGACTCCCATGAAACCTCCGCGCCAGAGATGATCATTACTGAAAGGAGGCTCACCCACCAACAATTTGTAGAGGATCACACCGAGCGAGTAGACGTCCGCCCGCGTGTCGACGTCGACATTCGTGGGATCGGCCTGCTCGGGCGCCATATATCCGGGCGTTCCGAGAATCTGCCCAGCTTCGGTGAACAGTGAGGCCTCGGTGAGCTTCGGTCCCATGGCCTTGGCGAGACCGAAGTCGATCACTTTCACGCGGGGCACGCCGCCCTCTTCGCTCACGAGCACATTGCTCGGCTTCAGATCGCGGTGCACGACGCCTTTCTGGTGCGCGTGAGTCACAGCTGCGCAGATCTGCTGCATCAAGCTAATGCGCTGCTCGATCCCTAGTTTATGACTATCACAATACGTATCGATCGGAACTCCTTTCACCAGCTCCATCACAAAATAGGGCTGGCCGCGCTCGGTCGTTCCGACGTCGAAGACCTTGGCGATGCTGTCGTGCGACATCAGCGCGAGCGCCTGCTGCTCCTGCCGGAAGCGCGCCACGACTTCGTGGCTATCCATCCCGAGCTTGATGAGCTTCAGAGCCACGCGCCGCTTCACCGGCTCCGTCTGCTCGGCGACGTAGACCTCGCCCATGCCGCCCGCGCCGAGCCGATCGAGGATGCGGTAGGGCCCGATCTGTAAGGGCACGGGCGGCTGCCCGCCCATCGACTCGCTGCGTGCTTCGTCGTCGGCCGACGGGGTGGAATCCGACATGGAACGAAGTCTTGGAAGCCGGCGCTGGCTGCGCAAGGGGGATCGGCTCCAAGCTGATCTGCCCCCGGTTCCACGCCCCAGCGCCCCGAGCGTCTATCCTGTTCGCCCCATGACGCTCCCTGAGATCGCCATCGTCGGCCGGCCCAACGTCGGCAAGTCGACGCTCCTCAATGCGTTCGCAGGGCGGCGCGTTTCGATTGTCGACGCCACTGCCGGTACCACCCGCGACCGCGTCGCCGTGCGCATCCAGGTCGGCAAGCGCGCCTTCGAGGCCGTCGACACCGGCGGCATCGGCATCGTCGACGAGCACGACCTCGCCATGCACGTGGAAGAGCAGATCGCGCTTGCCATCGAACGCGCGCGAAAGATCTGCTTCGTGGTCGATGCCGCCGAAGGGCTCACGCCGCTCGACCTCGAGGTGGCCAAGCGCCTTCGCAAGAGCAAGCGCGAGATCGTGCTGGTCGCCAACAAGTGCGAGGGCAAGGCGGCCCAGCTCAACCTCCCCGATTTCTACAAACTTGGATTCAAGGATCCCATCGCCGTCTCCGCGAAGGACGGCAAGGGGGTGCCGACTCTCCTCGACGAGCTCGCCCATGGGCTGCCGATTGCCGAGTCGGAAGGGGAGGCGCCGCTGCGCATCGCCATCGTCGGCAAGCGCAACGCCGGCAAGAGCACTTTCGTCAACGCGCTCTGCCGCGAAGAGCGCGTGATCGTGAGCGACATCCCCGGCACGACGCGCGACGCGGTCGACGTGCCGTTTGAGTTCCGCGGACGCCGATATGTTGCCATCGACACGGCCGGCCTGCGCCGCAAGAAGTCGCTCCAGAGCGGAATTGAATACTTCTCCATGAAGCGCGCCGAAGCGGCCATCGAGCGCGCAGACGTGGTTTTATTGGTTTTCGACTGCTCGAGCGACCTCTCGATCGTCGACAAGGACCTCGCCCGCTTCTGCGTCGAGACTTGCAAGCCCACGATTATTCTTGCAAATAAGTGGGATCTCGCTCAGCAAAAGCAGCTGGCCCTCGGCGATTACCGCAAATACCTCGAGGAGCGCCTTCCCAATCTGTCATTCTGTCCCGTCGTCGCCGTGAGCGCGAAGAAGGGTGAGCGCGTCTTCGAGGCCCTCGACATCGCCCAGGAACTCCATCGCCAGAATGGCGTGCGCGTCCCAACGGCGGTCTTCAACCGCACGCTGGAGGCGGCCATCGAAAAGCAGTTTCCGTCCCACGGGCTGCTCGCCAAGGTCTACTACGGCACGCAGGTGGCGGCCTATCCGCCCACGTTCGTGCTGTTCGTCAACGAGACCAAGCTCTTCAGCGACCAGTACGAGCGCTACCTGGCAAATCGGTTCCGCGAGTCGTTCGACTGCCGCGAGATCCCGATCCGCATCAAGTTCCGCCGCCGCGAGAAGGTCGACCTGCCCGGCACCGAGCAGCAGGTGCACCGCAAGCAGCTCCTCACGCCCAAGTCCCCGCCCCGCAAGAAACGGGTTTCCAGCAGCCGAAAAGGAGGCCGCTAGCTCCATGCCTCGCCGAACCCTCCCTGTTCGCATGCTCGTCGCTGGGGTGCTCCTGCTCCTCGCGGGGTGGTGCCCTTCCTGCGCGTCGACGCCCGAGCCCAAGTGGGTCGAGCTCCCCGTGCGCGTCGCCGCGCCGGAGAACCTGCACGAAGCCTGCTTGAACGCCGTGCAGCATGCGAGCATGCGCGTCGCTGAAAGCAACCTCGTCGATGGAAAAGTAACATCTGCCTGGAGCGAAGATTTGTTCGCTTTCCGGCGCCCAAATTCCGACGGCGGCACGCGCCGACGCGCTTGGATCGAGGTGATGCCCCACTCCGACGCCGACGCTCCCAACGACGGGCGGGTTGGGCGGCTCGTGCGCGTCCGCGTCGAGCGGGAACGCAACAAAGCGCTGCGCCATCCGGACAAATCGGCCGAAGCCGAGTGGGACCCCGTCGGCGACGACGTGGAATTCGCGCGTCGCATCGCGTTCACCATTCAGGCGCAAGTGGGCGCCGATTTCCGGCCGTCCGACGATTTCTATCGTCGCATGGGCACCGACGCGGGCTCGCCGTCCGGCGAAAAGAAGAATCCGTGAGCGGCGTGGCGAGCGCGAATTCGAGCGCTACCGGCAGCGAGCGTCCCACGGGCGGCAAGGAGACGATCCGCGAAGCGCGCCCGCCGGCAGGCAAGAGCCTGCGAGAAGGGCTGATCGCCCTCGTGTCCTATCCGCGAATGGTCGTCGCGCAACGCGAGATTCTCTCGAACTTCTACCAGCGGGAGCTGCGCGCACGCTTCCGGGGCACGGTACTGGGCTTTGTATGGCCTTTCGTGCTGCCGCTGGTTTTGTTCCTTGTGTACTACTTCGTCTTCGCTGAGCTGCTCGGGGCGAAGTTCGGCCGCGCGGGGCTGGCAGACGCTGCGCAGAAACAGCTATTCACCGTCTATCTGTTTGTAGGCGTCGTAGTTTGGAGCGGTTTCGCGGAGTCGGTCACGCGCAACGCTTCGGTGATTCTTGAGAATAGTAATCTCATCAAGAAGATCTCGTTCCCGAGCGAGATTCTCCCGCTCAATACCGTTCTGGCGTCGGTCACGATTCAGGCGCTGGCACTGATCGCCTATCTCATCGTGGCTCCGCAGCTCGGCTGGAATCCGTGGGGCTGGCGCATGCTTGCGCTTCCGGTGCTCTTCGCCGTGCAGGTCGCCTTCTCGCTTGGGCTGTCGCTCGGGTTCTCGGCGATGAACGTATTTGTGCGCGACACGCAGCCGCTGCTCGGAATCGCCATGACCTTCTGGCAGTTCCTGACGCCGGTGTTCTGGGCGCGCGACCAGGTTCCGGGCATCGAGAAGTACTCCTACGTGCTCACATGGAACCCGATGCATCATCTGCTGGAAGGTTATAGAAAGGTGCTCGTGAATCCGGGGACGCCGCAATACCGCGACCTCGATGCGAAGGCTGGCTTCCCCGACTTCGAATGGCCCTGGGCGGAGTGTGCTAACGTTGCGGCCGCGTCGGTGGTGGTCTTCGTACTCGGGTACTCGCTATTCTTGGCTTCGAAACGGAAGTTCGCCGACGAGCTGTAACATTCCAATGGCTTTCGGAGATCCCAAGAATGCGATCGAGGCGGAGGGCCTCGGCAAGGCCTATCGCCTCCACGGCTCGCCCATCGGGCGCGTGCTCGGAGCGCTCAGCTTCGGAAGCTACCGCTCCTACCGCGAGCACAATGCGCTGCAGGATGTGACTTTCACCGTCGGGCGCGGCGAAGCGCTCGGTGTCGTGGGGGCGAACGGCGCCGGGAAGTCGACCTTACTGAAGATCCTCTCCGGCACAACCGACCCGACGGCGGGGCGGTTCCGTGTCGCTGGACATGTGGCTTCCTTGCTGGAGCTCGGCGCTGGCTTCCATCCGGAGTTCTCCGGGCGTGAGAATATTTACCTCAACGGCGCGCTGCTCGGCTACAGCCGCAAGGAGCTCGACCGGCTCTTCCCCGTGATGCTCGAGTTCTCCGAACTCGGGGAGTTCATCGATCGGCCGCTGCGCACCTATTCGAGCGGTATGGCGATGAGGCTCGGCTTCTCCGTGGCGGTGCACCTCGATCCCGAGGTGCTCATCATCGACGAAGTCTTTGCCGTCGGCGATATGCACTTCGCGAAGAAGTGTGCTGACAAAGTGTATGACTTCCGCCGGCGCGGCAAGACGATCCTGTTCTGCTCGCATTCGCTCTACGACGTCCGTCAATTATGCGATCGAGCCATCTGGCTCGACCACGGGAAAGTGCGTCTTCTCGACGACGCGGTGACCGTCACCAACGAGTACGCCGCATTTTCCAAATCGCTCGACGCAAACCAGGCGCGCCCGGGCGAGTGGTACGTCGCGCCGCCCAAGCGCGAGACCATGCCGAGCATCGACGCAGTGCGCATCATGCGGATGGGCACCGACGAGCAGATTTATGATGTTGCGCCCGGCGATGCGATCGACGTGCGCATCTGGTACCGCAACCCCGATCCCTACAATACCAAGATTCATATCGCCGTCGGATTCCAGCGCAACGATTCGACGCTGGTGACGGCCGATACGACGGAGTTCGCACGCATCGAGGTGCCGGGTGGCGCCGGATGTGTGACCTACCGCTGTCCGCGGCTCATTCTGCTGTCGGGCTCGTTCACCGTCTTTGGCGTTTGTCTCGACGAGCCGGGGCTTCATCGCTTCGACACGGTGATGGCGCCTTCAAATCTCAACGTTCGAAGTCGCACAAAAGACGTCGGTCTCGTGCTGCAAGATCACAGCTGGATCGTGGAGCCCGGCCACTGCATTCCAACGCCCGCGGCAGCGCCCTCCAGCGCAGGCGAACCGTGAGTTCCGGCAAGCCGATCGTTGAACGGCGCGCGCCGCGTCTTGCGGCGCTTTTTGTGAATTACAACACGGGCGAGTACGCCCGGCGGGCCGTCACGTCGCTTTGGGCGCAGCGGGTCTACGGCCATCCGCTCGAGACCGAGGTGGTGGTGGTCGACAACTGCTCGCCGCTGCGGGAGCGCGACCGGCCCTTCCTCGAGTGGCTTCGTGACGAGCATGGCGTGAAGGTGATTTGGAACGACCGCAATGCGGGCTACTCGGCCGGCATGAATCTGGCCTTGGCCCACACAAGCGCGTCCCATGTCCTCGTGGTGAACCCCGATGTGTTCTTCCAGGAGGGATGCGTCGAGGCGATGCTCGATGTATTGCATTCCAGCGACGACGTCGGCTGCGTTGGGCCATTCGACTTCCTGGACGAGGCGCTCGACCTCCATCTGCCGATCCACCCGCTTCCGACGCTCGAGGATGAGGTTGCCAAATATCGCGGCCGCTTCCGGCGCTCGGCCTCGCTCACCTACTCGATCTCGCGCGCAAAGGAAGCCCACCGAGTTCATCACTCCACGGCGCCTGTCGAAGTGGGGATGATCTCCGGGGCCTGCATGCTGTTTCGCCGGTCGACGATCGAACAGATCGGATTCTTCGACGAGCGGTATCCGCTTTATTACGAAGACAGCGATTTGTGCCGACGCGTCTGGGCCGCCGGGCTTCGCGTCGTGCAGGTGCCCTCGGCGCGCATGACGCATTTCGTGTCGCGCGCCGTCTCGACTGCGACGAGCCAGGATTCGCCGATGAAGCGCTGGTACACGGCGCGGCTTCGTTACTTCCGGAAATGGTATGGCCCGCTCGGCGAAGAGCTCGTGCGCAGGATCGAGGAGGAGATTCCGAAGCGCTGGCGGTTTGCTGGAAAGCCTGCGACGCCATGTGAGGATCTGGGCACTCTGATCGACGCGCCGACCATCCACTTTTCGCGGGAAGTGCCGCTCGCGCTCGTCGAAGTGGCGCTCGACTCCGGGTTCTATCTCACCGCCACGACCTACGCGCGCGGCTCGAGCTGGACATTCCCACCGGCGGCGTGGCGCATCTTCTTCACCGGCGTAAAGGTATTTGTCCGCATCCTCGACGTGCGCGACTTCTCCGTTGTGGGAACGTGGATGTTCGCGACGCGGCCCGACGGGGGCGGGGCATGAGCGCGGGAGCCACAAAACCGACGGCCGTCCGACCCGATCTGTCGGTTGTGATCCTCTCGTGGAATACCAAGGATCTTCTCCTCCGGTGCCTTGAGACGGTCGCCGCCGCCGAGCAGCCGCCGACCCGCGAGACGATCGTTGTCGACAACGCTTCCTCCGACGGGAGCGCCGACGCCGCCGACGCACGCTTTCCCGGCGTGCACTTGATTCGCAATCCGCGCAACGACGGGTACGCCCGAGGCAACAACATCGGGATCCGTGCGTCGCGCGGCCGCCATGTGCTTTTGTTGAACTCGGACACCGAGGTGGCGCCCGGTGCTTTCCGCGCATTGGTGAACTTCCTCGACGCGAATCCGAACTACGGCGCCGTCGGTGCGCGGCTCTGGAACGTTGACGGCACGATACAGCGCGCATGCATGCGTTTTCCGACACTCGCCACAGCACTCTTTCACGACGCGGCGCCGGGGCGCTGGTGGCCCGACAACGCCGTGATCCGCCGGCATTTCTATAAGGATTTCGACCACGTGGCTTCGCGCGACGTGGAGCAGCCGCCCGGTGCGGCGCTCTGCGTGCGACGCGAAGTATTCGAGAAGGTGGGGCTGCTGGACGAGGAGCTGTTCCTTTTCTTCAACGACGTGGATTTTTGTAGGCGCGTCCTTCGCGCCGGCTGGCGCATTCGATATCTGGCCGATGCGAATATGGTGCACCACGGCGGCGCGTCGACTTCGCGTTACCCGGCATTTGCCGCGGAGTACTTTCGCAACAAGATTGCTTACTACCGGATCCACCACGGCGCGCTCGGCGAGGCGCTGATGCGATTTGTAACGCGCTGGCGCGGCCGCGAGGAGAAGGCCAAGCTCCTCGCGTCGATGAAGCCGCCGGAGCTCGACGCGGCGCTTCGCGGGGTGAGCGACGCGCTGCGCACCGCGCTCACACGCGACCCGCGCGGCCGTGGCGTGATCGCGGAACTGGCGGACCCGACGATCCGCGTTTCCTAATAGCTGTTGCGATTTCTGTGGGGTGATTGGCACGCGACGTCTCGCATCTGCGAAATTCGCCGCGCCAAGACCGGCCGGCGCACCCATCGAATCGGGCAACGGATTCTGTGGGATCCCTGACTCTGGCAGAGGTGCTCCGCGGAGCAATCGCGAGGGATTGTTGCCCAGCGCAAGGAGGCTCGACACAGGCGTAGCCAAGGAGTTCCGTAAAGAGCGAGGTGACGCCGCGATGGGCGATGAGACCCGCGCGCAGCTTGGATGACGTTGTTACGGCCCGATAGCGCGCTTGCGGATAGGTCTCGGCAATGACATAAAAGTATCCTTTCCCGCGACACACCACGCGGAGTTCGTTGGCAATGGTCCGATGTGCGGGCCGCCAGCAGCGCTCGTCAGTGATGCGGAGGCTCGCCCGCGAGAAGATCACTTTCAGCGGCCAGCTTTCCTCAGCTTCCACAATCTGCTGGACATGAGGGTTGGAACAGCGCTCAGAAGTTTCTGCTTTCAGAGTTCGCTGCCCCGGGGCAGCTCGGCCGTGCAGTCTTCCGGCGGAGAGTGATGTGGGGACTGAACTCGAACCCGCTAAGAAGGCGCCGAAATCAGGCGGCGCTCTGGGGGTTGAAACAGAACTTCCGCGGCGCCATAGTCGCTTTCAGCTCGACTTCCGAGAAAGCATCAGCCGGTGGCAGTCGTGGTTCGACACCGCGCCGAGCTTTTCTGGCACGGGGAACGTCCGAGGATTCAAAAAAAAGGCCCCGCCTCCGAGTGATCTCGTCCAGCGCTTGGAGGGCGCTCCTTCCACCCCTGTCGCGTCCCTCGAGGGTGGGTTGGAGCGTTCTGTGGTGCACGGCCGTGCACCGAAGCTCCACTCGCCATAGACATCTGTATGGAAGCCTCGAATCGGCATCTTCCGTGGGCATCTATTGTGGCCTGGCTCGCCATGGCAACGGGATTCACAGTTCTCGTCGGCTGGGCGCTCCACCTGACCCCGATCCAATCGATTGCATCCGGCTGGGCGCCGATGGCTCCGATCACGGCGCTGAGCTTTCTTCTTCTGGGAGCTTCGCTGGCGCTTGCCTCCTGGGAGCCGCGCACCCAAGAACCCCAAAGCTTCGGCCATATCATGCGGACTTCGGGGTCGCTCATCTGTGCAGCAATCGTTGCATTCTTGGCGGCGATCCGCCTCGCCGATTACATCGCGTCGAGCATCCTTGGTGAAGAGGGCTCGATCTTGCAGGGGCTCCTCGATGCAAAGGACCCCTACGCCCGAATGGCGCCCGCCTCGGCGGCCTGTTTTCTGTTACTTTCTGCGGGTCGATTCCTGGCGAGCAACCGGCGGCATTCGCCCACGCTCCAGGTGTTCGGAGTGAGCTCAGGTCTGCTGGCTTGGTTCGGTCTCTCCCATTACTTGTTCGGCGGCGAGCCGGTCTTCCCCGTCAAGGGCATGGCGGCGCACACATGCGTCATGCTTGCCGTGCTCTCATCAGGATTATTAGCACTCCAGCCGCGCTCCGGCCTCATCGCGCTTCTCATGTCCAAGACAGCCGCTGGCGTCTTCGCGAGGCGGCTCGTGCCCGGGCTTCTGTTGCTGCCCCTGCTCTTCGGATGGCTTGACCTCAGGGGAATGAGATTCTTGCTTTTCGGCGTCGAAGGCGGCCTCTCGCTCCTCAACCTTGCCAATATTCTCGTTTTCGGAACCCTCATCTGGACGAGCGCGGCCACACTTGAGAAGGAGGAGATTGCGCGGCGCGCCGCCGAAGGGTCTGCCACCACGCAGCAGCGGCTCATCGAGGCGCTCACGGAGTCGGTTCCCGCCATGGTCTGGGTCAAGGACGGCTACGGCCGCTATCTGTTGGCCAACCGGCGCACACGAGAGATGCTCGGATTTGATCCGATCGGGCATGCCGAGTTCGACAGCTCCCGTGAATCGGCTTCATCGAGAGCGCTCGACGACCGGTGCCGGGCCACAGGTGCTTCGGTCGAAGCGGAGGAGAGCTACCTGGTGGGAGACACCGTTCGCACCTATCTCTCGATCCGTACACCAATCAAGTTTGCAGACAGCGGACTCGGTGCGATTTGTTGCTTCGCAAAGGACATTACGGAGCGCAAGCAGTCGGAGCGTGCGGTGCGGGAAAGCGAGGAGCGGCTCCGGACCGTGGTTGAGAATCTCACAGAAGGGTTCGTGCTCGCCGATGAGACGGGAAATTGTATTCTCTGGAACCGGGCGGCGATTGCCATGCACGGCTTCATGGACGAGACCGAGTGGAAGCTGAATCTCAATCAATTCGGCGACCGCTTCGAGGTTCAGGACGGCCATGAACGCATCCTGCCCGTGGAACGCTGGCCGCTCGCGCGGATCCTGAAAGGGGAGGTTCTCGCCGGAGTGCTCATCAAAGTTCGCCGCAAGGACTTTCATTGGGAGCGCTACTTCAGCTGCGGGGGCACCACGTTCCGAGACGCCAGCGGTCGTCGCCTAGGATTCGTGACACTGCTCGATGTAACCGACCGTATCCATCACGAGGACCGTTTGAACGCCCAGCTCGCGCGGCTCGATCTGCTTCGGAAGGCGACCAAGGAGATCGCGGAGAATCACGATCTGCGCGGAGTATTCCATACTGTTGCGCACCTTCTTGAGGCGCAAGCACCTCTCGATTTTTGTGCAGTGGCGAGCTACGACTCGACGGCCCGGCGCCTCACGATCGAAGCGCTCGGCAAGCGCACGGTCTCGATAGCTGAGATGTTGGAGCTCACGGAGAGAGCTCACATTCAAGTCAAGGAAAACGGCCTGGCTCGGTGTGTCCAAGGTCATCTCGTCTACGAGCCTGATCTCGCCACAATCCGCTTCCCATTCCCGCAGCTCCTGCTGCGCGGCGGTCTGCGCTCCTTTGTCGCGGCGCCGATCGCGGTCGACCGAGAAGTGCAGGGAGTTCTCCTCGCCGCGCGCCGCCTTCCGAATTCCTTCAGCAGCGTGGATTGTGAGTTTCTTCGCCAAGTCGGCGAGCACGCAGCCTTCGCGGCACACCACGCAGAGATCTACGAGGCGTTGCAGCGAGCCTACGACGATTTGCGCGTCTCCCATCAGGCTGCGATGGAAAGTGAGAGGCTCCGGGCGCTCGGTCAAATGGCCAGCGGTATTGGCCATGATATCAATAATGCTCTCACGCCGATCCAATCGTATGTGGAGAGCGTGCTCGCCCATGAGCCCGGCCTTTCGCCCGATGGGCGCCGGCAGCTCGAGATTGCACTTCGGGCGGCGGGCGATATCGCCAGCACCGTCGAGAGGATGCGGGAGTTCTATAGGAGGCGAAGTTCAACGATCGAGATGGTGGCCGTCGATTTGAATCGCGTCGCGCGCGAGGTCATTGAGCTTACAAAAGCTCGATGGAGCGACATGGCCCAGGAGCGCGGTGTGCAGATCGAGGTCCAGCTCGATCTGGCCGCCGAGCTCCCTACGCCGCTCGGCATCGAGAGCGAGCTGCGCGAGGCGCTAATCAACCTCGTTCTGAACGCGGTCGATGCGATGCCGTCGGGCGGAAAGCTGCGGCTCAGCACGCGATGCGAGCTTGAGTCACCTCAGAGCATTCGCCGCGTGTGGATCGAAGTTTGTGACACTGGAATCGGCATGGATGAGAACACTCGGCTGCGGTGCCTTGAGCCGTTCTTCTCGACGAAGGGCGACCGCGGCAGCGGCCTTGGCCTCTCGATGGTGTATGGAATTGTGCAGAGGCACGGCGCCGACCTCGAGATCGACAGCAGTCAGGGCACGGGCACATGTGTGCGAATTGTGATTCCGATTGCCGACGAGGCGACGCCGCCGGCTGCGGCTTCCTCTGCAGCGGAGCTCCCCGCGCGCGCCCTGCGAATTCTTCTCGTCGACGACGATCCGATCGTTCTTCGAACGCTCGAGGACCTGCTCGCCGCCGAAGGGCACGAGGTGGAGGCTGCACCGGGCGGAGAAGAGGGGGTGGAGCGGTTCGATACGTTGCACAAATCGGCGCTCCTGCCCGACCTCGTGCTGACGGACCTCGGCATGCCGCGAATTGACGGGCGGAAGATGGCGGCAGCCGTGAAAGGGCGTTCGCCGGAAACTCCAGTGCTGCTGCTGACCGGATGGGGGCAGCGTCTCGATGGGTCCGACGAGCCGATTCCGCACGTGGATCGCGTGCTCGGGAAGCCGGTGAAGCTCGCCGACCTGCGCATCGCGATTGCCGCTCTCACTCTCGGAACGCGCACGAAGGCGACGCCGGGAAACGCGTGACTCGCGCTCGGGCGCCGTTAGTGTGGCGTCGTGTCCGACGCTCCGCGCATGGTGCCTGAATCGTTTCCGGCGCAGCTCCCCGTGCCGGTTGCGCTCGCGCGGCCACCCCGCGGAAAAGTGGCAGTGCTCGCGCCCCATCCCGACGACGAGGTCGTGGGGCCGGGCGGGTGTGTCGCAATCCACCGCGCGCTCGGCGATCCGGTGCGCACGCTCATCGTGACCGATGGGCGGGCTGGGAATGTGAGCGGCGGCGATTGGCGCGAGCACGTCGCCGCCCGGCGCGCCGAGTCGCGTGCGGCCGCCGAGCTCCTCGGCGGGTATCCCATCACATTCTGGGATTTCCCCGATAATTGCGTCATCACAGAAGACGCCGTCTCCGAAGTAACTCATCGTGCCGTCGAGTGGCTTCGTGCCGATCCGCCCGACGTCGTCTACGCGCCAGCGCCGATGGACGCCCACAGCGACCACGCCGCCATCGCCGAGATCGCCCGCCGGGCACTCGAGCACATTGGGTTCAAAGGTGTTCATTACGGATATGAAGTGTGGGGAATGGCGCCGGTCGACACCGTGGTGGCCATCGACGACGTCGCGGAGCGCAAGCTCGCGGCGATGCGCTGCTTTCCTTCACAGCTTGCCTACACCTCCTTTGATCATTTCGTCATGGGCATGAATGCGGCGCGCGCGCTCTTTCTTCCCAAAGGAGGCCGTTACGCTGAGGGATTTGTTACCTTGCGCACAGGCGGAAGTTGTCCATGACGCGAGCTGCCGATCCGATGCCGGCGGGATTCCTCGCAGCCGCTCGCGCGCCGCTGCGCATCGATCTCGCGGGCGGGTTCACCGATGTGCCGCCTTTTTGTGAGCGCGCTGGCGGATTTGTGGTGAATCTCGCGATCTCGCTCGAAGCGGCGGCTCTCGTGCTCGAGCTCGGCCGCAGGGAGCGCAGCCGCCATCCGTGGCCCTGCGCAGTCTCGCTGGCGTTGCGTGGGCGGCGGCTGTTGTCGGGCATTGAGCGCGGACGCGACCGCATCGACCCCGCCGATCCCCTGGCTCCTTTTCGCGCGGCGCTGCGCGACGCGAGGGCGGAGGGCCTGGCGTTGGCCGTCGCTTGCGAAGGGCCCGCCGCCTCGGGGCTCGGTAGCAGTGGGACCATGCTCGTGGCGGCGCTCGCCGCCCTCGACGCCGCCCGCGGCACGAAGCGCACACCGGCCGAACTCGCTCGCCGGGCGCGCGAACTGGAGGTCGAGGAGCTCGGACTCCTGGGAGGTGGGCAGGATCCGATCGCCGCAGCCTTCGGCGGACTCCAGGCCATCGAGTTCGGCCCTGGACGCGGCGCACGCGGTCGCAATGGACGCCCGCGAGCACTTCAGCCCACGGAGGCCTTCCGCGCCTGGCTCACGCGAGCGCTCGTGTTGGCCGACCTGCGCACGCCTCGGGCCAGCAGCGTGCGGATCGAGCGCGTCGTCGATCGCATCCGCCGCGCGGAGTCCCACGCGGTCGCCACGCTGCTTGTGATGCGTGATCACGCGCGCAGTCTCGCCGATGCCATCGAGCGCTCCGACCGCGCCGCATTTGGGAAGAGCTTCGCGGCCCATGGGCGCGCTCTGGCGCGTCTTGAACCGACCCTGTTGGAAGGTGGTGTCGCAGAAGCCCTCGCCGCCGCCGAGGAGGCTGGCGCCCTCGGCGCTAAGCCGTGCGGCGCCGGCGGCGGCGGGTGCGTCGTCGCGCTCGCGCCGCCCGCCCGCCGCGGGGCGGTCGAGCGGGCGCTCGTGCGGCGCGGCGCGAAGATCCTCCAAGTTCAGTTCTCTGAACGCGGCGTGAGCGCCTGGAGCCACACCACAAATCCATGAAGCGACTGGTCCTCTCTCCCCACGACCCCGCCGAATTCCTTGGCGGCACGGAGCGCGTCGTGCAGGCCATGGTGGCCGCACGGCTGCGCCGAGGCGAGGAGATTGCACTTTTCTGCGGCACCGAGCGGTACGAAGGCGACGGGCTGACCGAGCAGCGCGCGGAGCCCGGGCTCTCCGTGATCCGCATCGTCCGTGGCGCGCGCGAGACGGGGGAGATTTTCCTTCGTCCCCGCGTGCGGCGCGAGCTGGAGCGCGTGATCGACGCCGTGAACCCCGACGTCGTCGAGTGGCACCACGGAGCGACGCTCTCCCTCGATCTCGTGCAGGCGGCAGCCGCGCGCGGCGCAAAAGTGATCATGTTTCTCCACGATTTGTGGACAAGCTGCCCGCGATTCTTTCGCATGGCGCCGGGCGGTCTCGCGTGTCCTACGGGGGGCGACCGCGACGCATGCGTTCCTTGTGTGAACTTGGATCTGCCGTGGGAACGCTCGCGCCTCGTCGGCTGGGTGCAGGCCTTCGCCGAGTGCGCGCGCGAGGAGCTGCGCGCCGCGTCCCTGCGGATCGCGCCGTCGCAGTCGCATGCGCGAGCGCTCGAGTCGTACTTCCCCGAGCTGGCGCTCGACCTGAAGGCCGTTCCCCACGGGCTGCTCGATACGGAGATTACAGTTCCACCGCCCCGTCCCGAGGCGCGCGAGGCGGGGCTTTTGAGGGTTGCACATTTCGGCAATCTCGTCCCCGAGAAGGGGCTTGAGGATCTCGCGAACGGGCTCGCGCAGCTGGCGCAGCCCGCTCGTGTCGCCGTCGATTTGTGGGGCGCTGAGCTCGCTCCTGGATTTGTGAGTAAGCTCCAGGCGGTGTGCCCCATGGTCCGCTGGACGTGGCACGGGCCCTACTCGAGCTACCGCTCCATCTGTGCGGACGTGGCCCAGTGTGATATTGCTGCATTCCCGAGCCGCGCGCCGGAGAGCTACGGGCTCGTCGTTGACGAGGCGATGGCGGCGCGGCTTCCTGTGCTCGCCAGTAACCGCGGGGCGCTCCCCGAGCGCATCGGCAAGGCGGGCGTCGTCCTTCCCGCGGAGCGCGCTTCGCCATGGAGAGAGATCGTGCAGTCGCTCTTGGACCATCCGGCGCGGCTTGCGGCGCTGCGCGCCGCGGTCCAGCCGGCTGCCCGCACGATCGAGAACGCCATCGACGAGATCGACGAGTACGCCGCGCAGCTCGGGTGAGCGGTGCAGCCGCCTCCAGGCCCGAAGATTGCTGTCGTTGGAGCCATCCATGATTGAGCTTCGCGACGCGCGCAAAGTCTATGAGCAGGGCGGCCGCGAGGTCGTTGCACTCGACGGCGTGTCGCTGACGGTCGGCGATGGGGAGTTCCTCGCGGTGATCGGGCGCTCGGGCTCGGGAAAATCCACACTTCTTCATCTCGCCGGGGGCGTCGATTTGCCTTCCTCGGGAAGCGTGCGCGTCGACGGCAAGCTCACGTCGGAACGCACTGATGACGAACTCACACTTCTGCGCCGACGGCGCATCGGATTTGTATTTCAGTTCTTCAACCTTCTGCCGACGCTCACCGTGCTCGAGAACGTCGCGATGCCGCTGCTGCTCGACGGCGCGAGGGCGTCGGTGGCGGAGAAGCCGGCGCTGGCGCTGCTGGAGCGGGTCGGGCTCGGCCATCGCGCGCAGCACCGCCCTGCGGAACTCTCCGGTGGCGAGATGCAGCGCACCGCGATTGCGCGCGCCCTCGTCATGCGTCCTGTGATCGTGCTCGCCGACGAGCCGACCGGAAACCTCGACTCGCAGACCGGAATGGGCGTATTGAAGCTGCTGCGCGAGCTGACCTCGGAGCGCCGCTGCACCGTGGTGATGGTGACGCACGACCGCATTGCTGCGGCGACGGCCGACCGCACGGTCGAACTCGCCGACGGCCGCCTTCTCACGAATTCTTGACGCTGAGACGGCGCCGCGGCCCATGGGTGCGCTCCTTCGATTTCTGTGCGCACGGCATGCGGGGAAGCATCGGCTTCGAACCGTTCTGTGCATCCTTACCATTGCTCTCGGTGTCGCGCTGTATGTCTCCATGGAGACCGCGCAGGCATCGACGCTCCATGCATTCGAGCAGGCTCATAAGAAGCTGACCGGCAAGGCGGAGTGGACCATCACGCGGGGCCGCGGGCTCGGCGTCGAAGACGAGGTGCTCGAGATCCTCGAGGACATGTCCGGCCTGCGCGCGGCGCCCGTGCTGGAGCAGTCGGCGGCGCTCCCCGATTTGCCGGAGGAGGGACGGCTTTTTGTGATGGGCGTCGATTTCCGCGCGGAGGCGAAGCTGCGCGGCCTCGATGCGGGAACTCAGAGCGTCGATTTCCATCCGCTCACATTTCTGGCTGCTCCCGATTCGATCGTGATCGCTGCCGCGTTTGCGCGGCGGTGCGGACTGCGCGCAGGCTCGTCGCTTCGACTTGCGACGCCGACGGGGGTGCGCGCACTTCGCGTCGCGGCGGTGCTCGAGGACCGCGGCGCCGCGTCGCTGCTCGGCGGGCGCATTGCGTTCCTTCGGTATGAGCGCGCGCAGGAGATGTTCGCGCGCGGGCGCCGTCTCGACCGGATCGACGTGATCTCCACGTCGGGAGACGACCCAAGCCTCGGGTCACGCATCCAGTCGCAGCTCGGCGCAGGCTATTCCGTAGAGCGGGTGAAGCCGACGAACAAGACACTCCATAATCTCATCAATAACATGCGCTCGCTCGTGGTGCTGAGCGTCATTGGGCTGATGGTGGGATTGTTTATTGTCTACCTTTCCGTGTCGATCGGCGTCGTGGAGCGGGCTAGAACCGTGGGGATTCTCCGCGCCGTCGGAGCGACGCGGCGGCAGATCCTCACGGTGTTTCTCCTGGAAGCGGCGATCCTCGGCGCGGCCGGCTCGGCGCTCGGCGTCGCCCTCGGATACGCGCTCGCGCACGCGACGCTGAGCGCGGTTTCGAAGACCATGAATCTCCTCCTGTCGCTGGTGGAGCTAGAAGAAGTGATCTTGCCGGGGGAGGCGGCCGTGGGCGCATTCATCGCGGGGACAGCGACCGCGATTCTTGCAGGTTTCTTGCCGGCGCGGCGGGCGGCGACGATCTCGCCGCTCTCCGCGCTTCGGCCCGCAATGCTCGGTGCGGGGTCGCTGCCGAGCTACGGGCGGGCGGCGGCGGCAGGCCTCGCCCTATTTATTACAGCATTCGTTTTGGTGGTCTTGCCGCCGTCGCTTGTCCCGGCGCGCGTCAGTCTCGGAGGGACCGCTGCGCTGTTCCTCGGCGTGGCTCTGATGATGCCGCAGGTCACCATTCTGGCGTCGCGGGCGCTGCGCGCACCGCTGCGGGCGGCTTTCTCGGCGCGCGGATTCCTCGCGGCCGACAACGTGCTGCGCTATCCGCAGCGCTCGTCTCTCACGGCGGTCGCATTCGGCGGGGCGCTTGCGGTATTGGTGACTTCGACGGCAGTGATCGGCGCATTACAGAAACAGACCGATGTGTGGCTTCGAAGGTCGCTGCCATTCGATTTGAGCGTTCAGCCCGCTCAGCTCTCCTCCACCGTCTACAGCAATGCGGCGCTGCCGGAAGCGCTCCCGGCGAAGATCGCCGCGCTGCCTGAGACCCAGGTTGTCTATGGCGTGAAGCTCCAGATTCAGGAGTGGCGCGACCACGATGTGATGCTTCTGGCGCTCGATTGGGAGGGCTACGAGGCGACCGTGCGCCACCGAGGCTTCGAGCTTGGCGAGATGGGGGTTCGATCGGAGGGCGCGATGGGGGAGGCCATGGCGGCCTTGCGGCGTGGAGAGGCCTTCGCCGTGTCGAAGAATTTTGCGAATCTGTATGGAGTTCCCGTGGGGCAGTCGCTCACGATGAAGGCGCCCGGCGGCGACGTGACGATGCCGGTCGTGCTGGAGATCGAAGATTACTCGTGGCCCCAGGGCGTCGTCTTTCTGTCGCTTCCGCGGTACCGGGAACTCTGGGCGGACCGAACTCTCACCTATGTCGACGTGCTGCTGCGGCCGGGCACCGAACTTCCGGCGGGGCGCCGCGCGATCTCCAGCGCCCTCGGTGATGAGTATGGATCGTTTCTCTACAGCGGCGATGAGATTCGGGAGTACGGGCAGGCGATGGTTGACCAGTCGTTCTCCATGCTGCACGCGCAGGTGATCGTCGCCATGGCGATTGGCTTTCTTGGAATTGTCAACACGCTTCTAATCTCGGTGCTGCAGCGGACTCGCGAGATCGGGCTCCTGCGCGTCGTCGGAATGACCCGTGGAGAACTCTCGCAGACGGTGGTCCTCGAGTCGCTTTTTGTGGCGCTGGTGGGTGGTCTCTTCGGCATTGCGGCGGGCCTCTTCGCCGCCGAATTCTCGGGCGCGAGCCACATGATGCGGCTCACGGGACACGAGCTCCCGTTCCACATTCCGTGGGGATCGATCGGATTTGTGGGTCTCGCGTCGGTGGTGCTCGGCCTCGTGGCGTCGGTCCTTCCTGCGCGCCGCGCCGCCGGACAGAACGTCCTCGAGGCGATCGGCTACGAGTGAAGATCACTTGCCGTAGCCGAGTCCTCGGAGTTGCTCGAGGGCCTGCTCGTCGAGCGGGGCGGTATTGGCAGGCGGGTTGAAGCGGCCGCGGAGCGCTTCCCAGAGCGTCAGCGTGCGCGCCAGCTCCACCATGAGCCGCTTCGAATCCTCGGAGCCGATTTTCTGTGGATCCTTCTCCTCGGGATCGGCGGCGAGGTCGTAGGCCTCCGGCGCTCCCGAAGTGCCTGGAGCCGGCGCAATCACCTTCGATCTTGGACTGCGGACGGCGGTGCCGACCCACGCCTCACTGTGGTAGTTCACACAATGGGCAGCATCGGTGGGGGCGCCTCGGCTGCCGGCCAGATCGGACGCCAAGGAGTAACCTTCAAGATTCTCCGGAGGTGCAATCCCGAGCAGGTCGAGGAGCGTTGGTGCGAGAGAGATCGCCGGAAAAACCACATCTCGGCGGGATCCGGCGTGCAGCGCCCCCGGCAGGCGCACGAGTAGCGGCACGCGCGCCACGGGGTCGAAGACCGTCTGGTGCTGCCAAGAGCCGTGCTCCTTGAACTCCTCGCCATGGTCCGAAGTCACGACCCATACAGTTTTGTCGAGGAGGCCGCGCTCGGAGAGCTGCGCATGGAGCGCGCCGACGGCGGCGTCGGCCTCGCGCACCTTCGACGCATAGACGGCGCGCAGGAACGCGATGTCCTCGGGCCTGAAGTGAAACGCATCCTCGAACAAATCGCCGTGGTTCTCCGCGTCGGCTTCCTCATTGCGCAGGATTCGACGGAGAACACGCGGCGCGATGTGTGCATCGCGGAACCTGGCCGAGAGGCGGTCGAGCTCCTCCTCCGTGGGAAGGTAGGGGGCATGGGTCTCGTACGTGTGAAGAAACACAAATCCAGGCTTCCCCGGAGGAAGCGACTCGAGAAAGCGGATCGCGCCATCGATCTTCGGCCGCAGCCCGGTCTGCTCCTCCCTCCAAGTATCGAACCCGCGGTCAAACCCGAACGCCTTGCTTACATATCCGCGGTCGCTGTCGCCGTAGGTCGCGTAGCCTGCGGCGCGCAGCCGGTCTGCGAGCGTCGGCAGCTCCGGCGGAATCGGCCGCGGGCTTGATTTGTGGGTATTCAATACTCCGTGGACGCGCGGAGATGCCCCCGTCAGCATCGTGGCGTGGGAGGGTGCGGTGTAATTCGACGCGGCGATCGCCTGCTCGACGACGACCCCATCGGCCGCGAGCCTCGCGAGGGCCGGCGTGGCCGAGGGCGGCGCGCCGTAGCTCGTGAGCGCGTCGCGGCGCAGCGTGTCGATCGAGAGGAGGATCGCGTGGGCGCCCGGGAAGCGCGGTGAGTTGGCGCGCCGGCCCATGGCGAACCAAAGGCCGGCGCCAGCCGCCGCCGCGAGGAGCGCGAGCGAGGCGAGGCGAAGCGGCGAGCGTGCCATGGCGGCGAGATGATCGGCGCTGGAGCGGCGCCGCCTCACCCCTTTTCGCCGCGAGGGAGGCCGGGGCGGCTCGGGCTTGGGATACAGTTGGCGGCAGCCCTCCGCCGTGCCGCACCTCTTTCCCGCCCTCGCCGACCCGCGCGCGCTTCCGCGGCGCGTCGTCGTGCTGGCTCCCCATCCCGACGACGAGATCCTCGGTTGCGGCGGGATGCTGGCATTCCATGCGGAGCGCGGGGACGACCCGCTGGTGGTCTTCCTCTCGGACGGCGCCGCCGGCGACCCGACCGGTCAGGCGCGAGATCTGGCGGCGGTGAGACGGGGCGAAGCAGCGAAGGCGCTGGCGGAGCTCGGCGTGCGGCGAGCTGAACATTGGCATTTCCCTGACGGGCGCCTTGAGGAGTGCCACGAGCTGAGCGGGCGGATCCTGGGGCTGATCGAGCACGAGCGCGCTGAGCTTGTGTACGCGCCGAGCCTGCTCGAGTGTCACACCGATCACATCGCGGCGGCCGAGGCAGCGACGCTGGCGCTCGCGGCGGTGCCGCACGTGCGTGTGCATCTGTATGGAGTGAACACGGCGGTGCCGGCGAATGTGCTCTTCGATGTGTCGCGCTTTCGCGCGCGCAAGGACGCGGCCTTCGAGCGATACGCGAGCCAGATGGCGGTGATGGATCTGCGGCGTGCTTCGCGCGCCATGGATGCTGCAAGAACCGTCAATATTCCGGATGCCACGATTACCGATTGCGAAGGCTACGCGGCGCTGACCGCGGCGGAGCTTCGCGACCATGCGGCCCGATTCCGGGCGCTCCGGGAGCTTCTATACCCGCAATGAGTGAGTGGACACAAAAGGAGCTGGGCCGGCCGTGACCGAGGCTTCGAAGGCGTCCGTGCCGCCGCTGCTGCCGGGCGCCACAGCGGTGCTGACTTCGTGGAACCGCCGGGAGATCGTGCGGGCGAACCTGCTGTCGCTGCGCGCTCAAACGGTGAAGTTCCACAAAATTGTGGTAGTGGACAATCACTCGACGGACGGCACGGCGGAGATGCTCGCGCGCGACTTTCCGGACGTGACGTCGATCATCATGCCGCACGCCGAGTACGGAGCGTGCGAGACATTCAATATTGGCTTCGCAAGTGTGCCGACGGAGTTCACAGCGATTCTGGACGACGATATCGAGCTGCCGCCCGATTGGCTGGAGAAGCTGCTGGCCAAGTTCGCCGCGGAGCCGCCGACGACGGCGATGCTGTCGACGAAAGTGGTGGAGCCGGGAATGCCCGATTGGCTCGTGAATTCGTCCGAGGTGAACCGCGAGCGGTTCATGGCGACATTCCGCGGCTGCGGCACGCTGGCGCGCACAGAAGTGCTGGCGCGGGCCGGCTACTACGACGAGCGGCTGTTTATTTATGGAAACGAGCGCGACCTCGCATCGCGGATTCTGGCGCTCGGTTTCCGCGTGAAGCAGTATCCGGAGGTGGTGACTTTCCACAAAACTCCGTGGGGGCAGCGAAAGGGAAAGCGCTCGCTCTATTTTCACACGCGCAACTTCTGGATGTATGCGCTGAAATATTTGCCTTGGTCGGTGATCTTCGGCTTCCCGTTCCGTTTCCTCGCGAAGCAGAAGCATCAGAAGAAGACGGGTGAGTTCTCCGCCGACGCAACGGGCACGATCGGCGCCCTGGACAACATCCGCGCGACGCCGGGCGGCTGGTGGATCATCGCGAAGGCGACGCTCGCCGCCTGGACGGTGCACTTCCCGCACTGCATGCGGAACCGCCAAAAAGTAAACTCTCCGGATTTCGAGCTGCCGCTGAAGTAGGGCGCGGGCAGAGGACTTTGCGCGCGCAAGCGGCTTGCTGTGAACCGCGCCGCGTGCTGTCTCGGCCTCCTCTCGGCGGTATTGGCCCGACGTCCTGTTCGGTCTGCGCCTGTCGCACGCTCTCCAACGGTGCAGGCTCGTAGGACCGCCCCGAAGCAGCGGCTATGATCCGCTCAGCCCCTCTATCCCAACGCCATGAATCACGACGTCTCGCTCTGGAGATCCCAATGGCTCGGTCGCTGCGTCGAAGTGCGCGAGCAAGGGGGTCGGCGCATTGCGGACCTTCGGGCCCTCCAGGATGCGGGCGGCGCCGATTCGAATGTGGCGGAACCGATCGAGGCCGAGATCCTCGACCAAGCGCATCCGACGCCAGGCGATCGCGTACTTGTGATGACGACGGAGGCTGGAGCCTCCTTCGTCGTCGGTACCTTCGGTGCGCACGACGGCCGGCGCCCGCATCTCTCGTCGGGCTTCTCCGTCGAGTGCGAAGGCTCGGCGGTTCGCCTGGTGGACGGCACGGGGCGAGTCGCCCTTGAGATCGAGACCTCGACAGGCGTGCCGCAGGTGAAGCCGATGGAGAGCGACCTCGCGATCGACCTCGTCGGAAAGCTCTCCGTGGCGGCCCATTCGATTGAGCTGCGCTCCAAGCTCGGAAATGTGGTGATTCACGCGAACGACGACACGATCGTGCGCGGCGAGCGAATCCGGCTGAATTGAGCGATGGATTTTTATAATAATACGCCTCTCGCCGCCGGCATCGCGCGCTCGGAGCTTCTGTATAAAGATCTGCTCCTCGCCACGGTGGCGATCAAGGGAACGTGGGAGGCGGACCCGTCGAAAGGAGAGCTGCGGCTCCTCGAGGAACAGCCGGAGGTTGTGGAGGCCGACGCCGAGACGCCGTTCGGGCC
The DNA here is from genome assembly GCA_016792805.1 of Planctomycetota bacterium. Lineage (GTDB taxonomy): Bacteria > Planctomycetota > UBA1135 > UBA1135 > JACQFD01 > JAEUHX01. Next base: position 104,803 of record JAEUHX010000042.1, read on the forward strand.
GCTCGACCTCGACCTCATGCCGATCAAGTCGGCCTGCGATTTTGCGATTTATGGCAATGCCCATGCGCCTTCGAGCCGGAGAACTGTGGATTCGATGCGGGTCGGGATTCGCATCGGGAGCTTTCAGCGTTCGATCGCCGTGTTCGGCGAGCGCATTTGGGAGAAGCGCGGCGGAGCGCTCGCGATCTCCCACCCGAAGCCCTTCTCGAAGATGCCGATCACTTGGGAGAACTCCTTCGGCGGTGCAGCACTCGACGAGGGAGGCAATGCGGTGAGCTATGCCGATAATCCGGACGGGAAGGGATTTGTCACTATCGAGGAGAATGTTCCCGGAACTCCGCTCCCCAATATTGAGGAAGCCGATCAGCTGATTACGGATTGGCGCCAGCACCCGATGCCCGCTGCGCTCACCGCCGTGAAGCGCACTTCAGCGCTCCGCGGGACGCGCGGGATCCACGCCGACCTCGAGCAGCAGCGCACCAGCCTCGATCCGTCAGCGTTCACATTTTCACATCCCCGCATGATGCTGCCGCGCTACCCGAGCGGCGAGCGCGTGGAGCTCGACGGCATGACGGCGGCTGGGCGATGGGAGGTGCAGCTTCCGCGCATCGATGCGAGCATCGTCGTGGTTCTCGGAGACGCAAGTTATGTATTGCCTCTCGTTCCGGACACCGTAGTTCTCTATCCCGAGGATCGGCGTATCTGTGTGATTGCCCGGAGAGCGATCGTGTATGAATTCGCGCCGGAGCGGCTGCGCTCGATCCGCGTTGTTCAGGGCGATACTCCGGGCGGCCACCGCCGCACGACGACGATCACAGAGCAGAAGAATGCGCAGGCACCCGTCGTGTTGCTCGGCCCTGCGTGCGACCCCGAGGTGCTCCCGATCCCGTTCTCTGTGATTCTGGAGCACTATCCGCTGACTACGATTCTCGAAGGGCTTCCGCTCTGTCCCTCGGGGCGTTAGAGGATCACATCGAAATATGAGTATTCCCTGCCCTGGCCTCAGCGCCGGATTCATGCAGATCGGAATCTCGGCATTCACGATGCACGATCAGGCGTTGCCGCCGCCCGTGCCGCTGAAGTGCATCCCGGGGCTCATCGAAGGCCCCGCATTCATGGGTTGGCCTCCGGGAAAGCTCACTCATAAGGCAGGCACAAAGACACAGTTTGATGGCAACTTCGCTATTCAGTACGGCCATGACATCGGATTCGTGATTCCGCACTTCGCGATCCCGATGAATGCGCTTTGCGCAATTCACACGGCGTTCTCGAAGCACAAGGTCTCGTTCCCGATCAGCAACGTACTTATTGAAGGCAAGCCGCTCGGCACGTACTCGCTTGCCTTTCTGGGAATCATCTGCGCCGCGCCGGTTTCTATGCCGACGGGGGTCGTGATCCTGCTGAAGTGCACGGTTGTGACTTCGATGGGAGTCGCCGACTTCTTGCTCGGGCTTCTGACGATTGCGATCGACGTCGTCTTTGACCTCGCTTGGAACAAGATCAAAGGCAAGTTTCCAAAGTGGGGCGACAATCTTGCGAAGGCCGCAGGGCAGCAGGCGATCTCGCAGATCATCCTCGGCGGAGGTGCAGCGCTTGCCGGCAAATATGTGCTCGCGAAGCTCGGCGAGAAGGGAATCCAGTGGGTTGTGAAAAACTGGGTCCTCTCTCCGGCCGTGAAGTGGTTCCCACTCTGGGGAATCGGACAAATCCCCGGCACGCCCGATTGGATGGGCGAGCAGCGCCCCGGACTCGGCTCGGGGAACTGGGGTCCAAAGTTCTTCAAGAGTGACCCGAACGAACAGGGAGGCGGCTATGGCGTTACCTGAGCCGAGCCCTGCTCCCGCCGGAGACGGCCCGCACCGCCTTGCCTTCCTCGCTGCGGCGCGAGACGGGAGCGACTTTGTATCGATCCACAGCAAGGTCTCGCTGGCGATCAAGCCGAACGGCGATTGCCGTCCCGCGGATGAGCCTTCGCCATTCCTCACGCCGGAGAGCGGCATCGACGACTCCGATGTGATCCCTTACAAAACTGCCACCGATCTCATCGTGATGGCGAGCGCCTACGGTTCGGGCGGCCGTCCCGCATCCGAATTCGAGGCGAGCATTGAAGTCGGTAAGATTCGGCGCGTTTATCGTCTGAATGGTGAGCGGCGCGTACTTTACAGAGGGCGCGGCTCCATACAGTTTTCGAAGCCGACCCTCGTCGAATGTGTGCCGCTCACTTATGCACGCGCCTACGGCGGCTATGACGCCCTCGAGCCTATGCCGGAAGGGGCGCTCCGTGCTCGGGCGCTCGGTTTCCATCCGGGGCTCTACCCGCGCAACCCGATCGGGCTCGGCTATGTCGTGCGCGAGGAGAAGGAGCGGCTCGACGGTCTGGAACTCCCCAATGTCGAGCATCCCGAATATTTGTTGACACCACAGAATCTCGTCGTGGGGGACGCGTCCCAGTGGTGGCGTCAGCCGATTCCGTGGAGCTGCGATTGGTTTGGCAAGACCTGGTTCCCGCGCGTGGCATTCTTCGGCGGCGTTCCTGACGATTTCCCCGACGATGATCGGGAGACCGCCGAGGTGAAGCTCGGCTGGCTGGATCCTTATTGTAAGAAGCGGGCCGTCGAATGCTCTCTCGATCAGATGCTCGACGACCGCATGGGAAACGCGGCATCGCCTGGCCTTGTGCTGCCGTTCCTGAAAGGAAACGAATCGATCGCGCTTCGGGGTATGCGCCCGCAGGGCGACCTTGTGGTGAACTTGCCGCTGAAGCCGCCGAAGATGGAAGTCGTCTTCTCCGGCAAGACCTATGAGGTGACGCCAGTTCCTCACCGCATCCTGATCAGTGTGATGGAGATGGGCGCCTACATCGTGTGGCACGGCGCCTGGAAGCCGCCGAAGGCGCTGCCCTATCGCCTCCCCGAGGAGGCTGGGCCTCGCATGCTCGCGCGGCACGGTATTCAGGTGCGCGTCGACGGCGACGCTATCGTTCCGACCGAGTCTTGAGATCGTCAACGATCGCTCTCGGGCTCCGAGAGGCGCCCCTGAGGGCCGGGCTCGTCGAACGTGAGGCGACCTCTCTCACCCTCGGCGAGCGCGGAAAGACGTGCTGCTGCGCGGCGCGATGCGGCGTCCGTCGACGGCAAAGCGTCGAGCAGCGCGCGCTTGTCCGAGACGCGCGTGAGGATGTTTTCGATTTGTGAGTTCTCGAGCCGCGCCATCAGCGCCCGCAGCGCACGCACCCGGCGCGGGAGTGCCACCATGGCGTCCGCGACGGCTGATTCGAGGTGGCGCTCCTCTGCGGGCTGCACGAAGAGCGCTGCTTCCGCGCGGAGATCGGGACTTGCGTCGCTGAGCGCTTTTGTTGCGACCGTGTGCGTCGCCAGCTCTTTCGGGAATTGCGCACAGAGCGCCTCGAAGCTTGCCAGGCGCAGGTCGGCCGACTCCTCCTCTGTGGCGTTCCGTGCGAGCGCGCGCGCAGGCTCGAGGCTTCGAACCGAGATCTCGCGTGCCACGGAAGCAGCCGATCGCAACAGAAACTCAAGGGCCTCGAGGTCCGAGGCAACTTCGTCCGCTCGAACTCTCACTTTTCCTGCTGATACCACAGCTCCGATGCGCGCGATCGTGCGCCGGACCGAAGGCCCCAGGATGGCCCGGCAGATCACGGCGTCTCCCTGGACTCGGAATCGCTCGTCGAATTCCCGATCGCCCGTCGTGCAGATCTCGCCGATCCAAGTCGCCACGGCCTTTGTCGCGCCCGATTTTTGTGCCACCTTGAACGCGGGATCCCACCGAGCTGTCATCGGCGGCGCGGGTGCCGCCTCGATATAAGTGATATAATCGCTCGAGTCGTCAGTCTGATCGACCGCAAGGCGCAGCTGCACACCCTCAAAATTCCCCTCGAGCCGCGGCGACGCAATTAAGCCGCCGCGAAAGAACCGCAGCCCGAGCCGTTGCGCCAGGCCAGCCCAGCCCTGGACGCGGCGCCTTCGCCGCGCGTTCTCCCAGGACATCAAAATTGCGACGCCCGAGAAGGCCGCAACGACGAGGGCGATGTCCCACGGGCCCATTTTCGTCGCTCACCCCGTTGGAGCCCAACGAAGGTTACTTTTCAGCACGGCTCACGGCTCCCGTGATCGATGCAATGACGTCTCCGGCGTAAGCCGAGCGCGTCCACTCGCTCAGCGGCTGCGGCAGCCTTCCGCACCAATTGGGATACTCCGACAGCGTTCCAGGGGCGTTGCGCTGCTCCTCAACTCCTAATAAATCGTCCAGGCTCACGAGCTGGAGACGCGAGCGCGTCTGGCGCAGCCAACGGTGGAACCCGCGGATCACCATCGGCAGGTCGGCCCTGCTCGGAATCGCCGCCTCGAGCCCCGCCGCCTCGCACCCTTCCCGTTCCAGTGCCTCGAGCATGCGCAGCCGCTCGCGCACGCGCGCGACCGGCGCCTCCTCCGCTTCCTTGGAACTCCGGAATTGTTGTAACCGGCGGCGCAGCTCCAGGTCGCGCCCAAGCCAGAAGCCCGCAAGCGTCGGCAGGTCGTGCGTTCCCCACGACGCGACGCTGAGGGGGGCGTAGCTCTCCGGCGTTGTCCAGCGTCCCTCGCCATCGCGTTCGAACATCACCACTCGGCAGCCGAAGATGCGCTCCTCGGCGAGCCGCTCGCGCACGCCGGGCGGCACCGTGCCGAGATCTTCGCCGACGAGCATGGCGCGGTGCCGAAGGCTCTCGAGCGCGAGGATCGCGAGCAGCTCCTCGGCCGGATAGCGCACATAGGCGCCCTCGGTGGCGCTGGCGCCGCGCGGCACCCACCAGAGCCGGAAGAGACCCATCACATGGTCGATCCGCAGCGCTCCGCCGTGGCGCAGCGCGGCGCGCAGCAGCTCGATCCACGGCTCGTAGCGCGCTTCTCGAAGCGCCACCGGGTCGAGCGGGAGCACTCCCCACATTTGGCCGTTCTTCTGGAACGCGTCGGGCGGCGCGCCGACCTCCGCGCCGGAAACGTACAGATTCGAATGCGCCCACGCGTCGTAGCCGGAGGCGGCGCTTCCGACGGCGAGATCGTGATAGAGACCGATCTCCATGCCCGCCTCGCGCGCGACGCGCTGGGCGTCGGCGAGCTGCCGCTCCACACACCACTGCACAAATGCGTGGAAGAGAATCCGTCCGGCGAGCTCGCGTGCGATCGGCGAAGTGAGCGCGCGCTCGGGGCTGCGTAGCTCCGCCGGCCAATCCTTCCAATGAAAGAGCGGCGGCGTTTGTTGTGAGTAATGTTCACGAATCGCCTCGAAAAGCGCGAAGCGCTGCAGCTCCTCGCCGCGGGACGATCGCCACAAATCGAATGCACGCGCACGCGCGGTCCGCAGCGGCACGTCGCGTTCGGCGAAATCGCGGAAAGCGGCGTCGAGGATGCGCCGCTGCACGCCCGCCACCGCCTCGTAGCGCACGGTGGCCGACGCGCGCAGCTCGGCAATCTCGGCGCGCAGCGCCGACGATTCGAGGAGAAGCTGCGCGCGCGGCGAATCGGCTACCTCGGGGAGCGACGCCACCTCGAGGTAGATTGAATTGTAATGAGCTCGGGTGATGGGACAGTAGGGGCTGTGGTCGTGGGGACCTCGATTCGGGACGGCGTGCAGCGGCGGCAGCCCGAGGCACTGCGCGTCGAAGGTGCGTGCCGCCCAGGCGGCGAGCTGGGCCGCACCCGCGAGCGAGCCGATGCCGAAGTCGTCATCGGTGCGTAAACTGTAAAGATTCACAGAAAGGCCGACGAGCGGGCGCCCCGCGGCGATTGACGCCGGCAGGTAGGCCTGCGTCGGCGCAACGATGAGCAATCCGCTACTCACCTCGTGGCGTTCGCCGCACCAGACCGCCTCCACGTCGTAATATCCGAGCATGAGGGGCGGCAGCTCGACGAGCCACGTCGTGCGCGTGACAGCGCTGGAGTCGACGCGAGCGCTTTCCGAGAGCGCTGCCTGCTCGCACGAAGCGACGTGAAGAGCGCCCGACTCGGCGCGCAGGCGAAGCAGGAGCCGCCCGGGGAGGAGCGCGCTCGCAGGCGCGGGCACTCGCACGGCGAGGCGCGCGCGTCCGGCGCCGCGGAACACCGAAATCACCGGCACGAGGCGCTCGTGCTCCCGGCGGCGCTCGCGCTCGATCGCGGCGGCGGCCGCAGCCGGCGTGCGCGCGTCGATTCCCAGTGCCGCGAGGATGGCGAGGCGCGTGCTGTCGCGTGTCTCGTGGACGGCGCCGTCCACGTCGACATAGTGCGGCTCGATGCCTCGCAGCGCGGCAAGCTCCTGGAGCGGGGAGGTGGGCTGGGTCATGGCGCGGCGCCAGCATACGGTGGCCGGTGCGAAGGCCGTTGCTCCGGACGCCGTTGGATGAGGGAGCCTCCGGCTCGTAGGCTCCGTCCATCGCCAGCGAATCGCAAAGCAGGCCGCCCGCGGCAGCCGTGAGCGTCGTCGTTTGTAACTATAACGGCGAGCGCTATCTCGGTGATTTATTGCGTTCGGTGGCGGCGCAAACGGTGGCGCCTGCGGAGATTTTGGTGGTCGACAATCGCTCGACCGACGGGAGCGTGGCGCTGCTTCGCCGGGACTGGCCCGCAGTGCGCGTCGTTGAGATGGAGCGCAACGCGGGGCCCTGCCCGGCGCGCAACCGCGGGATGGAGGAGGCGCGCCATGGGCTTGTGCTGGCGCTCGACTGTGATCTGATTCTTGAGCCCGATTGTTTGGAAAAATGCCTTTGCGCGCTCGAGGCCGATCCGGGGCTCGCAGCGGTGGAGCCGCGCGCCGTCGACGAGGCGGATCGCGCGCTCGTGCAATACGACGGCGCGTGGTTCCACTACGTCGGGCTTTTGTGCTTACGCAACTTCTATGTGCCGGCGCAGCAGGCGAATGGGTCCGGCGTCGTACCGGTCGATGCCTTCGTGTCGCTGGCGCTCCTTGCGCGGCGCGAGAAGCTGCTGGAGGCAGGAGGCTACGATCCGGCGTTCTTTATCCTTTTCGAGGATAGCGACCTCTCCTACCGGCTGCGGTCGGCGGGGGAGCGGATCGCGTGCATCGAGGATGCGCTGGTGGTCCATCGCGGGGGCACGGCGGGAACGTCGTTTCGTCAAGGGCTCTACCCGGCGCGGCGCGTATTTCTGCATTCGCGCAATCGTTGGCTTTTCTTAGTGAAGAGCTACCAAAAGCGGACGCTCCTGCGCGGCCTGCCCGGCCTGCTTTTGTATGAGCTCGTGGCGATCGCATTCGCCTGCGCCAAGCTCGCGCCCCACGCCTATGTCCACGGGAAGCTCTCCTTTCTGTGGCATCTCCCGGGGGCCCTGGCCGCGCGCCGCCTCACGCGCCGACGCCGCCGCGTCCCCGACCGCGAACTCGTCCGCGGTGGCCCGCTCACGCTCTGGCCGCCGCTGACCGCCGGCCCCGTGGCCGCCACCTTCGGCCGCGTGCTCGATGCCCTGTTGCGGGGATGGTGGCGGCTTCTAGGGGGAGTATCTCCGCCTCAGGAGCACCTGCAGTAGTATGTTCGGCGGCCCTAGCAGGCTGCTTGGGGCTTTCGATGTTCGGGGCCAATTATCGCTCGAGCTACTCCGCAGGATTCTGAAGCGTCCGTCCTCTTCGCTCTGACTTGATCACGCATGCGCCATTTCTGTCTCACCGCCGATCGGGTGTTCAAGTCAATCCTCTTCGCGATCCGTCGCTTTGCTAGGCTCTGCGAAGCGAGTCAAGCTGGAGGCCAGTGTGTCTAGCGGACACATTCGCGCGGGGTAGTCGGCGCGGTGGGCTTGATCTCGAACGAACCAATTACTCATATTCCCAGAAGACCAATGAGCGAAGTTTCCAAAATTGAGTGGACGGACGCCACCTGGAACCCCGTGCGGGGCTGCTCAAAGGTCAGCCCGGGGTGCCTCCATTGCTACGCTGAGACCTTCTCCGAGAGATTTCGTGGTGTTCCAGGCCATCCCTTCGAGGCTGGATTTGATCTTCGCCTCGTTCCGGAGAAGCTCCAAGAGCCCCTTCATTGGACGAAGCCGAAGAAGATATTTGTCAACTCAATGAGCGATCTCTTTCATGAACGGATCCCCGATGACTATATTGATCGTGTTTGTAGGGTGATGCTCCAAGCAGATTGGCATATTTTCCAGGTACTGACGAAGCGAGCCGATCGAATGGCCGCATTATTACAGGGTAAGCTTCGGGCCGCAGCTGATGCGGGCCATATCTGGTGGGGAGTAAGCGTGGAAAACCGAAAACACGGAATCCCGCGCATTGATAAGTTGCGGAACGCGAGGCCGACTGTCGCATTTCTTTCGATTGAACCCCTGCTTGAAGACCTGGGGTATGTGAGTTTTCACGGCATCGAGTGGGTGATTGTGGGGGGGGAGAGTGGTCCCCGCGCACGCGCCATGCGTCCCGAGTGGGTGAGGAATATTCGCAACTTATGCCAATCGCAGAAGGTTGCCTTCTTCTTCAAGCAATGGGGTGGCGTACGGAAGCGTAGCACTGGGCGAAGTCTAGATGGCCGAACCTACGATGAGTTTCCGACTCTTGAGAAGCTGGAAGCATGAGAGGCGCATGAGTGCGAGAGTGATTCCTACATATTGTAAACATCCTTGATGACGTGAGGGGAGCTGGATGGACATGGAGACTGAGAATCTCTACGACGGGCGAGAACAAACACTCGCGAAGCACTACATACTTCGCAGGTATCTTCTTCGATTGGCCTTGATCGTCGGTAAATGGCGGCGAACGATTAACTATGTTGATTGTTTCTCCGGACCATGGAACGTCCGCGGGGAAGAATACGAGGACAGCTCTTTCGCAATCGCGGTGCACGAGTTGTTGAGTGCAAAGAAGAAGCTTGCGGAGAGCTCATCGCCACCCAATATTCGTTGCTTCTTCCTAGAAGAGAATGTAGAAGCGTTTGCGAAGCTTCACGAGTATTCGAAGACAGTACAGGGTGTAGCCGTCGAGGCCAGGAACAACAGGCTAGAGGATGCGATTGAAGATATTATTCGCTTCTGTGCCCAGGGCCAGAAGGCCTTTTCCTTTGTATTTATCGACCCAACCGGGTGGAAGGGGTTTCCCCTGAAGACCATTCGACCTCTGCTCCAGCTGAGTCCCGGCGAGGTGCTTATTAATTTTATGACATCGCATGCGAGGCGTTTCATCACTCTAGATCAGGAGAAGGAGAACTTCGATGCGCTGTATGGAGATCCCGAATGGCGAACTGAACTCAGTCCACTTTCTGGAGATGAACGTGACGACGCCATGGTCCGCTTGTACGCGCAGAGAATTCGAGCAGCAGGAGGTTTTCAATTTGTCAACTACACACCAATATTTCATCGAGCCGAGGACCGGACACATTTTCATTTAATCTACGTGTCCCGACATCAAAAGGGTGTTGAGGTATTCAAGGATGTCGAGCGAGGCGCTGTTGAGGTGATGGAGAAGATGCGCGCCCAGGTGAAGCACAAGAAGCTAATCTCTGGTGGGCAAGCCCTTCTCTTTGGTGCCGAGGAGATGCACGACTCGTCTTATTACTCGAGACTTAGAACATACTATCTCACGCGCGCGAAAAATGAGTTGTGCCTGCTGCTCCAGCGCTGCCAGCCGCTGGAGTACGATCAATCATGGGAGCTGGCAGTCAGTTACCCGCTCGTATGGGAAATGGACCTTCGAGAATGGATCACGCGCTGGAGGCAAGAGGGTCGAGTAGAGGTGTGCATGCCCCCAGGAACGAAGGTCCTAAAGCGAGGAACCGGGGCACTGCTGCGATGGAAATGATCTGGGGCCATGGTCGATGGCCAGATCCCACTGTCTCGAGTTGAGCGCTTCTCCTCGCATATCCGCACACGCTCACGAGCCAACGAGCCGCCGCGAAGTCTCGCGGTATCGTGATGGCGATCCTCCTGCAGCTACGGCTGAATTATAATCTTCAAGCCGACCGACGAGGCGAGACCGTAGGTCGACGGGGTGCACTCCGTCGGCTGCCAGAGCCAGAGGAACTGCGTGAAGTAGGTCTTGCCGATCAGGCCCGCATGGTTGGGGATCGAGGCCGCCAGCAGGCCGATGCCCTGAGGATTGCTCGGCACATCGAAGGAGAGCACCTCCGTCGCCGAGAGCAGATCCACATGCAACAGAATGCCGAGTCCGAAGGGATCGGTACCGCCGGCCGATCCGGCGTCCGCCATGAGCGCGAGTCCTGTTGACAGATTCGGTGCCTTAGTGGTGCGGATCACAAAAAGCGGAGTGCCGATCGCAGGCTCGGGGAACGGCTGGAGATACTCCGTCCCCTTGCAGCCGGGCGTCCCCGGTCCGAGCTCGGAGAGCCCAGCGCGCGTGGCGTAGACATGGGCGCTCCCGATGACGCTCGAGTGGGTCACTCGTCCGAGCGCGGCCGACTCGGGGATGCCGTCGCTGTCGATGTCTCCAAGGGCACTCACTCGACTGCCGAGTCCCGTGTCGGACGAAGCGGGGAAGAGGCCGCGCTTCTCGAACAGTAAGGAGTGCGCCGAGCCCGAGAACCAGCGGAGTACACCGATGCCGCCACCGATTCCCGGCTCCGTCGGCGCGCCCACGAGGAGGTCTCCGCTTCCGTCGCCATCGAGATCGCCAACGCCCGCCATCGACGCGCCGAAGCTGCTACCGACAGCGGCGCCCGGCAGCGAATGCAGCAGAGCTGCTCCGGCACCGGAGTGAATCTTCACAGATCCAGTCCCCGCAGAGGGCGCTCCCAGCGCGAAATCGGGGATTCCGTCTCCCGACACGTCGCCAAGGGCAGCCGCCGACGCGCCAAGCCGTGCCCCAACGGTCGTTCCGAGGATCACGCGCAGCACAGCGCCATCGGAGCCGCTGCTGACCGACGCAGCGCCCGCCGAAGCGCCTAAGCCGACGATCGCCGTGCCTGGAGCGCCGAAGACGATCTCGGTGGCGCCGTCGCCGCTCAGGTCTCCGACGGACGCCATCGCCGCACCGAACTGCGTGGCACCTGGAAACTGTTGGAACGTATGCAGGAGCTGTCCATTTGCTCCCGAGAACGCGAAAACATTGTAGGGATTCGTGGCGAGCACGAGGTAGTCGGGCACGCCGTCAAAATTGATGTCGCCAGGGCCAGACGCGCCCATGCCGAAGCGATTCTGTGAGTTTCCGAAGCCGGTGCCGCCTACGACCTTCAGCGCCGCGCCCGTGCCACCGGCGAACACAATGGCATAGCCCGGATCGGGAAAGTCCGGATGTACCTCGGGTGCGCCGACGATGAAATCATCGATACCGTCCGAATTCACATCTCCAAGGCCCGCAGCCGATGCGCCGGCCAAGAAGATCACAATGGAGGGAGTCCCTGGAGGCAGCGGACCCGCGGTTGCCGTGCTGAAAAGCCGCGTGCCGTTGCTCCCCGAGAAGATCTCTGCGGCACCGCCGCCGATGAGAAATTGATAACGGCTCGCGATGAGATCAGGGACTCCGTCGGAATTGTAATCTCCCACGGGCGCGAGCGCGGCATTGAATCCCTCGAACTGGGCGCTCTGGGGCGCCAGCGTCCGTGTCGTCGTCTGCGCCAGGGTCGGCGAGGTGCCGAGTCCGAACAGAAGCAGAGAGAGCCAAGCGGGGGAGCGCTCGTAGCGCATCGGGGACTCCTGGACACCCGTTGCGAGTGCCTTCTGGCACCGAGCAGCGGACTCCGAGCGGCAAAGGAACGGGGAATGCCGCGGGATGGCGGCGAGCGCGAACAGTGCGCCGAATGGCCGAGTCATCGGACCTCCTTTCCCGTTCTTCGGCAAGGGGAGATTCCGGCGCGCGCATGGACGTCGTCGAGCGGAGCCTTGGAGCGCTCGGCAGGGGTGCCAAAGGTTCTTCTTACCACCGGGAGAATCGTTCCGCTGAGGCTGCTACCCTCGGAGGCTAACCCTGCCTGCCGTTGACCGAAGCCCTCCGAAGACAAGTGCCCCGCATGGAGCCGACTCAGCGCACGCTCAGGACCGCGCCGTGAGGGTTTTCGCGGTCGTGCTGAACTGGAACGACCTCGAGTCGACTCGGCGATGCCTGCGCTCGCTACGGGATTCGCGCAGCGCCGTCGCCGTCGTGGTTGTCGACAACGGCTCGACCGACGGCTCGCCCGCGGCGATTGCCCGGGAGTTCCCAGAGGTCGAACTGCTGGCGCTCTCTGAGAACCGCGGTTTTTGTGGAGGTTGCAATGCGGGCGCTGCGCGGGCGCTCGAGCGCGGAGCGGAGGCGCTCTTCTTCCTCAATAATGACGCCTGGGTCGATCCTCACTTTTTGGCGCCGCTCGTCCGGGAGCTCGAACGCGACGCGACCATCGGCGCCGTCGGCTCGCTTGTGCTTTTCGCCAGCGACCCGGCGCGCGTCTGGTGCCTCGGCGGGCGCCTTCGCTTTCGCGAGAACGTCTCGGAGCTCGGCAGCTTCGGCCGTCCCGCGTCGGAACTCGGATCGGCCCCGATCGATTGTGACTATTTGCCGGGGTGCGCGCTCCTCGTGCGGGCGGAGCTCTTCCGCGGGCTTCGCGGCTTCGACGAAAGTTACTTTGCATACATGGAAGATGTGGATTTCGGCGTTCGCGCGCGCGCCGCGGGCGCGCGGCTGCGCGCCGTGCCGGCGTCGAAAGTCTTCCACGCGCCGTCTTCGGCCACCGGCGGCGGCTACTCGCGAGGCCGCAAATATGCAAACGCCCTCAACAGCGTCCGATTTCTCCGCCGCCACGGAAGCGCCCTGCGCTGGCTCGCTTTTATGATTTTCGACGTGCTGGCGCTCCCAATTGTGTGGGCGGCGGCGGCGCTGCGCGGTGGCGATCCGGGGGCTGTCGCTGCGAAAGCGCGCGGCCTCTGGGACGGCCTGCGCGGCCGGCAGCTCGACGGCGCCGCCCTCGCCCGCTGGCGCGGCGGCGCGGAGGAGAAGCCAGGTTGAGAATTGCACTCCTCGTTCATGCTTATCCGCCGGGCCGCCTCGGCGGCACCGAGCTCTACGCCGAGGGCTACGCGCGGGCGCTCGTGCGCGCGGGGCATGAGGTTTTTGTCTTCACGGCATTGAAGAATGTCGACCGCGAGGACCTCTCGGTCCGCCGCGAGACGCGCCACGGCGTCCATATTTGCTGGGTTACCAACAATCTTTTTCTTGAGGATTTCCGCGCCACCTACGACCGCCCCGCCGTGGAGCCGGCGTTCGCGGAGTTCCTGCGGGAGGCCAAGCCCGATCTCGTGCATGCGATGCACGTGGCCGACCTCAGCGCCACGCTGCTGAAGATTGCAAAGGCCGCGGGCATCCCGGTCGGCATGACGCTCCACGATTATTGGTTCACCTGTCCGCGCTGGGGTCAGCGGTTCCACCCCGACCTCACGATTTGTGAGACCATCGAACCTCGCAAATGCGCCGAGTGCGTGACGCGCATGCCGTGGCGCCAGCCGAAGGGGGCCTCGTCGGCGGCGCGCCTGCTGCGCGGGCTCAAATCGACCGTTGGGATTGATCTGACGACCGTGGCGAAATCGACCCTGCGTCGCATGCGCCGGCGGAGCACAGCGGTCCCCAAGGCGCCCGCCGCCGAGCTGCGCCGGCTGGAGGAGCTCCTGGTGGAGCGCCCGCAGTTCCTGCGGCGCGAGCTCGTTCCCCACGTCGATCTCTTCCTCGCGCCGTCGCGATTCCTCGCGACCGAGATGGCGCGATTCGGGATCCCCAAGGAGCGGCTCGCGGTGTCGCGACTTGGCATCGACGCCGCCGACCTGCGGGGGCTCGAGCGCACGCCGTCGCCGCAGATTCGCGTGGCCTTCCACGGCTCGGTGATGCGCTCGAAAGCGCCGCATCTGCTCTTGGAGGCCTGGGGAAAGCTCCCCGTTGCGGCGCGCCGACGCGGCACGCTCACGATTCGCGGCGCCCAACGCGACCCCGTCTACGGCGAGGAGATTGGACGGCTGGCGCGCGCGTGTGGCGCCACCGTCGAGCCCGAGTTCGGACGCGCCGCGCTGCCAGCGAAGCTTCGGCAGACCGATCTGCTTGTCGTGCCGTCGATCTGGTGGGAGAACTCGCCGCTCGCGATCCTCGAAGCGCTGGCGGCCCGAGTGCCGCTGCTGGTTTCCGAACTCGGTGGGATGGCGGAGTTGGTCGAGGAGGGGGCCGGCGGCTACCGTTTCCGCCCCGCCGATTCCGACGACCTCGCTCGCTGGCTGGCGCGCTTCCTCGAGGATCGCGCGCTGCTCGACGCGTGCGTCGCGAAGCCGATCCCCGTGCGGTCGGTCGACGAGGACGCGCGGGAGCTCCCCAACCTTATCCTCCACGCCCTCTCGCCCCGCCCTCGGTGAAGATCCTCTTCGCGGTCCACGGCTACCCGCCGGAATGCGGCGGCGGCACCGAGCTGTATGTTCGGCGCTTGGCGGAGACGCTACAAAAACGCGGGCACGCGATCTCCGTCGCGGCGGGCTCGCTGCAGTGGTTTCACACCGACCGCATCAGCGAAGAGCGCATCGAAGGAGTCTCGGTCACGAAGATCCACCGCAGCGATCCGTTCCATGATCGGTGGGACAAGTCGTTCTGTCCGCCGGCGGCGGCGCTCTTCGACCGCATTCTTACAAAAGTGAAGCCGGATTTAGTGCATGTGCACCATTGGATGCGGCTCTCGCGGGATTTGGTGGAGATCGCGCGGCGGCGGAGGATTCCGGCGGTGGTAACGCTCCATGATCTGTGGACCACATGCCTGCGGCTCGACCGGCTGCTCGAGGGCGAGGCTTTTTGTACGCGGCTGCTGGAGCCCGGCGCCTGCGCGGCGTGCGTCGGCGGCGCCCGGCCGTGGACGGGACGCGGCGAGCTGCGCGAGGCGGCGAAGCTCTTCCTCGACGACGTGCGCAATGAGCTGCGCTGCGCGAAGCGGCGAATTGTGCCGACGCGCTCCCACGGCGATCGGATCGCAGCCGCCCTTGAGATGGACCCGGCTGATTTCGCCGTGATGGCAAACGGCTCAATTGCACAATTGCCGAAGGCGCAGCGGCGTCGGCGTCCGATGTCCGACGGGCTGCTTCGTATCGGCCATTGGGGAGCGCTCTATCATACAAAAGGCGTCCATGTGCTGTTGGAGGCGGTGCACCGCGCGCGCCACAAGGAGCGTATGGAAGTTCACTTGTGGGGCGGCACGCCTGACGAGGGCTATGGCGAGAAGCTGAAGCAGCTCGCGGAGGGGATTCGTGTGAGCTTCCACGGGCAGTTCCGCGCCCACGAACTCTCCCATGCGGAGTTTGATGTGGTCGTGCTGCCGAGCCTCGCGGCCGAATCGTACTCATTCGCCCTCGACGAGGCGCTGGCGCTCGGACATCCGCTCGTGGTCTCCGACTTCGGCGCTCTCGGCGACCGCGTCGGCGAGGGCGCGCGCCGATTCCCGCGCGGCGACCGCGACGCCTTGGCGGCGATTCTCGATGATCTTGTGGAGCGGCCGTCGGCTCTCGCCAAGATGGATCCGACGGCGGTGCCTTCGACTCTCGCAGAGAATGCGGAGCAGCTCGAGAAATTGTATGAAGAGGTCGTGAAGGAGGGAAAGCCGTCGGCGCAGTCGGCCTTCGACGACCGCGCGCATCTCATTTTTGAGTTTCAGCGGTCGGAGAGCCGGCTGCGGCACGCCCTCCGTTATGAGTCGCTGGCGCAGTTCTCGCGCAATGTCGTCGAGGACCGCGAGAATCGGGTGAAGATGATTGAATTCCTGCAGGCGGAGCGCGAACGGCTCGAGAAGCGAGTCGATGAGCTCACCCGCAAGATCGCCGATTCGAACCACCGACATTCGTGAAAATCCTCGCCGTCGTCCATCAGTTTCTGCCGCGCCACCGCGCAGGGACGGAGATCCACACCGATCAGCTCGCCCGCGCACTCAAGGCGCGGGGACATGACATCACAGTTCTCGCGTGCGAGCACACGGGAGACCGGCCGCAATACTCGCTGGCGCGCCGCGACTACGCCGGGATTCCGGTGATCGAGGTCGCCTGGGCGCATGGGATCGACGACTTCGAGCGGACGTATGCAAATCCGGAGATGAACCGGGTCGCTGCGCGGGTGGTCCGGGAGGTGAATCCCGATCTAGTGCATTTCCAGCACACGATGTTTTTTGGGTTCGACATCGTGCGCGCGGTGGCGGACGTCGGGAAGCCGATGGTGGCAACGCTGCATGAGTATTATTTGGCGTGCCACCGCGGAACGTTCCTGCTGGAGAATCTACAGATCTGCGAGAAGGGTCCGCGCCCCGATCTGTGCGCCGAGTGCGCGCACAAGGTGCCGCTCGTGCCGCAGCGCTACGGGCGCGACGACCGTGCGCTCGCCCTTCCGCTCGCCATGGAGCGGCGTGCCGCGACGATCATCGACCGCGCGCGCCATGTCGATCTGTTTCTTTCGCCGTCGCGGTTCCTGCGGGAGCGGATGATTCGCGCAGGAATTGTGGAGCCTCACCGCATCGCGGTGGTGGAGCACGGGCTTCCGATGGTGCCGCCGTTCCCGCACCGCGCGCGCGCGGAAGGGGAACCGCTGCGTATCGCATACGTCGGCACCGTGGCGGATTACAAAGGGCTTGAGGTGCTGATTCGCGCGGCCAATCGGCTGACCGATCTGCCCAACGAGATACAGATCCACGGCGCGCTGGACTGGTTTCCACAATTCGTCGAGCGCATGAAGCAGATTTGCACGAATCCGCGCGTGCGCTGGATGGGTGGATTCCCCGCGGAGCGCGGGCCTGAGGTGCTGGCGGGGCTCGAGCTGCTGGTAGTGCCCTCGCTCTGGTTCGAGAATGCGCCGGTCACCATTCTCGAAGCGTTCCGCGCGGGGGTGCCGGTGCTGGCGACGGACCTCGGCGGGATGCGGGAGTCGCTGTCGCGCGGAGGCGGTGTGGT
This sequence comes from Planctomycetota bacterium, assembly GCA_016792805.1. Lineage (GTDB taxonomy): Bacteria > Planctomycetota > UBA1135 > UBA1135 > JACQFD01 > JAEUHX01. The sequence goes on from JAEUHX010000042.1 coordinate 121,662, forward strand.
CTTCGGCCGCGACGACGACGAGGCGCTCGCGCGTGCGATCCGCACCTACGCGACCGACGAAGACGCGTATCACGAATTGTGCCTTTCCGTTCCGAAGGTCCGCACCGACGCCGAGATGGCGGTAGAGACGGAGACCTACTTCGAGCGCGTGCTGGAGGCCCACGAGCGCCGGCAGCAGGTGGACCGCGTGCGCGCGCACGCTGCGCGGTTGGGGGCCGCTGTGGCGGCGTTGCCGCGCAGCGGCAAGAAAGTGCTTTTTGTGAATCCGTTCACGCTGCCGGAGAGCGTGGGTGGCGTGCAAATGCACATGGCGCTTGTGTCACGCGAGCTGCGCAAGCGCGGTCATGAGCCGGTCGTTTTCCGAAGCGACTCGAGCGATCCGACCGCGCCGGAGTTCGCGATTCGGACGGCCGAGTTTGAGGGAACGCGCCTGTATGGTGTTAATTATCGCTGGAGCGACTTCGACGACGGATTCGAGCGCATCCTCACGAATCCGTCGATCGATCGCTCCTTCTGTGAGATTCTCGAGAAAGAACGGCCCGACGTGGTGCACGCGCACGGACTCACCTGCCTCTCGAGCACGGTGCTGGAGGAGGCGAAGCGCCGCGGAGTGCGCGTTGGCATCACGCTCCACGATTTCTGGATGGGCTGCCCGCGCGGGCAACGCATCACGCGCGACCTCGAATTGTGCACCACGATCGACCGACGGCGCTGCGTGCCCTGCCTCGGCGCTCTCTGGCCGCAACATTTCCCGGACGAAGCGCGCGGGCTTGCGGCGCTCGAGGATTACGACCGCAGAATTCGCCGATCGCTTGAGCTCGCGGATTTCTTGGTGACTCCGAGCGAGTACCACCGGCGCATGTACATCCGCGAATGGGGCATTCCGGAGAAGAAGATCCATGCCGTTGCTCCTGGGCTCGATCCGGCGCCGTACGAAGGGCTGAAGCGGACGCCATCGTCGAAGTTCCGAGTGGGGTTTATTGGAAGTGTGATCCCGAGCAAGGGAGTTCACACGTTGATCGACGCAGTGAATCGGCTGCCGGCAGAGGCGTGCGTGCTGCGCATCCATGGGGAGGCGTTCCCGTGGCATGACATCCGCAATTATGAGGAGCAGCTCAAGTCGCGCGTGAAGCGAAGCCATCCCGTCGAATTCTGCGGACGTTATAAGAACGAGGATCTGCCGAAGATCCTCGGCGCTCTCGATGTGCTGGTGGTCCCGTCCCTTTGGTATGAAAGCTACTGCATGACGATTCGCGAGGGGTTCCTCGCGGGCGTCCCGGTCATCTGCTCGCGCCTAGGCCCCATGGCGGACGCGGTCGAGGACGGCGTGACGGGGCTTTTGTATGAACCGGGCAACGTCGACGATCTGACGCGCTGCCTGCGCCGACTCCTCGACGACGCGCGCTTGCGCAACGACCTCTCTCGCGCGCCGAAGGCCGTACCGTCGGCGAGCGAAGTGACCGACCAGCTACTGGCGATTTATTGAGATTCGGCCGGAGGGTGCCTCCTCCGATCTGTTGGATCACGTTCATTCGGGATGCCCCTGAGGGCGTTTGAAAGTCCTCCGAGCTGCGCGCGGGCCTCGTGGTCCATCGCTGCGTCGCCTCGTCCTCGACCGAACTCCTTGGCTACGCCTGCGGCGAGGCTCCTTGCCCTGGGCGCACCACGAAGAGTGTGCTCGCGCTCTCGCGCCACCGATGGGGAGATGAATCCGAGGCACCGCCAGTCGGCCGCCCGACGGAAGCGCACATCTTTGACCTGCGCCGTCGCGCCGAGGCGTCTCGCGGGCGGCTTATGGACTCCGGAGGACAGGCCCTCGACAATCTTCCGCGATGAGGAATCGCCGCTGGATTGGAGTTGCATTCGCCGCCGTCGCGGCAGGTGGGGCGCTTCTGTGGCATCTCACGGCCCAGGGAGCGGAGGAGGAGGGGTTGCGGGATCCGAGGCGCGCACCGACGTCTCGGGAGTCTGCGGCGTCTCGCGGCGCGCCCATGCCGTCCTCGGTTTCCGCGGATCACGCGCGGTCCAGCGTTTCGAACTCGGACTCCACGGCGACGGCCGACCGAGCACGGCTTCGGGTTCTCTTGGCGGGAGGGGCGCCCGCCCTCGGAGCGCGCGTGATTCTGTACGATGGCATCCAATTTCTCGAGAAGCAGAATTGTGATGGCCTTGGAGAAGTGGCATTCGCGTCGGTGCCTCCAACTGCACTGATCTTGGTCGAACGACCCAACGCCACGCCGTCGCAAGCGGCATGGGCGGAGCTGCCCCTGGAAGGGGACGGAGGGCAAGCCGCGCGCACTCTGAGGCTCCCTCGCGGTGCCCATCTCTCCGGAGTTCTGACGGTGGATGGCGCGGCACCCGGGGAGCCGATTCGAATCGGGTTCGTGCCCAACCGTGCGCTGCCGGAGCTGGAGCTCATTCCCTCCCAGGTGCTTGTCGCGGCGGGCACTTGGGTCGGAGGGCGCCGTCCGCTCGAAACAGCAACGACACCTGAAGGCTTTTTTGAGTTCCTCGATCTTCCCGAGAATTGTTCGGGCCTTCTGCAGATTCCCCATTGCTACACGTTCGCCGGCTTGGACGGAGAAACGCGGTCGACTCATGTGGAGCGCCCGCAGGAGGGAATGCGGCTCGCGTTGGAGCGCTTGCCGGTGCTTGCGGGGCGTCTCGTCGAGGAGGGGACAGGGCGACCCGTCCGTGATACATTACAAATCGATATTCGCGGACCTGGCGGTCGAACGCTCTCTGGGTCCTCCTCGGAGGACGGGACCTTTCAATTCTGTGTCCCCAAGCTCAGCGCTCCGGCGGGTGCAGGCTCCGCGCCGCCGAATGCTACGTATTCATTGCAGGTCAGCGCAGATCGGTCAGCAAAGAAAGTCCTCCTCGATCGCGAAGTCGAGGTGAAAGGAATTGTGAATCTCGGGGACATCCTCGTCCCGGCAATGCGCCAGATCGAGGTCGAGGTCCTCGACCGAGCGGGCGCGGCCATCCCCGGCGCATTTGTACGCATCGACCGCGAGCTGGGGGGTCCTACGGACGCGAACGGGCTCGCTCGAATCACCTGCAGTGCAGCGTCCGGCGAAGCGATCGTCGGAGCGGTCGGCTATCGGCGAGCGCGCCTTTCGATCGCGAACGCGGTGAGCGGCCCCATTCGAGCGGTGCTCGACGCTTCGACGGTGTTCAAGGTGATGGTCGAATCGGCCACCGATTCGCCGCTCAACGATTTGAGGCTTCGGCTCTCCGCAAAGGCGCCGCTTTTCGAAGGGGGCGCAACTCGCCATGACGATGCCGAGGTCCGGGCCGGCGCCGCGCTGCAGGGAACATCCGCGTTGTTGGAGGGCGGCTGCTGGGTCGATACGCCGGTTGCTGTGGCACGAGAAGTGATCTTCAATGGACTTCAGCCGGGGCTCCTCATCGAACTTGAGTTGTGGACAGCCATGGGGGAGCCGGTGGCACGAGGCGAGGTGACTTTGCGCGTCGAGGAGAGAAAGTCGGAGAGGCTCCGCGTTGAGGGGAGATCCGTAACTCTTCGGGGAGTTGTCCTCGATGAGCGGGGCGATCCGATCCCGCGCGCACAAGTGAGAGCGAAGCGGTCGCAGGAAGATCATGAATCTCTTTGGTTCACCGCCGACCTGAAGGGGCGATTTTCCTTGGGGCCGTTCTTTGGGACCGAGGCGAAGCTGCTCGTCCGGAAGGACGGGTACGCGGGAGCGCTGGCGCATGTCCCGTTGGATGCTGCCCGCTCTGAAGAAGTGAGAATCACACTTCACAAGGGGCGCGAGATTGTGCTGAAACTTGTCGAGGAAGATGGCACCCCCGTCAAGTCCGATAGCGCAGTACTCATGCTCGAAGGATCGCCCGCGATCCCAGCCTCACGGCGAGGCGAGCATCTCGTCTTCGTCGGAGTTGGGCCAGGCCGTGGGCTCATACACGTGAATTATGCCGGAGCCCCTCTCATATCGAACGTGGAGCCGCTCCAGAGCGAGTGTCAGATCGTGGTCCCCAAGACGGGAAAAGTGGACATTCGGTGGCGCGCATCGGTAACGAAGGAGAGCACTCTTCAGATTCGCCTTCATCGCAAGGACGCCGATCCGCCCGCGTTGATCCTCTTGCATGTTCCCGAAGCAGACCTGGCTTCGGGCTCTGGGGCGATGGCCACTCAGCGCATCGTACAGGGGCGATACGCGGTTACTCTTGTGAATATCGTGCCCGCGCTAGGTTCGGGCTTTCACGAGAATGTGATCGCGCAAGCGGAGATCGAGGTTCTAGCGGCCAAGACAAATACGCTTGAGCTTTCGAGCCGCTAGCCTTGATGGCTGCTTGCGGCGCGCCAAGGAATTATCACAACTCTCGCTCGTAGATTCTGTAGCGCTTCGTCACGGTGGCGCCGCAGGCGCGCAGCGGCTTCAGAATCGCTTCATTGTCCTCCAGCATCCAGCCGAACTCGGCGGATCGGATACCGGCGGCGAAGCCGCGGCGGGTGACCTCCATGTACATCGCCGCGTCGAGGCCTGTCGAGCGGTGTCCTTCCAGCACGCCGAGCGTCAGCACGCGGAATCGGTCGATCGTCTTCAGGCGCCGCAGCAGCCTCAAGAATCCAAACGGCAGCAGCTTTCCGCCGATCTCACGAATCGCGATCGCCACGTCGGGAACCACCAGCGAGAAGGCCGCCACCTCGCCCTGCTTCTCCGCCACGACGCAGAATTCTGGACGCAAGACGCCCTTCAGCCCCCTCGCCACATATAAAAGCTCGTCATAGTCAAGGGGCACAAATCCCCAATTCTCTTTCCACGCTTCGTTGTACACGCGCTGAAAGATGCGCAGCTCCTCGGGGAATCGCTTCATGTCGATCGACCGCAGCGCATACCCGCCGCGCTCCAGCGCTCGCCGCGCGAGCCGCTCGTAGCGATCCGTTTGGATCACCTGATCGTTGACCTCCATCGCCACCACGTCCTTCACTTTTCGTAGCCCGGCCGAATCCAACAGCTCCGCGTGCCCGGGCGGGTTCCACGGCATCATCATCGTCGGCGGCCGCTCGAATCCTTCCACCAGCAGCCCGATCCGATAATTGGTGCTGAGATCCACCGGCCCACGCAGGCGCTCCATCCCGCGCGCGCGCCCGAACGCCGCTGCGGCGTCGAGGAGCGCCGCCGTCGCCTCGCGGTCGCCGTCGGCGATCTCAAAATATCCAAAGCAGACGACCTTCTCGCGATGGAGCTCATTCGAGCGCCGATCGACGATCGCTGCGGCGCGGCCCACCACGCGCCCGGCTCGCTTCGCGAGAATCCACTCAATTTCCGCCGAGCGGAAGAATGGGTTCTTCCGCGACGTCGTGTGCAGAAAGTCGATCGAGAGGTCGGGCGTAAAGTGAGGTTCGCGCCGAAGCTCCGCGGCAGCGCGCAGGAACGCAAGCCGCCCGAATAGACCATCGACGCGCACCAGCGAAACGGGCGCCATGGGGCGCGAGAGAGTACCGAGCCGGCACGCGCGGCCGACCGCCCCGCGTGCGAGAATTCTTGAACCAGCCGGCTCGTGGCCGGCCACCCGTGGATGTTTTCCATGGCTCCCATCCCTGTTCCGCTGGAGCAACTCCTCGCGCAGGAGCACTACGTTCGTGCGCTCGCGCGGGCGCTCGTTTCCGATCCGCATCTCGCCGACGACGTCGCGCAGGAGGCGTGGCTCGTCGCTCTGCGGCGTGCCCCGGATTCGATCGGTTCCGTGCGCGGCTGGCTCGCCGGTGTCGTTCGGCGCGTCGCGTCTCAATCGCGGCGCACCGATCGGCGACGCTCCGCCCGCGAGGGCGGCGCGACGCCGCCTGAGTCGGCTCCGAGTACGGCGGAGATCCTCGCTCGCGAGGACGCCCGCCGCGCTGCCGTCGTCGCCACCGTCGAGCTCCCCGAGCCGTACCGGACGGCCCTCGTGCTGCGCTTTCTCGAGGACCTCGAGCCGCGCGACATTGCAAGCCGCCTCCAGCTCCCGCTCGAGACGGTGCGGACGCAGATCAAGCGAGGGCTCGCGCTCGTGCGCGCGCGGCTCGACCGTCAGTACGGAGGTGACCGCGCTGCCTGGTGCGCGGCGCTCGCACCGCTCACGGGGCTTGGGTCGGGAGCTGTTGTATTTCCGATTGCCACGGGTGCCCTCGCCATGTCGAAGATCCAGATTGCCGTCGCATCTCTTTTATTGGTTTCATTGGGAATCTGGGCGCTCTGGCGGCTCGATCGTTCCGCCATGGCACCGACCGACGGGGGTGGCCGAGAGCGGCTCCCGCCCGTCGCCACGGCAACCCAACAAAATGGCGAGGCTCCTGCCACGGCACCGCTCGGCGCGGTGCGCTCGGAGGCGCCCGCGAAAAGTGACCTTCCGCCACGCTTCGCCGCCGCCATGGCGCGTGCCCACGGCCGCGTTGTTGAATCCGATGGACGGCCCGTTGGAGGCGTGCGCGTCGAGCTGATAGGGCTGCTCGTAGACGTACTCGCGGCCGACGCCGCCTCACTTCTTGAGCCGAGCGCTCCGTGGCTCGAGCAGGTGGCCGCGGAGACGGCAACCACCGACGCGGCCGGGAAGTTCACACTTTCGAGCGTCGATCCGCGGGAGCTGCATCTCATACAGATCCGCCCCGCATCCGGCCCCGGGCTGCTGCAGATGCTGGAGCACTCGCCCTCCCCGAACAGTGATATCGACCTCGGCGATTTCGTGATCCCGCCGCCTCGAACGATCCGCGGCCGCGTCGTCGACGGCGATCGCCAGCCGCTCGCGGGGGTGCGCGTTCGGATCAGTGGACTTCCTCACTCGCTCGTGCGCGGCGGCCTCGCCTCGCTCGAGCCCGACAGCGTCGGACTTCTGGAGCCGAACTCGCCGCGGGCCCGATTCGTCGACGCGCCTGCGTGGCTTGGGCCGCTCCTCGCGCGTCTGCCGCGCCTCGAGACTGCTTCTGCCGCCGACGGCACATTTGTGATCAGCAGCCTGCCGGAAGGACCGTGGACTCTCGAAGCGAAGCTTCCCCATCGGCCGCTCACCCTTCTGGGGCCGATTCCTGTCCAGCGGGAAAGTGAACTTTCCGTGGGTGACGTCGTGCTGGAGCGCGGAGCCGAGCTCCTCGGCCGCGCCGTCGATGAGCGTGGGCGCCCGGTGGAGGGCGTCGAGCTGGTGGCGTTGGAGCCGCTCCCTTCGGGGCTTCCCTTCGCAGTCAGCGTGGCACGAACGCGCACCGGCTCCGATGGGACCTTCCGGCTCGACGGGCTGCCTCAGCGCAACCTTCCGGTGGCGTGGCGCCTGCCCGGCGAGGAGTGGCGCGCGGCGGTGGAGCTTGGTGTTGATGGAGAAGATCTGAAGATCACTCTTCACGCGCCGCAGGTGCTTCGAGTGCGCGTCGCCGATGCGGAGGGGACACCGGTCAATGCACAGATCGAGCTCCTGTCCGCCGCGGAGCCGTTGCTCACACTGCTCCCTGGGCTGCTTCACCGTCGGCCCGTCGCGTGCACCGCAGCGGCCCCCGGCAGCTTCGAGCTCTCGGGTCTTCGGCCGGGCACGGCTTCTCTGCTCGTCCAGGCCGAAGGATTTGTACCCGCCCTCGTCGCAGCGAAGATCGAGCCGGAAGTCCGTCCAGAGCCGATTTCTGTGATCTTGGCGCGCGCGTTGCCTGTCGAAGTGACCGTTTCGGATGGCTCTGGCGCGCCGCTGGAGGGGGCGACCGTGCTCGCGTTCTCGAACCAAGCCTTCTCCCGATCTGGGCGCCTCTCGAGCGGCTCGGCGAGAAGTGATCTTCGCGGACGCGCGCGCGTCACGGCCACGGGGTCGTCGGCCATGGTGCTGGCCTCGCACCCCGAGTTTGCGCCATCGGCCATCGACGTGCCTCTCCCTGCGCAGGGGCCAGTACAAATGATCCTTACGAAAGGCGGCTCCGTCGAGGGCGAGATTGTCGGGATCGTTCCAGGGGAGGTTCGCAAAGTGATCATTACTCCGAGGCGCCGCACCGTCGCGGCTCCGAGGGCGCTTCTGAGTGATCGCACCGGACGCTTCCGCTGCACGCACCTTGCCCCTGGAAGCTACTCCATACAGATCTCCGGCGCGGCGCCGGGCCAGAATGCGGGGTCGGCGCTTGAGGATCTGCTTGATGGGGCGCCAGGACTCGCCTCGGCTCGATTCGAGATCAGCGATGGGCAGACTGCATCGGTGACTCTCACGATTCCGAAGCCGGCTCCGCCGCAAGCTGCGGGCGGCGGAGCCATCGCAGGCCTTGTGCGCAAGAATGGCCGGCCGCTGCCTGGCGCATCCATACAGATCCTCGTGGGCGACGGGGGCTCGGTTCAAACCGACGCGCAGGGCCGATTCACGCTGGGCCCGCTCTCGAGCGGCGACCGCTGGGTCACGATCTTCGCCGAGAAGCTCGGAGCGTGGGATCAGCTGGCGAGCCGCTCCGTGCGCGTGCGCGAAGGGGAGACCTCCCAGGTAGAGTTCGACATCGAGACGCTGGGGCCCGTCGTCGGAAAAGTGGTTTCCAAGAGAACGGGCGCGCCCGTTACGGGCGCCCGCGTCACCGGATTTACACGCGCCTCGGAAGAGAACACACTTCATCTCAATGCGACCGCCGATCGCGACGGCAGGTTCACATTTCCCGAAGTTGGTCTTGGGATGCTCACCGTCTTTGTGTCGGCCCAGGGTTATTGTGATGGGACGTCGGCTCCCATCGAGGTCCGCCGCGGCGCCGACCCGCCGACCGTCACGATCGAACTCGAAGATGGGCTGCGACGCCGCGGTCGTGCCCTGCGCGCGAGCGGCGAGCGCGGCGGGTGGAAGGAGCTTGTCTGGTCGCGCACGGAATATCAGCTCGTCGACCGATCGCGCCTTTGCTCCATCGATCCCGAAACGGGGCAGTTCGAGATGTCTGATCTCTCGCCGGGCAAATACCGAGTGGCCCCGATCGTGAATATCACAACGACGAATCCCGATGGCACGACCACTTCGTACACCGGCTCCGATCCCGCGGTGAAGCCGCTGATTCTTGAGATTGGCCCCGCTGGCTCGACGGAACTCGACCTGCACTTCCCGCCTGCGAGCGCGAAATAGGGCGGGGCGCGGCGCAGTCGTCGCGTCGAACCGAGGCGTGCCGGGCTGTAGCATCCGCCTCCTTGCGCCGCCTTCTCGCTTCCTCGCTCCCGCTGCTCGCCGCCTGCTCAAGCACGCTGCCTCTTATGGCCGGCGGCGACTCAACGGTGGAGCGGTGGGTGAAGCTCATCGCGGAAGATCCCGCCCGTTGGGAGCTCGAGCGCCCGGCGGCACTCGAGCAGCCGGAGCGCCTTCGCACCCTGGCAACGCGCCTCGTCGAGCGCGTGCTCGAGGAGGAGGAAAGGGCGCGAGCCGCCGACGCCCGCGACGATTCGATCGGACGCGAACGGGCGCGGACCCAGCACGCACGTTGCTTCGGCGCGCTGCTCCAGCTCGGCATGGCGGGGGCAGCCCAGTGCATTCGCGAGGCTTCGGGCGGCGGCCCGCGCGTGGCGCTCGCCCTCGACGTGCTCGGGCGCATGCCCGACGCGGACGTGAAGGAGCCGGTGGGCGCTGCCCTCGACGAGGCCGATCCGAAGCTTCGGCGCGCAGCGCTGCGGGTCCTGGCCGCCTCAACTCCTCGCGCCATCGCTTTCGAGGAGCGCGTGGCTCAGCTCCTCCATGACGACGACTGGCGCGTTCGACGCGAGGCGGCTGTCGTGCTTGGAAAGTCGGTCCCGCAGTGGTCGGCCGCGACCCCCAAGCCGTGGCTGCACGCTGAGCCGATGGTGGCACTCCTCGCTGACCCCAACTGGCTTGTCGCTTGCGAAGCCGCGAAGGCCGTCGGCCGTCGGCGCGAGTTCGAATTGTTAACTCCACTGGTCGACTTCCTCGAGCGCGCCAAGCGCGCGGGCGATCCGTCGGCCATCGTCGCGGCCCACAGCGCTCTCCGCGACGGCTCGTCGGGAGCCGACCTCGCCCCCGAGCCCTCGCAATGGCGCCGCTGGCTCGAGCAGAACCAGCCGATCGCCCCGCGCAAGACGGCCTCGGCGCCGACGACGCCCCTCGAGACAAAGCCCACAGATCGGTAGGCTGATCGCACCGTGGTGAAAAAAGCTGCTCCCGCCGGGTTCACAAAAACCGATTCGTCGAAGGCTTCGCCGGAGCTTCCGGCGGCCGCGCCCGCCGCCTCCTGGAAAGTGGCCAAGCGAAGCGCGCAGTGCAACGGCTGCGGGCACGCGTTCGAGGACGGCGCGTATGTCTTCTCCTCGCTCGCGACCTCGGAGCAGGGGATCCATCGAATGGACCGCTGCGGCCTCTGCCACACGCGGCGCGAGAAGACGCCGGTCGAGCTTTTGTGGCGCACGCGCTACCAGGCGGCCCCGAAGAAGGCGAAGCTCGATCTCGCGGCGCTCGTGGAGGTCTTCAAGCAGCTCGTCGAAAGCGCCGCGCCCCACCTGCGCGATCTTCAGTATCTCGTGGCGCTGCTTTTGTTGCGTCACCGCAAGCTCCGCCTCGTGCGCACCCAGAGCCAAGGGGCGCGCGATTTCCTCGTCGTCGCCTACCCGCGCCATCGCAACACGATGGACGTGGAAGTGAGCGACCTCCCGAAGGAGCGACTCGAGGTGCTTCGCGGGCAGCTCATGGCGCTCTTCGAAGGGGGCGACCTGTCGGCCGCGCCGCCGGAGGCGCCCGCCACCTCGGACAGCACTGCCGAACCAGCACCGGCGTTGGAGAGCGAAGCCGCCGCCGCGCCGGACGGAGAAGGCGAAGCCGCGGTGCCCCACGATTTCCTCGCCGAGACCGAGCCGAGCGACTCCGCTGCGGCAGAAGCGCCCTCCTAGCAGATTCCAGCGCCGACCGGTCGTTCTTCCTCTTCCGACCCCGAGGAACGGGCTAGTCGTCCTGGGGCCGCGCGGCTTCCCGAGGCGCGCTTTTCCTCGACTTGCTCGAGACCGACTTCGCACCGCGGCTCGCCGCGGCGCCATCCCGGCTCGAGTCACTTATCGCAGAGAACCACGGCGAGCCGGTCATCCTCGATGAAGTGCAGCGTACTCCGGAGTTGCTGAATGGGGTGCACCGCCTGATCGAGCCGCGCAAGCTGCGATTCGTGCTCACGTGCTCGACCGCGCGCTCTCTTCGCCGTTCTGGCCTGAATCTCCTCGCGGGACGCGCCCGGAGGACGTTTCAAGAGTCATCCGAGCTGCGCGCGGGCCTCGTCTCCCATCGCTGCGTCGCCTCGTCCTCGTCGTAACTCCTTGGCTACGCCTGGGCATAGGCACCTTGCGCTGGACGACGATTCCTCGAGCTCGCTTTGCGGAGCACTTTTGAGACGTCCTCCCCGCACCTGCGATCTTCAGCCGCTGATGGCGAGTGAACTCGGGAATGCGTTTGACTTGAGTCGCGCGCTGCGATTTGGCTGCCAACCGGAGGCAGGCACCGCGAGCGATCCCGCGGCTTTCCTGCGGAGCCATCTGACGACCGACCTCCGCGAGGAAGTGCAGCAGGAGGGGCTGACCCGCAATCTCGGGTCGTTCTCACGATTCCTCGAGGCCGCGTCGTTTTCTCAGGCGACCGTCCTGAATCTCTCCGAGGTCGCGCGCGAATGCAGCATGGAGTGCGAAGTCGTTGAGCCGTGGATCATCATTCTCGAGGACCTTCTCCTCGCCATTCGCCTTCCGGCGTCTCACAGGCGCGCGAAGCGTGACGTGGTCACTCACCCGAAACTCTTTTTGTTCGATACTGGCGTGAATCAGGCCGTTCGCCCCCGTGGACCGCTCGACGCGCCCGATGGGATCGCCGGGGCCGCCGCCGAAACGCGGGTGATTGCGCATCTGCGCGCCGCCAACGATTCCGGGAACGTCGGATAGGCGTTGCACAATTGGCCGACGCGTCGAGGGCTGGAAGTGGACTTCATCCTCTCGGGAGAGCGCGGGCTGCGCGCGTTCGAGGTGAAATCGGCTGGCTCGGTGCGCGACGCCGATCTGAAGGATCCCCGCGCATTCCAAGAGGACTACCCGATGGCCACCGCAACTCTTGTCTACGGCGAGGAGCGGAGCTATCACGATGACGGGTTTGAGGTGATTCCGTTCGGGAGCGCGCTGAAGGAGCTCGATCGCCTTCTGTAAGAGTCCCGCGAGTTCACGAAAAAAATGTGAAGCGGCTCTTGCCATGAAAGTCATGCAGGCGTACAACGCGCCCACGCGGTGGGGAAATCGCCCAAAAACGGCCAAATCCTGGCGAAAGCGTCCACGCCAGGGGGCGATGACCCAAACCGTGGGATGCGACCTCGTGCGGGGCAGGCAGCTTCCGCTCGGCATCCAAGGCTGTGATGGGCGATATGGCGGCAACCGTTTTCACTGGGAGGCACGACTACACCCTCGACTCGAAGGGTCGCGTCGCCATACCCAAGCCGCTCCTCGAGCAACTGCGACGTATCAGCGGCGCCGAATCGCCCCGTCTGGCGCTCACGCTCGGCACCGAAGACTGCCTATTCCTAGTGCTCGCTGCGGAGCTGCACACCGTGCTCGAGGAGGGGCGCGCCGAGTTCTTCGACGAGGAGGAGCCCGAGGATTTCCGCCGCCTCTTCTACTCCACGGCGCTCGAGTCGACGCCCGATCCCCAGGGACGCATCGTCGTGTCGCCCGATCTGCGGACTTACGCGGGACTCGAGTCGGACGTTACTTTTCTCGGCACTGGCCGGCGCATCGAGGTCTGGAGCACGAAGCGCTGGAACGACCGCCAGCGTAAGCTCGTCGCCGATTTCACCCGCATGGCGCGCGCTGCGAAGAAGGCTTCCCAGTCGAAGCCCGGGGGCGGCGCATGAGTGACTTCCACCCGCGCGCGCAGGTCGAGCTGGATGCCTTGACCTTCGAGGATCCGGCCTCCGCGCCGCCGCCGAGCGACCGGCTCGAGAGCGATTCGGTGCGCCGCGCGCCGCACATCCCCGTGATGTCGGAGGAGACCTTCACTCTCCTTGCGATCGGACCGGCCGCCGTCGTGATCGACACGACGGTGGGCGCGGGCGGCCACGCGGCGCAGGCGCTCGCGAGGCTCGGCCCCTCGGGGCGCCTCTTCGGATTCGACCGCGACGAGCACGCTCTCGAGCTGGCGTCGGCGCGGCTTGGAGGCGATCCGCGCGTGGCGCTTTGCTGCGCGCGCTTCTCCGAGCTGGGCAAGGCTCTCGATGAGCGCGGCGTTCGTCAGGCCGATGGGTGGATGTTTGACCTTGGGGTGAGCTCGATGCAGCTCGACGAGGCCGACCGCGGGATGTCTTTCCTGCGCGACGGGCCCCTCGATCTGCGCATGGATCCGGCGCGCGGCGAGGAGACCGCGGCCGACCTTGTGAATCGCATGCGCGAGGAGCCGCTTGCGAATCTGATTTATGAGCTTGGCGAGGAGCGCGCCTCGCGGCGCATCGCGCGCGCGATCGTCGAGGCGCGTCGACGCCAGCGCATCACGCGCACGCTCCAGCTGGCGCAAATTGTGAAGTCGGCGGTGCCCTTCTCGAAGGCCGACGCAGGGCGCATCCATCCCGCCACGCGCACCTTTCAGGCGCTGCGGATCGCCGTGAACCACGAGCTGGAAGAGCTCGAAGCGGGGCTCGAGATCGCGCTCGCGCGCCTCGCCCCGGGCGGCCGCGTCGCCGTCCTTTCGTATCATTCTCTCGAGGACCGAATTGTGAAAGTGCGCTTTCGGCGCGCTGCGCAGGAGGGCTTCGAGATTCTTACAAAGCGCCCGCTTCAGGCGGGCGACGCTGAGATTGCACAAAATCCGCGGGCCCGCAGCGCCAAGCTGCGGGCACTGCTTCACCCCGTTTCGCGCAACCCCCGAGGGCGCGAGGAGTCGGGTCGATGAGAATCGTGACGCTGGGGCTTGCGAGCAGCCTTCTTGTGCTCGCGCTTGCGACGGCCGCATGGCGCTCCGAGGCCAATGCCGTGGCCGCCCAGAATCAGCAGACCGAGAGCGAGATTAGCCGGCTCGCGCGTGTGCGCGACCGGGCAAAGGCGGAGGTCGAGTCGCTGAAGCAGCCGCTCGTCGTGCGCGCGCGCCGAGAGAGCATCGCCGGCGATGGGCTTCTGTTGGGCTCCCTCCCGAGCTCCCTTCGAGCCGAGCTGACGCCGCCAACGAAGCCGGCGCCGGCCGCGAAGAAGGCCGCGGGAAAGGCTGCGCCGAAGGCGGCGCCCGCTCGCACCGATTCGGCGAAGAGTAAGAACAACAGAAATAGCAAATCCGCGAAGACCACCGGCAAGGCGCGAACGTGAGCCCTGGCCGTCTCTTCGCGAGCGCCCGGCTTCCCATGTGGGTGCTGGGGGTTCTCCTCCTGGTTCTGTGGGGACGCCTCGTGCAGGTGCAGGTCCTTCGTCGCGATCGTTACGACAACGAGGTCGACCGCGCCGTGCTGAAGTCGGTTGTCCATCCGGCCGAGCGGGGGCGCATCGTCGACCGCTCGGGGCGCGTGCTCGCGGACAACCGCGGCACCGTGCACCTCGTGGCCGACTGTAAGGAGCTCGAGGCCGCGGAAGGACGCAATATTTTCCGCTACAGAAAGCAGCAGGGGCTCGAGGGCGCTCCCGACGAAGCTTGGAAGGCCTCCGCGCGCGTGATGTTACGCACCGAGATGGTGGCCGACCTCGCGGCCGTGCTGCAGGGAACTGTGGGCGTGAACTCCGGTTCTGTGGCGGCCCGTGCCCGCGACCTCGCCGAGCGTCTCGGGCGCCTCCATAAGGACCGGGAGTCGGGGCGGCTCGAGCCCGCGCGTCGCGTCGTGTTGGCGCGGGACCTCACTCCGGACGAAGAGGTGGCCGTGACGGCGGCGCTGCGCAAGCACCGCGTGTCGGTTGCCTTCTCGCTCGAAAAGGACTTCGAGCGAATCTATCCCGCGGGCGCTTCTGTATCTTCTGTCCTCGGATTCGTGGGCGCGCGGCTCGAAGCCGGATCCAACAAATCGGAGCGGCCAACGGAGCCTGGACCCGAGCGCATCGGACGGGGCGGCATCGAAGGCAAGCTCGAGCCGTGGCTCCGCGGCGCGGAAGGCAAGGAGATCGTGCTGAGGGCGCCCACGGCCCGGGGCGGCGCGCTCGATCTCGGCGGCGCCAGCGAAGGCACCTCGGGAATTGATTGCACGCTCACCATTGACGCCACGCTGAACGCCATCCTCCACGAGCAGCTCCTTCGCGCGAACAGAGAGTTCCCGTGCGAGCACGGCATCACCGGAATTGTGCTGAGCGCAAAGACCGGTGAGGTGCTGGCGATGGACACCGTGCCGTCATTCGATCCCAACGCGCGGCCCGGAGAGAAGAACCATCCGGTCACCAATAAAGCGCTCGTGAATCCCTACGAGCCCGGGTCGGCCATCAAGCCCTTCACCATTGCGGCGGCCCTCGAAGCAGGCGCGGTCCATGTGAATGATACTTTTGCTCTGCACAACGGGGTTTGGTCGATCCCGGGGCGGCGCAAGCCCATCAAGGACTCCCACTTCGACTCCGCGCATAATGTGCAGTCGGTGGGGGAGATCCTCGCGCGGTCGAGCAACGTCGGCGCCGTGAAGATTGGGCATAGGGCGGGCTCGGAGGTGATCGAGGAGAGCTTCCGTCGCTATGGGTTCCACGATTCGTGCGGTATCGATCTTCCCGGCGAGGCGCGGCCGCGGCTGCCGCGGCGTGACCGCGGCAGGCCCTGGGATGTGCCGAATACACTTTCTTCTGTGTGTTTCGGCTACCAGATGATGCTGACGCCGATCCGCTTCGCGGCGGCCTATGCCATGCTGGCCAACGGCGGCCTTCGCGTGGAGCCGAGGCTCGTTCGTGCGATTCGCTTCTCCGACGGCCGCGAAGAAATTGTTGCAGCTCCGGAGCCCGTCCGCGTGATGCGTGAAGACGTGGCCAAGACGGTGCAGCGGCTCTGTCACGGCGTTGTGACCGAAGAGTACGGCACTGCGTACAAGCGCGCGGAGTCGCTGCGGCAAGCGGGGTATTTGGAAGTCGATACATTTGCGGGGAAGACGGGCTCGGCTGTCGTTCCGAGCAGGCCGGACCGGATCAACGGAACCTTCGCCTGCTTCGGGCCCATGCCCGATCCGGAGATCGTCGTCCTTTTTGTGGCCTTCGAGCCCAAGGGCGCGCGGTTCGGCGGCGATATTTGCGCACAACCCGCGTTGGAGACGTTGGCGCTTTGTCTCCGCGCGCTTGGACTCACCTCACCCAGCCCGCGGCGCGTTCGCCTCGGCGACGATGGGAATCCGGTCATTGAGCCGGTCCCCATCGAGGCCGAAGGCAACAAACCGGAGGGCCTCCCCAACTGACAGGTCATTGAATAACGCATTCCGGCGATTCTCGTCCCCTTTTCGCGATCTCATCGTCGAGCCGCGATCGACGTAACTCATTGGCTACGCCTCACGCGTCTCTCCTCGATCTCGCGAAAAATGAACTTCGAATCGCTCGAAAGCAGTTTTTCAACAACCTGCTAATACAAAAGGCGCTGGATGGCCACGCATCATGAAGCTCTCGGACCTCTGCCCGCGCGTCTCCGCCGGGCGTGCTCGAGTCCTGGGATCGGGAGATCCCGAGATTCAGGGCATTCAAACCCATAGCAAGCGAGTTCGGACCGGCGATCTGTTTGTTGCGATCGCAGGAAGCCGCGACGACGGATCGCGCCACGTCGAGGAGGCGCGCACGCGCGGCGCCGTCGCCGTGATTGTCGAGCGCGAGATTCCCGGCCTCTCGCTCCCATCGTTGATTGTTCCGTCGGCGCGGACTGCGGCTGCACAAATCGCGGCGCTGCTGCTGCGCGATCCGCAGCGCTCAATGACGATGCTCGGGGTCACCGGCACGAACGGAAAGACCACTTCGGCTTCGCTCATGCGCTGGATTCTCGAACGCGACGGCCGCTCGTGCGGGCTGCTCAGCACGATCAGCTATTCGCTCGGCGCGCGCGAGCTGCCGTCGTCCCACACGACGCCCGACCCCGTCGCGCTTTTCGGGTATCTGCGCGAGCTGCTGAATGCCGGCGTTGCGTACTGTGCGATGGAGGTCTCGTCCCACGCTCTCGACCAGGATCGAGTGCATGGGATTCCGTTCGCGGTGGCGGCGTTCACCAATCTCACGGGGGACCACCTCGACTATCACAAAGATTTCGATTCCTACTTGCGCGCGAAGAAGCGCCTTTTCGACGGGCTTTCGCCGTCGGCGACCGCTGTCGCCAATGCTCAGGATCCGTCGACGCCGCGCATGCTGGCGGACACCAAGGCGCGGCGTGTTCTATATGGAATCGACGGCGAGCGCCACCCGGCGGGCGCGCCGGAAGTGATGGCGAAGGTGCTTCGCACGGATCTCGACGGCGCCGAGTGGCTTCTGCGCGCTCCCGGCGTGGAGGCCCTCGTGCGCTCTCCGCTCCTGGGCGCGCACAATATTCAGAACGCCTTGGCAGCGGCCGCTTCGGCGCTCGCAATCGGCGTGGCACCCGAGTCGATCGTAGCGGGCATCGAGACGATCGGCATGGTGCCCGGCCGCCTCGAGCGCGTGGACGGCGGCAAGCCGTTTCGCGTTTTTGTGGACTACGCTCACACGGACGACGGGCTTGACCGGGTTCTATCCACGCTGCGTCCACTCACTCGCGGCCGCGTGATTGTGGTCTTTGGCTGCGGAGGCGACCGCGACCGCACGAAGCGTCCGCGCATGGGCTCGGTGGCCCATCGGCTTGCCGACCTCGTCATCGTGACCAGCGACAATCCGCGCTCGGAGCGCCCGGAAGCGATCGCCGAGGAAATTGTTGCGGGCATCCCGGCCGCCGCGCGGGGCAATATCGTTGTGGAGCTCGACCGCCGCCGCGCGATTCGCCACGCGGTGTCGAAGGCCCGCGCAGGCGACGTCGTGCTGATCGCCGGCAAGGGACACGAGGATTATCAAATCCTCGGCGCCGACCGCATCTCCTTCGACGATCGCCAAGTTGCGCGTGAGGCGCTGCGTGGAGCCCATTAATCTGAACGATTTGTTGGCTTCGACGGGGGCGCGGCTCGTCTCCGGGCCGCGCTCTGTCCGTTTCACTTCGGTGTCCACAGATACGCGCACCGTGTCGGACGGCGCGCTGTTTGTTGCACTGCAGGGGCCGCGCTTCGACGGCAACGCGTTCGCGGGGGAGGCGCTCACCCGCGGAGCCCGCGGCGTGCTGACCACACCCGGCCGCGCTCCGGAGGATCCACCGAAGGACCGCGTCTGCCTCGAGCACGCCGATCCGGGCCGAGCATTTCTCGATCTCGCCGGCTGGTATCGCCGGAGGTTTACAATTCCATTTGTTGGGATCGGCGGAGCTGCCGGCAAGACCACGACCAAAGAGATGGCCGGGCAGGTGCTGAGCCGATTCTTGCCCACGGTTTACTCCGAGAAGTCGTTCAATAATTCCGTTGGCGTCCCGGCGACGCTCCTGCGCGTCGACGGGAGCACGCGCGTTGCGGTGGTGGAGATCGGCACCAACGCGCGAGGCGAAGTGGCTCAGCTCGCGAAGGTCGTCGCTCCGACCGTCGGATTAGTGACTTGTATCGCCGAGGAGCACCTGGAAGGGCTCGGCTCTCTCGAGGGCGTTGCCGAGGAGGAAGGGGATCTTCCCGCGGCGCTCCCTGAGGACGGCGTCGCCATCCTCAACGCCGACGACCGCTTCTTCGCCGCGCTGCGCAGCCGTACGCGCTGCCGAGTTGTGACGTTCGGCCTCGAGTCCGACGCCGACTACCGCGCAACTGATGTGGTCTTTCACGTCGCGGGCTGCTCATTCCGGGTCCAGGGGAAGCCGGCGACCGTCCCGCTGCTTGGCACGCACAATGTTTATAATGCGGTCTCCGTCGTTGCGTTGGCCTCAGTGCTCGGGTTCGGGCTTGAGGAGTCCCTCGGAGCCCTCGCCGAGCTGCGCCCACCGCAGCGGCGCATGGAGCGAAAGCGCTTCGGCGACGTCGAGGTGATCGACGATTGTTACAATGCCAATCCAGCTTCGGTGCGCGCCGCCGTGCGCGCACTCGAAGGGCTTCGCGTCGGACGCCGCCGCGTCCTCGTGCTCGGAAAGATGCACGAGCTCGGCGAGGGATCGAAGGAGCTTCACCGCGACGTCGGGCGCGCCGTCGGCCAATCGCGAGTCGATCTTTTTATTGCAGTCGGCGCCGAAAGTGAGGCGCTGCTGCGCGGCGCCGTCGAAGGTGGGCTCTCGCCAGCGCGCATGCTTGCTCTCCCGACCGCCGAGGAGGCCGTCTCCGCCGTTCCCGATCTCGTGAAGCCGGGCGACCTCGTTTTGGTGAAGGGCTCGCGCGCCGAGGGTCTGGAGCGCATCGTCGACGCGCTTGCGGCGCGCTACCAGCCGCGCGAGGCCGGCGAATGATTCTCCTCCTGGCGCGGTGGCTGAGTGGCGTGCCCGGCGCCCGGCTCTTTACGTATATTACATTTCGCGCTGCGCTGGCCGCCATCATTGCCTTCTTTCTGTGCATGTGGCTCGGTCCCCGCGTCATTGCCAAGCTGCGCGAGCTTGGATTTCAGGATCGCGAGAAGGACGACGACGCGCGCCTCGCGCAGATCTGGCGTCAGACCGACAAGAAGAAGACTCCGACCATGGGAGGCGTGTTCCTCGTGCCGTCGATCATGGGCGCCGTGGTTTTGTGCGGAGACCTTACCAGCGTCTACGTCATGGTCGGGCTCGCGCTCGCACTCTGGTACATGGGGATCGGAGCCATCGATGACTGGGCCAAACTCCATCGCCGCAAGCAGGGCGGGCTCTCGCGGCGCGAGAAGCTGCTCTGGCAGACGGTCGGAGCGCTGGCTGCCGTGGCCGTTCTGTATTGGTACGCGACGTCGACGGGGCGCTCCTCGCTGCTTCGGATCTATGTGCCCTTCGTCAAGAATTTCGCCCTCGACTTGCCCGCCTGGGGGCTCGGCGGCGCCGTGGTCTACGCGGCCTTCCAGTGGTTCACGCTCGTCGGCACGGGCAATGCCGTGAACATTACCGATGGGATGGACGGCCTCGCCGCGGGATGCGCGCTTGTGGCGGGAATCTCTCTCGCAGTTCTGTGTTACGTCGCCGGTTCACCTCGCCTCGCCGACTACTTCATCGTTCCGACGATTCAAGGGGCGGCGGAGATGTCGATTCTGGCCGCAGCGTTGGTGGGAGGGTGCCTCGGTTTTTTGTGGTTCAATTGTTACCCAGCACAAGTTTTCATGGGAGACACCGGGTCGCTTCCCCTCGGCGCGATGCTCGGCTATCTGGCGCTCGTCTCCCGCCAAGAGCTCGTGCTCCCGGTGATCGCCGGCATCTTCGTCGTGGAGGCCGGCTCCTCCTATCTCCAGATCGTCTGGTTCAAGCGCACTGGCCGGCGGCTTTTCCCGATCGCGCCGTTGCATCACGTATTCCAGCTTCGACAGTACCCCGAGCCGAAAATTGTGATCCGCTTCTGGATCGCAGCGGCGCTTCTCTCCCTGGCTGGCGTCGCACTCCTCAAGATTCGATGAATCAATCCACCACCACCTCTGCCCATGACCGGTCCATTGCGGCCCAGTCGGCCTGGCTCCTGCTCGGCTGCTGCCTCGGCCTGCTCGCTGTTGGAGTAATGACGGCGGCCTCGGTGGCGCCCCCCGGGGAGTTCGCGTCCAAGATGAAATCCCATGGCGCGAGCGTTGCGGTGGCGATGCTCGGATTCTTGGTGGCGCTGAAGACGCCGATCTCGCTCTGGCGACGGGCGGCGCCCTGGATTCTCGGTGCGGTGCTCGTCGCGCTCGCCGTGGTACTGGTGCCCGGGGTCGGACAGAAAGTGAAGGGTGGACGTCGGTGGCTTGAGCTGCTCGGCCAACGATTCCAGCCGAGCGAGTTTGCAAAAGTAGCGCTGATACTTTTTCTCGCGGACTTCATTGGGAAGGCACCCGAACGGCTCACCGATTTGTGGAGAGGTTACTGCTGTGCGGCAGGAGTCGTGCTTCTCACTGCGGGAGCCGTTTTTTTTGAGCCCGACCTTGGCACGACGCTCTATCTCGTCGCCATCGGCGGCGTGATGCTGGCCGTCGGCACGGCTCCGACGATGTATCTGATCGGCAGCGGCGTCGTAGCGATCCCGCTCGTGCTTGGGCTCGGCTATTTGAGGTATGATCACGCAAAGACCCGCAGTACGAATGACTACCAAGTCGTGCAGAGCCTGCGCGCGCTGGGAGAGGGAGGCCCCTTTGGTGTCGGGTACGGCGCGGGGCGCATGAAGCTCGGCCACGTTCCCGAGGGTCACAACGACTTTATCCTCGCGGCTGTAGGCGAAGAGTGGGGCCTGATCGGGACGACAGTCGTTTTATTACTTTTCGCGGGAATTGTCGTTGCGGGCGCCCGCGCTGTCTCGGCGGTGCGCGATCCGTTCGCGCGCCTCATCGTCTTCGCGGTTCCCTTCGCCATCGTCTTTCAGGCCGCGGTCAATCTTTTTGTGGTGACCGGCCTCGTCTATCCGAAAGGTATCGCACTGCCATTTGTTTCCTCTGGCGGCTCGTGCCTACTCGCCTTCAGCGTCGCCGTCGGCCTCGCGGCCAACGTGCTGCGTGAACAAGCCCAGCGAAGCGCAGACGAGCGCTCGACGTTCGCCTCGCTCCTCTCGGCGTCGAGCGACCCGCAGGCTTCGCCCGCGTGAGCTCACCACGAATCCAGATCGTCCACATACCCCATCCAAACTCTCTCATCTCGGAGGCCTCCCATGGGCAACCTCGAAAAGTATGGCGTCTTGGCTTTGATTTTTGTGATCGTTATTATTCTCGTCGTGGCGATCTTCCACGGTCCGACCGCTGATCCTCAGCCGGCCGCGGCCGGCGGTGCGCCGCAGACGGCGAATCTCCCGGCCGCCGATCCAGCCCTGGCGAATCGCCCGGCGCTCGCGGATTTCATCCGCAAGCAGCAGGAGGATCAGGCCGGGCAGCGCGCTCAGCAGGAGAACGTGACTCGCAATCCCGTCGTGGTGACGCCGACGACTCCGGCGGCAGGACTTGATCGCGCTTCGAAGACGCGCTCCTATGTCGTCGCGAAGAACGACACCCTCTCGACCATTGCCAAGAAAGAGCTCGGCTCCAAGAACCGTTGGAACGAGATCTTGAAGGTCAATGAAGGGCTGAACCCGAAGAAGCTCAAGATCGGTCAGACGATCCAGATCCCGGTCGTCGACGGCGCATCCACGGTCGCGGAGGACAACCCGGCCGGCAAGAAGAGCGACAAGAAGCCGACTTCCGCCGGGATCGCTGCACGCTGAATCGGGCCGAGCGGACCTGTAACCGATGCGGGTAGCGGGGCCCACGCCGTGTGAGGCATGGGCCCCGGCGCACTCTCCCGGGTCTCCTTCTGCGAAGATTCTCCCCATGCGGCTAGTGCTCGCGGGCGGCGGCACAGGCGGGCACCTCGTGCCCGGGACCGCTCTTGCCCGTGCCGTGCTCGAGCGGGGAGGTTCTGTGCTTTTTGTGACTGCGGGCCGCCCGCTCGAGGCGCAGCTCGTCGGAGAGTTGCCTTTTGTGGTATTGCCTTTGGAGGATGGCCGAGGGGCGCCGACGAAACGGCAGCTTCTGTGGCGAGTGCCCCGCTCGTGCGCGAAAGCACGGGGCATCCTCCGGGAGTTCGCCCCCGACGCCGTGCTCGGGCTTGGCGGGCTCGCATCGTTTCCCGTGGCGTTGGCGGCGCGATCGCTCGGGATTCCCGTCTCGCTGCTTGAGATCAACGCCGTCCCGGGGCGCGCCACGCGCTGCCTCGCTCCACTTGCCCAGCAGGTGCTGACGGCCGCCGACTCGGCGGCGCAAGCCATCGGCCGCAAGGCCGTTTGCTGCGGAGCGCCGCTGCGCCCGGGCTTTCGCAAGCTCCCACAAAAATCGGCGGCGAGAGCAGCGCTCGGGCTCGATCCCGGCCGGCTCACCTGCCTCGTTCTCGGTGGGAGCCAGGGCGCTTCTGCGGTCAACGAGGCCGTGGGGTTCGTCTTGCCGCAGCTTGCCGAGCGCGGAGCGCAGCTTCTGTGGATTGCCGGCCCCGGCAAGGAAGCTGCAGTTCGTGCTCGCTGCGAGGAGCATCCGGCGCTTGGGGCGTTGGTGCGCGGCTACCTCGACGACATGCCCACGGCGTTCGCGGCGTCCGATCTCGCGATCTGCCGGAGCGGCGCAGCGACCGTTTTCGAACTCGCCGCAGCCGCGCTGCCAAGCATCACAATTCCATATCCCCACCATGCAGATCGCCAACAGTTCCACAATGCGCGCCTGCTTGGCGAGGGAACGGTAATTCTCGAGGAGAAAGAGCTCGGCCGCGATCGGCTTGCTGCGGAACTGGGGGCGCTTCTCGACGATCCCGCGCGAAGGCAGCGGATGGCGGAGGCCTGCCGCCGGGCGGCTCGCCTCGACGCCGTGGAAAAGTCGCTGGAAGCGATGGAGCGCCTGCGGCAGCCTCGAACACGAGCGACTCCTCGAACTTTGCCCGCGGCTTCGGCATGACACCTTTCGACCCTGCGCCCCCCGGCTCGGCTTGCGCCCCTGCGGGCGCCTTCCCGCATCCACTCGAATCGGATCCCATCGGGATCGCGAGCATCCTCGCAACGACGCGAAGAGTGCATTTCATCGGAATCGGCGGAAGCGGCATGTCCGGGCTCGCCCGCGTGCTGAAGCGCCGTGGCTTTCAGGTCTCCGGCTCCGATGGAAAGGCCTCGCCGACGACCGCGCAGTTGGAGCGCGAAGGGGTTCGCATCACCATCGGGCACGATCCATCCGCGATCGATTTCGGCGACGGATTTGTGGTTCTCTCCGCGGCCGTGCCAGCGGAGAACCCTGAAGTAGCGGCCGCTGCCGCAAGGCGCCTCCCGATGGCAAAGTATGCAGCGGCTCTCGGCGGCGCGGTGGCGACTCGCCGAGTCGTGGCCATTGCGGGTTGCCATGGAAAGACGACGACGACCGCGCTCACGACCTTTCTGCTCCGCCGCGCTGGGATCGATTGCGGATTTGTGATCGGGGGCCGCGTGCCGCAGCTCGACGGCAGCGCGGGCGAGGGCCGCGCCCGAGAGTTCGTCGTGGAAGCGTGTGAGTTTGACCGCTCGTTTCTTCACTTTTCCGCGGCTGCGGCGGCCATCACAAACCTCGACGCCGATCACCTCGATTATTACGGAACGTTCGACGCGGTCGCCGATGCGTTCGCACAATTCGTTCTGCGGATGCGATCGGAGGGCATGCTCGTCACGACTCCGGAGGCGTGGAAGGTGCTCGCGCCGCGGCTCGAGGCGACTCCCGATTGGGCGGCGAAGCGCGTGCGTGTGCGCACCGTTGGGATCGGCGCAGCGGCGGACGACCGCATCGTGCCCGTGCGCGTCGATCCCGACCGGAACGACGGCACGCGCTCGGCGATGCGAATTGTTGCAGGCCACCACGACCTCGGTCTCTTCCATCTGCGCTTGGCGGGTAGTCATAATTTGTCGAACGCGGCAATGGCCGTCCTTCTGGCGCTTGAGATGGGGGCCGATCTGGAGGCGGTGCGGCGGGCGCTGGCCGACTTCCATGGCGTTGACCGCCGCCTTACGGTGCACCACGCATCGCCGGATCTCACGGTGGTCGACGACTACGGCCATCACCCGGCGGAGATTCGGGCGACGCTCGCAGCGGCGCGTGAACAATTCTTGGCTTCGAGCGGCGACGACGGACGTGACGCCAGCCGTCGCCTGGTGCTAGTATTCCAGCCCCACCAATATTCGCGGACTCGGCTGCTTTTTGCGGACTTCGTCGAGGCGCTGCAGGGAGCCGATCGGGTGATCCTGCCGGAGATCTATGCGGCTCGCGACAACGACGAGGATCGAAAAGCGGTGTCGAGCGCCCATCTCGCTGAGGCCCTTCGAGCCAAGGGTGTCGATGCGGAATTCGCGCCGACGCTCGATGTGGCCGCGGAGCTGGCATGGACCGGGCGCCGTCCGGGAGATGTGATCCTCACTTCTGGCGCAGGCGATGTCGATCGGGTGGCCGATGAGCTGGTTCGACGAGCCTCGGCTCGGTAGCGTCCGCGCAGCAGGAACGGCCGCGCCAGCGCGGGCCTTCGGAGGCGCGCGAAGCGACGTGCCGATGTCTCAGCTCACCACATTTCAGGTTGGCGGACCGGCGCGTTTGCTCCTCGAGCCGCTCGACCCCGAAAGCGCCGCCGAGACCGTGCGGCGCGTCCGCCAACGCGGGCTGCCGGTTCGTGTGCTCGGCAACGGCAGCAATCTCCTGGTCTCCGACGCCGGCGTCGAGGGAGCTGTGATCTTCACAGATCGCATGCGCCGGTGCATTCAGGACGAAGACCGAATCCGGGCTTGGGCGGGCACCCATCTCGTCGGGCTTGTCAATTATGCGGCGAAGGTGGGGCTCTCGGGCGTCGAGGGGCTGATCGGCATCCCGGCCCAAGTCGGGGGCGCCGTGCGCATGAATGCCGGCGGCCGCTGGGGCGAGATCTTCGACGTGCTCGAGTCGGTGACGGTCTGCGACCTCGAGACGGGAGAAGTGAGGACGCTCACGCGCTCCGAATGCCAGCCGACCTACCGCAACAGCAACCTCGGAAATGTGATGGTCCTTGAGTGCGTCCTGCGGCTCAAGCCGGGCGACCGCAAGGCCATCGCCGAAGCCACCAAGGAGCATCTGCTCGAGAAGAACGCCGTGCAGCCGGTCACGGAGCCCTCGGCGGGATGTATCTTCAAGAATCCCAAACCCGACAGCGCCGGAAAAGTGATCGAGAGCTGCGGCCTCAAAGGCACGCGCATCGGCGGCATCGAGGTCTCCCCGAAGCACGCCAACTATTTTGTGAACGTCGGCGGGGGCACCTGCGACGATGCCCTCCGCCTCATCGAGCTCGTCCGCGACCGCGTGCGCCGCGAGCGCGGAATCGAGCTTCAGCTCGAAGTTCAGCTCTGGTAGCGGATCTCAGCGCGGAAGATCGCGCACAAGATCCCAATCGGGTACTCCGAAATAGTAACGATAGAGGGCCAATCGCACGCGATTGCGCTCTCGCCGTTTTGTGACTTGCGAGACGGCCTCCTCGATGGCATCGAGCCGTGCGCGGGCATCGGCTGCGTAGTCGACGGCGGCCGGGGCCGCAGCCGGCTCCGCGGCGGCGTCCCCCGTGCGCCTCGCCGACGCCTCGGCCGCCCGAGCGGCGTCGCGGCGCATCCTCTCTTCCGCCCGCTCGACGAGGTAGACCTCGGCACGCTTGCGCGACTCGTCCTCCTGCTTGGCGAGGTCGGCGGCATTCGGTCCTTTTGTGGTGTCCACCGAATCGACCAGCGCGGCCGGGAATCCCATCTCGCCGCCGGCGACCTTCAGCACCACATAATCGGAGGTCTTGGACGTCACGACGCCTTCGAGCGTCTCGCCATTCTTGAGTTTCACGATATCCGCCGAGGCGGCGGAGGCGAGGAGCGCGGCGGCTCCTGCAATCCACAGAGCGCGGAGAAGCACGGTTGGTACCTGGGAGGGGAGTTTCGAATCGCCGCAGAGCACCCGTTCGGCGGAGCAATCCGCCGACGGAGATTTCTCACCGGCGCCTCGAGGCTAACCCGCATTTCTCGGGACGGCCAAAAAGCGCACCCGGAAATCCTTTCCGGCGCAGCGCACTATTTCCCTCCGCCGGTGACCGGGCCGCCCGTCGGAGTAGGCGGAGGCGCTGGTTTCTTGGGATCGGGCTCGGTTTTCTTCGGCGGTTTCGGCGGCCGCGCCTTCGGCGGCAGCGTCTTCGGGTTGCCTTGAGGCTGGGGCGGGGGAGGAGGCGGATCGAAGGGGATCACCTCCGTTGCTTCGGCGTCGCCGATCACAATTTCTTCCTCCGGCGTATGCACGAGAGGGCGGAATCGGGCGCCGAGATTCTGCTGTGGAAATACACAAATGGCCGCCGACCACCACGACGCGTCGGGCTCCCACTCCTCGAATGCGATCATCTCCTCGCCGTCGGTTCGCCGAAGGATGCCCTGGCGCGGCATCCGCACGTCTCCGAATTGGCTGCGGCCAGTAACAAATCCAGTCGGAGATCCCCAGCCCATCGCCGACGCCCGCCTCGGATCGAACGCAATTTTCCAGGGCTCTTCGGGAAGCTCTCTCTCCGTGAGCAGCGCGACGGAGCAGCCGCGGCCGGGCACGTGCTCGACGACCGTGCCGTCCTCGGCAGTCCTCGTGATGAGCACGCCGCTGCCGCGCTTGATCGAGAATGCACTAAAACCGCCGGAAAGGAAGAAATCCTTCGGGCGCTCGAGCTGGCTGCGGCGCACCGCCGAGAGCGATCCGCTCCCGTCGAGCTCGATCCGTGCGAAGACCACCGCGGAGCGCAGATCGTCGGCGAGCCGGTAGAAGACGAGCATCACCGGTGCGAGGTCGCTCTCGCGACGCAACAAAAGCGCGTCGCTCCCACGTCGCGTCGGAGCGGGTGCCGGCTCGGCGCCCCGCGGACTCTTCGAGCGTGCCCGCGCGAATCCGCCGGGGCCGCGATAGAAGGCAAAGGGTCGATCGCTCAGATAATTGCCAGTGGCGCGCCCGAGCACCCAACGAAGGGCGAGGCGCCCTGACGATTCAAACGTCGAGGCCGCAGCTTCGCCCTCCTCGGCGCGCTCGTCGGTTCCGGGAAGCACCCAGGCCTCGTAGCGCTGCCCAGTGTCCGGCGCTTCCAAGCGCCCGACGAACATCGCTCCGATCGCGCCGCGCGGCGACACCTTCGGCTTCGCAGGCTCCGGCGCATTCTTCGCGCCGCTCTCTCCGGTCTTCACGCCGTTCAAGGCTGCGAAAAGCTCGTACGCATATCCGACCACTTCCCCCTGGGAGGGCGATTCCCGCGGAGGCAGCGCGCGCCAGCGCCTCTCGGCGCGCAGCCCTGCCAAGACCTCCTCGGCGATGAGGTCGTGAATCCCACTTTTCCATTCCGACGCAGCGTTGAGAATGAGCTCCGGCGGAAATAGTAAAGGATCACCCGAGACGGGCCCGCGCGACATGAGTAAACTCTGCGCCAGGCTTTCGACGTGGAAGGCGAGCCGGAAGCGGATGTGCTCGCGCCGCTCGCCGTCGAGCCACTCGCCCCAGACAGGGGCCGGTTCGCCGGTCGCGAATCGCGCCGAACCGATGATCGGCGGGCCGTCGTCCTCGGTGCGCACGTCGACTGCGAGCAGACCCCAATTATCGCGGCGCGAGCCTTGGCGGAGTGTTCGTACTTTTCGTTCGGGAATGCTCCAGTCGATCAGGGTGCCTCGGACGTTGTGCCGCAGGGATTCACCGTTGGATCCCGGGCGCCAGACGGGAAGCCAGCTAGGCCCCGAAGAAGTAGCAACCCACAAAACGGAGAAGGCGTTGCTTTCCAGCGGGAGATCGCAGGCGAACTCCGGGCCGTCGGCCTTCACTCCAAAAGCGTTGTTGCGCGCGTCGAACCGCAGCGCCACCGGTTCCACGCTTTTCGGCTGCCGCGTCGCGCCGTCCAGCACCACGCGGTAAGCCGCCGTCGTGGCGCCGCTGCGCGTGTCGTGGGCGATCACGATCTGCTCCGGGCGCCCCGACTCGCCTCGAACGGCGTGGACCAGCAGGAAGTCGCGCTGGTTCGCTGGCTGCCCGAGTGGTCCCCGCTCCACGAGGTAGCCGAATGCTTCGCCCGGCCGCCACCCCTGGGGTGAGGCTTTGCGGGCGTACGCCGCCCCGGGGAGGAGCGCTGCGGTCAACGGCGCCAGCGCCGCGGCGAGCGCGGCAGCCAGTAGTCGTCCCGCAGGGTAGTGCATGGATCGGGGGATCGCGCGCGAGCGCACAAGCAATCTATGCCGGCCAGCACGGGGCGCGACGGGAGGAGTTCCCAGATTTCGGGCTGAGGCGGAAGCGACGCGTTGGCGCTGCGGAAATGCGTGATGGGAGCGGCGCCCGGGCCACGCCGGAGGAGGCAAAGACCGAGTCGCCCCTTCGGCGACCGATTCGAACCCTTCGGTGCCCTCCATGGATCGTCCCCCGATGATGCTCCTCGCCCCTGCCCTGTTGGCGGCAGCGAGTCTTCTATCTCCGTTGGTTCCCGCCCAGGACCGGTTCGCCGCCATTGCAGACGGCGCCTCGGTCGTGCCGCCCACCGCGAGCCCTGCCACGGCGGAGATCGATTTCAGTCTCGATCCTGCGACGCAGCAGGCCTTCTACCGAATTGTGCACAATGTGCCTGGCGCCATCGGCGCCGAGGTGCGCCAGGCGTTTCCCGGCGCCAATGGCCCCGTCGCCATCGCACTTGCTCCCGCCGGGCCCTTCGAATTTCGCGGCGTGACGCCGCCGATGAGCCCGGCCGACCGGCTGTTACTCTTTCAGGGCGGCTTTTATGTGAATATTCGGTCCGCAGCGGCTCCCGCGGGCGAGATCCGCGGCCAACTCGCGAAATATGTACATCGCGATTTCGCCTGCGATCTAAATCAAGCCAACGTCGTTCCTCCGTCGGGGAGCCCTGCCACCGGGGTTGCGCATTTCACTCTCCACGAACCCGAGAACCGGCTCACCTATCAAGTGCAGGTGTCCGGCCTCCTCTCTCCGCCGACCGGCGCGCAGCTGCGCTTCGCGCCTCCGGGGGCCAACGGCCCCGTGGTGGTCGATCTCGGCGCGCCGCTCCCGGCCACGGCCGCCTGGGCCGGGTACAGTCCGGCCCTCACGCCGCCTCAGGTCGCAGCTCTCAAGGCCGGAAACTTTTATGTGAGTGTGGATTCGATCCTCTCGCCAGCGGGCGCGGTGCGCGGTCAGTTGACCGGCGCCAAGCAGTCGTTCTCGCTGCGAGCCAACGGCAGCCAGGTGGTGCCGCCGAACCTGAGCCCGAACCAGGGCAGAGGCGGTCTCATCTTCGATCCCGCCACGGCGGAACTCGCCTACTCGATCGATTGGAACGGCATCAACGGGACGGGGGCCATCTTACAGATCGGCTACCCGGGTCAGCCCGGCGGCGTCCTGCTGCCTCTGGCAGGCCCGCCCAACGGCCCGTGGATCGGCAGCACCCCGCCGCTGGCCACGGCGACCGTCGATTTATTGTATCGCCAAGGCCTCAATATCGAGATCTTGAGCATGGCGGTCCCAACCGGCGAGCTTCGCGGTTCGGTCAGGTTGAATCATGATCATTACGGATACTCCGGAGCGACTCTTCCGGCGCCGATGGCCGGCGACCGGCGCCTCAAGATCTCGAGCGAAGGTATTCCTTCCCTCGGCGCCCCGTTCACGGTGGAGCTCTACGGGGGCATGCCCGGTGCTGCGGCGACTCTTGCTTATTGTGAGGACCTCATCGGCACTCCCCTCGACCTGCTCCCTTTCGGAGTGCCGAGCCATGTGCTTTGGGGGAACGCGCTCGGCGGCTATCCCGCGCCGCCTGTGAATCTCCACGGCGCCACGGAATTGAATTTCACCCTGCCCGTGATGGCCGCGCTGATCGGACAGGACTTCTACCTCCAGTGGTTCTCCGTGGAGCCTGGAGCGAACCCCTTGGGCCTTGTGACGAGTGATGCCATTGAGGTGGTCCTCGTCCCGTAGCCGAATCTCTTCGCCTGCACACGGAGGCCGGCGCCGATGGGCTGACCCACTCGGTGCCGGCCTCCTTCTCTTGCCAACCCCTGGGGCGGCGGCCATTCTCCTCGGCCTTCCATTCCGGAAACCCCCATGTCCGCCGAACAGGTTTCGTTCCTCGACCGCAAGCTGGCTGCAGGCCCCTATCCGCTCGACACCCTGCGCCACTCGACGGCCCACTTGATGGCCTCCGCCGTGCAGAAGCTGTGGCCGGGGACGCGGTTCGGCGTCGGTCCGTCGATCGAACATCGCTTCTATTACGACTTCGCGTTTCCCGAAGGAGTGCGCCTCACCGACGAGGACCTGCCGCGCATCGAGCAGGAGATGCGCCGCATTGCCAACGAAAAGCGCCCCTTCAGCTGCACAACGGTGTCGCGCGACGAGGCGAAGCAGCGTCTCGCCGCCATGGGCCAACCTTACAAACTCGAGATTCTCTCGGGGATCCTCGAAGGGGAGCCCATTACTTTTTATTCTCACGGCGATTGGCAGGATTTGTGCGAAGGGCCCCACGTCGCGTCAACCGAACAGCTGAAGCACTTTAAGTTGCTTTCGGTGGCGGGCGCCTACTGGCGCGGCGATGAGAAGCGCGACCAACTCACTCGCCTCTACGGCACCGCCTTCTGGTCGAAGGACGATCTCGACTCATACCTCGCTTATCTCGAGGAGTGCGAGAAGCGCGACCACCGGACGCTCGGCAGGTCGCTCGACCTTTTTTCGATCCATCCCGAAGTCGGGCCCGGATTCATTTTTTGGCATCCGAATCTTGCGATTCCGCGCCGCGCCATCGAGGAGTTCTGGTGGTCGGAGCACCAGCGCCGCGGCTACCAGCCGGTCTACACGCCCCATTTGGCTTCGGAAGAGCTCTTCAAGGTCTCCGGGCATCTTCAGAACTACGGCGACCTGATGTACAGCCCCATGGATATCGATGGGCAGAACTATCGGGTGAAGCCGATGAACTGCCCGGGGCACATCAAGATTTTCCAGAGCCAGATCCGCTCGTATCGCGACCTGCCGATCCGCTACGCCGAGCTCGGCACCGTCTATCGGTATGAGCGCAGCGGTGTGCTCCATGGCATGCTGCGAGTGCGCGGATTTACACAAGACGATTCTCACATTTTCTGCACACACGAGCAGCTCGAAGGCGAGCTCGTGGGCGTGCTGGAATTAGTGAAATTCCTCGTGCGGACTTTCGGATATCAATTCCGCGCCTATCTGGCGACTCGGCCCGAGAAGTCGATCGGCGGCAACGAAGTGTGGGAGCACGCGACGCGCGCACTCGGCAACGCGGCCGAGCGGACGGGGATCTCCACGGAGGTCGACCCCGGCGGCGGCGCCTTCTACGGGCCGAAAATTGACTTCAAGCTGAAGGATGCGCTCGGCCGCGAATGGCAGGGGCCGACCGTTCAGTGCGATTTCAATCTTCCGGAGCGATTCGCCCTCGAATACGTCGGCAAGGACAACCTGCGCCACCGTCCGGTCATGGTGCACCGAGCCGTGCTCGGCTCCTTCGAGCGATTTGTGGGCGGCCTCGTCGAACATTTCAGCGGCCGCTTCCCGCTCTGGCTCTCGCCGGTGCAGATTGCACTCATCCCGATCAAGGATGAGCAGGAGGAGTACTGCCGCTCGCTGCGGGAGACGCTGGTCTTCGAGGGTTTCCGCGCCCAGGTGTATGCCCAGGGCACGAACCTCAATCAACGCGTCAAGGCGGCCCAGCAGGACCAGGTTCCTTACATGGCCGTCTGCGGCGGGCGCGAGGTCGAGTCGAAGGCCGTTTCGCTGCGTCTTCGTACGGGCGAGAACCGGGGCGCGATGTCGTTCGAGAGCTTCGTGGCGATGCTCAAAGAGAAGCGCGCAGCCAAGGCGCTCGATTTGTAATCGTTGCGTCTGTAATCGCGGCGCTCGATCGCTGCGGATCGTTACCGATCCGCGCCGTGGGCGAACAGCGATTCCGTGACTCGAAGACGCCGAAGCATCGGCGTCTTCTTGTCTTGATGCTGGCGCATGCGCGTCAGGATGTCCGAAAGTGCGCGGACGGCTTCCGCCGCGTGTGGCCCTTTGTTGAGCATCACACATTCCGCGCGCTCGCCCATGGCGGCATCGGTGATTTCCGCGCGCGACGGCAGCCCCGTCTTCGCCAGGCTCTCAAGCACCTGCGTCGCCCAGATGGCGGGCACATGGGCCGCCTGGCATAGCCACAGAATCTCCTCTTGCACCTCTGCGAGCCGCTCGAACCCGCATTCCACGGCGAGGTCGCCGCGGGCGATCATGATGCCGACGGGGTAGGAGCGCAGCGCCGCCAGGAGAAGGCGCGGGAGCTGTGCGAAGGCCTCCTGGGTTTCAATTTTCAGCACGATCGCCACCCCGTTCGCGCCGCGCCGACTCAGCTCCTCCCGCAGAGAATCCACATCTTCGGGGGATTTCACAAAAGAGAGCCCGACGATGTCGGCACGGGCCGCGGCGAAATCGAGCGCCGCCAAGTCCTCGGGCTGCAGTCCCCGGATGGGGATCTTGGAGTCGGGGAGGTTAATACCTTTGGAGGCTCCGATCTTCCCGAGGGGTCCCGGCGTATGGGTGATTCTCAACCATGCGCCCTCGGGCGCCGGATGCTCGACGACGGCGCCGACCTTTCCATCATCGAAGAGCACGCGCTCGCCGGAATGGAGCGCCGCGACGACCGAGGGAATAGTGCAGGCGATCTCCGCCGGCGAGATGGCCTCGCCGCGATCATTGAACATGGGCAGGCGGCTCAGCTCGCGCCCGTGCAGCAGCACGCGGTCGCCTGCGCGCACGGGAACCTCCTGCTCGAGGGCCGGCAGGGGACCGAGCGCTTCAACGGCCCTCTCGCTTCCGCAGCATGCCTTGAGCTCGGTGCCGGGGCCCACATAGGTCGTCTCGTCGCACGCTCCGAAAACGCGGTCGAGTTCACAATGGGTCACTGTGATCTCGCGCTTCTTGCCGCGGAGATCGCGCAGCGTGATGCGCGCGTCGGGTGCGAGCCGCGAGAGGAACCAGGGCGAGACGCGAAGCACGGCGTCGGCGCCCGCTTCGGTCAAGGGATCGGGGTCTCCGCTGCGCAGGCAGATCCGCGCTGGCGCGGTCACCGTACCCGTGGCGTCGCGCCTTGGCTTCCAGCGCACAACTTGGGGGCCCGGCTCCACGACGCCGGTGCGAAGTTTGGGGCCGGGGAGATCGAACAGGATTCGGCAAGGGATCCCGGAGGTTTCGGCCGCGTCGCGGACATGCCGCGCCATCGATTCCCAGGCGGCGGGACCGTCGTGGGCGCCATTGATCCGCACGGCATTGGCTCCCTCGGCGAGAAGTCGACGCGCCAAGCTCGCGTCGGTCGCCGCCTCGCTCGGCAGCGTCACGAGAATGCGCACCTCTCGGTGCTCGGGTGCCGGACCGAGGAGTGCCGCCGTGTGGCGCTCGAGGAGACGCTGTGCCTCCCGGAGTGACACGGCGGCGGGGAACCGATCCCCGGCTGGCGCGTCGCCCGAGAGCTGTGCCAGAACATCGCAGACGGCCTCCAGGTTCGAGAGCACATGCGACTCCGCGCGCCCGAGCGAGGAGAGCCCCAGCTCGGCCAGCTCGAGCTGAAGATTGCGCAGGTCAACGTGCCGTAGAGCGAGGTAGTGCAGGAGGTTGCGTGCGCTAGCGCGGTTCTCCGGCACGGCGGCCGCAATGGCTGCGGCCTGCTCGGCCTCGAGGTCGAGGGCCGAGCTGCGCAGGCCGCTCAGGCTCCCGAGGAGCTGGCGAAGCCGATCAACGTGCCGTCGTGGAGAGGCCGGGACCATGCCTCTTCACGAGACAACCGCGATGCCGAAGTGCTGTGAACTCGCCGCGAGGAGCGTGCGAGGCCGGCTCTCAGCGGGGCGCGCGGCGGCGCGTCGTGCGGGACGCGGCGTTCGAACGGGGCTCGAGCCCAGCGGACCAGAAATGGGGGAACGGCGCCTTCGCTTCGGGGAGGCGGCTAAGCTTCATTCCGACCTCGTCGCAAAGTTCACCAAAACGCCCCCAGATCTCCATGACGGCGGAATTGTGGTGTGCGCGCTCCGCGGCCGTCTCATCGGCCCATTCGAAGATCTCCATCACGATGCGCGGATCGATCGTGCTGCGAAGGACCCAGGCGGGTCGCTGCGTGCGCAGCTTCTGTTGGAGAAGCACGCGGGCGTGGTCGGTGAGGAGCTTGCGGATGCGTGCCGGTGTCGCCGTGCTCTTGAAGCGGTACACGGCGAGGACAGTTTGGGGCTTGGACATGGGAGGTTTGGTAAGGAGACCCCCAGCATACGAGGCGCGGGCGCGAGGTGACTGCGCGTCGCGGCGCCCCGGGGAATGGCCGCGCAAATCGCGGGCGGCTGCGTATTGTGACTCCATGGCCGAGCACCCGCAGCCCTGGACCCACGCTGGCGACGACTCGACGGAGGACCACCACATCTTTCGGGTCCGCCGATTTCTGGCAGCCGACCCGCGCGACGGAAGCCGCCATCCGCGGGTGGTTCTCGAATGTAATGATTGGGTGAACATCATCCCAGTCACGGACGATGGCCGCGTGGTGCTGATCCGACAATTCCGGTTCGGCGTCTGGGCAAACACCCTCGAGATTCCAGGGGGCATGTGCGAGCAGGGCGAGGATCCGGCGATCGCGGCGGCGCGCGAGCTGGAGGAAGAGACGGGCTATCGGCCCGCGCGCGTGGAGCCGCTCGGATTCTGCCACCCCAATCCCGCGATTCAGTGCAATCGTACTTTTTCCTATCTTGCGCACGGATGTGTGCCGGTGCATGGCGGGCGGCCGGACCACGGAGAGGACATCCGTGTTGAGGTCGTCGACCGGGACGAGCTCATTCAGCTCGTTCGGGAAGGTCACATTACCCACGCGCTTGTATTGGTAGCGTTCTTGCTCGAGTCGTGGCGCGCCCGGTGAAGCGGCTGGCGGCCTCACGGGGCGGCAGCGCGATACCGGCTTCTCCGAGACCGACGGAGACGTGCACGCGCAATGGAAGCTCTCGCAGCGCTGCTGGCTCGAGTCGGCTGCTCAGCATGTGGATCAGGACGACATCCCGCGCGCCGCGTTCATAAAAACGGCGCCGAGCTTTCACGGCACGTCGCCCGGGGCCCGACGCGGAGCGCGACCAGACTACGCTCTGGTGGAATCGTACACAACGGCGGACGGATCGCGTCCGCGACGCTGCTCGCTCTCAAAGAACGGGGGCCGACACTCAAGCGCTTGGAGCTTCATTCCAGGGAGCCTTCGCGCGCTTGTGCGAGCCTTCGAGGACCTGAATTTATTCGGCGGCGTCTCACAGGGGGTTTCGCGCGCCGACGATCGGCGATCTCACCGAGTCTCAAGAGATGAGCGTCGGCACCGTTCCGACGCCGAATCTCGGAGTGGAGAAATATGTGCAGTTGAAGGCGGTCGCGAAGGCCCGGGGCGGCCGCTTCGACCTGCAGGCGTCCTACGGGTACACGCACGTCGACGGAGGAATTATGGTGACTCCCAAGGGAGAGCTTGGAGGCGGGCTCCCCGTCGTTACGAAGTCGGACTCGGGAGATGGATTTGTAAGTTCGGTCGACCTGTTGGGGCGCGTGAGCCTCGCCGATCCGGTGTCGTTCTTTGGAGCCGCTTCTTGGATGGAGGGATCTGTGGACGAGGTCGTGCTTCCGCAAGGCAATAAAGTGAGAAGTCCCATCACTCCATCTACGCCGCCGTTTGCGCAACTTGGGCCGCGCGTCGAGCCGGGCCCCAAGGGGCTCCACCTGGAGGCGCAGGCGCGAGGAGCGCTGCGCCAGGACAAGCTCTCGCTGCGCGACAAGACCGACGTCTTCCGAATTCCGCCGCGCGGAACGCCCGGATACTTGGTATTCGATCTCCGCGCCGGTGCCGAAGTGCTCCGCGACGCCGAGATCTCGCTCGCGCTTGAGAACCTTACCGATGAGACCTGCCGAATCCACGGCAGCGGCATCCATGAGCCGGGGTTCCATTTCGTCCTCGGGCTCCCCGTGCGGTTCTGAGCGACCAAGGGCCCGCCGCGGGGCGTCCGGGTTGGCCCGCAGGCTGGGAGCCGTTGTCCCGTGGCGAAGGACACCGCGGCGGATGCGCACCTCCCTTCGCCCGCGCCTCCTCGATTGCGACTCACTACGCTGCCTCGTACGGTCCCGCCACCGATGCTCCCCGGCCAGATCACGCTCCTCGAAGCCCACGGGTGCGAGCCTGCCGCGCTGCGCGCGCCCGCGTCGGCGCAGGCGCTCTTCGAAGAGATCGTGCGTCGACTCGACTTGCGGCCCGTCGCGCCTGCCGCATGGCATCGATTCCCCGAGCCCGGCGGATACACGGGGTTCCTGCTCCTGTCGGAGTCTCACCTTTCGATTCACACATTTCCGGAGCACGGCTACGCGGCCGTCGATTTGTACTGTTGCAAGGCGCGCTCCGCTCCCGATTGGCGCGGGCTTCTGGCTCGCCACCTCGGAGCGCGCGAGGTCTCGATCCGCCTCGTCGATCGGGGCGTCCGCGCGGCTGCGGAGGAAATGCCGTGACGGAGCGCGTCTCCCAATGCCCCGGGTGCGGCGCCGAGATCCGGTTCGCGAACGCGGCGACGCTTTTTGTGGTCTGCTCGTTCTGTAAGAGTGCGTCGCGCCGAGTCGGCCTCGATCTCGAGCGGATCGGGCGCGTCTCGGACATCGTGCCGATCCGCTCCGACGTGCGCATTGGCACGACCGGCCGATTCGAAGACGTCCCTTTTGTGGTCGTCGGTCTTCTCCAGCTTGACCACGGCGCGGGGCCTTGGAATGAGTGGTGTTTGTCTTTCGGCGACGGCCGCTGGGCGTGGCTCGCGGAAGCGCAGGGCGAGCTTCTCGTGACGCGGAGCGTCGAGTCGGCGGCACCGGCCCACGGAGCGTTGTCGCTCGGGGACCGACTGCGAATCGCCGGCGCGGGCGAATTTGTGATCTCGGAGATCGGGAAGGGCCGCGTGGTTGCGGCGCTCGGCGAGATCCCGGTCGAAGCGCTGCCGGGCCGTGAGTTCCGCTACGCCGACCTGCGCGGCGAGGGCGGCGCCTTCGCCACCTTCGACTATGGCGAGATCACGGAAGAGGAGAGCCCCGAGTGCGAGGCCGTCTATTGCGGGAGAAAAGTTGCACTCGGCGATCTCCACTTGGATGCGGGCACCGTCCCGATGGACGAGCCGGCGCGCGCGGAGTCGCGGCGCATCGAGTGCCCGAACTGCGGTGCCTCCCACGATCTTAAGAATCCCGAACGCACCCGGCGGCTTGGGTGCGCGAGCTGTGGCGCCGTGCTCGATCCCACCGGCGACGTCGTGGCTCTTCTGGAAGTCCAGGAGCAGCTCGCCGCAAAGCCCAAGATTCCCCTGGGTGCGCGCGGAACCATCGAGCGGCGCAGCTATGAAACGATCGCGTTCCTCGAGCGCTCCGTGCGATCGGAGGGTGTGCGCTACCCATGGACGGAGTATTTGTTACTCCGCGATGACGGCGAGTACCGATGGCTCGTCTGCTCGTCGGGGCATTGGTCGTTCGTGGAGCCGGTCAATCCCGCCGAAGTGCAGCAAAGGGCCACCGCGCTCGGCTGGCGTGGACGAACCTATAAGCATTTTGCCGGTGGGCGCGCGCGCACCGACCTTGTGCTCGGGGAGCTCTACTGGGAGGTTCAGGTGGGCGAAGAGGTACTGACGCAAGATTTCATTGCACCACCCGACGCCCTCTCCCTCGAGCGATCGGAGGGCGAGGTTCATTATTCGCACGGCGTCTATCTGGAGCCTTCGGCCGTGCAGAAGGCATTCGGTCTGTCACGGCCGCTGCCGGCGCCGAGCGGCGTGGGGATGCAGCAGCCCAATCCTTACACCGCCTGGAGCCGGCCGTTCGTGAAGGCCTTCGGTCTCCTCGCCGCGCTGCTCCTCGTCGTGGTCGTGCTGCTCCAGGTGAGGGCCGAGCGAAAAGTGGTCTTTGAGACGACGCGCACCTATTCGCCGCCAGCGGCTTCCGCAGTTCCGGCCGTGCCTCAGGGAGAACCCCAGGGAGAGTCGCCCAAAGAAGTGATCTTCAGCGAAGAGTTCGACCTCGCCGACGGCAACGTCGAGGCCGCGCTCTCCGCTGGGCAGCTTGTGAATCAGTGGTTCGGCGTCGATGGCGCGCTGGTGAACGTCGAGACGGGAGTCGTGCATTCTTGGTATCTCGAGGCCGACTCCTGGAGCGGCGTCGAGGGCGGCGAATCGTGGCAAGAGGGCGACAGCTCGCCTTCTGTCTATCTCGGACCGATTGAGGCAGGGCGCTATGCCCTTCGCCTCGAGCCCTCGGCGGCGGCCGGCGTGCCGGAGATTCCCTACCGAGTTCGCGTGCGCTCCGGCGTTCCTTCGGCCGGCCGGCCGCTCCTCGTGGCGCTCGGCCTGCTGCTCGGCCCCGTTGTGGCACTCCTCGCGTCGGCCTTCTTCGAATCGGCGCGCTGGTCCCAGAGCGACCACGCGTAGCCGCATCACCCCAATTCCATGCACACAATTCCCGCCGCTGGATCCATCCGATGAAGAAGCTGCTCATTTTCTACATTGTGTTCGGAATCACGGCCATCGCCGGCTACGCGATCGCCGATTGGAAAGGTTACGAATTCAGCTCAGCCTCCCGCGAGCGCATCGATCCGAGCGTGCGCAAGTCGCCGGGCGGCTGGCGAAGCTACTCTTTCTGGCACTCGGGCACGCGAGGAGGCAAGTAACGTGAACTGGGAACATTTGCAGTCGCAGGTCATCTCCACAGTCGTTTTTGGAACGATTGGTATCATTCTTTTCGCAGTGGCGTTCAAGGTCATCGAGCGGCTGCTGCCGTTCTCGCTCCACAAGGAGATCGAGCATGACCAAAACACGGCGCTCGCGATCGTGATGGGCTCGATTCTTCTGGGCCTCGCCATCATCGTGGCCGCCGCGATCCACGGTTGAAGCTCCGGCTCGTATTTTTAACAGTGTTTGTGATCGCCGCCTGTGGGCTCGGGTACGAGCTCACGGCGGGGGCGCTCGCTTCCTACCTGCTCGGGGATTCGGTCACACAATTCTCGACTGCCATCGGACTGTATCTTTCGGCGCTCGGAGTCGGAAGCTACCTCAGCAAGCACGTCGAGCGCCGCGTCGCCGAACGGTTCATCGAGATCGAATTGGCCGTGGCGCTTCTCGGAGGCACGCTGTCGGCGGCGCTCTTCGCGGCCTTCGGCGCGGGCGAGTGGTTTCGTCCCGTTTTGTATGGAGAGATCCTGGCCGTCGGAACGCTGGTCGGGCTCGAGATTCCGCTGCTGCTGCGCATCCTGAAAGATGAGCTCGAGTTCAAAGAACTGGTCGCCCAAGTGCTCACCGTCGACTACATCGGCGCCCTCGCCGTCTCGCTCGCATTCCCGATGCTTCTCGTGCCGAAGCTCGGCCTTGTGCGCGCGGCGCTCGCGCTCGGCCTCGCGAACGCCGCCGTGGCACTCTGGAGCACTTGGATTTTCGAGACGCGCCTCGCGCGGCCGGGGCGCCTTCGTATCAAATCGGCCGTCGTCCTGGCGCTGCTCGGCCTCGGCATCGTGATGTCCGACCGCATCACGTCACTTTCCGAGGCCTCGATCTACGCCGACGAGGTGGTCTACGCGCGCAACACCCCATACCAGAGAATTGTGGTGACGCAGAGCCGCGCGGGGTTTCAACTTTTCCTAAACGGAGCGCTCCAATTCTCGAGCGCCGACGAGTATCGCTATCACGAGGCCCTCGTGCACCCCGCCATGGGCTCGTGCCGCGAGCCTCGGCGCGTTGCCATTTTGGGAGGAGGCGACGGGCTCGCGCTGCGGGAGGTTCTGAAGGAGCCGCGGGTCGAGAGCGTCGTGCTCGTCGACATCGATCCCGCGATGGTGGAGCTGGCGAGAACCTTTGAGCCGCTGCGGCGTCTCAATCACGCAGCATTCGACGATCCGCGCGTCCGCGTCGTCCACGACGACGCCATGCGCTGGCTCGCGACGAAGCCGGGGATCTTTGATGTGGTCCTCGCCGACTTTCCCGACCCGAGCTCCTTCCAAGTCGGGAAGCTCTACACCACCACCTGCTACGAGCGGATCCTCGCCTGTCTGGCGCCCGACGGCGTGCTCGCCGTGCAGGCCACGTCGCCCCTGATGGCGCGCCGCTCGTTTTGGTGTATTTCGGCGACGCTCGAATCGTGCGGGCTCTACGTGCGCCCTTATCACGCGCTCGTCCCGTCTTTCGGCGAGTGGGGATTCATGCTGGCGGCGCGGCAGGTCCTCGATGTCCCGCGCTCCGTGCCGGAAGGGCTGCGATATTTGAACAAGGATATTGTGGAGTCACTATTCCATCTTCCCGAGGATCTGGCGCCCATTCCTGCAGAAATCAATCGATTGAGTAACCAAGTGCTCGTTCACTACTACGAGCAAGAGTGGCGTCGCTGGAACTAAGCAACCACCGAAACGAGCACCCGACGCGCCGTGAGGTGCTCCAGGGCGCGCTCTGCCTCGGAGTTGCAGCCGGGCTCTCCGGCTGTCGTGTGCCGGGCGCGCGTCGCGCGATCCAGGGATCGATTGTTGGAGCCCATGACGTGCGCGGGCATCGCGTTCGCGCCGACTGGCCCAACGCGCCGGTGCTGAGCCGTGAGGAGCTGGAGGTGTTGATCGTCGGCGGGGGCGTCAGTGGCCTTGCCGCCGGATGGCGGCTTCAGGGGGCCGGATTGCAGGATTTCCAGATCCTCGAGCTTGAGGACTCGCTCGGCGGAACGGCGCAGTCGGGTGCATCGGAGATCTCACAATACCCCTGGGGCGCTC
Source organism: Planctomycetota bacterium (assembly GCA_016792805.1). Taxonomy (GTDB): domain Bacteria; phylum Planctomycetota; class UBA1135; order UBA1135; family JACQFD01; genus JAEUHX01. The sequence goes on from JAEUHX010000042.1 coordinate 162,942, forward strand.
ACTATCTCCCCGTGCCCCGCGCCGACCAGCATTTGGTCGTGCGGCTGCTCAGGGAAATGGGACTCGTGACGGGCGTCGACGGTTTGGGCCGGATCCTGACTCCCGAGGAGGCACGGGTGCGCGCCCCGCAAGAGCGCCTGTTTCATCGCGGCCTTTGGACCGAGGGGCTCTATCTGCGCGACGGCGCAAGCGCGTCCGACCTCGGGCAGCTCGAACGATTCGAGTTTACCGTTCGCTGCATGGCCTCCGTGGCGGGCGTCGACGGCAGACGTTCCTTTACTCTTCCAATTGCCGATTGCTCGCGCGATCCCGCTGTCCGCGGCCTCGACAGGCTCTCGATGCGGCAGTGGCTCGATATGCATGGCTTCGATTCGCCGCGCCTTCGGTGGTACGTCGAGTACGCCTGCCGAGACGATTTTGGAGCGACGCTGGAGCACACCTCCGCCTGGGCCGGGCTTCATTACTATTGCTCCCGCCTCGACGCCGAGGGCGAGCCCGCTGAGTTTCTCACCTGGCCCGAAGGGAACTCTGCCCTTGCACAGGCGCTCGCGAGAGGCTTCGAGAATCGCGTGCGCACCGGCATGGTGGTGTTGTCGATTGAAGGCGATGGCGACTCGGCTCGCGTGGTCGCTATGGACGAGCGAGCCGGAGGGCTGCGCGAGGTGCGAGCGCGCCGTGTGATTTGTGCGATTCCGAGATATGTTGCTTCGCGTATCGTGCGCGGCGCCGATCCGCGTCCGGCAGCCGCGTTCCGGTACTCGCCTTGGTGCGTTGCGAACATTACGCTTCGCGGCCAGCCGCGCGAGACAGGATTCCCGCTGTGCTGGGACAACGTGCTCTTCGAGAGCAGCTCGCTTGGATATGTGGTTTCGACGCACCAGCTCGACCGGCTCGAAGGCGGATCGGTCTGGACTTGGTACCGGCCCCATGCCGAGGAGGATCCCGCCGTGGCGCGTGCCGCACTCCTGGCGCGTCCGTGGGAGGCGCACCGCGACGAGGTGCTTCGAGATCTCGGGCGCGCCCACCCCGGCTTCGCCGACGAGGTGGATCGGATCGATGTGTGGCGTTGGGGCCATGGCATGGTGCGGCCTGAGCCGGGATTCCTCTTCGGCCGGGCGCGCCAGCTCGCGGCAAGACCCTACAAAAATATCCACTTCGCCTCGGCCGACCTCTCCGGAATCCCCATTTTTGAAGAGGCGCAGTGGCAGGGCGCTCGGGCCGCCGAGGAGGTGCTGGCCGCACGCGGCCAAACGTTCACGTCTTGGCTTTGAGTTGGCAGCGTTCTATCGCCTCAGGCCCGCCGGCCCGACCGCCTTCTCATAGACGTCGGCGGTGTCGGCGGGGTCAGGGCGGTCGAGAACGCTCTCGGCGGCGTGCGCAAAGAGGATCTCGCCGCCGCCGGAGATCACAAACGTCGCGGGCCGTGCCGTGTCTCCGCCGCCCGGCTGCGCGCCGGGATGCAACAGATCGAAGGCGCGGATCACGCGCCGGTCGGCATCGGAGAAGAGTGCAATCGCCGGTCCGAGCTGCTCTCCGAAGGCCTTCAGATCCTCGGGGGCGTCCGGCGCGATGGCGAGGACCGCGGGTGCCGCAATGCCGCGGCCGGCCAGCTCGTCTCCAAGACCTTGGAGCTCCGCGCGGCAGATCATTCACCAAACCCCGCGGAAGAAGACTACAATTTTGGGTCTTCCGCCCAGAGCTTCGGCAAGTGTAAGCTTCTTGCCCGATGAACTCACCACCGCCAGCTCAAGAGGCGCCTGCGCCCCCGTTGGCGGAACACCCGGACTGTGGGGGACTCGGGCAAGGACCGTCGTGCCCAACAGGAAGAAAACCGCCGCGAACCCGAGCAAAGCTGCCGCCAGAAAGCTCCCGAGCTTGCGCCGTTGGAGCGCGTGAAGGAGAGCGATTGCGGCGCCTGCCACAGAAAATACCGCAAATAGCAGCGGCATCGACCGAGCCGTCGGATGACTGAGCATCGCGATATACAAGCCCGGCGCGCCGAAGACGAGCGCCGCAGCCGGGACCAGCCAGAGAGGAGATTTCATGGAGAGATCCAGGGTCGAGCGGGGGACCTGCTACAGGCCGTAGGTCCGGCCCAGAGTGAAGACAACCACCGATGCGACCGCCGCGACGACCGCTCCGGCGTAGAACCCGGGCTTGTGAGTTTTGTGGCGAAAGAGAAACATTCCGGCCCAGAGTCCGGGAGCGCCACCGAAGAAGGCGGCGATCAGAAGCGCCCTCTCTGAGATCCGCGAGCGTCCGGTCGCGGCGAGCGCTTTGTCGATCCCCATCGCGAGAAAGACAGCGACGTTCCAGAGGAGGAGAAGCCGAATCACGGGCGGGAGGTCAGCATAGCTAGAAGGGGAACGCTCGGCTCCAGCGCTCGCGCTCGGCGGGGCGCCGCCGATACTGGGCCCATGAAAGTCGCAGTGATCGGTCTCGGCCAGTTCGGCCGGGCGCTCGTCACGGAGCTCGCCCGCGCGGGGGCCGAGGTCTTCGCCGTCGATCGAATTCTCGAGGCCGTGGATGACGTGAAGGATGAGGCTGCGGTGGCCGTTCGCCTCGACGGCGCCGACGAGAAGGATCTGCGCGCCCAAGGGGTCCACAAGGTGGATGTTCTCGTCGCAGCCATGGGGGAGTCGTTCGAAGCGACCGCGCTCACGGTTCTCACCGCCAAGCGCCTCGAGGTTCCGAAGGTGATCGCCCGCGCCGATAACAGCGACCACGCCCGCATCCTCACGGCCATCGGGGCCGACGTCGTCGTAGTTCCGCTGCGCGATGCTGCAGCCGACCTCGCCCAGCGCATCCTGACCCCCGGCGCCAAGAACTCCTTCGAGCTGGCCGAAGGAGTGAGCGTCGTCGAGGTGGAGGCCCCCAAGCGCTTCCACCATGTGAAGGTCAAAGATCTCGACCTCGCTAAGCGCCACCGCGTGAATCTCGTGGCCATTCGCCATCGCGGAGCCGCAGGAGGTCCCGAAGTCGTGAATCCGGTGCCACTGCCCGACGAGAAGGTGTTGCCCGGCGACGTGCTGGTATTAGTGGGCTTCGACGCCGATGCCGAAGCGTTCGCGCGAAACGCCAGCTAGCCGATCGAGACGGTTTCCTCGGGGTATTCGAAGCTTGCCGCCCTGGGTTTGCCCGAGAGCACTGCGGCGAGCGTGATGGGGCCGACGCGCCCCAGGAACATGGCCGCGCACAGAACCAGCTTGCCTCCGATGGAGAGGTTCGGCGTGATGCCATAGGAGAGGCCGACGGTGCTGAGCGCGGAGACCGCCTCAAACAGAACGTGCCGCACCGGCACCTGCGGATCGGTGAGGAGCAGCGCGAGGGTTGTCACAAAAACGCAACCTGCGTAGACCGTTGCGACGGCGACGGCGGCGGTCACCGTCGTGAAAGGAAGCCGGCGGCGACCGATCTCCACGCTTTCGCGACCGCGCAGGATGGCGAGCACCGACGCCAGGAGGAGCGCGAAGGTCACCGTCTTGATTCCGCCGGCCGTCGACCCCGGGCAACCGCCGATCGCCATCAGCGCAATCATGATCCAGCAGCTCGAGTCGTGGAACGCCTCGATCGGGACCACGGTGAATCCTGCCGTCCGCGGCGTGATGGAATGGAAGAGTGAGATCGTCGCCTGGCTCGACAGGGAGTAGCCGCGCAGGGCACCGCGCCCCTCAATGAGAAAGATTGCGAAAGCGCCCACGAGGATGAGCGTGAGCGTCAGCGCGATTGCGAGCCGTGCCTGGAGTGTCAGCCGCGGCAGAGGCGGCGGCAATCCGCGGGCTTGGGTCACTCGGTGGAGCATCCGTACGAGCGTCGCTCGCAGGTAGCGCCCGCAGTCGACCAGCGTCGTGAATCCAAGCCCGCCCGCGACGATGAGCCCACCCATGACCGCCAGGTGAAGCGGCTGCGTATCGAAGGCCCCGAGGCTTGAGATCTCGAGGCCGAAGCCGGCATTACAGAAGGCATTCACCGCATGGAAAAGTGAGAACCATCCCGGGCTCCAAGGGCCGGGAGGCACCGGTGTGATGGCATACAACAGTGCGGCGCCGATGAGTTCGATCGTGAGAGTGACCGCGATGACGGAGTAGAGGATGGCGCGCGTTTCGCCGAGCCACCGTCCGCTCACGATCTCCCGCGCCGCGACGAGCTGCCGGAGGTTCAGCCCGCCGCGGCCGAAGGAGGTGAGCAGCAGGGCAAAGGTGATAATTCCGACGCCGCCGATCTGTACGAGTCCGAGCAGCACCGCCTGACCGAATTGTGAGAGATCCTGTCCGACGTTGACCGTGGCGAGCCCCGTGACGCAGACAGCGCTCGTCGCCTGAAATGTGGCATCGACGAATCCGATCGGGCGCGCTCCGCCGCGCGAAGCCGGCAGCATGAGCGCGAGCGCACCGAGGAGCACGAGGCCGCCGAAGGAGCCGAGGACCAGGGTGGGCACGCGCATGCCGAGCGCGCCGAGATCGGCCAGGCGGCGCGCCACCCTGGCGGCCGCTCCGATGCCGAGGGCGATGTCGCTCAGCGTCGCGGCGGCGGAAGCGAAAGCCCCGTCGCCGACGGTCGCGACGGCGACCAAGGCGAAGCCGGTCAGGCCATAGGTGGCAAACTCGAGCAGCCTCGGGCGCACAAATGCCGTTCGGTCAGCCGCAAGCCATAGCCGAAGTAACAGATCAAACGCGAAGGCCCCAAGCCCGGCTTCGACGGCCGAGGCGAGGAGCGCCGCTTCCATCGGTTCATGTTCGAATCCCACATGGAATCCGAGCGCGAGGGCGCCCGACCAACCGAGGACGCGCAGCCCGAGCGCGAGCCAGCGCAGGCGCGCAGCGCCCTTCGAGCCGGGATCGGATCGCAGATCCGGGGGGGTAGCCCGCATGGAGGGTGGCGCACCATACCGTGACCCCCGGAGGAGGCTGTGGGCGTCGCTGCGACCCATGGGCGGCACCCTGCCTGGGGCGGGGCCCGCGACCTTCCACGACCGAGGTGGAGCCGACCGAGAGGGTCAGCATTCCAACGGCGCACTCCCCGGTGCCGGCTGTTTCGATGAGTGAAGTTTACTCATCGCGGAGGGGTGGCGGATCGCGCGAGCCATCGCGCCGCGGAAAAAAGTCTTCCAACAGCCTCTCCGCCCGGCGAGTACCTGGGTGTTGCGCTCGCGCCGTCGCGAGCGCGTTTCGATCTGGCCCAAGCTCCGGGGGCGCAATCCGCGCGGCGCATCGGGCGGCGAATGCCGCGCGATTCCGCGCGGGCCGCTCTCGATCGGAGGACACGTGTCCGACTTCTTCCAGACCGGCGTCGCAACGACGCTTCACTACCTGGCAGCGCACGACGGCGAGCGATTTGTGAGAGAACTCGCAGATCCCGGGGCGCGGCCCGTGCAGCTCGTGCTCCCATGCCTGCTCGACGATTTTCGGTCGCCAGCCATGGAAACGATCCTGGCTCAACTGCCGGGTGCACGATATCTGTATCGTACGATTCTCGTGCTCGGCGGCGCCGAGGAGCGCGATTATTTGGATGCGCTCCGTCGCATCAACCGGGCGAGTCCCGGCCTGCACGACGTGCTATGGCTCGAGTCGCCGCGGATTCGTAAGATTCTCGCAGAGCTGGAGGAACTGGGGCTCGTGCTGATCAATTCGGGAAAGGGCCGCGCGGTATGGCTTGGACTCGGGCTCGCCAATGCCGATGACCGGGAATCGGCGATCGTGGCCCATGATTGTGATATCAAGACGTACGAGCGTACGCTGCTGGATCGGCTCGCCTACCCCGTTGCGATTCCGCAGCTCGGCTATGATTACGCAAAAGGTTACTATGCGCGCGTCGCCGGACGGCTCTACGGACGCGTGTCGCGGCTCTTCCTCACGCCGCTTCTGCGGTCTCTGATTCGGCTCGTGGGCCCGCACCCTTTCCTAATTTTCATGGATTCGTTCCGGTATCCGCTCTCGGGAGAGTTCGCGATGCAGTCAAAGCTCGCACGGCTCGTCAGGATCCCAGGCGACTGGGGGCTCGAGGTCGGGATGCTCGCGGAAATGTATCGTCTCTGCGCGCCGAGCGGCGTCTGCGACGTCGAGGTGCTGCAGGGTCACTTCGATCACAAGCATCAGGCGCCGGGGGGGCCGTCCAGCTCCACAGGGCTGAAGCGGATGGCGGTCGAGATTGCACAGACGCTTTTCCGAACTCTCGCGGTCGAGTCGGTCTCTCTCGACGATGGGACGCTGCGCACACTGCGGGTCGCTTATATGCGCCTCGCGCAAGATTACATTCGGCGCTACGCCGACGATTCGATCATGGATGGCCTCGAGTACGACCGGCACGTCGAGGGGTCGCTCGTGGATTTGTTTACTCATGCGCTTGGGGAGGCGATCGCGCGCTTCCAGGCCGACCCTCTCGCGGCCGCCTATCTCCCCAACTGGAACCGTGTAATCTCCGCGACTCCCACGGTTCTCGACCAGCTCCGGGAGGCCGTAGACCAAGACGCGAAAGAAGCGCGCGAGAAGCTCTCGCGCCGGAGGCGCAAGCCCCGGCAGCCGGCGTAGCCATGGTGCGAGCCTTCCTCACGGACCTCGACGGCTGCGCCATCGATGCGGCGGACCCGAAGGGCATTCGCGCCGGGCAGGCGCTCGCGATGCTGCGAGCGCGCGGGTGGGCCGTTGGAATTGTGACCTCTCGGACGGCGGCGGAAGTAGCTCAATTATGGAGTTTGTGGGACCTTCGGCCGCCGGCCGTCGTCGAGTCCGGAGGGGCGTTGCTTCTCGGCGACTTGCCGGATGGAGCGCTCCGCTCCCGCGCGATGCCGACTGCCTTCGGCCCCGTCGTCCCGCTCGGTGCCGCTGCCGACGATTTGTGGGAATCGATGCGGGATGCCGTCGAGGCGCGGGCGGATGTGCGCCGCTTTCGGCAGCTTTCGGACGCCGAGCTCTCGGAGGTTCTCGGCCTTCCAACGGAGGACCTCGCGCGTGCGCGCGATCGCAGATGGAGCGAACCGCTCGTCGTCGGAGGGCCCCGCGAGTCGCGCACGTTGCTCGGGGCGGAGTTCGAGCGCCTCGGCCTCCATGCAGCCGACGGCGGTAAGCTCCTCCATGTGCTTCGCGGCTCGGACAAGGGACGCGGGGCGGCGGAATTGCTCACAGCGCTCGGCTCGGCGCCGGGCGCGGCGGGCTCCGTCGGAGTCGGCGACGCGCCCGGGGATGTCTCCTTCTTACAGATCGTCGCGTCGGCTTTTGTGATCCGCGCTGAAGGAAAGCCCCATTTCCCGGCGATGCTGGCCGCGCTTCCCCGAGCCCATCTCGTTGCCGAGCCCGGCAGCGCCGGCTGGCGACGCGTCGTCGCCGCATTGGCGGCTGCCGCCGATTGAGGATTTGTTAGCGTCGCCGCCTTGCGATTCGGAAGCCCTGGGGCGCGAACGTCCCCTCATGGGCCAGCACGCTTGAATCGAATTGTTTCACCGTGGTGGCCCATGGCGGCACGGGGATGCCGTCGGGGTAGATCCCGAGCGGAATCGAGTGCCGCAGATGCCGCTGAATCGCCGACAGGTTCTCGAGCTCGTCATAGCTGACGAAGGTCGTCGCCTTGCCGCTTGCATCGGCGCGCGCCGTTCGGCCCACCCGGTGGATGTAATCATCGGGCCGCAGCGGAGTGTCATAATTGACTACATGGGCAATCTGCTCCACGTCGAGGCCGCGTCCGGCGACGTCGGTGGCAATCAGAATTCGTGCCGACTCGTCCTGGAACATTTCAAGGGCCTTCATGCGCGCCGCCTGAGTGAGGTCTCCATGGAGCGCCGCCACGGGGAGCCCAGCCGCGCGCGTGGCGCGGTGCAGCTCCTCGGCCTTTACTTTTGTTGCCACAAAAACGAGGCAGGTTCCCGTTTCGGCCCGCAGCAACGCGATAAGCGCAGGGAGCTTCTGCTCGATCGCGAGGTAGAGGACCGACTGCTCAGCGCGCTCCGCGACGCGCTGCGCGGCTCCGATCTCGATCGGAATCGGATTGCGCATATGTTGCTTCGCGAGGTTCGCGATGTCGGTCGGAATCGTCGCGGAGAAGAGGAGCGTCTGGCGCGACGCGGGGGTGACATTGAGAATCCGGTAGACCTGCGGCAGGAAGCCGAGGTCGAGCATTCGGTCGGCTTCGTCGAGGACGACGATCGCCGTGTGCGAGAGATCGACGGTGCGGTGCTCGATGTGGTCCAGCAGCCGGCCGGGCGTTGCCACGACGATTTGCGGTCCGCGGCGTAGTGCCGTCACGTCGGAGCGCAGCGGCAGGCCGCCGACGAGCGCGACGGAGGAGAGGCCGACCGACTCGGCAAGCGGCTCGATCACTCCGCGGATTTGGAGGGCGAGTTCGCGCGTTGGCGCCAAAACAACAATTCGGATCGCCCGTTTTGCTTCGGATCGGCCGCGCGAGAGCCTCTCGAGGGCGGGCACGGAGAAAGCGAGAGTCTTCCCGGTGCCCGTCGGCGCACGCGCCAACAGATCGCGGCCCGCGAGCGCTGCCGGGATCGCCTTTGCCTGAATCGGCGTGGGGCGCTCGAAACCACCGGCCGTGAGCGCTCGAAGAAGCGCTTCTGACAGCGGGAATCGCCGGAAACCGGCGTCTTCCGTTTCGGTGGGGGTGCAGTCTCCTGAGGTCACTTCGATGGGGAGGGTCTTGGCTTGGGGATCAGTGGCGTCGAAGAGGATACGGGGGCGAGTTCGCGGAAGATTGTCCTTCGGAAGCCCCCTGAAAACGAGCGCGCCGAGCTCGGGGCTCGGCGCGCCAGCATGCTCTTCGGGGGGAGTAACCCCGAAGATGGGTCTCGAGGGTTTGAATCGGTCGCTTAGAACCGATCCCGACGGGGGCCGCCGCGGAATCCGCCGCCGCCACCGCCGCCAAAGCCGCCGCGATCGCCACCGCGGAAGCCACCGCCACCACCGCCGCCGAAGCCGCCGCCACGCGGCGGACGATCTTCCGCCTCGGTGACGCGGAGCGGACGACCGCCCATGTTCTGGCCGTTCTTGGTCTGCATCACGTCGGCGGCTTCCTCCGGCGTGCTCATGGTGACGAAGCCAAATCCACGGGACCGACCGGTCTCGCGGTCGGTCATGATCTTCACGTCGACGACGGTGCGGCCGCCCTCGCTGAAGAATCCACGGAGATCTGCTTCGGTCGTGCTAAAGGGCAAATTGCCCACGTAGAGTCTCGAACCCATCGAAGTGTCCTTGTCCCGGCACGGACGCAGGGTTGGCCGGGAACTCACGCGAGCCCCGGCCGATCTCTCGGGGCGAAAGTCGTAACGCGACGCGGCGATCGGGAGCCACGGGTGCCTTCATCCGTCGCCTCGACTTGCGACGCGGCTCGGGGAGCTGCGCCGCACCCGCACCCGAGGCTTCCCGATTGGGAGGCCCCACAGGCGGGCCGAACAAGACCCTTTTCCAGTGACGGGGAACCGCGGACGGCCCGATCGCCTTTGAGAGTGCTGATTCGGAGAGATACGAACCGGTGAGACGAGCGGGAGAATAGCCTTCAAGCGGCAGCCTGTGGAAGCAAAGAAAGTGGGGATTGCAGCGGTAGGGTGCTCCGATGCCCGACGAGCTCTCTCCGTCTCCTGCGGCGCTTCAGCGCGTGCCGGCGATCCGCGTCGCCATGATGCCCAAGGACACCAATGCCCTGGGAAGCGTATTCGGCGGCGTGATTCTGTCCCATCTCGACGTCGCCGGCGCCGTGGAGGCCCGAAAGCACGGTCCGAACCGCATGTTCGTGACCGTGGCGATGAACCATGTGGTGTTCGATGCGCCGGTCTTCGTCGGCGATCTGGTTTCGTTCTATACGGAAACGAAGTCGGTGGGGCGCACCAGCGTAACAGTGCGCTGCGAGGTGGAGGCGGAGCGTCACAGAAACCCGGGTTTGCGTGTTCGCGTGATGGACGCAGAAATTGTGTACGTTGCGGTCGACGAGAGCCGCCGCCCGATTCCCGTCAAGGACCCCGTTGGGTGATCGATTGTTGCATGGGAAACTCTCACACATGTGCGCTCGCGTTTCTTTTCGCGCTAAGCCTTGGATCCTGCGCAGCGCGTGAAAGATCTCAACCCCATCGCCCCGAGCGCTATGCGGATTCCTGGGGTCAGTTTTTCATCGACACATATACGAATCCGCGGCAGGTCTCGATCCTTCGTCTCGGTGCCGGTGAGGCACGCGCCGCGGAATATTGGGTTTTTGAGTGGGCCGAGGGAGGCGAGCAGCTTCGGCCGCTCTACAAGTCGAGATTGCTCACGACTTGGGCACCGTGGAGCTGGCGCGCCGAGGGCGACGGCCGGTTTCTTGTGACCTTCGACGACCGGTTCGAGCCCCAGGGATCGACCGACCACTGCGTCGTGATCTATGATTTCGTCCGCGGCGAATCCAAGGCCATGCGTGCCGACGATTTCGTTCCAGAAAAATGGCGCGGCAGCGAGGGCGTGCGACACCAGTGGGACGGCGGCCCCGCGTACGTGGACCCGCTCCTTCAGGTGATCTACACGACGACCCCCGCTCGCGCTCGGCAGGGGACGAATCCATTCGTCGTCATCGATCTCCCGAGCTTGAGCGTGCGCGCGGAGCCGCCGCCCGTCGCATTGCCAGCGCGCACTTATTGTGAGACCAGCAATGGGCACGTGTGGGAATGGGCCTTCTCGATGGGCAGCGCGCCGGAGCCGAGCTGGCTCGCGCCCTTCGCTCTCCCCACATATCTGAAAGGTAGGCGCGTTCAGCCGCTCGAAGACCGCACAGCATTCGGTGCGGCGAGCGATGAAGTGTTCTTCCGGCTCGATCCTGCGCAAAGCGTCTATGTGCGCTGCGACCGGGCGGAGTGGCGCGAGCCACCGTCGACGTGGGCGAAGCCACAGAAGTAGTGCGCTTTCGGATTCGAGCCGCGCGGATGCGTCTCAACGCGTCGTTCCTCATCGCGATCTGTGTGCTTGGCGTTCCGTCCTGCGGACGTGTGGGCGGCGCTGCGAACTTCTGGGCCAGCTATCGAAGCGAACACATCGTCGCGAAGGAAAGCGACCAGGGTCCCTGGGGCGGCTGGCGTTGGATCCACTGGAAGGCGGACGGTGCCGGGACCTTCGAGGAGGCTTCCATTCGGGAATACGCCGAGCGCCGCGGTTGGAAGTTCGAGGAGCGGAGGGAGTTTGCCGCGCACTCGCTTCTGGATTGGGTGTCCGCAGATGGAAAGCCGGTGTTTCCGACAGAGCTCTCCATGGACCTGAGACCGATCGATGATCAACGATCGGAGAGGTTCCCTCGGCAGATCTCCGCGGATTCCGTCGTTCTGCAATGGAATAGCGGCTGGATGCGCTCCGATCCTGGACTCGGCCCCGACACCAAGCTCGTCCCGGCCCCTGGTTGGATTCACCTCAGCAAGGACGGCCGCGAGATGGCCGTTTACCACATGTGGGGAGAATGACTGGCAGTGTTGTGAAGCCTGAGAGTGGACTTGCCGTAGGAGTTCCCGATAGGCCATCAGGCTGCCGTATCGCCGGACGACGACATCCCTTATTCTGCGCTTGGAGGTATTTCCGATGCACCGTGGTCTCTGGGCCGTGCTGCTTCTTTGCGGCACCGGCCTCGCGCAAACGACTCTGCCGTTGCAGGGTGGCTACTCCGCCAAGCCGATGCTCGACGTCGACGGCGACGGGCTCGCCGATTACGTCGTTGGAAATTACAACTCTGGAGAGATCCGGTCGGGCGCGACGGGTGCGTTGATTCGGTCCTTCGGGCCTTTCATGACCTTCCCGTTCTTCTGCGGCGGGGAAGCGGCTTCGGCGGAGATCGACGACGTCGATGGCGACGGGCTCAATGATGTCGCGTTCAGTGTGCCCGCGGATTGTTGCAAGTACTCGGACCCGGGCAAAGTTTGGGCATTCTCCTCTGCAACGGGATTACTGCTTTGGACTCACACCGGCCCGGGCTGCTCAAACTTCGGAAAAGTTCTGGAGACCGTGGGCGACCTGAATCAGGACGGCGCTCGTGATCTCATCGTGAGCAGCAGCAACTTCACGCGAGTCATCTCAGGGGTCAACGGAACGCAGATCTATCAAATACCGTTGACGGGCCGAGCGCCCGCCGCCCTCGGCGATATTACTGGCGATGGGATTGCTGATCTTCTTCTTGGTGGACCTCATGTGAATAGCCAACAGGGCCAGCTGCTTGCACTCTCCGGAGCCGATGCCATAAGCGGCGTTCCTATAGATGGAGTCACGCCCGGCGACATGCTCGGGTGGTCGGTCAGCGGTGCCGCAGATCTCAACGGAGACGGAGTACCCGACTACCTCGCCGGCGCGCCGGGCAGCGACGTCGGCGTCCCCGAAGGCGGGTGTATCTATGCATTCTCAGGCGCCACGGCCCAACTCATTCAACGTGTGAGCGGGGTTTGGCCCCAGGATCGGCTGGGCGCATCGTGTGCCGACGCGGGGGATGTGGACCAGGATGGGTATCGCGAGATCGCAGGCGGACGTCTCTTGTCAGCTCTCGGGCGCGGAGGATATGTGAGAGTTCAATCCGTTGGAGCTGGCACCGTCGATCACCTGCTCCTCGGTGCTCCTGGCGCGCTCGCCATCGGCAACCGGCTGATCGCCATGGGCGATCTCAATCTCGACGGCAGGCCGGAGTTGGGAGTTTGCTTCTCCGAGAACCTGATACCGGGAGGGCTTACGCCGTCGATCTCTTTCATCAATATCGACACGGGATTGAGAAGCTACGGGACCGGAACGGTCGGTTGCTTCGGCGGCCATCCCCTGGACAGCAATGGGCCGCCACAGGTGGGGAATCAGAATTTTGGGATCCTCACACATGGTGCGCTGAACGGCGGAATGAGCATGCTGCTGCTCAGCGATGTCCCGGATCTCGTCGGGACGGATCTCTTTCAAGTGGGGATCAAGATCCACCTGCAGATCACGGCCTCGGCTCAAGTGCATCCTTTTGCGGCGCAAGGCAATGGCTCAGTGTCGGCCCTGCTCCCCATTCCGAACGTGCCCGCACTCATCGGCGCGCGCTTCTACGCCCAGGGTATTGTGTATTGGCTTCCCGATCAAACTCCCTGTACGCCATCGCCGCTCAGCCTCAGCTCCACGGCTGGATTGATGATGATCGTGCAGCCGTGAAGGATCGCTGGGGACTCGCGAGCGCTCCATGGGAAGCTGGATCGGGCTCGCCAGGATCCCGATCAGCGGAGAAGTGACTTCGCCCGAAGGCGGACACGCTGCGATTCATACCAGCGGTCGGCGACCGCGCGGGCCGCGACGAGGATCGCTTCACCCCCAGCGCGAAGCTCCGGCGGAAGCGGCTGCGCGAACTCGTCGGCTCCCGGAAGCGCCTCAAGAAACGCCGCGAGCACATCTCGGCGCGGCTCTTCGGCGAGCGCCTGGAATATGCTCACTTCCAATAATGGTGCGAGCCAGTCGGCTGCTTCGGAGCCGACCTGGTTGCGCAAGTACGCGCGCGTTCGAAGGCGCGCCGTATGTCCACTCTTCGAGAACACTTGCCGCACGCGCTCGGGGCGTTCCGGCGCGGCGAGCCCGCGAAGCTCGAGGACCACGCGCGCGCCCTCCACGGCATCTGCGTCGAGCTTCCCGGCGAGCCGGCTCAGGCGGATGTCGTCCTCCGGAACTCCGATCTCGCTCAGCAATTGTGCGTGGAAGCGGACGGTCGCGAGCGACTCCGCCGGATCGTCGAGCACAAGCCGCGCTCGCGCGCGGGCCGACTCCACAGCTTTTGTTATTTCTTCAGCGGGAGCGACCGCCGCCGATGCAGACAGAAACTGGACCTCGCGATGCAGAAGCTCAAGGCTCGGAGAAGTAATATCTTCCGCGTGCGTCGGATAGCGAAGCGCGCGTGCGGGACCGAGAGTGACGACGCTCGGCGCTGCGGCGCCGGGCGGAGTCCACTCCAGCGTGAAGAGTGCCGTGAGCGCATGGGAAGTGGATGTGTAAGAACCTCTGTTCGCCCACCGCGGTTGCGCTTTTGCGGACGCAAAGGCTGCGCCTCGAAGCAGGAAGGTCGCCGCGACGCCGGGCGCGACCGTCCGGCGCTCAACGCTCCCTCCCGCGCCTGAAGTGAACTTTGCGATATCGATCGTCGCCTCTTTGCCATCGCAATGGAGATGCATCTCGGCGCCTTCGGAGGTTGCGTTCCATGCACAAAAACGCGCCGAGACGGGAACGGAGATCTCGCTCGGCGTCTCCAGGGTGAACACAATCGCTTTCCCCTGGCGGCTCTCGTCGAGCCGCGCTCGAAGAGATTCTCGGGCCCAGGCGGCAGCCTGCTCGCGCAGTGCCGCATCGGTGGGAAACACCTGCGCCGACGCGCTCTGTAGCGGGCTCCCCTGCGGCCCGCGGTAGGGTGCACCGCCGTGCAGAGCCGACACAGCTGTGAGGAGCCCAGCGACTCCGAGGAGATGAGGGACCATGGCTGCCACGCTAGCGGCCTCTGAGCACGCCGTCACCGTATGCTGGGCCGTCATGTCGATTCCTGTTCCCGGCGACGCGCTTGCGCTCGCCTTCGATCACGTGGCCTTCGCGGTCCCCGATCTGGAGGCCGCGATCGCGGAGTATGGCAAGCACCTGCGGCTCGTGGTCGCCCACCGGGAGCGCATCGAGGAGCAGGGCGTGGAGGAGGCGCTTCTCGCGGTTGGCGGCAGCTTCGTTCAACTGTTATGTCCGCTCGGGCCGGAGACGCCCGTCGGCAAGTTTCTCACGAAGCGCGGGCCTGGGATTCACCATGTCGGGTACCGGGTCGCCAGCATCGAGCAGGCGCTTGCGGCGATGAAGGCGAGCGGCGCTCGCCTCATCGATGAGAAGCCGCGTCGCGGCTCGCGCGGCACGCGCATCGCATTTGTGCATCCGGCGGCTCTGGGCGGGCCGCTCGTGGAGCTGGTGGAGGAGCCGGCGGAGGGCTCGCACCATGGGTGAGCGACGCAGGCGCCTTCGGCGCACCGAGCTCACCGTGCCCGGCCACTCGGCGGCGATGCTGGCGAAAGCCGCGGCGGGGGGCGCCGACGAGGTCATTTGTGATCTCGAGGACGCAGTCGCGTTCACACAGAAAGAAGCAGCTCGGTGTGAGGTCGCCAAAGCGCTCTCGGCGCTCTCGTGGGGCGAAAAAGTGCGAGCGCTCCGCGTGAACCCCATCGAGATGCCCTGGTTCCTCGAGGACGTTCTTACGGTGATCCCGCAGGCCGGCGCGGCGATCGACACCGTGATCCTTCCGAAAGTGAATAGCCCCGACGAGGTGAAATTTCTCTGTGCACTTTTGTCACAGCTCGAGCGCAAGCACGGCCTTGGCGTAGGACGGATGGGTCTCGAGGTGCTGATCGAGACCCCGTCTGCGGTGCAACAGATCGATGCGATCGCAGCGGCATCGCCACGCATGGAATCGTTGATCTTCGGCGTTGCCGACTACGCGGCGTCGATCGCCGCGCGGTTTGACCGCGATCAGTGGACTGAGTTTGCTTATGTCAAGCAACGTATTATTGCGGGGGCGAAGGCGGCCGGACTCGACGCGATCGACGCCGTCACCTTTCAGCACCGCGATTTGGAGCTTTGCCGCGAGGACGCGCGACGCGCGCGATCCGTGGGGTTCGACGGCAAATGGGTGATTCACCCGGCGCAGATCCCCGTGGTGCACGAGGCCTTCACTCCAACGGCCGAGGAGGCTGCGCGCGCCGCGCGGATCGTGGAGGCACACCGGCGCGCGGATCTCGAGGAGGGGCGTGGCGCCATCGTGGTGGACGGGGAGATGGTCGATCTCGCGAGCGTGCGCGTGCAGGAGCGCGTCTTGGAGCGCGCGTGCCGAGCTGGCTTGCTTGCGATCAAAGCGGAGCCCTAACAAATCAAGCGGCGAAGCCGCTCGGCAAGCGTCTCGCAACCGAGTGAAGAAGTATCCGCTGGATACACCGTAAACAGCGGCCTCTCGGTGTCATGGGAGTTGCCGCTAGGTTCTTGCTCACGCTCTGAACCGTGCTGGAAATCCGGCCGCGAATACGCTGTAGAGATCACGGCGGCCGCGAGCCAGTCGGCGGCTCAGGTACCTCTTTTCTTGTGAGGGTGTCATGATCTCGAAGCTCCCACATGCTTTGCGAAGCCAATTCTTGAGAGTCTCTCTTAGTGGAGCTGCAATTCTTGCAAGTGCAGGAAGTGTGGCCGCGCAAGCGCCCGCGGCCGGGCCGGCGAGGCCGGCGCCACCTCTCCGGCCACCCATAGGTGCTGGGGCTATCGTCAATTCGAATGGAGCGCCCGGCGCGGCCGGCGCGGCTGGAGCCGCTGCGGTGTTTGCGCAAGAGAAGGGGAAAGATGGCGTCGAAGGGCAGGAAGGGCAGTCAATTTTTGTGTACTGTCCTGTGGATAATGCCAATATTACCCTGGTGGCTGGCAAGGGCGGCAAGGGCGGCAACGGCGGCACAGGGGGCGTCGGTCTTTCCAACGGCGCAGTCCAAACGGGCGCTCCCGGTAACGGCGGCTGGGGTGGAAAGGGCGGCAAGGGAGGTGGCGTTAAATGTAGCCTTCAAGGAAAGAACCTTACCGTGAATGCCACTGCAGGAGACGGCGGAACGGGGGGAGACGGCGGCGTGGGTGGCTCCGGACTACGCCCTGCAAATCCGCTCGTGAATCTCGACGGAGGCCAGGGTGGTATAGGAGGCTCCGGTGGCGAGCCAGGAATTGTTCATGTTTGGCTGGTGGGCGGTCAGTACGTGAATAGCGCCCTAAGCGTTACAGGTAAGGCCGGAGCCGGTGGAGGCGGCGGAAAGGGAGGAGCAGGCGGCGCTCCCCTATTGGCCGGTACTGGGGGAAAAGGAGGTGAGGGTGGAATGGCACGGGGTGGCGGCGGGTGCGCCGGCATGATTTACAATTATAATCCTACACTGCACACTCTCTCTGCGACTGGTGGCAAGGGAGGCGATGGAGGCGATGGAGGCGCAGGAGGCGCAGGCGGTCCCGGCGGTGTCAACGGAGAGCAAGGAAACGGCGGAGACGGCGGTCACGGCGGATCCGCGGGAATTTCCTCCTGCCCTGCGGCTGTGCTCATTCCTGGTGTTGCAGTTCCAGGCGGTGGCGGCGCGGGAGGCGTGGGAAAGGTGAATGGAATGAACAAGGGTCCTGGTGAATTGTATAACATGGGCTGCTTGTGATGCTCCGGCAGATCCATCTCCGCTGAGTCCCACAGCCGGCGCCGCTGGTTTCTTGATACCCATGAGATCATTCAAGTGAACATGACCCCCGAGGCTAGTTCTCATCGATCGCGGCGCCGGCAGCGCACGTCCACAATACTTGTGACGATCCTCGGGAGCCTCGCGCTGGGGCTCCTGGTTGCCTTCAGCGTTCGCGGCAGAATGGTGCGCGGCGAGGAGGGGCTGCTTCGGGCGCAGCCGACGGAAGTCGCAGCCCTTCAGCCGGCCAACCTAGGCACAAGTTCAGCGGGAGCCAGGAGCCCAGGGGATATTCGTACGAAGACACAGATTCTGGTTCGCGATCGAGTCAGCGCGATTCCCCTGACTGGAGTATCGCTGACCGCACGCGGGGGAGCCGCAAACCTCGGCGGCTCTCCGACCGACTCGGCTGGTCTCTGGTGCGGTCCTCCGAACGCGCTCGCAGGAGTGGAGATGATGGACTGCATCCTCCCGCCGGAGCTGGGAGGAATCACAGTTCCCATCGCGGTCCCGAAAGTTGCCGAGCCGGATGGGACCCTCATTCTTGACGTGCCCGCCCTTGCGCGGCTGCGAGTCGAGCTCAGCGCCACTCCGGATGTCCGCGGAATTGTAGAACTCCATGTATTTGATCTGCCGCCTGTTCCGCCTTCCGCTCCATTGAGCGACCGCGTTCGCGAGCACCTTGAGATCCAGCGAAACTCCACGCCAGAGTTGTATGTCAAACAGCTCGCGGAGCGGGGGCTGCGGGAGCGGCCTATGGAGCGGACCAAGAGCTTGGAGTTCTCCTCGTCTGAGGACTGCCGCCTCACACAGATTGATTTCGATGTCCCCTACGCTGGCGACATGGTCGCGGCCGCCGACTCTCGCGGCTGCGTTCCTCTGCGCAAGCGGGTGGCGCTGCAGCGGGGAGAGATCACAACTGTTCCTTTGCTTTGCCGTCGGAAGCCCATCATCTCCGGCATCGTTCGCGACGCCTTCGGCAAGCGGCTGCCGGGCATACAGGTTACCGCCGCTTCGAAGGGAAGCTTTGACGGCACGGAGGTGCTCCCTCACTCGCTCAACGAGCCGGGCGGGCCCGCACTGATCCATGTGGTGGGTCTCGGAAAATCCGTTGGAGTTGCAGTCGTTCAATTATCGCGGCGTACCAATGAAGAAGGGCAGTACGAGATCGAGATGCCGTTCACGGGAGATGTGGCTGCTTGGTGCTCTCTGGAAGGCAGCGGCAGTGCGTATGCAGAGCGCATAGTTCCGTCACGCGATTCGGCTGTCCCAGATTTGGATCTTCGGCTTCCGCCTCGAATGGAGCCGCCCCTTCGGCTGCTTTTAGTTGCTCCGGACGGATACCCCTTGGCGCGTTCCACAGTTCTCGTTTCGGAGACCGACCCAGCGAATCCCTTCTATCGGTCCTATCCGGAAGTCTGCACAGATGAGAGCGGGTGGCTCGACGCGACAATTCTTGAGCCCGGCCGCACTTATCAATTCTCCGCCCTGCAGGGAGCGCCGCTCGGAGGCGTCTGGAACGCAAGCAGCGGGTTGGTTGTCGAGCTTCGCTCCGGGCCCCCCTGATTGCGTCTGCGCTCGCCGCGGGCGGCAGGCTGCGCTCGTGAGCGGAGCGTCGGGCTCGGGGATGCGCACGCCACGGGGAGTTCCGGCAGGCGAGGCACCGCGACCAGCCTGATCGCGAACGGGCCGGCGCAGCTCACGCCCGCGACGGAATGGGCTCGCCCGGCGGGGCTGGCGGAGCCGGACGGGCGAGAATCGCAGCCGCCCCTGTGGCATCCTACGAACGGAGCGAACCCATGATCCCGCTACGCACGACCATCCTCGGCTTCGACTTCTCGAAAGGATCCAAGCATGCCCTCGCGCACGCAGTGGACTGGGTGGAGCGTTGCGGCGGAGAGCTCGTGCTGGCCCACGCGACGCCGGGGCCTGCCGGCGTGCTGGTGCCGCTCGCGGAGACGGCGCCCGTATTTGTGGATACGTCTGAGCTGGACGACGCCATGCGGGCGCGGCTTGAGCGCGTGGCGCACGGATTCGATGATCGAAAGTTCAAAGTTCGAGCGGAACTCCTCTTGGGAGCGCCCGGGTCGAGCCTGCTCGAGTGCATTGAGCGCGAGAAAGCCGACCTTACGATTGTCGGCGCCGACGAGAGCGGACTGCGCACGGCGCTGCTCGGGAGCGTCGCCGAGACGGTGGCGCGCGAGGCCGCGGGCCCGGTTCTCGTGGCGCGCGGCACGAAATGTGAGGTTGCAAACGGCGTCGTCGTGGGAGTCGACTTAAGCCCGCATTCGCGCGCGGCGCTGAAGATCGCCGCCGAGGTCGCCACGGCGTTCGGCGCGCCCCTCACGGTGGTTTATGTGACACCGCCGATTCTGGAGTCGCGTTCCGCCAAGGACGACGGGAAGGCCGTGTGGCGGCAGGTGCGTGCCTCCGCCGAAAAGACGCTCGGCGAGTGGACCTCCGGGCTGCGGGCGAAAATTGAGATTCGCGAGGGCGATCCGGCGAAGGAACTGCTGTCGTGCATGAAGGAGCGCGAGGCAGGGCTGCTGGTCCTCGCTCGGCGCGGTCGCTCGTTGCTGGAGCGGCTCCTGATGGGCTCGGTCGTCTCGAAGGTTCTCCGCAAGGCTGGCTTCCCGGTGCTGGTCGTGCCTCGGGCACGGGCGAAGGCCGCGAAGTAACAGTCCGACCGTCGATCGCGGCTCGGTGACGCACTCAGTTCGGAGTGCGGGTGGGGTTCGTTCTGAGTGCCGAGGCCCGAACCCCGAAGGGATCTCGATGTCTCCGGCGCCTGCGTGTTCTTGCAGCAGGAGATTCGCTCCTTGGGGCGCAGGGCCGGCGAAAGAGGCGATTCACTCGCAGATGCCGTCATTCTTCTGGGCGGAGACATTTGTGATAAATTAACACTACTGCGGTTGGTTCGGAGCGAGATGCCTCGATCGCTCGTATTGACCACAGATCTCGATGCGCGCTACCTCGATCCCTCGGAGCGCCCGTTCACTCGGAACCTCGTGATCGTCTCCCACGAGTCGCTGGAGCCATCCGAGTTCGGGGAGGCTCGCTTCCGAGATGAGTACCAGCGGCGGGAGATCGAATCGGCCGATTGTGGTGAAGCAGACTCCAAGAGCTGGAGCGAGCTCATGTCCGAGGTGGACGGCGCGAGGAAAGGTGTCTTCGCGCCCATCCACGAGACACCGCTCAATCGCGCTGTGCTCATTCCGTGCAGCTAGGGGTGCCCACATTGCTCTCGATGTTGGGTGTCCAATTGTGATCCACGTCCATGCGGCAAGTGCTCAGGTGATGTCAGCCGGTCATGACAGCGCGATGCCAATGATTCGCTGTCGCGGACAGAACCCAACGGCTTGCTAGGGCTGAATGAGCAGGACCAACGCATTGCTGGCGCTCAGGCCGAGCGGCGCGGGCGTGCAGGGAGCACCCCAGGCGAAGATGGACTGCCCTGTGAAACGCTGCCCGGCGAGCGTCGGCATTGGCGGGATCGGAAGCGGTGTGTGACCGATTCCGGCGGCGTCGGCAGGATGATCAAGCAGCACCAGGGTGTTCGAAGCGGCGAAATCAATATAGAGATTGAGGCCAACTCCGAAGGGGTCTGCGCCCGAGGCAAGAAGCCGGTCGGTCAGGACCACTATTCCAAGAGAGGAGGCTGGGGCACGATCTGTACGAATCTCAAAAGTGGCAGATCCTATGAATGGGACCCCGCTCCCCATGAGCCGGTGCGGGCCGTCGCAGCCGGGACTGCTGCGCCCGTAGAGCTTCAGCCCGAAGGGAACCAGAGAAGCGAGGGTCGCTCCCGGCGCGCCAGGTCCGGCGCTTCCTCCGACGAGCAGCTCGGAAACACCGTCGCCGTTGACATCGCCGGCCGCCAGAGCGGCGCCGAAGGAAAGACCCGACTGCGGGCCGTCGATGGAACCCAGAAGGAAAGTATTTGGATGAACAAATACGCGCGCCGACCCTGCTGCGGCGAACCCGCCCGAGGTGGCGAATGGCGCGCCTACGGCGAGATCTCGAGCACCGTCCACATCGATGTCCCCAAGATCCGCGAGGGCAGCCCCGAGAAGCTCACCCGCGCTTTGCCCAGCGACAGAAAGGATCTGGGCTCCCGTAGCCCCGGAGTACACCGACGCGCGGCCAGACTGAATCCCGGGAGCGTCTGCTCCGGGAGCTCCAATGAGGACATCGGGCACTCCGTCTCCGTTCGAGTCGCCCGCCGAAGCGAGCGCGAAGCCGAACGCATCGCCTTCGGCGGCGCCCGACCATGCTGCAAGGGCGCCTCCGCCCGCGCCGGAGACGATACGCACAGATCCTGCACCCGTTGGGGGGAAGAGAAATCCGCCGAACGACCCGTAGAATTGTATGATCGTGCCGGGAGACCCGATGGCGAGGTCGGGCACTCCGTCCAGGTTCATGTCGCCGACTCCCGCGACACTTGCGCCGAGGAAGCTCCCGTTCGCGACGCCCGGGACCGAGAGCAGATGCGCTCCTCCGATTCCCGAAAGCAGGAACACATCCCCATGAGTGATGTCGTAGAAGTAACTCGTCGGCGCCCCGGCGGCGCAATCATCGATGCCGTCGAGATTCACGTCCCCGAGATTCGCAACGCTCCATCCGAGCGCATTTGTGCCTGTGGCCGTGAAGATGACCGCACCGCTGGATCCGGAGTATGCAATCACCTTTCCGTTGAATGGGCAGTCGCACTCATGCATCGGCGCGCCGGCAAAGAGATCGGGCACGCCGTCGCCGTTCAAGTCGCCAGCGGGCGCGAGCGACTTTCCCAGCGTGTCGCCGAAACCGGTTCCCGAAGCACTCCACAGATCCGACCCGTTTGCGCTATTGTATGCTGTGATCCTGCCCCTTGGCGTCGCGGCTCCGCCGCCATACCAGTCAGACATAAACAAATCGCGGCGCCCATCACCGTTGAGATCACCTCCAATAGCGACTGCGGACCCGAATGCGACTGAGTCTCCAGGAGCGGAAACG
The DNA here is from genome assembly GCA_016792805.1 of Planctomycetota bacterium. GTDB lineage: Bacteria > Planctomycetota > UBA1135 > UBA1135 > JACQFD01 > JAEUHX01. The sequence goes on from JAEUHX010000042.1 coordinate 185,077, forward strand.
TTTAGGAGTGGCGTTTGACTGGATGCCGAAGCACTGAGAAGTACGAGCGCGAGAGAGCACGAAACGCAACGATCGAAGAGTGCGTGCTTCATGCTCGCAGTTTGGCGATCGGCTCCAATCGGTGCGATCCCTGGCCGGGCTCGCCGCTTGACAATTGCTATTGTGTGTCCGTTTCGCGAGCGAGGGCCGTGCCGCACGGGTGGACCGAGCCGGCGGTCCGAAGGGCACCGGCGCGGAAATTCGACACCTCACTTCCAATGAGCTCGTCGGAAGTACCCGACTCGTCCGAGCAACGGACATGGCGAGCCGGCTTTCGTGCCGAAGAGTTGATCACTGCCAGCGGAGGGATTCGAGCCGCCATGGAGCGGGGATCGACTGCCGCAATGAGAGGCCCGGTGGCTGTTCCCACCCGGCGCAGCGGGTCGCAGCGTCTCCGAGCAGCACCGGGATTGGCCTCGGAGAACGTTGCGAAAGTCCTTCGAGCTGCGCGGGGACCTCGTCGCCCAACGCGGGGGCGCCTCGTCCTCGACGGAACTCCTTGGCTACGTCTGCGGGGAGGCTCCTGTCGCTGGACGACGATTCCTCGCGCTCGCATTCCGGAGCACTCTTGAAACGTCCTCCACGCGCCCACCCCCTGTGCGGCAGGCTACCAGCGCGTCAGCGGTAGGTCCTCGCGCCCTTCCTGAATGCCGTCGACGGAGCCGACTTGATAGCTCCAGCCGATGCCCTCGGGGAAGGTCTGGTGGCGCGGCACGAGGATCGCCCCTTTGATGCACACCTGCTCGCAGAGCTTGCAGGAAACGCACTTTTTCTCGTCGACGACAGCCACGCGATTCACCGTGCCGTCGAAATCCTCGAGATGAATGCAATCAAAAGGACACACATCGACGCAGAACTCGCACCCGGTGCAGAGCTCCTCGATCACCTGCGCCTTCGGCACTTCCTTCGGCTTCAAATACTGAATGATCTTGTCGTGCTGGCCGACGATCGCGTCGAAGGGGCAGTACGTTCCGCAAACCGAACAATTAATGCAGAGCTGCGGATCGATGTAGTGGCGCGCCTTGCTCTGCCCCGTGATGGCATTCGTGGGGCAGACGCGCTCACAGATCGTGCATCCAGTGCAGGCTTCTGTAATGAAGTGCGCTGTCCAGGTAAACGAATCGCGCACCTTGGCGTCGTGGAAGACTGCCACCTCGAGGACGCGATGCGCGTCGTAGTGGTGCTTCACGCCGACGACCGCGTCATCGAAGTCGACCTTCACAGTGAACCGGTCGGGGAACGCGGCCGACAGATTGCATAGAAGCCGAACCATCGGGTCGACCATCCAGGCGCGCACATAGAGCTGGCGCCCGCCAGCTACCACCTGCATGGAGTAGTCCGGCATGTCGGCCGTGATGCCGTAGCGGTAGCGGTCGCGAACTTGCGGGACAACGGCCGGGAACTCGACCCGCACGACGGTATAGCCTTCCCGCTTCTCCACCGTGTACTTGCGCCCGTAGCGCCTTTCGCGCTCCTCGGGATCGTCGTAGATGGAGTCTTTTGCCGCGGCCCAGGCCGCCTCCCAGCCGGCCACCTCCTTCGGGGCGCCGCCATCGACGTCGTCCGGCGGCGGCAGCTCACCGCTCCAGAGGATCGCGTTCGTGGGGCAGATCTCGACGACCTTGCGGGCGTTGTACTTGTCCGTCGGATGCCCCGGCGTCGCGTGGGCCTTCGCATCGTCTCCCATGAAGAAGACGTCCGGGAAGTCCTTGCAGCACGCGTCGCACGCGATGCACTTCACGGGGTCGACGGAGTATTCGGGCATGGTGTTGAGAGTGCGGAAGTCGTGGCTTCGAGAAGAGTCGTCGCGCGGTGTTGGACCGGCGGGAATTCGGCGGAAACTATCGGCTCACAGAGGGTTCCGATCAACCGAGGAGCGGACCTCGGGGGTTCCCGGCTCGCCTATTCCTCGATGCCGAGGCGCTGTTTCGCCGAGGTGGTCATCATCGACGGGTGCCACTGGGGCTGCCAGACGATCTCCACCTGCGTCTTGGAAACACCGGGAATCGATCCGACGCGCGACACCACATCGCGCTGAATCATCTGCCCCATCGGACAGCCTTGCGACGTGAGCGTCATGCGAATCGTCACATCGGTCGGCTCCTCGGGAGCGATATCGATGTTGTAGATGAGCCCCATTTCCCAGATGTCCACGGGCTTCCCATCCCGGTCCATCACTTCGGGGTCCGCCACGAGCTTGAGTTTCTCAATGACTTGATCGCGGGTCACGGTCATGGGGGTACGGGAGTCTTGGTTCCTGGGGTTCGAAGAGGCGCAGAACTATCGCACCGCGCGCCACGGTTCGCATCCCGCGCGCAGGCAGCAGACCCCACGACGGCGCGGAGCGCAGGCCGCCGTTCCGGGGCGATTGCCGGCTCGACAGGAACGCAAGGGGGGAGGTAGCGTGCGGCCGAGCCGGGGATGCCCGGCCTTCCCGAACCTGGAGGATTCGTGATGTTCACTCGTCTTCGTCTTCTGACACCGCTTACGTTCGCGCTTCTGGCGGCGCCCGCGCTGGCGACCAATTCGAATCCCCTGAGCGGGACCCCGATCAACCTCAAAGTCGGAGAGTCCTTTCCGGTGAAGCTCACCAATGCGGCCGGATGCACTTTCGATTTCTCAGCATCGGCGATCGATGCAACGATTGCGGCGCCGTCGCGACTCTTTGGTACGAATCTCAAGGGAGCCACCATCTCCATCACTGGGAAATCCGTCGGCACGACGATGGTTACGATCCAAAGCATGAATGGCACGTGCCCGCCTGCGACCCACACATTCCCGGTGACGGTGGCTGCCAACCCGGCTGCCATTCCCAAACAATACAGCACGCTTGTCAAGGCGCAGCTCAATACATTCAAGATTGGAGCGAAACTCGAGTACGGCCTCTTCAACTCAGCACTCAAGGACTTGGCGGGCGACTACGTCGCCGGACAGATCACTGACAACGGCCTTCATGACGGCTTCCACGAAGCGGCGGATACTCTGCGTCGCGGGCTTTACTCCAGGGGTTGGGATGCCCACGAAGACGTCATTATTGGGGGAACGCAGATGCTCGTGGCCAACGCACTCAATTTCGGAGAGGGACCGCTCACTCTTTTTGCCGGCGGCTGCGGGAGCTTCGATCAGTTCCAGGATTCGATCTGTGGAGAGTTCGCGAAGTTCCACACGATTTTCGACAAAGCATCAAAGAACGGAATCAAGGCATTCGAAAAGGCCGGCGCACCTCGCATGGGACAATGGTGCACACTGCCTCCGCTTTTCTCCAACGGAGCGTTCTATCCGGCGCAGGTCTCACAGATTCAAATGCCGCAGCCGCTGCTCGGTCCGCTCACCATTACGACGCTGCCGTCCGATGCCAATGATAATGGGAGGCTTCGGGTCAGCGGAATGGCGAGCACCATGTCCCCCACGCCGTTCCAGGTCATCCTCACGCGGGATGAGATGGGCCAGCCGACGTTCACAGAAACCCAGAATCCGGTTCTAAACACTCAAGACTGGACGGCCACATTCTCCAACTTGAAGGTGGGCACCTACTTCGTCCAGACGAAGTACGAGGGAGATTACTATTCCGTGCGCGTGCCGATCCAGATCAATCTGAGGTTCTGAGCGTTCGAAGCCTCATGCCCCGTCGCTCTGCTTCGCTGATCCGAGGATCGACCCGAGCCGTCGCTGCACGGCAGGCGCATTGAGCCCCGCGGCGAAGGAGACGACGAGAGCGCCCGCCTCCGAGAGGAGCAGCGCGCGGTCGAATTGAACGAGCCACAGTCCGGTCAGGACCGCCGAAGTGAACAAAACGCCGAGGACGGCCCCGATGATCGCATTGTGGATTCGCTCCCGTGTTGCGCGGGGCGGCTTCTTGGTGGTGCGCCGCAGCGCACCGCCGAGAAGCCCTCCGGCGATCGTAAAGGCCGACAACAGCTTGGGCCACAGAAGCGAGATGGTGAGCTTCGGGGCGACGAGACCGCCGGCCTCCGCCCAGAGCTGTACATCGCCGACTCCGAGCGAGCGAAAGATGGTGTCGTTCGCCGACTCGCCCTTGGAAATCGTCAGGACGGCTGGGAATTCGCCGCGCTCGCCGTGGAGCGAAACGTTGAGATCTTCGGGGACAGGTGCCGCGCTCCCGTCGGCGTTGCGCAAGGAAACGGTGATCTCGGTGCTCTCGAGGCCGAGCCCATAGATGGAAGATTGGCGCGAGGTGAGGGAGAGGGTTCGGCCGCCGTCGCCCGCGAGAAGGTCGATCTGTTGTTTCCCGAGAGTGCTCTCCGCCTCGACGGCCACGTCGCCAGCCGAGGTCCGGCGCGCGACGCGCACCGAAACGGATCCGTCGAGCCCGAGCTTCTTCAGGCTGACTGTCGTCGGCTCGACCTCTCCGCCGTTGCCGCGTACGAAGAAGGCCACGGGAAGCGCCCTCGGGAGCGCCTCATCGACGCCGGAGGTCGGCTTCAGCCAAATGCGGAGATCGGTAACAAAACGCTTCTCGCCGCCGGACCACGGAAGCGGATCATTTTGTAATCTCATGCAAAGCATCGCCGAGACGACCTCTCCGGCGCTCGCGGCGTTCGTCGGAACGAACACAAGATTCGCCGCGGCGGCGGTCGTGCGGTCGCCGAGTTCCAGCCCGGACGGGGTGTCGCCCTTGGCGCGAACGACGGCGAGGTCGCCGCGCCCGAGCTTCAGCTCGCGCACTGCGCCGAGCGGAGTGGCCTTGTTGGAAGCCGGGCCGCGGGAACGCTCCACCACAATCTCGAGGTCTTCCGCCTCTCGCGCGCTGAGCGTCATCGGCAGGATCGCTTCGTCGGCGGTCGCCTTCATCGAGCTCAACGAGAAGGTGTTCTTCAGGCGATCCGCGAGGTCGACTCGAAGCCCGGTGGGAGGCTTGGGCTTCTGCTGCGCGGCGGCGCTTCCCATGACCACAACGAGGCAGAACGTACTCCGGATCCAGCGCATCATGAGGGGCATCGTGCCACAGAACGCCGGCCTCGCTGACCATCGAACCGATGGGGCGAGCGATCTCCCTCGAACTCTGTGGGGCGATGGGGGAGACGGCGGCGTTGGAGCTTCTCAGCATGCTCTGGCCGCGGCAGCAGTTCTGCGAGCTACGCGCTGGGGCCTCACGCCCGTTCGGCGGAGCATTCGGGAAACCACCTTTCGGTTCAGCCGTTCGAATTCCTCGCCGTCGCAGGGATCGTCGGCGGCGTCGGGCGCGATTGTGCGCCGGATGCGCTGGGCTCCGGCACTGGGGCTGGAGCGGCAAACGTGCGCGCCGGAGTGCGCGGGCCGCCGTAGCCAGTTGATTCGCAGCTCGTCAGGAGAAGCGGAAGCACAAGGAGTGCGCAGAGCGCCACGGAGGAGCGTCGAAGTTGCATAGTCGTTTTTGTTGGGTTGCGGCCATGGGCCTGCGGCACAGGCCCCGGAACTGCTACTTATGCGAAGATTTTTCCCGCCCAAGGTGATGAACGGGGGACATGAGGAGATCGGCGCTGAGGTCGCGCACGATCTGTTCAATTGCCGTGTCGCACGTCTCAGCGAGCGCGTCGACGAGGCGGTCGGCACAGCCGGCTGCGCCGTCCGGTTCCACGGCGGACATCTCCGCCAGGAGCTGATCGGTGCCCGTGCGCTTCAGCGCGAAAACGCGGTTCGTGGCGCCGCCGTCCTCATCGAGAAGGAGGGAGCGCAGTGCGCCGTCCAGCTCCTTCGCCTGGCGCTGGGCCACTAGCGGATCGGCGGAGATTTGATACAGAAGATGGATGAGTAATAGTAACACCTGGGAGTTCCGCGCGATCCGCGCGCCGCGGGCCGGGCGCAGATCGAGGCAGTCGGGGTGGGGTTGCGGCACGAGAGCCGCGCCGATTCCCATGGACCCGCGCGTCGGGTCGGCAGGGAGCCCATACCACGCATGGAGTTCCGCGCAGAGCGATTCGGGTTGGCGCAGCTGCGTCCAGGCGTCGGAGAGAGCTTCGCGGCGAAGGGCCATTTCGCGGTAGCTCCGGCCGTCGATCCACACCGCCGAGGCGCGCTCGCGCGCATGGGCGTCGAGCCAAAGCGTGAGCGGCATCAGCTCCTTCAGGATCTGTATGGCCTTCGGCATGTCGTCGGCGAAACGACGCAACAGATCGCGCCGCTCGTCGAACATGCGCACTGCAATCTCATCGCGCAGCTGGATCGATTCGTTCCACTCGTCGAGCTTCTTCCAGGCGAGCGTGGCGAGAGCCGAGAGGACAGTCAATAAAAGCGCGATGGCGGAGGCGAGGAGATTTTCCTGCACGCTGCGCCCACGCGACATGCGCACGAGCTCGACGACGGTCCCGGCGCCGGACGGGGGATGAGGTTCCGAGCTCATCGGATGGCTCCGAGATCGATGCCGAACACCTTTCGCGAACGCTTTTTGTTGATCGTGGGCTTTTCGGATTTTGTGGGTTTCTCGGGTTTTGCAGGCTTTGCTTGCGCGACGGCCGGCGCCGTCGGCGGCACCAGGATGGTGCGCGCCAGCTCCTTCGAAACCAGGAACCGACCTTTCGCTTTCAGCTCCTCACCGCTCAGCGTACGGTTGCCACGGCCGGGGAAGGGATCCCACAAATCGACCGAGTGGATTCCGTAGTCGCCGTCGCCGGTGACGCCATCGACGCCTCGAACCGCGCCGTCGATACCGCCCGGTTCGCCGCCGCTCAGAAATCCCGTGATGTCGCGGGCGGTTTCCAGGGTGGCATTCCGGCGCACTCGGGAATAAGTGGCGCCAATCACGACGCAGGCGTGGCCGCCGCCCTCCTCCTCGAGTCCGACGAGCACCGGGTGACCCGCCGAGAGATCGGCCAGCATCCGATCTGTGGTCATGTCGGCGAAGGTTACACCCACGTTCATCAGCGAATTCTTGAAGGTCGTCTTCTCGAGCTCGGGGTTGATGGCGCGGAGGATCGTTGTGAGATCGGCGGTTTGGTCCTCTTTTGTCCCGCGGAAGTAGCGGGCGAGCTCCGCCTGCTCGGCCTCCGTCGTGGCGGTGCGCGACCGCAGCAGCCGAAGTCCATAGTAGCGGTCGACGATTTGTGCACACGCAGCCCAGCACCACTGCAGATTCGCCTGCTCCGCGAGAAGCTTACGAATGGCCGTCAGCCGTACTGTGAATACTCCGGGCGACGCCGTCGTGAGCGCGGCGCGCGGGGCGCTCACCGGTAGCGGTGCGGCAGCAAGGTTCAGCTCCTCGCCCTTCGCGGGCACCACCACCACCGGCATCAACGTGATCCGCACCACCGGTGGCGCTTCGTCGCCGACCAGGCTCGCGAGTCCAGCCACTTCGCGTGTGTGCTCCTTCGGCGCCACATTCACGCGCACGCCGCCGGGCCCAAGGCCCACCTGCCCTTCGACTCCGGCCTTCTTGAGGATTTGTTGCGGCTCCTTTGGGATCACATCTGTGGGATCCAGAAATGGAGGCAGAGACGGAGAGCTGATTTGCGCCAAGCTGGCCGGCACCAAGCCGACAGCAACGCCAAGACATACGATCGTTCGGGGGAACCACATGAGAAGGCTCGCTAGAGGGGACCTAGTCCGCAGCGGGCCGCGCGCAGGAACCGAACATCGGCGTCCTGACGGGCACGGATCGCGGTTCAGGGTCAGCGTGCTAGCATCCCGCGGTCCGTCGTGGAGCCTGCGACGGGAAGTTGGAAGCGAGATGACCGAGACTGCCGCAAGCCTCGAACCGACGCGCCGACCGAATCGGCGGCGGGGAGTTTCGTACCGATGACCGGCAAAATTGTGACTTTCTACTCCTACAAGGGAGGCTCGGGGCGCACGTTCTTGCTGGCGAACGTCGGCTGGTGGCTCGCAATGCAGGGATTTCGGGTCCTCTGCGTCGACTGGGATCTCGAAGCGCCGGGGCTCGCGCGCTATTTCCCGGAGGAATGGGGAGGCCGGCGGAAGTCGGGACTCGTCGACCTTCTCAAGGCAGCTCACGAGAACCAACCGATCGCTTGGAAACAGGAGGTTCGTCCGATCAAGGTCGCGGATCGACAGGAGCTCGCGCTTCTCGACGCCGGAGGGCATTCGGGGGCCGACTACGCCAGGGCGCTGGCAGAGCTCCCCTGGTCGGAGATGGGGCGTGGAACTCCGGGCGCGTTTCGTGACCGACTCCAGGCAATGGTCAATGAGTGGCGCCAAGAGTATGATTTCGTGCTGGTGGATAGCCGCACCGGGTTCACCGATTGCGGAACGGTATGCACTTCACAAATCCCCGACGTGCTAGTGCTGGTGATCGCGCCGAACACTCAGGGGCTCGAGGGTGGTCTCGAGGTCGTGGAGCGAGTCCGCCGTCATCGACATGCGGAGAAGGCAGACGCAGCCCCGCTGAAGATCGTGCCAGTGCCTTCGCGCTGGGACAACAATTCGCCGGAGGATCCCAAGAAGTGGCTGGAGTTGTTCGAGGCGCGGCTGGATCCGGTCTACAGGGAGTGGTGCGACAAGGATACGGATGTCGGCAAGCTTCTGACACTGCTTCGAATTCCTTACATCTCGCGTTGGAGCTTCGGCGAGCCGCTGCCAGTTCGGGATGAGCCGGGAAACGACTCCGCATCCATCTCCTACGCCATGATTACTGTGGCGTCGCTTCTTGCGCGCGATTTTCAAAATACGGCGCAGCTGACCGCGGAGCGAGAGAGCTATGTGCGAGAAGTGATCGAGAAGGGGCGGGGAGTCCTCGCTTCCGCGGAGGCTACGCCACAATTTCGTTTTGACCTCTTCCTCTCCTTCTCATCGCCCCAGCGTGATCTTGCTCGAGCCGTCGCCGCAGAGCTGAAGCTGCGTGGGAGAAATGTATTCTTCGACGAGCGAAGCCTCGTGGCGGGAAGCCCGTGGCCCGATGGGCTTGCCCAAGGCGTTCGTGAGGCTCGGGGAGTGGTGGCGCTGCTGGGCACCAGGATTTCAACGTGGCAGCGCGCGGAAGTGGAAGCGTTCATCGAGAAGGCCAATGAAGACAGTACTCGATTTGTGATTCCGGTTTGGCTGGAAGCGCTGCCGGATTGGCCTGAATTAGTATTTCAAGGATTCGCCGGGAGGGGACAGAGTCCCGCAGAGCTTGCATCCAGTATCCATAATAAGCTTGAGCTGAGAGAGAGGCCGGAGCCTCCTGTCGCGGCTACCCCGGCGGTGCCCAGCTGGACTCCCGAATCGGCCCTCGAGAGCTATCGCGCCTGGGTGCAGGAGCAGCACGCGCGGCTGGTGCCGTATTTCGACGGGGCGTCCCAGAAGATGCTTGAGAACGTATGTATTGCTTTGGAATTCGAGCCGACGGTCGGCAAGCGCGAGGAGATGCTCGACCCGCAGGCGGCGGAGACGGCGCGAGCCAGCAACGGCAAGCCGGGGGCGCTCCAGGATTTATTGCTCTCCTCGGCGCAGCGGCGCTGGGTCATCGTCGGAGAGCCGGGAGCGGGAAAGACCACCACACTTCGCGCGCTCGCAGTTTCCTTGGCGAAGGCGCAAGTGTGGATTCCCATCTTTCTTCCGCTGGCGCGCTTGGCGAAGCCGCCTCTCGATCCCATCGGCTTCGCGCTCCACGACATGCTGGGAGAGGAGCAGCACTCGGCACGGGGGCGCGCTCTGCGGGAGGCGCTCCTCGATGCGCAGCGTGGCGGGCGTCTTGTGATCCTGCTAGATGGTCTCGATGAATATCGGGGCGACGACATCGACAAGCTGCTGGAGGCGCTCGTGAGCTACGCGAGCGCGCCGGAGCGGTCGGCGCTCCCGATCGCGCTCACCTCGCGACATGTGGCTTTTGAGCGACGGGAGACCCCTGCGGGTTTCCGCCGTGCCAAGGTGCTGGCGCTCAACGAGGAGCAACAGAAAAACCTCGCCTCCAAGTTCCTCGGCCCCAGAGAAGCGGAGCGCATGCGGCGCCATCTGCAGGCGCGCCCGGCGCTCGCGGAGCTGGCCCGAAGCCCGCTCCTCCTCACGCTGCTCTGCGTGGTTGCTCGCGATACGTTGCTTTCCGAGTCGGCGCTGCCTGCTACGCGCGGCAAGCTTTACAAAACGGTCATCGACCTCCTTCTGCGGCGCGGCTTCGGTGTGGAGAAACGCGGAGTTGCAGACACCGTGCCCGCTCGAACGTTGCTGCAGAGACTGAGCTTCCGCCTCCACGATCTTGGCGGCGAGAGCTGGGAGTTCGAGGAGCTGTCGAGAGTGCTCGGCGAGCTTCGACAGGGAGACCCCAAAGTGAACTTTCTTGTGAAGGAAACCAAAGAGTGGGGATCGAACGACGCGTTCCTGAAGGACATCGGCTACCACGCGGGCGTCCTTGGCCCCCACGACAGCGAGCATCTCCCTTGGCGCTATCTTCACCGATCGTTGCGCGAGTTTCTCGCCGCGGAAGAGCTTGCCACGCGCCCTCAAGAAGAGGTTCGCAAGCACCTGGCGGGATGGGTTGCAGAAGAGGCAGGCGCGAAGTCTCAGAAAGACACCAAGCGCTCCGACGCCAAGAGGCCCAAGCCCGAGCGTTGGGGAGAAGTGTATGCTCTCTTATGCGGGCTCGTCGACAACCCAACGACGATGGTAAAGGCCCTTCAGGAAGCGAGCCCCGAGATCTTCCTCCGATCGCTTCCGTCCATCGATGCGTTGGAGCCGCAAGCGGCCCTCGATCTGTTGCTGCCGCTCGATGGCTGGGACGCTGACGCGCTGCGCTTGCTCCTCGCTGCCTGGGCGCTGCCGGATCGAAAGGCCGTCGAGCTGCTGCAATTCCAGGTGAAGCCAGGCCGCTCGACCCACTCCCTCGGCGTTCTGTGGCATAGCCTGGAGTGTCTTGGGGCGCCGCCAGTGCGGGAGGAGTTCTTCCGACGCTGCGAGAGGCCGCTAGCGCCCAAGGATCTGTTGGGATGGGTCGAGATTCCTGCCGGAGAGTTCCAAATGGGCTCACCGAAGAGAGAGACTGGACGCTATAGGGACGAGGGGCCCCAACTTCGCCGAACTGTGGACGCTTTCCAGCTGGCCAAGGCTCCAGTCACGAGAGCGCAGTATCGACGATTCGATCCGAAAAAGGAGTTCACCGAGTGGAAGGACGCTCCCGCTTCGGAGCAGCCTCTGCTGCCGGCTACCAACGTGAGCTGGTTTGAAGCCAAGCTTTTCTGCGCATGGCTCGGAGCAACCTTACCTTCCGAAGCGCAGTGGGAGTATGCCTGTCGGGCTGGCTCTACCACGGCCTACTCCTTCGGCGACGATGTCGGCGATCTCGCGCAATACGCCTGGTTCGTGGCGAACTCAGGTCCGAAGCCGCTCGCCGCAGATTTGTGGCTCGACACCTGGCAGGAGGTTCTGGATCATCGGCTCAGGCCCCACAGGGTTGGAGCGAAGGAGAGCAATCGATGGGGGCTCCACGACCTGCATGGAAATGTGTGGGAGTGGTGTGAGGACACGTGGCACGCCAATTATGAAGGGGCGCCGACCGACGGCCGGGCCTGGGGCGATGAACTCGAGCGTCGCCGCGTGATCCGTGGCGGCTCCTTCAGGGACACCGCGAGGCTCGCGCGCTCGGCGTACCGGGGCCTCAGGTCCGCGTCGAGCCGCTACGTCGGCGTCGGCTTCCGCCCCGCCAGGCTGGCTCCTCACTCCTGAGTCACTTTACCACTTTACCGCTGGAGCTTCGCCCACTGCCTTTTTATACGAACGATGCGCGGGACCGCCATTTCTCGCTCACGCGGGCGCGAAGCGTGAGGCGTTGGAACTCAGGGGGCCGCCCGCGAGGCCGCGCAGCGAGCCGAGCGTGGCGGCAAAAATTGTGTAACTTTAGCCCCCGACAAGCGGCTTCAGATCCTTCAAGATCCGCGCCGCCGAAAGGGCACGGATCTTCGTGGCCAGCGGAAACGTCTCCGCCCCTGCATGCACCACGTCGAGCCGCTCGAGCCGAAGGTTCTCCATGGCCGAGCGCATCGAAGGAGTGATGGACGGCGCTTCTGTGAGCTTGATCTCAAAGCCATACCGGCGCCGACCGCGAACCACCAGCAGATCAAGCTCCGCGCCCGAATGGAGACCCCAGAAATAGCATTCTTCTCGCCTCACTCCGAGCTTCGCCACGATCTGTGTGATCATGAATCCTTCCCAGGATGCGCCCGCCTTGGGGTGTCCCTCCAGGTCCTCGCGCGTTCTGATGTGAAGCAGAGCATGCAGCAGCCCACTGTCCGTCACATACACCTTTGGGGCTTTTACAATTCGCTTGCCCAGGTTCTCGTGCCACGGCGGCAGCACGCGCACCATATAGCTCGACGACAGGAGGTCGAGATACCCACGCACCGTGAAATCGCTCACTCCGAGTGAGCGGCCGATCTCCGAGCCATTCCAAGTCTGCCCATGGTAGTGCGCCACCATCTGTACGAATCGACGCACCGACTCCGGCGCAATTCGAATGCCGAGCATCGGAAGCTCCCTCTCCAAGTAGCTGCGCAGATAGTCGAGTCGCCACTCCACGGCCGCCCGGTCCGAGCGCGCCAAAAATGAGCGGGGGAATCCACCTCGAATCCACAGCTTCGAGAGCTGATCTGCACCCACTTCCTCGAGCACAAATCCGCCGAGCTCGTGATACGCGATGCGCCCCGCCAATGATTCTGACGCGTGGCGCAGCAATGCGGGAGATGCTCTTCCTAGAAGTAAGAAGCGCGCAGGACTCGGACGCCGATCTGCGAGCACGCGAAGTGGCTCGAAGAGCGACGGAACCCGCTGGATCTCGTCGAGCACCACGAGCCCCCGAAGGGATTCCAATGTCATCAATGGCTCTGCAAGGCGTGCGCGGTCGCGTTCGTTCTCCAGATCGAAGTGCCGCACACCGCGTCTCGCCAGCGTCTTCGCCAGAGTCGTTTTTCCCACCTGGCGCGCCCCCAGAATCGCAACCACCGGATACTCACGCAGTAGCCTGCGCACCGTGCGAACCTCGCGCGGCCGCGCCAGAAGCCCATGATCACCGGGTTCCATCGTTGCGGAGCCTACCACGAAAACTCGAGGTCAGACCTCGATTTTTCGTGGTACATGAAACCGGGTCTTCCTAGCGCGAGACACCCCACCCGAGATTGGCGCAGCGTAGAGAAGACCACCTCGAGCCCTCACTCGCACATCGTGAAGCATGCTCATCGAGCGTCATGGCCAATGGGGGTTGGGCTGGGGTTGGGCGCGCGCGGCGAGTCCCAAAGACTCGCGGCCAACCCGATCGCCCGCTCTACCCGTGTGCTTCCAGCCAGTGGGCGCCGCGCCCGAGATCCACTTTCAGCGGAACCGTCAGCTCCACGGCGCCTTCCATACATTTCCGCGTCAGCTCTGCGGCGCGATCTGCCTCTTCGGCCTTCACTTCCAGCACCAGCTCGTCGTGAACCTGCAGGATCATCCCGCCGCTCATCCGCTCGGCCCGCATCGCCGCGTCCAGGTCAATCATCGCGCGCTTCACAATATCCGCCGCCGAACCCTGAATCGGTGTATTGACAGCAATATTCTCGGCGTTCACGCGGACGCGCGGATCCTCGCTCGCAAGCTCCGGGATCCAGCGCTTTCGACCCGCCAGCGTCTGCGCGTAGCCGCGCTCCTTCGCCAAACGCAACATTTCGTCCAGGAACGCGCGCACCGTCGGCATTCGCTGGAAGTACGTTTCGATGAACTTCTTCGCCTCCGGAACCGTCATCCCCGTTTCGCGGGCCAGCCGCTGCGGTCCCATTCCGTAGATGATTCCGAAATTGATCGCTTTCGCGCGCGATCGGATCTCCGTCGTCACGAGCTCCGGAGCCACTCCGAACACCACTGAAGCCGTGCGCCGGTGAATGTCCTCGCCGCGCGCGAACGCGCCGCGCAGCGTCGGATCGCCGCTGAAGTGGGCCACGAGCCGCAGCTCGATCTGTGAATAGTCCGCAGAGATCAGCACCGAGCCTTTCTCCGGAACGAACGCCCTCCGAATCTGCCGGCCGATCGCCGTCCGGATCGGGATGTTCTGAAGATTGGGATTGTCGCTCGCGAGGCGTCCCGTCGCTGCCACCGTCTGCCGGAACGTCGTGTGGATTCGCCCCGTCTGCGGATTGACCAGCGTCGGCAAAGTCTCCAAATAGGTATTTCTGAGCTTCACCAATTGCCGGTAGTCGAGAATTTTGCGCGCGATCGGCGCCACCGCCGCCAGCTCCTCCAGCACCTCCGCGTCCGTCGAGTAGCCCGTCTTCGTGCGCCGCGGCGATTTGCGCCCGATCGCCTCGTGCAACCGCATCCGCTCAAACAGAATCGCGCCGAGCTCCTTCACCGATCCGATCTTGAACGGCCCGCCGGCGAGCTCGTGGATCTCCCGCTCGAGCCGCGCCTCCTCCGGCGCAATCTCGGCCGCCACGCGCGCCAGCTCCGCCGTGTCGACGCGCGCGCCGCGCCGCTCCATCTCCGTCAAGACCGGCAGCAGCGGCATCTCCAGCTCGCGGAACAGCGGCTCCGTGCCCGCTTCCGCCAGCTCGCGCTGCAGCGGCTCCACGAGCCGAAGTGTAACGTCCGCGTCCTCGCAGGCGTACTCCGCCACGCGCTCCACCGGCACCTGGGCCATTGTGATCTGTTTCTTTCCCGTGCCGATCAGCGCCTCCGTCGGGATCTTCACCAATCCGAAATACCGCAGCGCCAGCGCATCCAAATTATGCGCACGGCCGCTCGGCGCGACGCAGTAGCTCGCGAGCAGCGTGTCGAACGCAAGCGGCTTCGCGTGCAGATCGAGCTTCCCAAGCGCCAGCGCGTCATATTTGTGGTTCTGTCCGACTTTTCCGATCTGGGGATTCTCCAGCAGCACACGAAGCCGCGACGCAATCGCCGGCACGCCGCCCGGCAGCACCGGCGGCTCCAAGTTCAACGGCACATAAAACGCCCGCTTCTCCGATCCGCTGAGCGAGATGCCGACCACCGTCGCCTGCAGCGGGTCGAGCCCCGTCGTCTCCGTGTCGACCGCCAGAAGCTTACAGTGCGACAGCTCCTCAATCATCGCATCGAGCTCCGCCTCGGTGCGCACAAGCACATATCGGCGCCCAGGCTCGCGCTCCGGCTGCGGCGTCGCAGCCGTCTCGGCGGCCTCCGCCTCCGCTTCCTCGCGATCGAAGAGCCCCGGTTCGGCACCCACCGAGCGCACCGGCGGCGGAGGAGGCGGCGCCGCGGCCTCCTCGGTGGCGAGCGAGCGCAGCAGCTGATTGAATTGCAAGTCTCTGAATATCTCCCGCAGCTCCTCCGCGCGCGCACGCCGGTCGGGCAGCTCGCCGGCATGGGGCATGTCGGGCACGGCGTCGTCCAAGGTCACTAATCGCTTCGCGAGCCGCACGGCGTCGGCGTCGCGCGCCACCGCCTCGCGGAGCTTCGGCTTCTCGATTTCCGCGACGCGCGCCAGCACCTCCTCGGCCGCTCCGAACCGCCGCACCAGCTCCGCCGCCGTCTTCTCGCCGACGCCCTTCACCCCCGGCACGTTGTCCGATGCGTCGCCCATCAACGCCAAATAATCGACGATGCGCTCCGGAGGCACGCCGAACTTCTCCTCCACCTGCGCCGGTCCGAGGAATTGTGCGGGCTGGTCCGGCTTGCTGAGCACGAGCATCCGAATTCGATCTGTTACTAATTGTGCAAAATCCTTATCCGCTGTAACAAGATACACCTCATAACCTTCGCGCTCACCCTGGCGAGCCAGCGTCGCCAGGATGTCGTCGGCCTCTACACCCTCACGCTTCAGCACCACGGCTCCGTAAGCCGCCGCCACGCGCTCGATCCACGGGAATTGTGCCACCATCTCATCGGGCGCCTTTTCGCGTGTCCCCTTATAAGTGGGAAGTTCCCTGTGCCGCTGCGTCTCGCCGCCAGCGTCGAAGGCCACCACCAGATGATCGGGCTTCTCCTTCTCGATCAGGGCCCGCAGCGTGTTCGCAAATCCATAGGTGGCGCCCGTAGGCTGTCCCGACGCCGTCGTGAACCCGGAGCGGGCGAGGGCGAAATGGGATCGGTATGCGAGGGCTGTGCCGTCGACGAGATAGAGCCGCTTGGCGTGGGAAGTCACGCGGCGATTGTGCGTTACTGCGACGCGATCGTCACCGGCTGCTCCACAAGCTCCATCGGCTCCGTGGGTCGTCCCACGCCGATCGAACGAACGCGCACGCGCAGCGGCGTCGCTGACGCATCGCTCGCCTGCACCACATACGAGCCGCGAAAGACCGCCATCGGCTGCGCCGCGAGGAGCGGGTTTCCGTCGATCCCCGGCACCGCCACCTGCCCCTGCTCCACCATGGGAATGCCGCAGTGGAGCTCCCCCAAATCGAAGCTCGCGCGCGTGCCGGCCGGAGCGAGGGCGATCACTTCCACTGCATCGCCAGGGCGGAAGACGCCGTCGCCATAGGCGACGACCGACGCCGAAGCGATCCCCGGAGCCTCCTGGGCGCGCTCTTCGCAAAGATCACAGATGCAGCGGTCGAAGGGCGTCGTGCGCCGGTCGGGCGTCAGGTGCAGCGCCGTGGCGCGCGCGAGGTCGCGCACGAGTTCCTCATAGGCGCTTCCTCGGAGCTTCGAGGCGGGGCCGGTGATGGCCGAGAGCTGCCCGACGGGGAGTCCCGCGACGGGCGAGGAGAAGACACCAGACACAATATTGGCAAGTTGCAACAGACCGGCTTGCCGTCGAGTTGTGACAGTTCCATCCCACACGACCACGCCGTCGCTCAATCGAACGAGCTGAAACTCTGCTTCGACCGTGACCTGCGAATGAAGCACGAAGTAGCTTCGGCTCCAGGTGAGGATTTTCGAATGCAATACATAATCGGCGCCGATCTCGCGGAGCGGGCGCGCTGCCGCGAGGGCGCCGTCGACCGCGCGTGTATCGAGCGCGTGCAGCCCGACCGATGCGAGCTGCGCGCGTAGCGCGGCCCGCAGCTCGTCGAGGCACTCGATCGCCTCGGGGGCCCGCGCCGGAATGTGCAGTGCGATGAGCTGCGAGATCCAAATCAAAGGCATCGCCGCCACGAGGAATGGCGATTCGCGCGCGCCGTCGGCTGCCAAGGGCGCCATCACCGCCACGCCGGGCGTGGTCGCCGTGAGAGCCACGCTGCGCTCGCGGTGGGCCTCTACGACGCGAAGATTCGCGCACGACGTCCATGCCAGCGTGCCCACCGCCGCGAGGATCGCCAGCGCGCGCATTAGGGGCGCTCCTTCGTCGAGCTGGGGCGACTCTCGGACCGCTCCAATGGCGCTGGCGATGCCGTGCTCGAACCGCGGAAAGCCGATTCCCGCGGCTGAGCCGCGCTCCAGCGCGTGAGCGTCGCAGCATCGGCGGCCTCCACGAGAGCCTGGCTTCCCGCCTCGAGCTGCGGTGACGCTACGAGCACCGCATCGCGCGAGAGGGCGCCGACGTAGCGCAGGAACCGATCGTGAAGACGTACCTGCACCGGCCCAGCCACTTCACCCATTCCTGGGAGCACGCGGATCGTGGCGCGGTATAGCCCCGGCTCCACCTCTGCCATCGGAAAGCGCCCCTCGAAGCCCGGGAGCAGCGCCTCCGCCGTCTGCCCCGCCGTGCCGCGCGCCTCGATCGTCAGAAACTCACCCGGTTGAAGCGCTGCCTCGACGGGGCCACCGACGATCCGGGGGCGCTCGACCTGGATTGCGATTTCCGAAAGGTCGGGCAGCAGCTTCTTCCAGGACGCGGCGAGCTCGCGCGCCACCATCGAGCCGAATCCGTGGAAAACGCGAGCTTTGGCCTCCTGGTCATATTCGCCGAAGCCGCCGAGGATCGTTCCGAGGACGAGCTCGATGTCCTGCCCAGGGCCTTCGGCTTCCTGCTGAGCCAACGAGCACTCCCAGAGTGTTTCCCCCGTGTGGGCGCTGAGGAGGCGCGCGCGCCCTCGGAGCGAGCGATGAACAAAAAGGACGTAGGCGCCGCCGCGATAGCGCAGCGTGTCGACAAGCAAGACGGCGTCGGCGCCAAGGGCAAAGGCGGCGCGTACGAGGTCCTCCTCGGTCGCCTTCGCCGGCGCATGACCCATCCGCTCCAGCTGCCGTGCGAGGGCGACACTGGGAATATGAGTGAGATTCTCCTCGTCGAGCGCGCGCTCGACGGCCGCCAAAACCCGGTCGCACTCGAGCGGCTCACCCGGCTGCGCCGACGGGCGCGCGACCGCCAGCACCCGAGGCGGCTCGGCGATGGTCTTGCTCGCATCGATCCCCACGACGGCCGTGCTGCGGCAGGACGCCGCCAGCAGCAGGACTGCGAGCGCGAAATGCATGCCGGTGGCTCGGCCAGGAGTCTTCCGCAGAGCGTTCATCGGGGGAGAAGCAACGAAGTCTCGCCTACGAGCGGCGCCCCGGCGAGTTCGATGCCTTCGAGCGCCTCGAAAAGTCACAGACGAGGGGTCCGAGGTGCGTCGCGCGTGGCGTTACGATTCGCCCATGACCCACCATGCCCCGATGCGAGTCGGCATTCTCGCGTTCCCCGGAGCGGAGGAGCTCGACGTGCTCGGTCCGTTTGACGTGTTTGGGCGCGCGCGCGCCGACCTCGATCTCCCCGTGGAGGTGCTTCTTCTGCGCGAGGGGCCGAGCCACGATCCAGTGACTTTCGCCCACGGTCTGCGCGTCGAGACGCACTCGCCCGCCGAGGGCGCGCCGAACCTCGAATTATTGGTAGTCCCAGGGGGGCCTGGTGTTCGGCGAGGCGGCCACCTGCCCGCCCTGTTGGAATTTGTAAAGCGCCGGTCGGCGACGACGCATGTGGCGTCGGTGTGCACGGGAGCCCTGCTCCTCGCGGACGCCGGGATTCTCAAGAATCAGCGCTGCACGACACACCACTTATTTCTCGATGAGCTGCGCCGCCGCGAGCCAAGTGCCGAGGTGGTGGAGGAGCGATTCGTGCTCGGACATCGCGTTTCGACGTCGGCGGGCGTGACGGCGGGAATCGATCTTTCTCTCGCACTCGTGGCGGGGCGATTCGGCGAGAAGGCGGCGTTCGAGATTGCGTCGCGGCTCGAGTGGAAGGGACAGAAGTGAGTTCGCGGGGCGCGCAGGGGAGCGGAGCTCTGCGGGCGCTCCCGAAGGTCGACGAATTATTGGATATCGCCTCGGCACAAGGCTCGCTCACTCGCGTGCCGCGGCCTGTGCTGAAGGCGGCGGTGCGCGATGTGGTGGAGGGGCTTCGCGCATGGATTCGCACCGAGGAGCCGACGGAGGAGGAGGCGGCGGCGCGGATGCGCGCCGACGTGCTCGTGAGAGCCGTCGAGGCCGCCGCTGCCAGACGGCGCGCCCACTCGCTCGAGCCGGTCGTGAACGCGACGGGGGTCGTGCTGCACACGGGGCTCGGGCGAGCTCCTCTCGCACCAGCTGCGGCGGAGGCGGCGCGGTGTGCGGCCCAAGCCTGTGCGCTTGAGATCGAGCGCGGCTCCGGTGAACGCGGCCAGCGCGATCGCGTCGTGGGTGAGCTTTTGTGCGAACTCACGGGGGCGCAGGCGGCCACGGCATGCAACAATAATGCGGCGGCGACGCTGCTCGCGGTGAACACGTTCGCGCTCGGAAAAGAGGTCATTGTGTCGCGGGGCGAGCTGGTGGAGATCGGCGGCTCGTACAGAATGCCCGCGGTCATCGAGAGAGGGGGCGCGAAGCTCGTGGAAGTTGGCACGACGAATCGCACGCGCATCGCCGACTATCGCGCCGCCGTCTCGGAGCGGACGGGGCTCCTCATGAAAGTCCACACTTCCAACTATCGCATCGGCGGATTCACCGAAGAGGCGACGTTGGAGGAACTGGCCGCGCTCGGCCGCGAGCTCAAGATTCCGGTTGTACACGACCTCGGAAGCGGGCTCCTTCGGCGCTCGCTCGTGCCGTACCTCGCCGACGAACCGACGGTGGAGGAGTCGGTCGCGGCAGACCCCGACCTCACGCTCTTCAGCGGCGATAAGCTTCTCGGCGGGCCTCAGGCCGGTATTTGTGTAGGTCACCGATCGGCCGTCGAGGCAGTTCGCAAGAATCCGATGTTTCGGGCCATGCGGCTCGATAAGCTGATCCTGGCGGCGCTCGAGGCGACGCTGCGGCTTCACCTTGAAGGGGACGCCGAGCGCACAGTGCCCGCCATCGAGCGGCTGCGGCTTCCGATCGATGTCTTGCGCGAGAGAGCACAGGGGCTGCGGGAGGCCGTCGAGCGAGTTCTCTCGGAGGCTCGAACTCGCGGCGGTTCTTGGATGAGTGATCTTCAAGTATCGCTCATGGAAGCCACGTCCGAGGCGGGCAGCGGAAGCGCGCCGACGATTCCGATTCCCACCTGCTGTGTGGCGCTCTCCCACGCCACCGTCGGCGCTGGAGAGATCAGCCGTCGCCTCCGTCTCGCGACTCCGCCGGTGTTCACACGCGTGAAGGACGGCAGCACGCTGCTCGACCCGCGAACGCTCGGCGAGGGAGATGTGGAGCGCGTGGCCGCGGCGCTGAGCAGTCTCAACGGCTAGCAACTCGTTGAAACGTCCTGCCAGCGATTCCCGTCCCCAATTCGCGATCGCATCGTCGGGGCGCGATGGACGCAGCTCTATGGGACGCCTCACGCGTCACCCATCGATCTCGCGAAAAGTGAACTTCAAATGGCTCGAAAGCACTGCTTGAGCAACCTGCTCCGCGATTCGTGGCTTCATCGTTCATGCTCTCCTGAGGAGATTCTTCGCCGCCCGCGGCAAAAGTGCTCCTGGCCCTTGCACGGGTGCTGCGCATTGCGAGCGCGTGGATCTTTCACAAGATCGAGGAGGAGCGCCGCAGGCGGGGCAAGATCGTACGAAGAGGCGATTCGACGATGAGGTCGCGAACATGTCCCGCGCACAGCCCGGATGACCTGTGCCACCGGCGGCGAGGACGTCGACCCATCGCCCACGGCCAGTCGCCCGCTTGAAGGTGGGCCGGCTCCCGTTACCGTGCCTTCGGCGGCGCTGTTGCCGTTCCCATCTCTTCCACCATGGCCCTCTTCCGCGACAAGCGACTCACCGAGTACTCGGCCTGCGCTGGCTGAGCGGCGAAGCTCCCCCCGAAGGAGCTCGCGCACGTGCTGCGCGCCGTCCCAGTTCCGCGCGACGATCGACTGACCGTCGGACCTGAGAAATTTTCCGACGCAGGGATCTTTCGTGTCCGCGCCGATCTTGCGCTGGTGCTGACTGTGGATTTCTTTCCGCCGGTGGTGGACGACCCGTACATGTATGGTGCGATCGCCGCCGCCAACGCACTCTCCGACTGCTACGCCATGGGCGGCCGGCCGTTGGCGGTCCTCTGTGTCGCGGGCTTCCCGGAAGGATTCAATTCGAGCTGGATCGAGGCGATCTTCCGCGGCGGATTCGAGAAGGTGGCGGAGGCAGGCGCCGTGGTGGCCGGAGGCCATACGGTGCGGCACAGCGAGCCGATGTTTGGCTTCTCTGTGACGGGTGAGGTACATCCCGATCGGGTGATTACCAATGATCATGCGAGGCCCGGAGATGTACTTTTCTTGACGAAGCCGATCGGCTGCGGAGCGGTCACGACCGGAATTAAGAAGGGGAAGTCGAAGCCGCAGTGGATCGAGGCGGCGATGGCTTCAATGGCGGCGCTGAATCGCGCTGCCTCGGAGGCGGCCGTCGAGTCGGGCGCGAGCGCCGCAACGGACGTGACAGGCTTCGGCCTCCTCGGGCATGCGGCCAATATTGCGCGCGCTTCGGAAGTGACACTCACATTTCACGCGGACGCGATTCCCACACTACCGGGGGCGCTCGAGCTCGCCGCCGCCGGCTGCCTTTCCGGCGGAGCGGGACGCACCCGCGAGGCGCTCGGCGCTGAGTGCGAATATGTAACAGCGAGTCAGGAGAGGATCAGCTTGGCTCTCGACTCCGAGACGAGCGGCGGGCTCCTCGTCGCCGTGCCGCCGAATCGGGCCGACTCCCTGGCGGCCGCGCTCACAGCGCGCGGGATCGCGCCCGCCCGTGTCGGCGCCGTGGAGCCGGCGTCGCGATTTGTGGTTCGCATTGCATGACGGCGCCAAGCTCGGGGCAGCGTCTGCTCGCCTTCGCGCCGTGGCTCCTGCTCGCTGCCGCGGCGGCTTATCTCATTCTTGATCTGGAGCGGCTGCCGAGCCCCGGCTGGGACGAGTCCTCAATCGGTTGCTATGCGTTGAATCTGGCCCGAGCGCTTCGCGACCTCGAGTTCGGGCTGGCCTTCGAGCGCTTTCAGAACGCCACCAATTATCCGCCCCTAGGCTGGATCGGCCACGCCCTCGCATTTGTCGTGGGCGGAGACTCGTGGTTCTCCTCGCGCACGGCGACGATCTTGGCCTGGGGGCTCTCCATCGCGTTTGCAGCCAGAATCGCGCGAAAGCTCGTGCCGCACGAACTCGCCGGGTGGGCTGCGCTGACGACAGTATTGTTTGCTTTCTGCAGCTGGCTCTACGTCGATCTCGCCTCCATCGGAATGCTGGAGTCGTGGACCTCCTTGGCCCTGGGTGCGTCGCTCTGGCTGCTGCTCCGTGCCCACGAGACAGGCGAAGCCCGTCGAGGCTTTGCGGCGGGGTTGGCGCTCGGCGCGCTCGTTCTAGTGAAATATAACTATGCGGCCCTCGCGATCGCGGCTGCGGTCGGCGCGGAAACCTACGGGCTTCTGTGGACACGGCTGGCGCGGCGGATGGGGAGAGAGGCGGAACCGATGCCGTGGCGAATGCTGACCGCTCTCGCGATCGGCAGCCTTGTCGTGCCGGCCTGGTGGTATGTATGGCCTTTCCCCTCCACGCTCGAGATGGGGGCGCGGCACCGCGAAGTCTCCATCTCGTGGCTGAAATTCTCCTGGGGCGTGGAGGGTCTTGCGGCCCGCGATCTTCTGTATGTCTTTCCGATCATGGCGTGCGGCTCCTTGCTGGCATTGGGTGCATTCATCGGCGGCGTGCTGCGGGCGATTCGCCACCACGATCAGGTGGCGCATCGCCTGGTGGCGCTGCTCGCTCTGGCGGGGCCATCCTCGGTGATGGTGTATCAGCACCGCGAGGAGCGGTTCCTTGTCCCGACGCTTGTAGCCACGTTTCCATTGATGGCATCCTTCGCCGTTTCGATGGCATCGCGTATCGGCGGATCGCGCCCGAATTTCGTCGGAGCTCTCGCGGCTGCCTTTCCGGTTTTGTGCTTTGCTACTAATGGTGTCGGCGCTGGAATGTTGGTCTCTTGGGCAAAGCCAGAGATGCCCGCGGAGGCGGCGCAGGCGTTCGGAGCCCGCGTGGCGAAGTGGGCGCGAGAGCCGTGGAATGCGCACAAGCGCGGCCCGCAGCAACCCGGCGACGTGCGGGCCGCCACGATGGCAGTGGCGTGGCGCCTGCTCAACCTCAGGGAGCCTTTCGCTTGGATCTCGGGAGTGACTACAGAGTTCGCGCGACCTTCAGTCGTCTGGCAGCTGACCGTCCTCACGGGGAATCGGGATCTGCTCGCAACGGCTTCTCAAGATACCGACGAGTTACTTGCCAACCCGATCGATGAAGAAGGGGAGTTCCGCACTTGGGCCGGCCGCTACTCACAAATTGTTGTGCTGGAGCCTTCAGGCACGAGCCCGTCGTCAACGATCGAAGCCCGATGGGCGCGATGGCTGCAAGCGGACTCGCGATTCCGCGTGCGGGCAAAGGAGCATGTGCCGGACCGCGCTCTTCCTCGCGACGTGATCGTCTACGAGCGCGTCCCGTAGCGGCTCGCGGCCGCTTCAGCGCTGGCGTCGGCGAGCCGACGGGCGCAGCCCCGCGCGAAACTCCGGTCGATTGGCGTCGAAATCGGGAGTTGGCATTTGTGATATTCTTCGAGCGGCCTCGATCTCCGGCAGTTCGAGCCGTCGCGCCTCCGCCCGCAGAATCTCGAGGCCCTTCGAGCGCGCAACAATTTCACGAAGCGTGCGTCCCTCCGGCGCGTCGGGCCATGGTCCGGGAAGTTCTCGCCACTCGAAGAGGAGCGGCACTACGCGCCGCGCGTATTCGGCGTACGCGGGGTTGTCGGTTTGGAACACGAAGAGGCCGCCCGGTTTGAGGGCGCGATGGATTGCCCTCAACACCTCCGGGCTGAGCTGGCGCCGGGCCCGCTTGCGGGCATCGTAGTAGGGCTGGGGATGATACAGATGAACCTCGTCGAGGCTCTCCGGCTCGCAGCGCTCAAGAATAAACTCCGTGGCGTCTCCCCACGCGAGCTTACAATTTCGGAGCCCACGCTGGCCCGCTCGCAGGCTCCCGAGCTTCACTGCCGGAGGCACAAGTTCGACTCCCAGGTGATCGACGTCGGGGCGAGCGAGGGCCGACGAGATAAGCCATCGCCCGTTGCCGCAGCCAAGGTCGACCACTCGCGGCGCCTGCCGGCCAAAGGCGAGATCCCAGGCGAAGCGTTTTCCCCGATCGCCGAGCTGCGCGCGGGTGCGAGTCCACAATTCTCGCGGCAGCACCCGGCCAGGGAAAGGGGGGCCTTCGGCCGAATCGGCTCGGAGCGGGCGGGAGTTGCGGCGAAAGGGTCGCATGCGCCCACTGTAGGGGCATGCATGGGATTGGCGGGAGCGCATGGGAATCGAACCCACCCGGCCTGCGCGAGGCATGCCACAGCGGCTTTGAAGGCCGTGCCGGACACCAGCCCAGATCCGCTCCCGCGGGATTCCGCAGGGCGACCGGAAGCGACGCCCTTTGGAGCCGACGGAGAGTACCCCGCCGGCGCCGTGTTCGAAAGGTCGGCGGCGCCGACGAGCCGTCGCCGCGCACTGGGCCTTACTGCAGGGGCCACAGAATCTGCGTCTTCCAATTCGTCGGGTCCGGTTCGAGCCCGGGATCGGTCCAGTAGACCTCCCAGGGGCCGCCCGACGCCTTCAGCTTCTGTTGTTCCATCCACTTTTCGAGGATCGCATAGGAGGCTGGAAGCTTGTCGTAGGGGCCGACGTGCCACGTGACGGCACAATTTCCACCCGGGAGCTCGCTCGCAATAATCCGCCCTTCGCTCGCCAGCTTCTCCTTCAGCGGGAACCCGGCCTCGAGATCGACGATTTCGCCTTCGCTGCCGTGATAGCGAGAGAGCGGAGGACCGACCATCTTTCCGTCTTTTTTGATAATATGATGATAAATCTCCGGCAGCACCTGAGCGAGATGCTTGCTGATGTCCTTGCGCAGCACCTTCGCGCGGATCGAGAGGATCGGTTGCGCTCCCACCGTCTCCATCGTGCATTCGCCCCTCTTGTTGGGCGCCGCTTTTGATCGCTTGCTCGGATCCTTGAATGCGGCGAGCACGCGTGCTGGCGGCGCGATGAGGCCGTCGGTCAGCGTTTCGTTGACTTTCACTTCGCTGAAGGTCGTCGTCATCTGATAGCCGCCGGCCTTTTGTATGCGCTTATGAGGGAAAAGCACGCCATCCACCGGCTTCCAATCGGCGTAGACGAACTCCATGGGAATATCGCCGCCCGAGGGATCGGGAAGGCGCGTGTCGACGCGGGAGATCGTGAATCGCTCGGCGTCGATGACCCACACATCGGAGCCGCCCGTGCTGTCGGTCAGGCGCACCTCGAAGTGCGGACGATCATTGAAGATCACGGATCTCAGCGTCTCTGCCTTCACGAAGGCGGTGGTCCACAGTGCACAGGATCCGATGAGCCCAAGCCGCTCTGCCGGCTTCGCCTCCGCCCCCGTCCGAATGGTGATACCCATGGCCGGATCCTCGGACCATGCGAATTCCGGGCACGCGCCATAAGTGATCTCACCCATGCCGGACCAGTTCATGGTCCATCGGTGGCTTCGCGGTCCCGCATAGGCTTCGACGACTTGCACTTTTCCATCGACGCCCGGCATGGTGAGTTCGCCTTTCAGCAGAAGTGTCCTCACACCCCCAAGCGCGGCGGTGTCGCCGCGTGCTTGGTCGACGCGATTCAGAAGGGGAATTGCAGCGGGAAGCGCTTCGTCCGATGGCCTGGATGAAGCGGGTTTCGATTGCAGCGGAGAAGCGCCGAGAACCAGGACGAGAAGAAGGGGTTTCATTGAGCTACTCAGCGGAGGAGGAGTATCAGTCCGTGGCAATAGTGATCACCACGAGCCGAGCAGGTCGTTGAGAAATTCATTCCGGCGCTTCTCGTCCCTTTTTTGCGATCCTATTGTTGAGCCGCGATCGACGTAACTCGTTGCTACGCCCCACGCGTCTCACTTCGATCTCGCGAAAACTGAACTTCGAATCGCTCGAAAGCAGTTCGAACAACCTGCTGGCTGCCCGTGTCACACCCGCTCCATGTGCCTGAACAGGTGCTTGCACAGGTGCCACGCGCCACGCGCGCAGCACGGATGACTTTGACTACGGCCAGCTACGGTTGGACACACTTGCCGCGATCCCATACGGAGCCCCTCAAGTGCCCCATCAGGATTTCTTCGCGGGCTACTGCGCGACCTCCTCGTCGGGCCGCAATCGACGGAACTCCTTGGCTACGCTTCACGCGTCTCGCCTCGATCTCGAGAAATGTGACCTTCGAATCGCTCAAAAGCAGCTTCTCAACAACTGGCTAGACGTAGCAAGACGCTGCGGCGAGGCCGTCCGACGATGCGATCGCGAAAAAGTCCCGTGCGCAGTTCGGATGGCTTTTGTCACGGGCTGCTAGGGGGCAGCGAACTCCGCGGGCGGCACTGTCACCATGGAGCAGGGGGCCGCAGCGAGCACGCGTTCGGCGGTGCTACCAAGAAGCCGCGAGCGCAACAGCGAGCGCCCTTGAGTCCCCAGCACAAGCACGTCAGCTCCATAGACCTCGACGGCTCGGATGAGACCGTCCCCATGGGTCAGCGCCTGCTGAAGGACGAACTGAGAATCGAGGCCTTCCAGACTTTCGCTTGTCGATCTGCTAAACCCCTCGAGCCGAAGGCGGAGTGCGTCGGAGTATTGTTGGATGAAGCGAGGTTCAGCTTCGGGCGTTGGAGCGCGATAATGAAGCTTGATCCAGGGAGGCGTGAACGAATGAACCACGACCAGCTTGGCTCCCTCCGCGCGGGCTAGCCGAATGGCCTCGCGGAGAGCGATGCGAGACGTATCCGAGAAGTCAACGCCAACGAGGACAACTCGGAAATCCTCTTTGTGATTTGCACGGACCAAGAGCGTGGGCACTTCGGCCTTGCGAACGCAGAGCTTCGCGAGCCGGCCCGCACCGGTCCCATCGGATTCTCCCGTGGCCCCCAACACTGTGAGCGCCACAGAGGGCGAGCGGAGCACTCGAATCACCTCCTCGGCGACTTTTCCAATGACCACCTCGGTGTGCGCATTCAGCCCGACATGGGTCGCATCGACAGCCGATTGAAGCCTCGTCTGGTTATCTGTGCGCACCTCAGCCGAGAGGCTGGAGAATTCTTGCTTCAGTGCTACTGCGAGCTCCTCCACAACGTTCGTGTCGACCACATGGATCACACGGAGCGTTAGCCCCCTTGCGCGAGCAAGTCGCGATGCCTGTGCGAGTGCACTTAAGGAGCAACTCGAAAAATCTACGAAAGCTACAATCTCTTGTCGTGTGGATTCAGTGACCATGACATGATCTGGAGGGCGTCAGAAGAGGGTACTGTCTCGGGTGCAGATGAGTGGTTCGTGCAGAATGAATCAGTAAGACGCGCCGAGGAACTCGCGAAGAAGTCCCGCGGGCAGCTCGGGTGACTCTTGCCACGGGCGGCGAGGCCAGCGGCTTCGACCCGTCGAATCTCGCCATCGCGGACTGCGAGAGCTGCGAGCCCGAGTCCTGCGCAGGTGAGTGCACATGCTGCAAGCACTCGCCGCCGTCCACAGGAAGAACGCCTCGGGCCGCGACTGGGCGCAACGCAAGAATGAGCGTTGACGATGTGAAAACAGAACCGATCGCATCGTCTGTCGCGATCTCCCCGCGCCCCTGGGTCGTCGCAACGATCGAGCGAAGAACTTCCACAATATCGATTCCCACAGATACGACGAGCGCTCCGCCCCAGTGAGGCGGCATCCGCAGCGCCATCGCATGCCGCACTCCACAGCTGACTGCCCTCCGGCTCCCGATCGCCATGAGCGCGAGACCAGCAAGGAGGATTGCGATGTCGACTCGCATCATTCGCGAGAGTACCCGTACGGACAGTGATTCAACTCTCGCGTCGCGGCTTGCCCCCCCGCACGACTGCGTCGATCGAACTCGCCTCCACGTTCCGGCTCTTTATGGAAGCCCGTGGCAAAAGTGCTCCGCAGAGAGCGCGCGCGGATTTTTCGTGGGATCGAGGAGGACCGCTCCAGACGAAGCAAGAAGCTGCGTCGAGGCGGTCCGACGATGTCGTCGCGAAAAAGTCTCTCGCGCAGCTCGAATGACTCTGGCCTCGGGCTGTGAGGCCCCTGCGTTCGCGTGGAGTCGGTGAGGGGACAGCGCGCATCGCTGCGGGATCATTCGATAATCGCGGCCCGCGGCACAGAAGCATGGCAGCCAGCGGTCGCGCTCAGGTAGCTACGAATGAATCAAAGATCGAATCCACAGAAAGGCCAGCATGCATCGAGCCCGCTGTGGCACGCGCTGGACGTAGACCAGCTTGTGCGGGAACTTCAGACTCATGTCGAGCAGGGGCTCTCTCAAGAGGAGGCTGATCGACGGTTGTTGCGCTATGGGCGCAATGAACTCGGGGAGCCCAAGGGGCGCTCCCTCCTGGCAGTGTTCTTTTCACAGTTTCGCAGCCCGCTGATCTATCTGCTCTTCGCGGCGGCCGCGATTGCGCTGTCCTTGGGCCACCGCAGTGACGCGGCTGTGATCTTCGTTGTGGTTCTGGTGAATTCGGTCATCGGTACCATCCAAGAGGGGCGCGCTGAGCAGTCTCTCGTGGCGCTTCGAAAGTTAACGCGCCATCAGGCGCGTGCGATTCGCAGCGGAAAGTCATGTGTCCTTTCTGCCACTGATCTTGTTCCCGGAGATTTATTGCATCTCGAGGCGGGCGACGCCGTTCCCGCTGACTGCCGAATCGTGGAGGCTGCGGCACTCCAGATGGCGGAAGCTGCGCTGACGGGAGAGTCCGAGCCCATTCCCAAGGACACGACCGCGGTCGCCCCCGATGTTCAGCTCGCCGATCGGCGATGTATGGCCTACGCGGGGACTTTTGTGACCTCGGGACGCGCGAAAGCAGTTGTCGTTGGAACAGGAAAGAATACAGAAATTGGCCGAATTGCCGAACTCGCAGAGGCTCCAGGAGAATCAGCGACACCTCTGGAGCGTCGGATCGAAAAGTTCGGCCACACAATCATGCTGGCCGCGGGCGGGTTGTTCCTCCTTGTGGTCGGAATCGGCGCTGCTCGTGGAATTCCCATCCGCGATCTCCTGATGGTGGGGATTAGCCAGATTGTCGGACTCATCCCTGAGGGGCTTCCCGTCGCGATGACCATCGCGCTTGCCGTCGGAGTGCAGCGAATGGCTCAGCGGCGCGCTGTGGTCAGACGGCTCGCCGCTGTGGAGGCACTCGGATCGACCACGACCATCTGTAGCGATAAGACGGGCACTCTCACGAAGAATGAAATCACAATTAGGGAGGTCTATCTCGCGGATGGAAGATCACTGAGTGTCACAGGCAGCGGATATGATCCAAGCGGTGAGGTCACCCACAACTCCCTTCAGATCCGTTGCGACAGCGACGCCGCACTTGCAGGTCTGGTCGAGGCTGCGGTGCTCTGCAATGACGCCGACCTCGTCCCTCCGAGCTCAGCCGATGAGCATTGGAAGCCGATGGGGGATCCCACGGAGATTGCACTATTGACGTTCGCCGAGAAGTGTGGTGCCCGGATTCAGCAGTTCCGCGCGAAGGAGCCCCGCGTCGCCGAGCTGCCCTTCAGCTCCGCAACGAAGATGATGGCCACGCAACATGACCGGGCAGGGGGTTCGGTCGTTTTTGTGAAGGGCGCCCCAGAAGTGATTCTCGAGCTGTGTACGCTTAGGTGGAGTGAGTCCGGTCCAGCCGAACTCTCGGAAAGTGCACTCGAGCGCGCGCGTGGATCCATCCAGCAGATGGCGTCGAAGGCGCTGCGCGTCTTAGCTCTTGCGCGCGTGGAGGGAGGGGAAATTACTGAAGTCGCAGGAGAGCGGTCCCTTCGAGGCCAGGGTGTCCTTCTCGGGCTCGTTGGACAGATGGACCCGCCGCGTCCTGAAGTTCGAGACGCAGTGGAGCAGTGCCGAAGGGCGGGAATTCGAGCCGTGATGGTTACGGGCGATCACAAAGCGACAGGTCTCGCGATTGCACAGGAGCTACATATCGCTCGGGATGGAGACATGGCCCTCGATGGGCGTGAGCTCGAGGCGATGAGCGATCATCAACTTTCTGGAGTGCTCGATCGAGTGTCCGTCTTCGCGCGCGTCCACCCTTCTCAGAAAGTTCGCATCGTGGAAGCGTTCCAGCGGCAAAGACACATTGTCGCAATGACCGGAGATGGCGTGAACGACGCCCCTGCGTTGGTGAAGGCCGATGTCGGGGTGGCTATGGGGCGAAGTGGCACCGAGGTTGCCAAGGAGGCGTCGGAGATCGTCATCAGCGATGATCATTTTGCGACGATTGTTGCTGCCGTGGAGGAGGGGCGCGTTGTCTATAGGAATATTAAGAAAGTAGTTCTCTACCTCTTTTCGACATCGACTGCCGAGGTTGTTATGCTTGTGGTCGCCCTGAGCCTCGGCTATCCGCCGCCGCTCTCGGCTGTGCAGATCCTCTGGATCAATCTGGTGACCGAAGGGACGGTAACCGTGAATCTCATCATGGAACCGGCTGAGGGCGATGAGATGCAGCAAAAACCCGTTCCCGTTGAGGAGCCCCTGATTTCCCGACCCATGCTCTCGCGCATGATGGTCATGACACCTTGTATTGCGCTCTCAGCGCTTGGCTGGTTCATCGTGAGATTCGAGTCCGGTGTTCCATTTGCGCAGGTGCAGACGGAGACGTTCACGGTCCTAGCCGTGTGCCAGTGGTTCAACGTGTTGAATTGTCGGTCTGAACATCGATCCGCGTTCAGCTTGGGGTTTCTGCGCAACTTATGGCTTGTCGGCGGCCTTCTCCTGAGCAATCTCTTGCATCTGGCTGTGATCTACTTCCGGCCCCTTGGAGACGTATTCCACACGGTCCCCATCGAGTTCACGCAGGTTCTCGCGATCGGGGCGCTGGCGAGCCTCGTGCTTTGGGCCGAGGAGGGCCGAAAGCTGATTCAACGAATTCGTGGCGCGCGCAGCGGCCCCGCGAAAGCGGTTCATTCGGTGTAAGCTCTGCGGGCCTCTCGACCAGCGATCTGCTGAGGCCTCGAGTGACGGACCCGCCCATTCAACCGCGTCAGGCAACCGGTTTCCCGAGCACACTCTGGAGCGAGCTGCGATCGGCGCGCGAGCGCGGCGCCGACCCATCGGTCTCGGCGGAGTGGCTCGCGCGCTACGCTGCGCCGATCGAAAGCTATCTGCGCGTGGCGCTGCGGCGGGATGCTGAGAGCGCCAAGGACCTTGCCCAGGATTTCTTCGCTTGGATGTTACAGACTGGATTTGTCGACAAGGCCGATCCCGCGCGGGGGAGCTTTCGCGCATTCGTGAAGAAGTCGCTGCGGAACTATGTGCTGGACGCGGACCGCGCGCGGCGCGCCGGAAAGCGGGGCGGAAGCGCATCCCACGTCGTCCTCGGGTCGACCAGCCCTGACAAGGGTGAGGCCATCCAGGTGGCCGATCCTGCGGCGCGGCTTCCCGAGGAGGAGCTCGATCGCGCGTGGAAGCGGGAACTCGTGGCGCAGGCGCTCTCGCACGTGCGGGCAGCGATGGAGCAGGAACAAAAGACAGTGCCGTTCGCGATTTTCTGTGACTTCTTCTTTGCACAAGGCGAAGCCCCGAGCTATCGGGAACTCGCGCAGCGCCACGGCGTCTCCCAGGCGGAGGTCTCCAACGCGCTCCAGCGGACCAAAGCGCGGTATCGCGCCGAGCTGAAGGCGCTCGTGCTTGAGACCGTCGCTTCGATCGAGGATCTGGATGGGGAGCTGAGCTGGCTTTTCGCGCAGGAGCAGCCATGAGCGCGGAGCTTCCCGACCGGGCGCTGCGACGGCTGCTGGACGACGCGAAACCTTACCTCGCGCCGGAGCCGGGGATGCTGCTGCGGGGACGTTACAGAATCCTGTCCGAGCGCGGCCGCGGCGGTATGGGAATTGTATTTGAGGCCTACGACGAGGAGCTGCAGCGGCGTGTTGCTCTCAAGCTGCTCGCGATCTCGCCGGCGCTGGCCCCTGAGGGGCGTGCGCGATTTGTGCGCGAGGCACGCGCCGCGGCGCGCCTCGCGCACCCCGGCATCGCCGCGGTGTACGACGCCGACGACGAACTCATCGTCATGCAGCTCGTCGAGGGCGGCTCGATGCTTCGATTTGTAGGGTGCGATCCGAGGGAGGCGGCGCGGCTCGTCCGTGATGCGGCGGCGGCGATTCACGCCGCACACTCCGAAGGAATTGTGCATCGCGACGTGAAGCCACAAAACCTCCTCGTCGAAGGCAGCCGCGTTCTTGTGACCGATTTCGGGCTCGCGAAAGAGATCGCCTCCGATGCGTCTCTCTCCGCGACCGGTCAGGTGATGGGCACGCCG
The DNA here is from genome assembly GCA_016792805.1 of Planctomycetota bacterium. Classification (GTDB taxonomy): domain Bacteria; phylum Planctomycetota; class UBA1135; order UBA1135; family JACQFD01; genus JAEUHX01. The sequence goes on from JAEUHX010000042.1 coordinate 217,622, forward strand.
TCGTACCTCGCCCCCGAGCAGGCTGCGGGGCGCATCCACGAGATCGATGCGCGCACCGATGTGTGGGGTCTTGGCGCCACTCTGTATCATTTACTTTCGGGCCGCCCGCCGTTCGGGAGCGATGAGGTGCTTGCGGTGCTGCGGCGCGTTCTCGAGGAAGAGCCGCCGCCAGTGCGTGCGCTGCGTCCCGAGGTCGACCCCGATCTCGCGCTCATCGTGCATCAGTGCCTTTTCAAGGAGCGGGAGCGACGCTACGAAAGCGCTGCGGCGCTCGCCGACGACCTGAGCCGGTGGATCGAGGGGCGCCCCGTCGCCGCGCGCGCGCCGACGTTCGGCTATCGCGCGCGCAAGCTCTTCGCCCGCCACCGGGCGCTCGCGGGGCTCGGCGCCGTGGCACTTGTGGCGTTCGCAGCCGCGGGCTTCGCCGCCTGGTCGGAGCGCTCCCAGCGCGTTGCGTCGGCGCAGGCGCTCGACCTGTCACAATTCATCGATCACGTGCTCGCGGACGCCTCCGTACACGAGCGGCTTGGAGAGCGGGAATTTGCCCGGGCGCGCCTCGACGAGGGGATCGCTCGGTGCCGTGCATTCTTGTTGCAATTCGAGGTGGCCCGCGCGCGCGCATTGCTCGGCCGATGCCTGCGGGCGCGCGGCGATGCGGAGGCGTCTCGCGCCGAGCTCGACAGGGCGCTCGCTCTCGATCCCGCACTCTTCGACGCGCGGCTCGAGCGCGGCTGCCTGCTGGCCGGCGAGCTGCTGTCGATCCAAGCTCAACAATCGAAGTCGATGCGCGTCGACGATCCCGCCGCGCTCTCGCCGGAGTGCCAAGGGCTTCGGGCCCAAGCCCTGCAGGATTTCCAAGCCCTCGACGGCGACTTATCCGGCGTGCGTCGCCTCGACGTGGCGCTGGCACGTGGCGAGCGGGCGAGGTTGCTCGGCGATCTCCATTCTGCGCGCCGCGAGATCGAGGAGGCCGTTCGCCTCGATCCGACGAGCGCCGACGCCGTCGTCGCGCTGTCGCGTCTCGACCTCGCGGAGGGGCGCGGCGACGCGGCGTGGTATCGGGCGATGAGCGCCATCGATTTGTATCGTGGGCTCGCGCCCGCCTATGTTGCCAAGGCCGGCGCCGCGCGCGAGGTCGACAGGGTGGCTGCGCGGCACGGGCTCACCGCCGCCCAGGGAAGGGTGGCCTCTGGTGATCGGTCCCCCGAAGCGCTCCTCGAACTCGCCTCTGCCAAGCTCCAGCTCGACGACGTCGAAGGGGCGCTGAGCGATTTCAACGCCGCGCTCGCCTCCGATCCGCGCGACGCGACGGCGCTCGGCGCGCGGGGCGTCGCCCACGCACGCCTGGCCGCGAAGGCCAGTTCCTCTGGCCGTGCCTCGGAAGCAATGGAGGCCTGGGAGCGAGCAGCGGAGGATTTCTCGGCGGCTCTTCTCCTCGAGCCGACGCTCCTTGGGGCGCTCAATAATCGGGGCGTCGCTTGGGCAGAGCGTGAACGGCTCTTGGAGCGGAGCGGCAAGTTCGAGGAGGCGGCGGCGGAGCGCTCGCGCGCGATCGCCGATTTTGATCGCGCCCTCGAAGGGGCTCCTCGATTCGCACTCGCGCTACGCAACCGCGCGCTTGCGCGCCTTCGCGAATGTGAAGTCGAGCTTCGCGGCCGGCATTGGGTGCTCGGGCGACAGGCCCTTGACCTGGCGAAGGGGGATTTCGAGCAGTTGAGCCGGCTGAACCCGACCGCGGTCGAGATGGCGAGTGACCTCCAGCGCCTTCGGGAGCTGGAAGGTCGGCTGCCCGACCCGTTGGGGCACCGGTAGCGCGAGCGGTCTCGGCAGGGGCCATGGAATTTGTCGATCGCCGCCCGCGGATTTTTTTGGGGCGAGTGCACGGCGGATCTTCGTTCCCCGTTCCGACCGAAACGATCATGGCATCCCAACTCCAGACGGCTGCTTCGGCGGAAGGACCCGATCCAGGCGGAAGGGGCGACGAGTCCTCGGCTTCGGGCGGCTCTTCGCCGAGCGTCGACGATGTTCTCGAGCTCCTTGGCCGCGCGAATGCCGGAGACCCAGAATCCAAGTCACGGCTCACCGAGCTGATCCAGCAGGATCTCCATCGCATTGCTGAGCGGATTCTTCGTACGCGCCCGCCTGGGTTTTCGCTCCAAGCGACCGACCTCATGGGGGAGGCGTGGCTTCGGGTCTTCGGGTCAAGATCTGTGAAGTTCGACACCCGCGGCCAGCTCCTCGAGTACTTCTCTCGCGCGATGCGCAGTGCGCTCACCGATTACCATCGGCGACGCAAGGCGGCACGGCGAGGCGGACAATGGGTTCGCGTGCCGATGGATCAGGTGCTCGAACAAATGGCGATCAACCAATCGGACCTCGAGTCGCTCGAGGTTTGGCTGAAGCGGCTCGAGAGCGAGAAGCCGGAGCTGGCGAGGATTGCAACTATGCGGCTCCTTGGCTCCATGAAGATCGAAGAGATCGCTGCGGCGCTTAAGCAGGAATCCACAAAAGTGCGCCGATCCTACGAGGCTGCGGAGCGCTGGCTTGCTTACCACATGCGAGGCGAATTCACTCATGAGGAGTGAGGATCGCGAAGCGCTTCTCTTCAAGATCCTTGAGGAATGTCTGGAGAGACCGCTTCCAGAGAGGATGGAGTTTCTCGCGCGGCGCTGCGCGGGCGATCCCGAGATGGCAGCCCGCGTCGAGGCTATGCTCGTCGTGGATTTGGAACAGATCGGGATTCGGCCGCTCTCGGAGTGCGTTTCGCGGGAGTCTTCGAATCTCCGTCGCTTTAGTGAGCTCTCCGGAAGGAGGATCGGGCATTATCTGCTGCTGAGGTACCTGGGCGGGGGAGGCATGGGATGCGTGTATGAGGCAGCCGACCTCGACAACGCGAGAACTGTAGCTTTGAAGCTTCTTCCGCTCGCGTTCGACGAACGGAGCGCGAGACGGTTTCAGAATGAGGCGCGGCTGGCCGCACAGATCCTCCATCCCAATGTTGCAGCCTTGTATGAATCCGGGTCCGCGATCGTGGAGACGCGCGGCGGCGCGGGGCGCGAGACGGTGCCGTGGCTCGCCGTGGAGCTCGTCCCCGGCGCGAAGCCCTTCACGGAAGCCGTGGCGGAGATGTCCATCGATGGAATCCTGAAGCTCATGGAGAAAGTCTGCCGCGGCGTCCACGAGCTCCATTCGCGCGCCATCGTGCATCGCGATTTGAAGCCTGCAAATATTCTTGTGGGACCCGCAGGCGAGCCCAAGGTGATCGACTTTGGGATCGCCTCCACGCTTCTCGCAGACGCAGAAGAATATCACTCTTCTTCGGGCTCTCGCGCGGCCGAAGCGAGCTTTCGACGCAGCCTTCTGGTCGGAACGTATGGATATATGGCGCCCGAGCTGTTCTTGCCGTCTCGTTCGGGTGGCGCTGCACCGCCGGACATTCGGCAGGACATCTACTCACTCGGAATTGTTTTGTATGAAGCGCTGGCCCGGAGGCGCGCGTTTCCCTCGTCGGCGGAATCGGATCGCGAATCGTCCAAGCGGGTCCTCGAGAAGCTGCCCTTGCTCTCCACCTTCGTGCCGGGGATCTCCTCGGAGCTTTGCGCAATCGTCGATCATGCAACAGCCGTATCCCCAGCCAATCGGTATGCGTCGGCTGCGGCGATGGCAGCCGATTTGAGGTGTTATCTCGATCACCGTCCGATTTCTGTTGTGACGCCATCGGTGACGTACCTCGGGCGGAAACTGTTGGAGCGGCGGCCTTGGGCGGTCTCCCTTGGGGCGGGTGCAGCAGCTTCCATACTCTTAGCGTGGGGTGTGATGTCCCACCTACAATCCGTGGCGGCGCGAGAGCATGCCAAGGCGGAGGAGGCGAGCAACGATCTGTCCCAGACGATTCGCTCCTTCACGAGGCTTATCAAGCTCACAGATCCCATGTCGGAGGGCGCACCGTTCCTGTCTCGGCAGAACTCCGAGGCGGAGCGGCTTCTCGACGCCGCTCGCGACTCCGCGCTCGCGATTCGCGACGAGCAGGCGAGTCAGAAAGGTGAGTTCTTGGCGGCGATCGGCAATGCTTACCGGGCCCGGGAGCATTTCGACATCGCAGACCGATTGCTCCGGCAATCCTTGGGCCTGCACCTCGCCGCCCACGGAGCCGAAAGCGTGGAAGTTGCCGAACGATATCACGATCTCGCGATGCTTCGGCACGCGCAGCGCAGCCTCCTCGACGCCAAGGGCTATTCTGAGAATGCGCTTGCGCTTCACGAGAGGCTCAGCGGAAAGAGCAGCCCGCGGGCGTGTCACCAGCGCGATGACTTGGCCGATTTGTTAGAACAATTGAATCTGTGGGATAAGTCGCAGGAGCTCTACCGGGAGAATCTTGAGCTTGCAAGAGGCGGAGAGGGCGGCATCTCGCCGGCCCATGCTCGACTCAGCTTCGCCAAGCATCTGCAGGCTCGCGGAGAGACTCTCATGGCGCGCGCCCAGCTCGAGGAAGCGCTCTCACTTGCGGATCCGGCCCGAGCCGACGAGGAGCGGGTCTGGTCGGACGCCGCTCGATACTTATCTTCGCTCATTCTCGAGTTCGAGAACGACACCGCGAAAGCGTCGAGACTCCTCGACCGGGCGGCAGAGATCGAGGGGCGCCTCAGCGGTCTGAGCCATCCGCGCACCGCGCGTTGCATCCTAGCAAGAGCGCAGGTTCACTATTATGCGTCCCGCGCTGCGGCCGATCCGGCTCAGGTCGCCCGGGAGAAGACCATGCGGCTCCAGTGCACAGCGCGCGCCGTCGAGATCTATGAGTCGGTGTATCCGCAGAATCACCCGGAACGTCTTGACGCGGAGTCGATCTACTCGGGACTATTGATCGGCGCCGGTCGCCTCGAGGAGGCCTGGCAGCGGTATCGATCGCTCGTGGGCCGGATGACGGCGCGCTTCGGGAAGTCTCATCCCCAGACTGTTTTGTATGCTCGCTCATTCGGAATCTCCTTGGCGGAAGCGGGTCACGTCCTGGCCGCTCGAGACTTGTATCAAGAGTGGATTCGGAGCATTCCCCAAGACGCGCCCGAGCTCGTGCGGCCTTTACAATATCTCCGGATCGAGCTGGCCTATGGCGATTGGCGCCTCGGACATCGCGAGCGCGGGTACGCACAGATGGTCAGCCTGCTGCCCGATCTTCGAAGCTGTGAGCAGAGCAAGGATCGAGCGATGCTCGATTGCCTTCGAACCGCCATGCGCTGGAGCGGCGAGCTCGGCAAGGAGCAGGAGGAGCGGGAGTACGCGCAGCAGGTCCTCGACTTCCTTGAGCGCAATTCCTGGCTTCTCCCTCGGATCGCAACGGAGGCGCAACAGGAGGCTTGGAGCCACTTCCGATAGAGGCGCGTTCGCCAAGGCGGGCGTGACGCGTTCCGCGCTGGTGAAACCCGAACACCGAAGGCATCCGCCTTCCTAGGGGCGCGCCGGCCCAACAGGCCGACGCGCTGGATCAAGGTCATGGCCCGCGGCGCGTTGAAGGCGCACCGCGGGCCAGTTTCTTACCCCGTCCGCCGAATCGTGGATGCGATGGGAGCGTGCGCAACGCGCAGAAACGGCCAAAGGGCCGACGCCCAGCCAACGAAGATGCCCAGCGGGAGCGCGGCGATGGCGAGGTCGGGCGGAATGCGCATCCCGAGTAGGAATCCGCCACCCATGTCGTGCCACGGCCCCGGAAACAGGAACATCGCCACCGCGCCGCCGGAGCCGATGGCCGAGGCGATGGCGCACAGGACGGCGACCTCGGAAAGCAGGAGCGTCAGCACTTTTCCGGGTGTGAATCCGAGCGTCTTCATGACGGCGATTTCGCTCGCGCGCTCGCGGGCCGTCATCGCGAGCGTATTGGCCGAGACGCAGAGCATCGCAAAGCCGCAGGCGAGGCCGATCGCCCGCAGGAGGAAGCGCACATTTCCGAGCATCTGCACCCACTGCCCTTGGAACGCTTTCTCCGTCTCAGTGACCGTCGGGGCCTGGCTGTTGGCGAAGAGCGCGTCGATCGACGACGCCACCGAAGGCAGGTCTTCGGCGTTCTCACAGATGACGTTGAAGAACGTGACGGCACCGGGATTCCCCATCAACTCTTCGAGATAAGCGCGATGGAAGTAGAAGCTCGAGCGCTCCGGGCCGTCGTAGCAGGATCGTAATGTAACTTCCACGTCGGGAAGCCCCATGCCGCGGAAGACGATCCGGTCGCCGATCTTCCACCCGTACTTCCGGTAGAGGTTGATTCCGGCGCTCGCGCCGCGGCGATCGGCCACGAACTGATCGAAGAGCGCCGGGCGCTCGGCTCCGGTCTCGGGATCGACGATGCGCGTCTCAGGATAATTTTCTCGGAGGCGCTCCGCGTCGAGTGCCATCTTGGGAAAGAAGTACTCGGGCTTGAGATCCTTATAAATACCCCAATAAAGAAAGAGAGCGCAGACGCCCTGCACTCCTGGGATCTGATGGATCTTTCCGCCGAAGGAGGCCGGAATCGGATCTTTGAAGTTTTGTGCGTTCCGGACGATGAGGCGCTTCTCGGAGCCGTCGGCTCGCGGCATGTCGTCGAGATGACGCAGCAGCCCCTCGAGCACGACGACCAGGAAGATCGACGCAGCCAAAGAGAAGAGCGTGAGGAATGAGCGACGGCGATTGCGGAGGAGATTCCGACGCAGAAAAGGCAGATAGCGCAGAGCCATGGCTCGAAAGCCTCAGATGGCTCGCATCGCCTGCAGAATCGGGGTCCGAGACGCTCTGTAGGCGGGAAGGAGGCCGCCCAGGACGCCCAGGAAGCCGCCAAACATACAGCCCTTTCCGAGGACCTCAGGGGTCACGCGGAAGGCAAAAGTGAGTTCGCTGAACGTCGCAAAATTGGTGGTTCCGGTGGAGATGCCGTTGACCGCCAAAGATGCGAGCGCTCCGAGCAGGCCGCCCACAAGCGCGAGAATGACCGACTCGACGAGGAACGATGCCATCACCGCGCGGCGCGGATAGCCGATGGCGCGCAGCACGGCGATCTCGCGGCTGCGGGACGCAATGGCGGCATACATGGTATTCATCACCGCAAAGGCGGCGCCCACCGCCATGACGAGCGCGATAAAGCTCCCAATGCCGGCGATCGGACTTCCGAGCTCCGTCTGCTTGCGGAAATAGTCCACTTCCGTCATGGCCTCGAGCGTCGCGATTTCCGTAATCTTTTTCGGCGCCTTCAGAAGCTCCAGCGCAGACTCGGACACCAGCGACTCCTCGACGAGGTTGAGCGACTTCATGTCGTCATCTTCTTTGACTTGCAATAATTCCTCGGCAGGCTCGTCCGGGCCGGTCATGCTCGGCTTGAGCTTTCCGGCTGCGATCCACTGTTCGGCACTCTTGACTTCGCTCGGCTTTGCCTTGACCCAGACGGCGCTCCATGCGTCGCGCAGAAATGCGCCTGCGAGCGTCTCTGCGTCGCCCCAGATTTCCGATCCGTAGGCCGTCGCGCCCGCGTCGAAGATCCCCACGACGCGCCAGTCGCGCTTGCCGAGCGGAAGGCGAGAGCCGAGCTGACAATTCTCGAACCGATTGGCAATGCCGCGCGCCACAACGACTTCGCTCAGTCCATCACCGGGCCACTGACCCTCGACGAGCTGAACCTCGGGGCGCAGCGCCCGGCCGCGCGCCGTCGTTCCGCGGATTGCCACGTTACTATTACCGCCGCCGCCGATGCGCGGAAGGTTCAGCAGAACGATCACCTCGCGAGACGCCACGGAGCGGTCTCCCTCTCGGGCCACGTCGGAGAGAGCTTCGATTTTCGTGGCGTCTTCCCGAGACACGGAGGAGTTGGTCTCGCTCAGTGCATTCTTGCGAAGGAAGACCACCGTGTCGGGGCGTCCGGTCTGCTTGAGCGCCGTCTCAAGGCCCTTGTTCAACGCGAGTACTGCGCAGAACACTCCCGTCGGCAGCGCGATGCCGAGGGCCGTCATCACCGTGGCGACCCAACGGACGACGAGGTGGCGAAGATTGTATTTTAGGGGGATACCGAGCATTGAGGTTGATCTGTTGTTTCTTGAAGATTCGATATTCGATGGGGATGCGCGCCTTACACGCCGTGGGCAATGGCCGTGAGGATGGGCCGGCGGATCACGTTCCAGACGGGGAGGATCGCGGCCAACAGTGCAATGGCGATGCCCGCGGGAATCAGCATGAGTGCAATCTCGGCGCCCACGCGATAGCCGGCGAAAAGCGGCCCCACGTTGGTATGCGCGAGCATCAGCTCCATCAACGGCGCGAGACCGGCCGCGCAGAGCATGCCGAGCAGAGAGCCGAGAAAGCCGAGGACGGCCGCCTCCGAGAGAAGCAGTTGTAACAACTTCGACGGAGCAAAACCGATCGCCTTCATGACGGCGATCTCCGACGTGCGCTCACGGGCAGCCATTGCCATTGTGTTCGCGGAGACCATGAGCATTGCGAAGCCAACGGCCGTGCCGATGGCATTCACAAGGAACTGCAGGTTCCCGAGCATCTGTATGAAGCCCGCGCGAAGCGCCGTCTCGGTTTCTGTGTGCGTCTCGGTCGCAGAGTTGGCAAACATCCCGTCGATCCGATCAATGATGTCCGGAAGCGCCTGCGGCGATTCACCGCGCACCATGACGCCATTCACAAATCCGGGATTCCCGAGCGACTCCTCAAGGTATTCCCAATGGAAGTAGAAGGCGCGGGAGTCCATGCCGCTCCCCGCGTCGTAGGAGCAGCGCAGCGTGAAGCCGAGATCGACCGGATAGAGGATGCTCGAGAGCATGATGCGATCGCCGAGCTTCCAGCCGAACTTCTCGAAGAGTTCGATGCCGGCGAGGGCGCCGGACCGATCGGCCGCGAACTCCTCAAAGAGCTGCGGCGCAGCACTGCGCGTCGCGGGGTCGATCGGCTCGAGCTCGGGGATGACGGCCCGCAGCGATGCCGCTTCGATTCCGTATTGTGCGAACCGGTTTTCGGGTGCGAGCCGTTTGTAGATTCCGCCGAACCACATGAGCGGCACTGCAGCGGTGACCTCGGGAACATTACGGATCCGATCGAGGTACGAGCGCGGCAGCCGGTCGCGAAGCGAGGCCTTTCCGTGCACGATGAGCCGCTCTTCTCCGCCGACGCGCCGCGGCAGCCGCTCCAAATGGATCAGCGCCGCCTCGAGGTTGGCTACGAGGAAGACTGAACTCGCGAGCGAAAGAAGAGTGAGCATCGTGCGGCGACGATTCCTCGTGAGGTTGCGTACGAGCAAGCCCGCGAGGTTCACAAAAGCCCAAAGGTCAGGCCGTTCGCCGCAGCCCGACGACGATGGGCAGCTGCGCGACGCGCCAACAGGGTCCGAGCGAAGAGGCCACGCCGACGAGGACGCCGATGGCAATGCCGGCCACAGGAATCCATGGGGCGAGCGAGTAGCCCGAAAGGAAGAACGACATGACGGAGGCTTGGGAGGCCGCCTCGAGGACGCCCTGGGTGGCCCAAGCGAGGAAGGCGCCGACGGCGGCGCCGATCGTGCACAGAAGCGTCGCTTCCATCAGGAGCAGCGCGAGCGTGCGCGCGGGCGTGAACCCGATCGCCTTCATCACAGCGATCTCGTGAGCGCGCTCGCGCGCCGCCATCGCCGTGGTGTTCGCGGCGACCATGAGCATTGCGAAGGCCACGGCGGTCGCGATCGCGCGCAAGAAGAACTCAATGTTGCCGAGCATCTGTACGAAACCCGCTTGGAACGCGCGTTCGGTCTCCGTCAGCGTCTCGAACTCAGAATTGGCGAACTTGGCGTCGACCTGCTCAATGATCGCCGGAATGTCATCGACATTCTTCGCGCGCGCGGAGACGACGCCGATCAGGCCGGGGCGTCCAAGCAGCTCGTCGATATATTTATGATGATAATAGAGGGTCTGATTGTCGGTTCCCTGCTTGGCGTGGTAGGCAGCTCGAAGTGTAAGCTCCATGTTCACCGGATAGATGGTTCCGATGAGCGTGATTTTGTCGCCGAGCTTCCACCCAAACTTCACAAAAAGATCGCGGGCCGCGATCGCTCCCGACCGGTCCTTGCGGAACTCCTCATAGAGCTCAGGGCGCGGCTCGCCGGTCTTCGGATCGACCACTTCGGCCTCTGGAACGATCTGCCGGAACAGATCGGGATCGCAGGAGAGCTGGCCGAAAAAATTCTCGGGTTTGGTGTTTTTATAGAGTCCGCCGAACCAAAGCATCGGCGTCGCCGCTTCGACGCTCGGGATGGCGCGGACTTTGTCGACGTAGTGCTCGGGCAGGCGATCCTGCAGGGAGGTGCGTCGGCGGACGATGACGCGCCGCTCGCTCCCGGTCATGCGCGGCGAATTTTGAACATGCTGCAGAAGCCCTTCCAGCGTCGAAATCAAGAATACCGACAGCGCGAGCGAAAGCAGCGTGAGGATGCTTCGCCTGCGGTTGCGCAGGAGGTTCGCGAGAACGAAGCCGAGGTAGCTCACAGTTGCGGCTCCGTCAGCGGCTGGCGGGGGCTTTCACGTCGTCGCTCACGAGCACGCCTTTCTCCAGGCGCACGAGGCGCTTCGCGCGCTCCGCCGCGTGGGGATCGTGCGTCACCATGAGAATCGTCTTGCCGAACTCTCGGTTGAGACGGCTAAGCAGCTCCAGGATCTCTTCGCCGGAGGCTTTGTCGAGATCACCCGTCGGCTCGTCGGCGAGGAGCAGCAGCGGATCGGTAACGATCGCGCGGGCGATGGCCACACGCTGCTCCTGACCGCCGGAGAGCTGGCGCGGGTAATGTCCCATGCGGTCGGCGAGCCCGACCACGGAGAGCGCCGTCTGCACATGCTCTCGGCGCTCACGCTTGCCGAGTTTTGTGAGCAGCAGCGGAAGCTCCACATTCTCTGCAGCCGTGAGCACCGGGATCAAATTGTAGAGCTGGAAGATGAAGCCCACGCTGCTGGCGCGCCATCGGGCAAGCTCGCTCTCCGAGAGCCGGGTGATGTCGAGACCGTCGACCATGAGCTCTCCCGCGGTGGGGCGGTCGATGCCTGCGATCAGATTAAGAAGTGTGGTCTTCCCGGAGCCCGACGGTCCCATCAGGGCGACGAAATCGCCTTTGTGAACTTGGAGGCTCAGCCCTTGAAGCACGTGGACGGCCTGAGCGTCGCGGCCGCTTCCGCGGGTGTACGTCTTCTCGAGGGAACGAATCTGAACGAGAGCATCACTCATAGTTTTGTGCAGTATTCGGTTGAACGTTGAAAGCTGGATCGGGACGGCGGGCGTCGCGGCTCGCCGTCACGGTGAGGGGATAGTGCATACTCACTTCTGTCGGATTGGGCTGCCGTCGCGGAGATCGGCAGGTGGCGAGAGAATCACCGTATCGCCCTCCCTCAGCCCGGATCGGATCTCGACGCGGTCGCCTTGCGGCTCGCCGGCGTCGACGGCTTGGCGGCGCGCCTGCCCGTCGCGGACAAGGAACGCGAACGCCTCAGAGCCTCGACGCACGACCGCGCGCGCGGGCGCGAGGAGCTTGGGCGCCCCTTGGCTCTGCGCCGCCTCACGCAGAAAAGTTACTTTGCAACCGAGGTCGGGCTTGAGGCGCGAGTCTTTCTCGAGAAACTCCACTTTAGCGGCAACGGTTGCTTTCTGCCGATTCGCGCCGGGCATCAGCATGCGCACGCGGCCGGCGAACATGCGGTCGGGGATCGCGTCGACCTGGATCGAGGCCGGCTGTCCGTCGCGCACCTTCGCGAGGCCGGATTCGTTGACGTCGACCTCTGCCTCCAGGGAGTTGAAATCTGCGATCTGGAAGATCGAGCCCGAAGTGACTTGTCCGCTTACGACGCCCGGCGAGACCGATTCACCGATTTCCGCCTGCTTCAAAAGAACGACGCCGTCGAAGGGGGCACGCACTTCGGTATCTTCCACCGCAGAGAGCGCCACTTCGATGTCGGCCTCTCGGAGCTTTCGATCGGCTTGGGTGGCGCCAAGGTCCTTGCGATACCAATCCACAGATGCTTCCGCCGATGCGGCGCGCTTGCGCGCCGACTCCAGCGCCGCCGTCGAGATGGCGAGCGCCGTCTCGGCGAGTTCGCGCTCTTTGCGAACGGCAGCGCCCGACTTCTCGGCCTCGAGGTAGCGCCGCACCTCGCGCGCATCGCCGTCGCGACGCGCCTCCGCCTCGACGACCTTCGCCTTCGACTCTTCAAAGTCGCGCTCTGCGCGCGTGATCGCCATCTTCGCCCGCTCGATCGCGGCATCGGCAGCCGCAAGCGCCGCCCTCGCCTGCTCGAGGCGCGCGTCGACGTCGCGGTGGTCGAGCCGCGCAACCACCTGATTGGCTCTCACGGATTCGCCCTCGCTGACCATGCGCTCGACCAGGCGCCGCGGGCTCTTCGCGCCGAGGATCACCTTGCGCTGGGCCACGACGTAGCCCGACGCCGTCAGAACTGCGTTGCCTTCGGTCGGTGTCACGAGGACAACGCGCGACGTCGAGACCTCGGGCACCGACAGCACGGTCTTCCAATACCACCAGCCGGCAGCGCCGCCGCCGCCGAGGAGAAGCAGAGCGAACACCCAGGGGAGAGGCGAGCTTCGACGCTGGAAGAGCGCCTCCCGGCTATCTCCAGGAATGCGCAGCTTGGTGAGGTCGGCGGTGGTCGAGCTGGGCATGCGGTGGGTTGCGAAGACGATCGCGCTCGGCTCTCGGACGCGAAGGGGCGGAGGATACGACCCGGCGATGCAGACAATATGCCCAGCGAGAGGGCGATCGACTCGGGCCACCCTCGCCGCCGGTCGAACTCGCGACTCCAAAGTGAGAGGCTAGCCGGCCGAAACAGGTCCCATGTCGTTGCCGCGCTATCGCTTGGAGCAGCTCGAGGTTCCCACCTCGCTGCCCGGATTCACGATCCGACGTTATCAGCCGGGCGATGAGCATGGAATCCTCGAGGCGTTTAACCACGTCTTCGCGGTGGGCAATCCTTCCTTCGTGCCGCGAACTCTGGAGCACTGGCGCTGGCAGTTTGACGGGAATCCGGCCGGCAAGCAGATCTATGTGGCAATCCACGACGAGACCGGTGCCGTCGCGGGCCATTACTCCGGGCTGCCGCGGCTGATGCGCAGCCGCGATCGATCGGGGATTGCCGCTGAGAGCGTCGACTCCTTCGTCGATAGCCGGTTCCGCGCCGGCCTTCGCCGCCCCGGGCTTTTTGTGGTGATGGCGCTGCGATGGTTCCACGATTTCGGCGACAGCGGGAATCTGTTCGCTTACGGCCTTCCGATCGCGACGGCGGCACGCATCGGAAGCGCATTCTTGACCTATCAGACGGTCCATCACCAGCTCGCGCTCGAGCGGTCCCTCGAGGACGCGCGCCCGCTCGGTGGTCCGGCGGCGCCGTTTGTCTCCGAGGTGAGCTCCTTCGACGATCGCTTCGGCGATTTGTGGGAACGGACGGCGCCCGAGCTTGGCGTGGCCTCGGTGCGCGGCGCGCAGTACCTCAATTGGCGTTTTCGCGATCACCCCACATGGCGGTATCGAATCGGAGTCGTGGGAGACGACCGGGATCTGCGTGCCTATGCCGTCGTGCGCCGTGGCTGGTTCGACGACCGAGACGAGGAACTGATTGTGGATTTCCTCTGCCCGAAGGACGACGTGGACGCCGCGCGGTCGCTCCTTCGATGGGCGGTCGAGCGCGGCCGCGAGGAAGGGGCTCGGAAGCTCACGGCGATTCTCCCGCCGACGAGCCGATGGTTTGCCGCGTTCCAGAGATTTGGATTTTTGGTAAGAGGCACCAAATACGACTGGTCGGTCGCCTGGGAGAAGCGCCCCCTGGATCCCTACACGTTGCGCCGCGAATGGTGGTACACGCTCGCGGACACGGACCTGGCCTGAAAGAACCGACCGCCATGAGCCAGTCCGCAGAATTGGTCTTCCGCGACTACCGTCCGGGTGACGAAGCAAGAATTCTCGAGTGCTTCCAGCGCGTGTTCGATGTTGGGACGCCGGAGGCCCGGCTGCGCACGCTTGAGCATTGGCGCTGGCAGTTCGAAAGGAATCCAACACAACAATTTCGGATCCTGCTCGCCGTGGACGAGTCGGCGGGGGGGCGTGTCGTGGCGCAGTATGCCGGCGTCCCGATGCGGATGTTTGATCGCGGCGAGAGGACCATTGCTACGCAGGCCGTCGACTCCATGGTCGATCCCGCGTACCGGCGCGGGCTCAAACGCCCCGGACTCTTCGCGACTCTCGGTGCTCAGTGGTATGCGAAGTGGATTCGCCGCGACCAGGATCGGCTCGCGTACGGCATTCCGGTGCCGCAGGCCTGGCGCATCGGAAACGCGCTGCTGCGCTACGAAATTGTAAGAACGCAGCCAATTCTGTATCGAGAGGCGTGCTGGCCGCTCCTGACGGGACGCGGCGTCGAGGTGCGCGCGATCGATTCTCCCGGCGCCGAGTTCGATGAGCTGTTCCAGCGTCTGGCGCCCGACCTGCGCTACCTGACAGTGCGCGACGCGAGTTTTCTGCGGTGGCGGTTTCTCGACCACCCCACGTTCCGCTACACCATCTTCGGGGCATTTGAGGGCGCGCGGCTGCGCGGCTACGTCGTTGCCCGCGTCGGCGATTGGATCGTTCCGAGCAATACGATCCTTGTCGATTGGCTCGTACCGGGGGGCGACATCGACGCAGCCCGAGAACTCCTCCGCGCCGTGGACGGGTTGAGGGCCCGCTCGGCGAGCCCCTGTCTGTCGCTGCTCCTGCCTGATTCGAACCCTTGGTACCGCGACCTGCAGCTCGAGGGGTTCTTGCTGGCGCCGTCCGACTACATGACCGTCGTGGTGGCTTCGGGTGCGGCCTATTCGCCGCCGGTGCTGCGTCGCGAGTGGTATCACACGCTCGCAGACTTCGACATCGCCTGACTCCCGGCGGGGCGCGCTGCGACGTCGAGGGGATGAAGCCGCGACAGGCGCAGATTAGAGTCGGGGCGCGATGGGACTTGCCTCCTGGGTTCTGACGTGCGTGACGTTGGTCGCTCCCGCGGGGGCGCCGGCATCGCAGAGCCCAAGCGGGGCCGAAGGCGCGAGCGCGTCGACATTTGTGGTAGAGATCCAGGGGGCGCTGCACCGCGGAATGCAGGTGCGCCTCGCCCGAGCCATCCGCGAGGCGCAGTCAGCTCCGGGGTCGGTCCTGATCGTGAAGATCGATTCTCCCGGCGGTGAGGTCTCGCTCATGGGCGAGATGGGGAGCGCGCTGGAGCGCGCTTCGAGCGACCAGAGTGTGCCCACCGTTGCATTTGTGAGCGGCGGACCGGAAGGGGGAGCTTTCTCCGCGGGCGCGTTCCTCGCTCTCGCTTGTGATCGCATCTATATGGCGCGTGGCACAAGCCTCGGAGCCTCGCTGCCGGTCGTGCCCGCGCTGATCCCGGGCGCAAGCCCCGGCCCCGGCTGGAATCCCACGGCGCCTGCTACTTATGGCATTGCCGCTGCCGACCGCGAATCGGCCGGAAAAGTTGTAGAAACTCTGGGGGCGCGGTTTCGCGCGCTCGCGGAGCGCTCGCAGCGGGAGCCTCGCATCGCCGAGGCGTTCGTCGATCCCGAGTTTGGCCTCGCTCTCGTGAGGCTCCCCGACGGCCGCGAGGCCGTGCGCAAGCTTGCCGAGATCGATGAGATGAAACGGAAGGGGGCGACCGTGGAGATGCTGCGCTCCCTGCGCGACGAGGACTCCGGGCGGGTGCTCGCTCTCACCGCATCCGAAGCGTTCTCCCTATCCTTCGTGAACGGCATCGTCGAGAGCGAATCCGAGCTCCTCTCCGTGATGGGACGGGACGCCGGTTCGGTGGTGCGGCTCGCCATCACGCCGGGAGAGGATTTTGTGCAGTGGATTCATACCATTGCACCCATTCTCCTGCTGATGGGCATCGCGCTCGGCATACTCGAATCGAAGATCGCCGGGTTTGGAATTGCCGGTGTGCTCTCGGCGCTCTGCTTCGCATTGGTATTCTTCGGGCAGTATCTTCTCGGTGTGGCCGATTGGATCGAAGCGCTGTTTTTTGTGGTGGGTTTGCTGTTCCTCGCTGCTGAGTTTTTCCTTGCCCCGGGGACGGTGTATTTCGGCGTGCTGGGAGCACTCTGCCTCGTGGTGTCGATGGTGCTCTCGTTCCAGACATTCTTGATTCCGCGCGACTCGATCGACGTGACCGTCCTTCTGACGAATCTGTCGTGGGGAGGAGCATCGCTCGTAGGAGCGCTCGTGCTCGCGGTCGCCGTTTCGGGATATCTGCCGCAAGCTCCACTCGTGCGCCGCGCGGTGCTGGCGCCGCCCGCCGGAACAGAGGGCGGCGCGACTGCCCTGGAAATGGACCGTCCGCTGCTCGGGCGGACCTTGGTCGCGGTGACGGACCTGCGGCCCTCCGGAATGGTGGAGGCCGATGGACGCCGTATCGATGCCGTCGCCGTCGGCGCATTCATCTCGCGCGGCACACGCGTGCGCGTGAAAGAGGTCTCCTCAAATCGTGTGGTGGTCGTCGCGGAGGGCGAGCCTGCATGAACGCCGTGATCGCGACTGCTTTGCTCGTCGCCGGGGTGCTCTGCGTCGTTGCAGAAGTGTTCTTCCCGTCTCTCGGGATTCTTGCGCTTTTCGCAGTGCTGTCGCTCGCAGGAAGTGTGGTCTTTGGATTCCGCGAGTCGACGGAGCTCGGCTGGACATTTCTCGTCGCCTCGGTGGGGGGCGGTTTCGGCTCCGCTCTGATCGCATTCAAGATTTTTCCGCGGACGCGCTTCGGCAAGCGCATGATCGTCGACGGGCCGACTTTCTCGAGCGACCCGGCCGCGACGGATCCTGAGACCCGTGACCTGCTCGGCCGCAGTGGCCGCGCGATGAGTGTGCTTCGCCCCGCGGGAGTCGCCGAAGTGGACGGGCGCCGCATCGATTGCGTGGCCGACGGCGAGCTCCTCGAGCCCGGAACTCCGATCGTGGTCACCGCCCTCGACGGAAACCGAGTCGTGGTGAGGCGTGCGCCCGAGAGCAAGCCCTCATGACGCGCCCGCAAATGAGATCACAAATTCATTCAGAGACAAGTCACTCATCAGATTCCTGAACCCATGGCCCATTCTATGCTGGCAACCCTGAGCTCTGCCACGATGATTGCGTTCGTTGAGTCGATGAACACATTGATGGTCGCCGGAATTCTCGTGGCGTTCGTCATTGGGTTCATCCTCTTTATTGTACTCTTTCGCTATCTGAATCTTTATGTGCAATGCCTTCTCACGGGAGCGGGAATCGGGCTCTTTGAGATGGTGGCGATGAGCCTTCGAAAAGTGAACGTGCAGACGATCGTGCGCAGCAAGATCACTGCCGTCCAGGCTGGGCTGCGGGACGTGACGACTCGAGATTTGGAGGCGCACACGCTCGCAGGCGGCAACGTCGTGCGCGTCGTGCAGGCGCTCATCAAAGCGAACCGCGCGGACATTCGGCAGCTCAACCTCAAGATGGCAACCGGCATTGATCTCGCCGGCCGAGATGTGGATGAGGCGGTGCGGACCTCGGTCAATCCAAAAGTGATCGATTGCCCCGACCCCAAGAAAGGTGAGTTCATCTCTGCGGTCGCGAAGGACGGCATCGAGCTGAAGGTCAAGGCGAAGGTGACCGTGCGCATGAATATTGGTCGTCTAATCGGCGGCGCGACGGAAGAAACCATCATCGCGCGCGTCGGCGAGGGCATCGTCTCCGCGATTGGCTCCTCCGAGTCGTACAAGGATGTGCTCGAGAATCCCGACAAGATCAGTAAGACGGTGCTGGGCAAGGGGCTCGACGCGGGGACGGCATTTGAAATTGTGTCGATCGATATGGCCGACATCGACGTCGGGCAAAACGTCGGCGCGCGGTTGCAAGCGGACCAAGCGGAGGCTGACATGCGCCGCGCGAAGGCAAAGGCCGAGGAGCGCCGTGCGATGGCGGTGGCTCAGGAGCAGGAGCAGAAGGCGGAAGTGATGCGCAATCGTGCACTTGTGACACTCGCGGAGGCCGACGTGCCGCGCGCCATGGCCGATGCGCTGAAGAGCGGCAATCTCGGCGTGATGGATTTGTATCGAATGAGGAACGTCGACGCTGATACACAGATGCGCGAGTCGCTGGCTCGCGGCAGCTCCGGACAATCGTCATCGGGCGAGCAACAGAAGCGGATCTGACGCATTCGAGAGCCGGAGCCGCCCGTGGATCTCGATTTCGCAAAAATTCTGAAGTTCCTCATTCGGAACTTCGAGACGGTCATTGTCGTCTTTTTTGTGCTATCGGGAATTGTTGGGCCGGTGATTCGTGGTATTCGGGAGGCGCGCCGACGCGCGGAGGAGCTGGCGCGCAAGCGCGCATTGGGCGAGCTGCCGGAGCGCCCGTTGATCGAGGAGCCGCCCGTGAAGTGGGAGGAGGTCGACGAGCCCGCCGAGGACTCCGAACAGATTCCAATAGAGCCTCCGCCGGTTTCGCCGCCCGTTGCTTCTGCTCGCATGCGCCGGGAGATTCCGCCGCCACCTCCAGGGCCTCCGGTTCTCTCGGCCGCCGAGATGGATCAGCTCATCGAAGGCGCCCGCGAGAAGCGGAATGCGAAGGAAGCCGCGGAGGAGCGCGCCGACCTCGGCGAGGAGGTGGTGGCGCTCACAGGCGAGCGCGCCGGATCGATTTCGGACATCGCAGCACGCGTCTCTCTGCGGGAAGCCGTGCTCTGGTCCGAAGTGCTGGGGACGCCGGTCTCACTCCGCAACGGCCGCGAGCGGTTCTAACAGATCCTTCAGACTTCTATCGCAGGAACATTTCTATCGCAGGAACATGATGGCGAGCGTGCGACCGATCGCCGTCGGCAGCTCGCGGAACTCCCAAGCGGTCTTCTCCCAGATAATTTGGGAGTGAGCTCCGAGGTCGCGCAAGTCATAGCGGGCTTGGCCCGCGATATAGGAGGGCGCACCTGTAACGTCGTCCGCAAAGGCGCGCGCGTCGGAGGCGATCCAGCCGGCGCCGTCGCGCGCATCGAGCGAAAGCCGATGGGCGTCGTCGCTCACACTTCGTCCGATCCATGCGGGAGCACCTGTAATGTTGCGTCCCGACTCACGCAGGTCATCGGCGGTCTTGCCCAAGGCAAAATTCGTCGCAGCAACGAGGTCGCGCGTTTGGTAGCCGATCTCAGTGCCGAGCCATCTCGGCGCGTTCTCCACATTACGGACGAAGGCGCGGCCGTCGTCGGCGATCCAGCTCCCCATGGCGCGCAGGCTCCCGGTTCGGTCGGAGGTGCATCCGCCGAGTTGGAGCGCTCCGACTGCCACCGCCGCAAGGAGAGTGCGGATCGGATTCGAACGGAGCGACGGTAGAGAAGGCATGGCGGCCGGTTTTGGATCTACGACGCTCACTGTATCGGCGGCATTCCCGCCGCAAGCAGCTCCTCTTTTTCGACGCGCCCGTCCCGAAGCGTCACGAGGCGTTCGCAACGCCGCGCCACTTCGAGGTCGTGGGTCACCATCACCAACGCGGTTCGATTCTCTGTCTGGAGCTGAAAGAGCAGCTCCAGGATCGCCGCTCCTGTGTCGGCATCAAGATTCCCCGTCGGCTCGTCGCAAAGGAGGATCGATGGTTTCGCGAACAGCGCCCGCGCGATTGCCGTCCGCTGGAGCTCGCCGCCCGACATCTGCCTCGGTCGATGCCGGATGCGATGGCCAAGGCCGACGCGTTCCAGAAGCGCTGTCGCTCGCTCGCGTTCGCTGCGCCGTCGCGCGAGAGCCTGCAGGAACGGCTCGCCGATGCGCTGCGAAAGCATCACGTTCTCGAGGGCCGTGAGCTCAGGAATCAGATGATAGAACTGGAATACGAAGCCGATTTCCCTTCGCCGCACTTCCGCGCGCTGGGAGCGCGAGAGCTGGCTGACATCGCGCCCTCGGACCTTCACTTGCCCCGACGTTGGGCGGTCGAGCAGACCGAGGATTTGTAACAGCGTCGTTTTCCCGACTCCCGAGCGACCGACGAGCGAGACCGTCTCGCCCGGGAGAAACCGAAGGTTGACTCCCTTCAGGACAGGGATCGTGGAAGAGCCGATCGAATAATCGCGGTGGACGTCGATGGCCTCGAGGACCGCCTGCTCTCCTTGCGAGGGAAGGTCACTCATATCGCAGCGCCCTTGCTGGGTCGAGCCGCGCGGCCCGCACCGCGGGGACGATCGCGAAGAGCACTCCCGCGACCAACGTAGCTCCGGCGATGATTGCCACCTGCACCAGATCGACCTCGCTCGGGAGACTCTTCAGAAGATACACATCCGGATTGAACATCTTGAGCCCGAATCGGTCCTCAAGGAACCGCTCGACGGCCGCCAGCGTCGACTCGCGCGCGAGGAAAAGCCCGAGCGCGACGCCGGCGATCTCTCCGGCGAGCGACATGGCGACACCGAGGTCGACGAAGACGGCGAGGATCTCACCCCACGATGCGCCGAGGGTGGACAGGATGCCGATGTCGCGCGTCTTCTCATTCACCATCATCGAGAGCGTCGCAAATTGTATGAACGTCGCGACGATCACGATGAAGAAGAGAATGAAGCCGAGAAGGCTCCGCTCATTGTCGACGGCCGCCAGCAGATTCTGCTTCTGTTCCTCCCACGTCTGAATCTCGATCTTGAGGCTCGGGAGGCCGTTGTAGTCGCGCCCTTTTATCAGCTTTTTCGCGAGAAGCCGCTTGCCGATCTCCTCGCGCGCCGCGTCGGCGTTGCGATAGTCGTCGAGCTTCACGGCGATCTCCGTGAAGTTTACGTCCGTGGAGAGTAGCTTTTGTAATGATGGAATGGTGATGAGTACGACCGTGGAGTCGAACTCCTGATCGCCCGTGTGGAACATGCCGACGACGTCGAAGAGCTGATTGGGAGGCGTCGGATTCTCCCGCGAGGATTTTGTGCCAAAGGTGGTGATCTCCACCCGGTCCGCCTTCTGGAGTCGCAGTCGATAGGCCTTGGACACCCCGAGGAGGAGCGCGTCCTTGGGGAGCGATCCCGAGCGCTCGAGGCGCGCGAAGGGGCGATCGAGATCTCCGGGCGGCGTGTAGATCCTTCGCTCCACGTCCCGCAGCCCGGGGTCATCTTCGCCGACGGGGGAGATCCACCGGCGGAATTCGCTCACTTTGAATTCCGCGTTCGGGTCGACGGCAATGATCTTCGCGGCGAAATCCTGTCCCTCTCGACCAAGATTGAAGATGTCGAGGACGCCCTTCGGAAAAAGAAGGCCGTACCAAATAAAACGCGGTGCGAGCGCCACGACGTGGGGACAGCCTTCGAGGGCGCTTTGATACTCTTCAAAGCTCCCCGGCATTCTGGAAGAGCCATTCCCGTCGGGCACCGCCCTGGGCTGAATGGTAAGGTCGGACAGCGAGCCGCGGATCATTCGCCGCTGCGTTGAGATGAATCCGTTCATCACGGACATCACGACGATGATGGCTGCTACGCCGAGCGCGACGCCTGCGACCGAGACAATATTGATCCAGCGCGAGCAGGCGTAGCGGACGGCGAGCGGCAGGACTGCGGCGCGCCGAAACGTCTGGACAAAAGAGAACAAAAGCGCCGCGAGCGCGGCGGCTACCAGGAGGGCGGCCACGCCGACGGCGAGCGACTGGAAGACGACGACTTGTGTGATCTCTGCCAGCAAGGCGCGCTCGATCGGCCTCTATTGGGCCGCCGTGCGGTCGTCGCGGAGCTGCGGGAAGAGCACCACTTCTCGGATCGAGTTCTTGCCCGTGAAGAGCATGACGAGCCGGTCGATGCCGATTCCGAGGCCGCCGGCCGGAGGCATTCCATACTCGAGCGCCTGGACATAATCGACATCGACTTCCGCGGGCGCCTCCTCGTCTTTTGTGGCGACCTGCGCGGCGAACCGCTGCTCCTGGTCGATCGGATCGTTGAGCTCCGTGAACGCGTTCGCGAGTTCCATGCCCGCCACGAAGAACTCAAAACGCTCGGCGACGCGCGGATCGCCCGGCTTCGTCTTCGCGAGCGGGCAGATCGGCACCGGGTAGTCGACAATGAACGTCGGCTGCACGAGCGTGTGCTCGACGCACTCCTCGAAGAGATCGTTGGCAAGCTTCTCGGGAGGCTTTCCCGCCGAGGGAATCTTCAGCTCCGCGGCGCGCCGCACGCAGAACCCATGATCAAAGAAATCGCCGCCCACGTGCTCGCGGAACAGGTCGAGATAGCCGGCTCTTCTGTAAGGAGGCCGGAGGTCGACGTCGACGTCGCGCCACCGGATTGTTCCCGAAGGAACGAGATCGTGCTGCAGCGTCGAAACCACTTTTTCGACGAGCTCCATCATATGCCGGTAGTCGGCAAAGGCCCGGTAGATCTCAATCATCGAGAACTCCGGATTGTGGCGCGTGTCGATCCCTTCGTTGCGGAAGACGCGCCCCATCTCGTAAACGCGCTCAAGCCCGCCGACGAGAAGCCTTTTCAGGTAAAGTTCCGGCGCGATGCGAAGATACAGATCCCGGTCGAGCGCGTTGTGGTGCGTGACGAACGGGCGCGCCGTCGCGCCGCCGGCGATCGGGTGAAGGATCGGCGTCTCCACCTCGAGGTAGCCTTCGCCGTCGAGGATGCGGCGCACGGTTGACACGATTCGGGCCCGCGTCTCAAAAACCGCGCGAACTCCGTCGTTGGCCCACAGATCCACATAGCGCCGACGGAATCGGGCATCGGTATCCTGCAGGCCATGCCACTTTTCCGGCGGTGGGGCGAGCGTCTTCGAGAGAAGCTTCAGCGAGTCCACAAAAAGCGTCGGCTCGCCTTTGCGTGTTCGGCCGGGGCGGCCCGTCGCCTCGACGTGGTCGCCGTCGTCTAATTGTGTCAATAATTCAAAGCATGCCGCCGGAGTGCCCGTCCAGCTTTCCCGCGATCCCTTCTCCAGCGCCAGCTGGACTCGCCCATGGCGGTCGAGCAGCGGAATGAATACGAGCTTCCCGAAGTCCCGAGGCAGGCGCATGCGCCCGCTCACCGTGAGCGTCTTCGACGCATCCATGGCTCCTGACGGGAGCTCGCGGACGGCGTCGGCTACGGCAGCGGATCCGTCCGGTTGGGACGCACGTGCCGGGAACGGGTCGATGCCTTGCGCGCGAAGCTGCTCGAGCTTCTTGAGGCGGTCTGGATGCTGAAGATCGCTCATGGGAAAAGGGGCGGAGAGTACGGCTCTCAACCCTCAAGCCGCAATCCGGACCGCAGAATCCTGCGTCTCGAGCACCTTCTAAAGCCCCCAGGACGTGCCAATGCGGAAAAGTCTGCGTCCCTGGGGCAGATCTCTCACAACGGAACTTGCTCGCACTCGTCGGGCGTCCTAGAATGACTCGGCTTCCTCTGCAGCCTCTGGGCGGGAGGAGGCGCCCGAGGCTCAAACGGGCATGGCTCGCTTCGTGGGATCCGGAGCAGGTCGTGCAGCGGAGCGCGGGTTCGCCGAGAGAGGCACGTCGCCGACCTCGGGGACGACCTCTGTTCCTCTCCAATCTTCCCTCACCTTTCGTCTCGGAGACCTCGCACGATGCGACTTAGCTCCCTTGCGCTCCCTGCTGTGATGACGGTCATGGCCGGGTCCGCGCTTGCTCAGAACGCCATCTCGCTGTGGCGGTCGGACCTCGGTAACGCCGGTCTGTCCGCTATTGGCGTCGGTGGCACTACCGCCAACGGCGGCGGCGTTGTGGCTCAGACCATGCCGGCCGATGTGCTGACGTATTTCCGCCCGAACCTTGGCGCTCGCGAGCTCGATTTCATCGGGTTCGAGACGCTCTGGCAGAGCGGAGCGACGATCAATCAGATTCTTCCCACCCTCGAGCTGCAGCGCGCACTCGAGAACCCTGCGGCCCCTGCCCGTCTTCTCCCTGAGGAGGCGTTCGGTGGCTACACCCCGCTCTTCCAGGGCCCGATTGGCGCAAGCCTCGGCGTGATTCCCGCGGGTGCGCGGATCCACGTCGGCATCACTGGCCCCGGCGTCGCAGTGCCTGCTGGCACGGCGAACGGCGGCGGTCTTGCGGCAGTGGTGAAGGGCTATCAGTCGCAGGCCGGAGTCAACGGCCTCACGGCGCTCTTCACGACGACTGGGAACTCTGCGACCGGAAATGAAACGTACACGGACCAGACGGACTGCTTGACGGTGATCAAGCTTCCGGGCAACCCGACGTACTTCTACCTGACCCAGCTGTTCCTCGGGGCCTTCCCCGTGGTCCGGACGGAGTGGGCGGTCACGTACCTGTTCCGACAGTCGATGATTCAGCCTGTGAAGAACAACTTCCAGGCGACGTCCGGCTCGCCGATTCCCGGCGGCGGCACGGTTCCCGGCGGCGTGTTCGCCTTCTCGGGCGACAACGGCGCGGGCGCACTCCGTCCGAATGCGGGCGACGTGATCAGCTATTCGGCGAACACGAGCACGATCGCGTTGGGTCAGGCGAATGCGCCCTGGTTCATCCCGTTCGCTCTGTTCGACGGCACGGCGGACACCACGTTCCCGAACCCGGCTCCGGAGAACTGGAATAACCCCGGCAAGAGCAGCAACACGTATGTGTACAAGCAGCTCGTGTCGGACTACATCGATGACATCATCACGGCGTTCGGCGGCACGTTCCTCGTGGGCAACCTGCTGGCACCGAACCAGCCGACCCAGGCGATCTGGTTCGGTGTGGACCTCCCGACCCTCTTCAACCTCCAGGTTCTGATCGAGGCGATTGGATTCGCCGATATCAGCGGTGGTCCGCAGTGGGCTGGCCCGGCGATTCCCGCTCTCGACACCGTTCTGCAGCCGGGCGGTATCCTGCTGCGTAACGGCATCAACGATGGCGCGAAGATCGCAGAGCACGTCTCGTTGCTGACGCCGCAGACGGGTTTCACGGCCTTCAACCCGGTCGGAAACTTCCTTGGCTTCGGTGCGAACCCCGGTGGCGCCCTCGCAGGCAAGTCCTTCGCGGTTCAGTGCTGGGTCCTCGACACGGCTTCGACGACGACGGTGTCGAACTACCACATCGTCGACATGACGAACGCCATCAAGATCACGCTGGGCAACTAAGTCCACTGCGCGATCTCCGCTGCGGCCTCCTCAGCGATTGCTGAGGAGGCCCGCGATGGAACAGGGAGCCTCTTTCTCGCCACGGCGGGAAAGAGGCTCCCGCTGTTTCTCTTGACATTTTTTCAGACACACGACGACAAGCTACCCGTCCCCGCTACACTCACAGTCGGGACGGATCCTGCGTAGCGGTGTCGCCCGTCTCTACTCGCACGTCGCACATTTCCACTCTTCAAGAGTTCACCTCCGGTTTTCGCGAGCATCCATGTCCAAGAAGCTCCTCTGGATCACCACAGGAATCGCAGCTGCTGGCCTCGTCGGCTGGGTTCTTACCGTGGAATTCTGGCCTGACAACCAGGCCCAGAAGAGAAAGGCGGCTGAGCAGCGCGGCTTGAAGCCCCAGGCAGCTGCGAACGCCGGCCAAGCCCCCGATGCCGCCAAGGCCGCCGGTGTCGCGAACGCCCCGAAGAAGCCGGCTGAGGCCGAGCGCGCGAAAGTGACGCCCCCGTCGACGGCGAAGGGGTTGCCCTTCCTCACCGAGATGGCCACCGCGGAAGTGTACGATTACAAAACGGGTGAGAAGAAGACTGTCCCGGTGACGGTGACCGCGATCACCGTGGGGGATACCAATAATCCGGAACCGGTGACGGTCGCAGCCGCGCCGCCTGCGGGTGTCGGCGTGAGCCCAGCTCAGAACAATTCGGGAAGCACGGCCCCGAGTGCCCCGACTCCCGGCGTCACGATTACTACGAGCGGCGCGCCGCCCAAGTAGCACGCGCCGCCGCGTGCTCGGCCCTCGATGAAGAAAAGATCCCGAGGCGGCGGCCCGGGACTTCAATGCTCCGCATTCGGAGTTGCTTGCGAATGGCGCGCGCGGGATTCTCGCTGACATGGCGCAGGCCACCGTCCGCGAAACGAATCCGCTCTTAGCGCTCGTTGCGTTCATTGCGCTCGCCGTACCCATGTTCGCGTCGAGCGTCTCGGCGCGCGGGTTTGACCCTCCGAAGTCACATCTGCTGATCGCCGCCGCGGTGGTCGCTTGGGGACTTGCCGTCTGGCGCGGGACGATCCATCGCCGATCGACCGCCACAATTCGAAGTGGCCCGCTTCTCGTGATGGCCGCGGCGGGGATTTGGCTGTCGATCTGTACAGTTCTCTCGGACGACCCGTGGACGGCGCTTCTTGGGGGCAGCATCCGGCGACAGGGGCTCACGACGGAACTCTCTGAGCTTGCCGTAGCGGCCGCAGCTTTTGTGCTTGGCCGCGCGGGCGAGCTGACGGCCGTTCACATCCAGCGATGGGCGTGCTGGGGCGGCGCCGCCGTAGCCACGGCTGCCGCCTGCCAGTCGCACCGGCTCGGGTTCCTCGACCCGACGCCTTGGGGCGCGGAGGTGTTCAACCGCGTCGCCGGTCCGATCGGCCACCCCGGTCAGCTCGCCATGTGGATCGCGCTCACGCTCCCTCCGACCGTTGCCTTCGCGTGGGGATTTGTGAGGCTTCGAAGATGGGGCGGGCTCCTCGGCGCCGCGATGTCGATCCTCGCACAGCTCATTACTTTACTATTCACACGGGGCCGCGGAGGCATGTTGGCCCTCGCCGTGACCGCATCGCTCGCGATCCTGTTCGCGACTCCGCGTTCCCACTGGGGGATCCTGTTTCGCCGGGCCTCGATTGCTCTTTGGGGAATCGCCCTCGTGCTTGTGGGATTGATCCTCATCCCTCAAGGGCCGTTCCGGTTCCTGGATGACGACAAGAGCGCCGTTGGAGTGTTTCTGGAGCGCATTCGGCGCGCGGGCGATCCGAGCGCGGACACGATGCGGACGCGGATTCTCGCCGGTGAGTCGGTCGCACAGATCCTGGCGGAGAAACCGATGGCTTGGGCGATCGGTTTTGGGCCCGACGCCTATTGGCCCGAGCTGGCTCGCACCGATTCCGATGAGCGCAAGGCGATCGAGAAGCACGCCGATGAGCCCGACCGGCCTCATGTGTTTCTGGCGGAGAAAGTCCTCACCGCAGGGTTGCCCTGGGCCTTCGCCTGGTCGGCGCTCACGATGGCCGCGCTCTTCGCGGGCCTAAGCGCGAGTGGACACGTGGCGCGCGCAGCGGCTGCGACCGCGGTTGCCTGCGGGACGGCTTTGACCGCCTATCTCTTGGCTCAGATGGGCGCTGCTTCGCGGGGTCTCGCGATGCCGATTGCTACACTTGCGTTCCTGGTGCCCGCGTTCGCGCTCGGGATTCGGAATGTCTTTGGTCGAGGCGGAGCCGGCGAGCGCGAAGCCGTACCGGGAGCGAAGCTCCTGGCGCTCACGGTTGCCGGGCACTTCGTGGCCGGAGCCGTGAGCGTTTCGTCGACTTCCGAACGCGCCTTCGCCTGGGTCCTCGTCGGTTGGCTCCTCGGCGCTTGCGCTGCGGGAGCTGCCACATCCTCGGATTCTGTGCATTCCGAGCAGGATCGCCGTGGGCCGGCTGCTGGTTTCGAGCTGCTCACGCTCGGTGTCGCGGTCATCTGTATACAGAGCTGTTATGTTCATAATTGGCTCAGCTGGAGCAGCGTGGAGCGTCCCGTCCGCGCCGCGTGGATCGTTCCGGCAGTCGTCGCTGTCGTCGCATCGCTCACCGGGGCGCGCGCTCGGGGCCGCAGCGCGGCTGCCCTTGTCGGGTTCGGTCTCGTGGCCGCTGGGCTCCTCTTTGCCGCCGTGCGAAACGGAAGCCCCGACAACCCCGACCTTCAGTGGGAACCCGCCATTCTCCTGATTTTCTCGGCGGCGTGGATGCTCTGGAGCCTTGTGGGATTTGTGGTATCGGCCCTCTCGGAGGCAACAGAACGAGCCGGCGACAAAAGTGCCAGCGTGTCGACGGTGCGTTCGAGCCGATGGCGCGGCGCGCTGGTGCTCGCCCTAGGAGGCGTCCTGGCTTGGATCGGCTTCCGGGAACTCCACGGCGAAGGTTACTATTGGCTCGCGATTCACACAAGCCGGGCGGCGCAGGCACAATTAGAGGAGGCTTCGGGCAGCGGCAATCGAGCTCAGCTTGAGCACGCCTCGCGCCTCGACGCGCGAGCAAGGGCGCTTCTGGAAGAGGGTCGAGGCATCGCAGCGCCGCTCTCGTTTCTCGGGGCCCCCTCGAGCATCGATCGCGTCCTCCG
The DNA here is from genome assembly GCA_016792805.1 of Planctomycetota bacterium. Classification (GTDB taxonomy): domain Bacteria; phylum Planctomycetota; class UBA1135; order UBA1135; family JACQFD01; genus JAEUHX01. Next base: position 245,784 of record JAEUHX010000042.1, read on the forward strand.
CAAGCACCGCCCCTGAGTGGGGCCGCTCCAACGCCCCGAATTCCCGCTGCGCCCTACTTCAAGTGCGCGGGGATCGGCGTCCGCCGTTTCCATGGCACCCCGCAGGGCGCCTTCGGATTCGATCGAGCTGGTGGAGGCTAGGGGGGTCGAACCCCTGACCTCGACAATGCCATTGTCGCGCTCTACCAACTGAGCTAAGCCCCCAACTCGATTTCCGAAGCCGTTGATTCGCCAAGAGTTGCGCTCGATCGCAAGGACCCATCGAGCCCCGACTCCGCGTTGCGGAATCGAAGCCATCGGGGGCCGCTCCCTGTCGAGCGCGGCTCACTGTCGAGTCGGCCTCCCTTCGTCCGGCCCCTGGAAGGCGCCCGGAAAAAGGGCGCGCATGCTAGGAAGGGCTGCCAGCGAGGAAAAGAGGGAGGTTCCTTCCCACCGGGGGTGTCACGGGTGCCCTCTGGAATCTCAAGGCGAGACCCCGTGGAATGGAGTTACGTCCAAAGAGCAGCCGAAAGGACTCTCGGGCTCTCCGTTCGCCGCCGTTGGCGGCGAGCGCCCGGAGTTCGGCGTTTAGGGCGCCTGACAGAGCATCCTTCCATGAACAGAACGAGCCAGCCTGCCGCAGACCAATCGACGTTGAGCGGGTTCGTGGGCACCTCGGCCGCTCCCGTTCGGGGCGCCGTCGCGGAAGATCTGCGCGCTCGGCGCGGCGACATTCGTGAGGCTCTCGATCGGGTGCGACGGCGAAATCGTTGGGCCGCGGCAGGATTGCTCGCGTGCTCGGCCGCAGCGGCCCTCGGAGTTGTGGTGCTTTGGATCGTTCGCCAGCGCGACGGTGAGGACTCCGGTTGGCCGACGCTTCGAAATCCGATCGTTTGGGAGCGGCGCACCGATTCGAATGATAAGAATGCGTCGGGCGGCGGCATCGACGGCGGCAGCCCGGGGCGCAGTGCCGCTGATTCGGCTGCACCTGCAGCTCGTTAGCCGACTCGCTCGCGTTCGAAGGGCTTGTGAAGCCACCTCGAGCGTTTGAGCGGGGCCGCACCGAAGAGCTGAAACTCGAGACAAGCTAGGGCGGGCGCTGCTACAATTCGGTGGTGAGCAGCTGCATTTTCTGTCGCATTGTCGCACGGGAGATTCCTGCGAAGATCGTGCTCGAGACGGAGCTCGCTATGGCCTTCGAGGACATCCACCCACAGGCTCCCGTGCACTGCCTCGTCATACCCAAATCACACATCGAGTCGTTGCGCGACGCGACCTCGAGCGACGCGCCACTGCTCGGTGAAATCCTTGATCTTGCGCGGCGTGTTGCGGAGGCAAAGGGCGCATCGGCCGGCGGGTATCGCATCCTTTCCAATATTGGGACGGATGGCGGCCAGGAAGTTCCCCACCTCCATTTCCACGTTCTCGGCGGGCGCCGTCTTGGCGCCAAGCTCGTACGCGATGACCGCTGACATGTCGACGGCTCAAGAGATCCTTTGTATTCACGAGCGCTTCGCAACAGGCCTCCAGGGCTTCCTCGCGCGCTGCGGAGTGAAAGCGACCACGCGGGCGCGTAGTGACGGCCGAGGCGTCCTCGCCGTAGACCCGCCCCACGGCGCCATGGTGAATCGTTGGCTTCGATCGGCGCCGGGGGTCCTCGTCGACACGGAGGCGCAGGGGTGCTTCCGTCCCTTTGAGGAAGGAAGGGACCAGCCCGTTGCCGACGCGGGGGTGCTTCGCGAATCGCCCACACAAATCAAGGCCCGCGGCGTAGCGGCACTGGATCAGCTCGTCGATTGCTTCGTGCGCGGCACGAATCCCGTGAAGGACCGAGTCATTATTCTTCTTGGACGCCTTGGCAAAGATGGGCACCCGGCGATCGACCGATTGTTGACCATTGCCGTCTGTATGGGCTCTGCGCCGCTCGTCGGCGCGCTCCTGCGCAACGGGAACGCCATGCAGGAGCGGAAGGGGCCGCAGGTGCCGGAATCATTGCGCGACCTTCTCTTCCTCGCGAAGGCGCCCGATGAGGCCGTTCGCCGCCAAGCGATTCGGATTCTTGGTGCGCTCCGGGCAGCCGAAGCGATCCCCGTGCTGGCCGACGCGCTCCTCGACTCCTCAGAAGACATCGCCGTGGAGGCCGACGACGCTTTTCTGGAGATGCATGCCGATGACGAGGAATTCGATTTCCAAATGGAACTAGAAGAGAAGCGCGCCATAGCGGAAAAGCGGCGTCGATTTCGGCCGACGAACTAACGGCCCGTAGCAAAAGCGCTCCAGGTGTTCGCCTTGCGAAGGACTCTTGCCACAGGCGGCTAGCACTTCTGCGTCGTTCTCCAGTGGGGGGCCGGCAGGCTCGGTTCCCCTCTCGGCCGGCGAGGGTTTCCTCGCACGTCGTTCAGCGATCCTTCACTCTTCGACGCCTCACCTCGCATTGGTTGTAATACGCAACAAATGACGGACCGGTGAGCGCAACCCTCGGGCGGCGTGTCTGTGCCCGCGGCGCGTCCCTCCTTTTTGTAAAGCGGCACCATGGATCGATTTCGGATTCGAGGCGGGCTTCGTCTGCGAGGCGCCGTGCCAGTGAGCGGCAGCAAGAATGCGGCGCTCCCGATTTTGTGTGCTTCACTGCTCACAACGGATACGCTCAAGATTCGGCGCGCTCCGGTGCTCCGGGATATGGAGAACCTCCAGCGGGTCCTGGAGGTGTTGGGTACGGCGAGCGAGAGGCTGCCCGATGGGTCTCTCGTGCTCAAGACACTCGACGAGTCGAAGAGCATCGCTCCCTATGAGCTCGTCTCCACAATGCGGGGCTCCTTCGCCGTCCTCGGCCCTCTCCTGGGCCGACGGCGATCCGCGCGCGTGTCACTTCCCGGCGGATGTGTGATTGGAGTTCGGCCGGTCGATCTGCACTTAAAGGGCTTGCGCGCCCTTGGCGCCGATCTTCGGGTCGAGGAGGGATATGTGGTTGCCAACGCGCCGCCGGGCGGGCTGCGTGGCGCTCGCGTCTATCTCGGCTCTGCGAATGGGTCCACTGTGCTCGGAACTGCCAATGTGCTTATGGCGGCGGTGTACGCGCGCGGAAAGACGGTGATCGAATCAGCAGCCTGCGAGCCTGAGATTGCCGATTTGTGCCGATGCCTCGTCGCCATGGGCGCGCGTATCGAGGGGATCGGCTCGCCGACGCTTGAGATCCAGGGGGTCGACGACCTCCATGGCGCGGAGCACAGCATCATTCCTGACCGCATCGAAGCCGGAACATTTGTGATCGCCGGCGTCTTGGCAGGCGGCACCGTTGATGTGGTCGGCGCGCGCCCGGAGGACCTCGACGCGCTCTTCGATCGCCTGACGGAGGCTGGCGCGAAATTTGAGGTACTTCCCGACGGAACAATCCGCACCCACGGTGGCGCGACTCTCCGCGCCACCGATGCCACCACCCATCCGCATCCAGGCTTCCCGACGGACCTCCAAGCGCAATGGATGACGGCGATGGCTGTGGCGGACGGCGTCGCGCTCATCACCGAGCGGATCTTCCAGGATCGCTACACCCACGCCGCCGAACTGATGCGCATGGGGGCACAGATTCGTCGAGAGGGGCCGAGTGCAATTGTCCGCGGTGTGCGAGCGCTCTCGGGAGCCCCCGTCATGGCGAGCGACCTCCGCGCGTCGGCGGCGCTGGTCATTGCCGGGCTTGTCGCTCACGGAGAGACCTTCATCCGACGCGTTTATCACATCGACCGCGGCTACGAATGCATCGTCGAGAAGCTCGCGGCACTCGGGGCGGATATCGTGCGCGAAGAGGACCGTGCGATGGCGACTGAGGCGGCCGCCGGCGGCGAGTCGTAGCGAGACCGGGGGGTATCGCGCGGGGCACAGCTGTGCCTCCCCGGGCCCCGATCCGAGAAAATTCGGAAGTGCGGAGAGCGCCGGTGCGCCGTGTCTCAGCCATTTCCGATCGAGTCTGAAGTCACTCTTGCTGACTCGCTCCACGTCCTTCTGGGCCTGGTGCTCGCCTGCTTATGCCTGGGCTTGCGGCGCCACGATTCCGATCGCCACCTGCTGAGCTGGAGTCTCAGCTTTCTTGGCTCGGCAGGTTTTCACGGGGGATTGCTTGGGGTGCTCCCGTTGCTCTCCTCCACCAGGGCGTCCTCAGCCACCCGAACCGCGCTCTCCCTGTGGGTTCACATTGCGGCCTACTCCCAAGTCGCCTTCATGGGACTCGGCTCCTTCGAGCTCTTTACGCGGCGCAAGGGGCCCGGAATTGTGCGCGTCCTGCTCGCCGCAGTCGTGTTGGGAGCTATTGTGAGCGTTTCGACGACGGAGCTTCCACAGCAAGCCCGCCTCTATCTATGGACGTTTCCGCGGGCATTTGGGCTTTTCATAGTCTGTTACATTCCGATCGGGTGGACTCTTGCGCGCCGCGAGCGGGTCAGCCCGCCCGGAAAGCAGCTCGTGCTGCTTTCGCTCGGCGCTCTTGGCTTATCACAGATATTCCATGCCAGCCAGATCCTGGTTCATGGAGTTCAGCGGGGACCCGCACAATTCGAGCTTGCCAGCGCCGCCATTGGCCTTATTGCACAGATTGGACTCGCGCTCGGCATCGCAGGATGGCTATTAAGCGATAAGCAGGAGAAGGCGGCAAGCGCGGTGCGTGCCATGGAGCGGAGCGGAGAGGAACTGCGTCAGGCACAGAAGATGGAAGCGATTGGACGGCTGGCGGGTGGAGTAGCCCACGACTTCAATAATCTTCTTACCGCGATTCAGGGATATTCTGAGCTCCTGGCTCTTCGATTCTCCGCGGACGACCGCGCGCAGAAAGAGATCTCTTCCATTCGAAAAGCGGCCGAGCGCGCAGCGGCGCTTACTCATCAGCTCTTAGCCATGAGCCGAAGGCAGGTGCTCCGAGAGGTGCGCCATGACCTGCGGCGGTCGCTCACAAGCCTTGAGCCGCTGCTTCGCAGAGCGATCGCCGAGAGTGTTACGATTAGATTTATGACTTCGCCGGAGCCGATCTTCGTACTGGCCGATCCTGGCCAGATTGAAGTCGCGGTGCTCAATCTCGCGCTCAATGCGCGCGATGCGATGCCGAGGGGAGGATTATTGACAATCGAGCTGAAGTCGGGCACTGCGCCCGAGGAGACGGCGCGAGTGCGGGGGCTTGAGTCGGGCTCGGAGTGGGCCCAGCTCTCCGTTCGCGACACAGGGACGGGCATGGATGAGCGAACTCGCCGGCAAATCTTCGAGCCGTTCTTTACTACAAAACCAGCCGGAAACGGGGCGGGACTTGGGCTCTCGACCAGCTATGGAATCGTCGCTCAAAGCGGCGGCTTTATTGAGGTCGAAAGCACGCTCGGAGAAGGTTCCACATTCCTGGTCTATCTGCCTCGCGTTCACGCGGGGGAGGAGAACAGCGAGCCCGATCGCGGGCTCACCGCTTCACCCAGCCAGCAGCTTTCGGGCATCGAGATCTTCTACGTCGAGGACGAGTCGGCGCTACGCGAACTCGTCGAGGCCGCGCTGGTTCGCTCCGGCGCGCGCGTTCGCAGCTTCGCCAGCGCGGAGGCCGCATGGAGCGCACTCGAAGCGCGGTCCAAGGGACCTGGCCTTGCACTTCTCGACGTGGTGCTCCCCGGGATGAGCGGCGTCGAACTCGGTTTCCGTCTTCGCGAGCGGTGGCCGGAGCTTCCGCTCCTATTCGTGTCCGGCTACTCCGAGCCGGTCTTGCGAAGCGAGGATCTGACAGGTCCAGGGCGGGGATTCCTTCGAAAGCCTTTCACTCTGGTGGAGCTTCTCGGCGCCTGCGCCCGATTGGGGACGAGCCCAGCAGGTCCGAGCTCGGTTGAACCGAGATCTGCAGTACGCTGATCTCGCTTGATGCGCCTCCGCACCCTCTCTGCCTTGCTCCTTGGCTTCGCTCTCGGGGGCTGTTCCGCAGCGTCGTACCGATCGAGTGCCGATGACGAGGCCTACGAGATCGTTGCGGAACGGCGAAGGGAACTCGGGACGGCGAGCCGTCCCTTCACGATCGACGTGGACGCGCAGACATTGCGCACGGAGTTCGAGGCGGCTGCGGCATCCCAGCCGGTCTCGAGGACTCTCGACTTGCGGCAGGCCCTCCTGGTCGCAGCGGAAAACAGCCGTGACTACCAGCGCCGCAAGGAGCTTGTCTATCTCGCAGCGCTCGACCTCGCACTCGAGAAGTTTCGATTCGGGTTCATTCCCACAGTGACCGGTGCGGGAAATGTGAATGGCACTGCGGAGACGGCGAGCGATGCCGACGCATCGATCACTGGCGGCGTCACGCGCCTTCTCGGCTCCGGTGCGCGCATCGTGAGCTCGATCGGCGTCGGACTCTTCCGATCCCTGCTGACGAGCGAAGGGTGGAGGACGCTGCCCTCGTCCCTCGCTCTCTCGGTCACTCAGCCGCTCATGCGCGGCTTCGGCAGCTCGATCGTGCGTGAGCCGCTCACCCAGGCCGAGCGAAATGTGCTGTACGAAGTTCGTAATTTTGAGCGTTTCCGGCAGGAGTTCGCGGTTGACGTCGCAACGCGTTATTACCGAGTGCTGCAGGACGCCAACGTGATCGACAACGAAAAGACAAACTACGAGAATCTGAAGCTGGTGCGCGAGCGCAATGAAGGGCTGCAGGCGGCGGGCCGGCTTTCGGACGTGGAAGTGGGACAAGCGCGCCAAAATGAGCTCTCCGCTCGGAACCGCTGGATCGTAGCGCAGCAGTCGTACGCGTCGCGGCTTGATGAGTTCAAGATTTTCCTTGGCCTCCCGACATCTGCACAAATGAACCTTGCCGACGAGGAGCTTCGCAAGCTAGCGAGCGACGGAATGCTCGCCGTCGAGGTCAAGGAAGAACTCTCCTACGGGATCGCTCTCGAACGCCGATTTGATTATCACACGGCGCGCGATCGGGTCGTGGACGCCACGCGAAAATTGAGAATTGCGGAAGACGCCCTGCGGGCTGGTCTCGGTGTGACCGGATCTTACAATATTTCTTCCAACGAAGGCCAGCCGAGCAACTTCCAGGGATCCGACGCACCCTGGAGCGTCGGTTTCGACCTCGACCTTCCGGTCTACCGCCTTCCCGAGCGCAACGCCTATCGCGCCTCGCTAATCACGCTCGAGGTCGAGAAGCGCGCCGAGTCACTCTCGCGCGACAACATTCGCCTCGACATCCGCAATAGCCTGCGCACGCTCGGACAGGCGCGGGAGAGCTACGAGATCCAAAAGACGGCTGTCAGCCTCGCAGAGCGCCGAGTCGAGGGTGCGACCCTGACCCTTCAGGCAGGGCGCTCCTCAACGCGCGACCTGCTTGAAGCTCAGGAAGCCCTCGTCCAGGCGCGCAACGCGCTCACGCGAAACTTGGTCGACTACACGTTGGCTCGGCTCACGCTGTTCAGCGACCTCGGCGCGCTCGTGCTCGACGACGATGGGATCCGAGGGGATGCTGAAGCCCTGCGCCAGGCGCGCGGCGAGGTCGCCGCCGCCGATACCCCGTAAGAGGAAGCGACGGTTCCTCGATCCCACCGCGCTCGCCCCGCGCCAATCACCTCACCCACTGGACCCCGATGTCTGCGAACGCTCGAAGCTCCTCAACCCGCCGCTTGCTCCTTTGGGGAGGGCTCGCGGTGGTGCTCGTCGCTGCCGGAGCCTGGGGCTGGACGTTGCGGCGTGGCGCGGCGGAAGGGCCGAGCCTGCCGACCGGCAAGGTCTCGCGCGGGAGCCTTCGAATCTCTGTGCTCGAGCGTGGATACCTGAAAGCCAAGAACACTCGCTCGATTCGAAGCGAACTCGAAGGGGAATCCAAGATTCTCTCCATTATCAAGGAAGGATCTTTTGTGAAGGCCGGCGAACTCATTCTCGAGCTCGACGTGTCCGATCAGCTGGAACGGAGAGTTCAGCAGAAGATTACTTATGAGCAGGCGGAGGCGAACCTCGTCGATGCGCGCGAAAAGCTCGCGATCCAACAGAACGAATCGGAAAGCGCGATTCGCAAGGCCCAACTCGCCCTCGAACTCGCAAAGGTGGCTCTCCTGCGATACGAGGAGGGCGAGTGGCCCCAGCAGCGTCAGACCGAGCAGTCGCAGATCATGCTGGCCGAACAGGACGTCACCCGCGCCAAGGAGCGGCGCGATTGGTCGAAGAGGCTCTTCGAGAAGGGATTCTTGACTCGCATGGAGCTCGAACAGGACGAGCTCGCCGTCACGAAGGCGGAGATCGACGTCAAGCTCGCCAAGAACAAGCTCGAGGTGATCGAAAAGTACGAATTCCCGATGCAAATGAAAAAGCTCTCCTCGGATGTGACCGAGGCGGAGAAAGAGCTGGAGCGCGTACGTCGCCAGGGCGAAGCCGAGCGTGCGCAGGCGACGGCGAGCCTGAAGGCTCGGGAGGCGACTTTCGGCTTCGAGAAAGAGCGCCTCGCGAAGCTCGACTCACAAATCGACAAGGCCAAGATTATCGCTCCGACCGATGGCACGGTTGTCTTCGCAACGCGCGGCAATGGGCGCGGCAGTGAGGAGCCGCTCGGCGTCGGCACCGCCGTGCGCGAGCGCGAAGAGCTCATGGAGCTTCCCGACACCAGCGCGATGATTGCGGAAGTCAAGATTCATGAATCCGTCATGAACCGCGTGCAGCTCGGGCAGCGCGCCGTCGTGACGGTGGATTCCTACTCCGAGCATCCTTTCTCCGGAAAGCTCAGCTATCTGAGCGTCGTGCCCGACTCGCAGACGCGCTGGATGAATCCCGATCTCCGTGTCTTCCGCGCAGAAGTGACGCTCGACGGCGAGACGACCTCCCTGCGTCCGCAGCTTTCCTGCTCCGTGGAGATCGTCGCGCAGGATCTGCTCGACGTGCTCAACGTCCCCGTTCAGGCGGTGTTCCGCCGGGGCGGCAAATCCCAGTGCTTCGTTGTGGCGGACGGAGCCGTTTCGCCGCGCGACGTGAAGCTTGGGCTCAGCAACGATCGATTTGTTGAAATTAAGGAAGGACTTAGGGAGGGGGAGTTCGTGGCACTGGCGATGCCGCCCGGCATGACGAGCGAGGTCGAGATCGACATGCCCAAGTCGAAGGTCGGCGAGGTCGTGCAGCCGGGCCTCGAGCCCGGAGCGGCACCCGCTCCTGCCGAAGGGCGCGGACCGGCCAACCCCGAAGGCGGCGCGAGGCCTCCCGGTACAGGCCGCCCACGCAATCGCGACGGCTCGGCGCGTCCGGGAGGCGGCGGCGCGCGAGGGCCGAAGCCCGGCGGCGCGACCGCTCCGGAGGGTGTCCGCAGCGCCGACGGCGCTCCCGGCGGCGGCGGCGAGCCGCAGAGCGGCGATCCCCGCGCTGAGTCGGGCACTCTGGGGCCGAAGAAAGAGTAAGGTTCACGCCGCGCGCCGGCGTTGCTCCGCCGCCTGCTCCGTACGACGATGAAGCTGAACTCGGATACTGACGCCGTCATCGAGTTCCAGGACCTCCGCCGAGAGTTTCGAATGGGCAGCGAAGTCGTTCGTGCGCTCGATGGAGTGACATTCACCATTCGCCGCGGGGAATATTGGGCTGTGATGGGAACTTCGGGCTCGGGCAAGTCGACGTTGCTGAACGTGCTCGGCTGCCTGGATCGTCCGACCTCGGGGCTCTACCGCCTCGCAGGCCACGACGTATCGGACCTCGACGACGACGAACTCTCGGAACTCCGGAGCCGCGCCCTCGGGTTCATTTTTCAATCCTTTCACCTCATTCCACAGCTCACAGTTCTCGAGAATATTGAAGTCCCATTGCTCTACCGAGGCGACGACTTCCCCGGCGGGCACGACCGCGCCATCGCCCTCGCCGAGCGCGTCGGGCTCGGCCATCGCCTGAAGCACCGTCCTTCGGAGCTGTCGGGGGGACAGCAGCAGCGCGTCGCCATCGCGCGCGCTCTCATGAACGATCCCGCAGTGCTGCTCGCCGACGAGGCGACCGGCAATCTCGACTCCGCCACCGCGAAGGAGATTCTTGCACTCTTCGATTCGTTGAATTCCGAGGGGAAGACGATCGTGCTCGTCACGCACGACCGCGAGGTGGGGCGCCGCGCGGAGAAGATCCTACACCTCAAGGATGGCCGCGTCGTGGAGATCGAGAACGTTCGGGCGGCTGCGGCCGGCTGACCGGAAGACGATCGATCATGCTCGGAATCTCCCTGCTCGGCACCTTTAAGCTCGGCGTTCGAAGCCTGCTGCAGCACAAGCTTCGTGCGGCGCTCACGATGCTTGGAGTGCTTTTCGGGGTGAGTTCGGTCGTGGCCATGCTGGCGATCGGCGAGGGCGCCTCCTTTGAAGCCCAGGAACAGATCCGACAGCTCGGCAGCACCAATATCATTCTTCGCAGCGTGAAGCCGAGCGACGACCGGCGATCCTCAAATCAGTCGCAAAGAGTTACCAATTACGGGCTCACCGACGACGACCTCGACCGGATTCTCGAGACGCTGCCCTCAGTGAAGCGCGTCGTTCCGATTCGTGACCTTCGCCAGGAAGTTCGCGTCCAGCATCGGATGATCAATCCGAGGATCCTTGCCACGCTCCCAAGCTATCTCGAGGTGACCGGGCGAATCTTGAGCTCAGGCCGATTCCTCTGCGAGCAGGACCACATGGAGGCCACCAATGTGTGCGTTCTGAGCGGTGAGGCGGCACAGGTGCTCTTCCCTTTCGACGACCCGCTCGCTGGAATCGTGAAGATCGGCAGCGAGTACTTTCGCGTCGTCGGCACGCTCGTGCCGCGCACTACGACGATCGCTCCGACGGGCACCTCCGACCTCGTGGGGGAAGTGTTCCTTCCGCTTCGCACGGCTCGCCGCTGGTTTGGGCAGATCACCACAAAAATTCGGCCGGGCAGCAGGGAGAGCGAGCTCGTCGAACTCCACGAGATCCTCGCCCAAGTCGGCACGCTCGATTCGGTGGAACCGACTGCGGAGGCGACGCGCGAGGTCCTGAAGCGCTTCCACCCAAAGAGCGACTACGAAGTGATTGTTCCTCTCGAACTCCTCATCCGGGCGCGAGAGACGCAGCGTATCTTTAACATCGTTCTCGGAGCCATCGCCGGCATTTCTCTCCTCGTCGGCGGCATCGGCATCATGAACGTGATGCTCGCGACGGTCACGGAGCGCACGAAGGAGATCGGAGTGCGCCGCGCGCTCGGAGCCAAGAAGCGCCATATTATTGGTCAGTTTCTCGTGGAGACGGTCGTCCTCTCCGCCTCTGGCGGAATCCTCGGCGTGCTTCTCGGAATCCTCATTCCGACACTCGTCGAAGAGTGGACAGACCTCAAAACCATCGTGGCACCGACCTTCCCGATGCTGGCGCTCGGAATCTCCGTGCTTGTCGGCGTCGTCTTCGGCCTCTATCCCGCATGGAAAGCTGCCGAGCTGAACCCCGTCGAGGCGCTGCGCCACGAGTAGGGAGCGGTAACCTCACTTTTCGACGTACTTGCCGCCGGTGCCCTTCGCGATCTCGCGAAGCTGTGAGCGATACCACTCTTTCACGCCGTCGCTCCACGAGGGATCGCTCACGCTCACCGTGTGAACCACCATCCGGTGCAGCACGTTGCGGCGCTGCAGGTGATCGACCACGCGGTTGTAGTGGACATAGGTGCCGATCTGCGGTTCGCCGTCGGACATCAGAAAAACTGTATCGATATCCGGATCGGCCAACACCGCCTCGAGCGCCGCCCAGATATTCTTTTCTCCGGCCAGAGGCTGCTTCTTTAGAAATTGTAAGGAATCCGCGATCGTCTTGTCGTTGAGCGGCTGGGGCTTGCGCTCCCAGGCCGTCGGCTCGCTCGAATAAGCATACACATTGAAGAAGGTGTTGCCTTTGGGCAGTGCCTTCAGCGTGGTCTCGAGCTCCTTGATGACGGCCTCCATTTTTGTGATCCCGAGGTTCAGCGCCTGCGCCGACATCGTTGCACCGCGGTCGATCAAGAAGGCCACATGATCGCTATCGACGGGCAGGTCAAAAAAGACGCCCGTTGTCGCCGGGCCCGTCACGGGCGATTGCCCCGTCGCGCCCGCGGCCGGAAGCTCGAACGTGCCGCCCTGGGCTTCCCACCATTCCTGCCAGGCCTTCCCGCCGTGGAAGCTCTTGCCCGTCATGGCGATCAGTGTCTTCTCCGAAAGATTCGCGACAGCGCGCCGGGCATCGCTTGCTTGCCGCACCAGAAGCGCCACGCTCTCCTTCGTGCGCAGTTTTGCGAGACATTCCACCGCCGTGAGCCGAGCTCGCCAGTCGGAAGTGGGCGTCTTGAGCACCGCCTCGCAGGCGCCGAGCACCTGATTCGGAGCGATCTCCGGCAGCGCGGCGAGGCACGCGGCGCGCACCCCGGAGTCTTTGTCGCCGGTCGCCATCTTCACGAGCCCCTCCACCGACTTGGAGTCGACGCGAGCCACCGTGATCGCCGCCGTCGCCCGCAGCAACGGATCGGGGCTCGACTTCAGCGACCCAATTCGCCCGCCCGCCTCTTTCGCTTGGAGCCGCCCCAAGGCGCGCGCCGCCGCCGTCTTGATGAAGACGGAGTTCTCCTGAACGGCCTTCAGCAGCGGCGCCGTCTTCGCCTTCCCGAAATAGGCTCCCAAGAGATCGGCACACCAGGCGCGCACCATCTCGTCCTTATGGGTCTCGACCCAGTTCTCCACGAGCCCGATGGCATAGGGGTCGGTGATCTTCTCGAGATGCTCGAACGCGATGTCGCGGAAGTGGGGCTGCGATCCACCGAGCTTCTCCAGCAGCAGCTCGGTACCTTCGAGGTTGTCCGCCGCCGAGCAGGCGCGCGCGCCCTGGTTGAAAGTCGCTTCGTCCGACGCGCTCAGCTGCTTTCGCGCCTCCGATAGGTCGGGCCCCTTTTTCGCCCGCTGGGGGGCCAACCATGCCAATGCAAGGAGCAATGCCGACGACGGGAGGGTAGCCATCGCCGCGGATCGTAGCAGCGCTCGCCTTTCAGCACACCGCGGGAGCTGCTAACCTCTCCGCCCCAAAATCCGGACCTGTGGCGCACTCGCGCCCACAGCGCGCCCCATCGTGTTCGAGTCGCTAACCGCGTCCCTCTCCAAAGCGTTCAAGACGCTCACAAAGAACGACCGCCTCACGGAGGCGAACGTCGAGGAGGGGCTGCGCCTGGTTCGCCAATCGCTGCTCGAGGCCGATGTTCACTTTTCCGTTGCCAAGGATTTCTGCGCGCGCGTGAAGGAGCGCGTGATGGGGGAGAAGGTCCTCGACTCCGTCACGCCGGCGCAGATGTTTATTGGGCTTTTCCATCAAGAGCTCACGAAGCTCCTGGGAGAGCACGCCGCGCCGCTCACCTTCGCGTCGAATCCGCCGACGGTCTGGCTCATGGCTGGACTCCAGGGCTCCGGAAAGACCACCACGTGCGCCAAGCTCGCCGCCTGGGCGCGCAAACAGGGGCGCAAGCCGCTCCTCGCGGCGCTCGATATCCAGCGCCCTGCGGCCATCGAGCAGCTGAAGACGCTCGGCCGCCAGCTCGACATCCCCGTCTATAGCGAGGAGCCCGGCGCGCCGGCGCCCTCCTCGAGCGGCATCCTCGGCGGCATGCTGAGCGGCGGCGCCGTGCGCCCTGCTGGCATCGGCGAGCGCGCAGTTCGCGAGGCCGAGCGGCGCCTTCTCGACCTCGTGATCCTCGACACCGCCGGTCGCCTGCACGTCGACGACGCGTTGATGAGTGAGGTCTCCGAGGTGAAGGCGCGTACGAAGCCGCACGCCGTGATCCTCGTCGTCGATTCGATGACGGGCCAAGACGCGGTCAACTCGGCCAAGGCCTTCGACGCGCGCCTCGCCATCACGGGAACGATCCTTACAAAACTCGACGGCGACACGCGTGGCGGCGCCGCGCTCTCGATCGTGCAGGTTACTGGAAAGCCGATCCTCTTCGCGGGCGTCGGCGAGAAGATCATCGATCTTGAGCCCTTCCATCCCGAACGGCTCGCCTCGCGAATCCTCGGCATGGGCGACGTCGTCTCGCTGGTGGAGAAAGCCCAGGAAGCGTTTTCAGAGGAAGAAGTTACCGATACGGCGACGAAGATGCTCTCGGGCAACTTCGACCTTGACGATCTGTATCAGAATCTCCAGCGCATGAAGCGCATGGGGCCGCTCAAGAAAGTGATGGGCCTCCTCCCCGGCATGAGTGGACTTCCGCCGGAGATGATGGATCAGATCGACGAAGGGCGAATGCGCCGCACCGAGGCGCTCTTCCTCTCGATGACGGCCTGGGAGCGCAAGAATCCCGACCGCATCGACGTGGCGCGCCGCCAGCGAATTGCCCGCGGCAGCGGCAATCCCGTTTCGGCCGTTAACGACTTACTCCGCTCCTGCGAACAGATGCGCAAGCAAATGAAACAGTTGGCGCGCGTCATGCAGATGGCCCCCAAGGAGCGCACGCGTTTCCTCAAAGATATGGAGCGCGACATGAAGCGTCGCGGCGGCCCGTAGCGCGCGGCCATTCTTCGAAGGCGCCGGTTCGTCTCTCGCGTTCCAGCGCTCCGACCCCCAAACTTTCCCGTCCTACTTCACTTCCACTTCTCCGGTCTGGATTCTCCAGAAGGTTTCCCTTGGCAGTCGTCCTCCGTTGTCAGCGGCTTGGCCGCAAGAATCTGAACTTCTTTCGTATTGTGGCCTGCGATGAGCGTGCAAAGAGCGACGGGCGCGTGACGGAGGTTCTCGGGACCTACACCCCGGGGGCTTCGGATCCCGCCAAGATGCTGACCCTCAAGGCCGATCGAGTCGCCTACTGGCTCAGCGTCGGCGCTCAGCTCACCGACACGACGCGCAGCCTGATCAAGCAGTCGAAAATTGCTATTCCGGCGCGCAAGAAGCGCGAGCGCAAGCGCCCCGCCGGGAAAGCCGGTGTTGGCGGAGCGCGTCGCAAGCCTGCCCGTTTCAAAATGACGAAGGCCGTGAAGACGCGCGCCGCAAAGGCGGGCACTCCGGTCGCTGAGAAGAAGGCCGAGTAAGGGCCCGGAAAGACCTCACCATGAGCAGCAGCAAGGCGAGCGTCGGCGACGTGCATGCCGCGCTCGCCAAGAGCTTCCGCAAATATCGCTCGTTCCAGGGGGTCAACCTCTTGGACCGCCTCGTGCTTTTGTTGATTGGGCGAGAAGTGCCCTCCTCGAAGGCCGATGCCGTTCTCGACCGCATCAAGAAAGATTTCGTTGATTGGAACGAGGTGCGGCTCGCGCGCATCGACGATCTGCGCGAGATTCTTGATGCCACCGGCTGCCACGATGCGCCCTCGCGCGCAATGCGGCTGCGCGACCTCCTGAGCAAGATCTTTACAGATCGCCATGCCCTCGACGCGGAGTTCCTCCGCGAGGAAGATAAGGACAAGCGCGCGACATTCCTCGCTGCGTCGCCTGGGCTCGATTTCGCGATGGTCCAAGCGTTCGAGGCATCTCTGCTCGAAGAAAAAGGTGAGATTCCGACGACTCCGCAGGCCCAGCGCGTCGCGCAGCGGCTCGGGTGGATTCCGAAGGGAGGCGCGCCGCCGGTCACAAAAGTGCGCAAGGCGCTTCTCGACATGGCCGACGGTGATCCCGTGAATCTCACTTATGGGCTCGTTCGGGTCGCCGAGGATTATTGCCATGTGCGCAACCCCGAGTGTCCCAAATGTCCGTTCCACGGCTGCTGCCCCGCCGGGAAAAAGTGGAAAGAGAACGGAGCCGCGGTCGATTGAGATCGCGAGCTACGAGGACGTTTCAAAAGTCATCCGAGCTGCGCGCGGGCCTCGTCGCCCATGGCTGCGTCGCCTCGTCCTCGTCGTAGCTCTTTGCTACGCCTGCGGCGAGGCTCCTTGCGCTGAGCGACGATTCCTCGCACTCGCTTTGCGGAGCACTTTTGAAACGTCCTCCTCCGGCGTCTCCCCATCCGGCGCCGCGGCTGATCCTGGCCTCCGGCTCGCCGCGTCGACGGGAGCTCCTCGCGGCATCGGGCGTCCGAGCTGAAATTGTGATCCCCGGCGTCGACGAGTCGATGCCCCGCGGGATGACGCCGCGGCGCGCTGCGCTCGCCATCGCGCGGCGCAAGGCGCGCGCGGTAGCGAGCCGGCTGCCTACGGAACAGGCGCCCACGATCATTCTCGCGGCCGACACCGTCGTTGCTCTCGGTGATCGGATCCTTGGAAAGGCAAAGGATGCGGCCGATGCGGCGCGCATCCTTCGTTTGCTGTCCGGCACGACCCACCGGGTCATCACGGGCGTCTGCGCCATCGAGATGCCGTCCCGCCGAGTTCAACAGTTTGCCGTGACCACAAAAGTCGTTATGCGGACGTGGAAGCCCGCCGAAGTCCGTGCCTATGTCGGATCCGGCGAGTGGATCGGAAAAGCGGGCGCCTATGCGATCCAGGAATCCGCCGATCGATTTGTGACCTCCGTGCGCGGCTCCTGGACCAACGTCGTCGGGCTTCCCATGGAGCGCGTCGCCGCGCTTCTCACTTCGGCTGGGATTGCGTGCTCTCGGAGTCTGTCAGATCGAAATAGAAGTAATGATCGCGGGCTCGAAGCGCCTGCGGCACCTGCATCACGTCGAGCCCGGCGTTGATCTCGGCGGCTTCAAAACGCAACCGATAGGCGCGAATCGGAGCCGCCTCGCCATTGCGGGCGAAGCTGATGCGGCAGGAGGCGCCCGCCTCCTGCTGCGCGTCCACGACGAGGTCGGCCGTCGGAACCTCGATCGGCGCTACGCCACGATCCTTCCCGTCAATTCGCACCGTCGCGCCCGTTGGCTTCGTTTCAATCAGCGCCGTGGGCACGAGAGTGTTGACGAAGACCCCCGGTGGCCCAGGGTAGCGGGCGATCGGCAGCGGCAGCAGCGCAAGCGCCTTCGCGCGTCGGTCGAGCCGGGCGCGCCATTTCGCCTCGGAATCGCCGCACGAGACGGCAGAAGCCGCAATCGCAACGGCAAGGAGAGGCCGGCGACATGCGTTGACCGCACGGTGGAGTGCCAAGGGGAGGCGACCCATGCGTCCAGGCTATCCCATGGCATTGTCAGAGCGAGGGTCTGCCGCTACCTTCTTCGCCCCAATCCACCGCCATGAAGACCACGGGCCACCCTAACTACCAGCGCTGCACCGTCGTTTGCGGCTGCGGCAACACGTTCGAGACGCGCTCCACGATGACGCGCATCGCCATCGACATCTGTTCGGCCTGCCACCCGTTCTACACGGGGCGCCAGAAGTTCGTCGACACGGCGGGTCGTATCGACAAGTTCAAGAAGCGCTACGCTTCTGTGAACTCGGGAGCCTCGAAGTAGCCTCTACGCGCGCCGGCCTCCGCGCAGCCTTCGGGCTGCCGGAGGCCGTTTGCTAGAGCCGCCGGGTGGGCGCGAAGCGGACCGCGACGAGCCCACTCGCAGCGCGAGCAAGCGCCCGACTTCCATGGCACTCCCGGCTGTCGCCCTCCCGAAGCTCCAAGCTCTCGAGAAGAGAGTCGAGGAGATTATTGGGCAGCTCTCCGAGCCGGAAGTCGCCGTCGATCCCAACAAAACGCGCCCGCTTGCCAAGGAAAAGGGGGTGCTCGACCGGACGGTGGAGCCGTTCCGCGAGTGGCGCACCCTCTGCGATCGGCTGAAGGAGGCGCAGGCGATGCTTGGGGATCCCGACATGGGAGCGCTCGCCCAAGAGGAAGTGGCCGAGCTCGAGCCGAAGATTCTTCAGCTCGAAAAGCGGCTCCTCGATCGACTCCTTGTCGACGACATCGAGGGCGACCCCGATTCCGCAATTGTTGAGATTCGCGCCGGCACGGGCGGCGATGAGGCCGCGCTGTTCGCGATGGACCTCTTTCACATGTACCGCCGTTATTGTGAGGGCCGCGGCTGGAAGATCGAGATGCTCGATATCAGCGATACCGGGCTCGGCGGGCTGCGAGAAGTGGTGTTCAACGTTCAGGGGCCCGACGCCTTCCGACGGCTTCGCTTCGAGTCGGGCGGCCATCGTGTGCAGCGCGTTCCCGAGACCGAGACGCAGGGGCGAATCCACACCAGCATGGCGACGGTCGCCGTGCTCCCGGAAGTCGAAGAAGTAGACATCGAGATCGATCCCAATGATCTCATCGTCGACACGATGCGCGCGGGCGGCCCCGGCGGCCAGAAAGTGAACAAAATCGAATCGGCGGTGCGCATCACGCACAAGCCGAGCGGAATTGTGGTGAAGTGCCAGGACGACAAGAGCCAGCACCGCAACCGCGCCACGGCGATGCGTATCCTTCGCGCGCGCCTGTACGAGCAGCAGCAGCAGGAGCGCGATCGCAAGCGCGCGCAGGAGCGCAAGAGCCAGATCGGCTCCGGCGACCGCAACGAGCGCGTCCGAACTTACAATTTTCCGCAGTCGCGCTGCACCGATCACCGGATCGGACTCACAGTTCACAATCTCGCGGCCATCATGACGGGGCAGATCGACGAGATGCTCGATGCTCTCTCCGACGCCGACCGCGAAGAGCGCCTGAAGCGGCTATGAGCGAGCGCGCCGGCGCCGCGGCCTCCCCCGGTGGCGACGGGCCGAAAACGCTCCTCGAGGTGCTGCGCCGCACCACAGAGTTTCTTGCGGCGCGCGGCTGCGATGCGCCGCGGCTCTCCGCCGAATTATTACTGGCGAAGGGGCTCGGGATGCGCCGGCTCGATTTATATCTTCATTTCGACCGCCCTCTCCTCGAGCAGGAGCTTGTGCCGTGCCGTGAGCTCGTGCGGCGCGCCGCCTCCCGAGAGCCGCTCGCGTACATCCTCGGCGAGCGCGAATTTTGGTCTTTGGCGATGGAGGTCGGTCCCGGAGTCCTCGTGCCGCGCCCGGAGACCGAAGCGCTCGTGGAGCTGACGCTCGAGGCGCTGAAGGGGAGAGCGGGCGACGCGCCGCCGCCGCGCATTGCGGAGATTGGCACTGGAAGCGGGTGTATTTCTGTTGCGGTCGCTCACAGCGCTCCGAATGCACAAATCGTCGCCACCGATCTCTCGGCGGCAGCGCTCGCGTTCGCTGCGCGGAACGCCGCGAGGCACGGCGTCGCCGAGCGCGTCCGCTGGCTGCAGTGCCGCTTCCTCGACGCGGTCGAAGAGAAGCCGACCTTCGACGTGCTCGTTTCCAATCCTCCCTATGTGCTCCCGAGCGAAGAGAGCGCGCTGCCTCCCGAGCTGCGCTTCGAGCCGCGGGAGGCGATCTTCATTCCGGGGGGCGACGCCGTCGCGCTCTACGGCGCCATCGCGAAAGCCGCGGCGTCGCGCCTCCTCCCGGAAGGCGCCTGTTTTGTTGAAATTGGCGAAGCGCTCGCCGCGACCGTGGAGCGCTGCTTCGAGGCGGCGGGGCTGGTGCGCGTTCGCCGCGTGCGCGACCTCGCTGGTCTCGATCGCGTGGTCGTCGGCTACTTGCCCGCGGCGACGAACTGATCGAGCGCGTGGCGGTCACCGTCGGAGAGGGCGGTGAAGAAGATCGCCACTTCATACTCATCGCCCGCCGGCTCGCAGCGCACGACGGCCCCTTCGGCGGTCACCGCGTGGGCGCGGGCGCCGGGGATCTCCATGTTGATGCGCACCGCCGTCATCTCAGAGATCGGCTTCGGCGAGACGAAGCAGATGCCCGAGCGCGAGAGGTCGCGCACGCGCGCTTCGATCTGTCGGCCGCCGGCGCCGATCGTGATCGGCAGGTTGGCCTTGGCTCGGGGGTGGGCGCGGCGCTCAGGACGATGCGGAGTCAGGATCGAGCTCATCGGATTCTTGGCAATCGCACGAAGGGTGAAGAGGGTGCAGCGGCCGCGCGACAGCCCGTCGCGTTTTCGCTACGATGGCCATATCGGAGCAATCGATGGCATCGCTGAACAAAGTTCTTCTCATCGGTAACCTCACCCGCGACCCCGAACTTCGGCAGATCGCCGGTGGACAGTCGGTCTGCAAGCTCGGCCTCGCTACGAACCGCCGCTTCAAGAGCCAATCGGGCGAGATGAAGGAGGAGACCACGTTCGTCGACGTGACCGTCTGGGGCGTCCGCGGCGAGACGCTGACGCGCTTCTTCAAGAAGGGCGACCCGATCTACATCGAAGGGCGCCTCACCTTCGACCAGTGGCAAGACAAGAACACCGGCGAGAAGCGCAGCCGCCTCCAGGTCACGGCGGAAGATTGGCAGTTCGTCGGCGGCAAGGGGGGCGGTAGTACCCGCACCTCGAGCGCCTCGGAGCCGATGTCGGACGCGGGCACGAGCCAGGGTGGCTCCGGCCAAGGCGGGCCTGACGACGAAGCGTCCTACGACGGCGGCGGCGCCGTGCCGTTCTGAGCCGCGCGCGGCTTCCTGCGACTCGTCCCATTCCGCGCGCTTCGCGCGAAAGCCTGCTGGGCTCGGTCCCGTTTCGCGTAGGGCGCGGGCTTGCCTGCGACGATTCCTCGCGCTCGAAGCGCGGAGCACTCTCGCATCTCACTCCGAGCCCCACGTCGGCTCGAATGAACAAAAGACCTGCCGTAGGGCGCGGGCTTGGAGGACGTTTCAAAAGTCAGCTGTGCCCATGGCGATTCGGCGCCGCATGCGCCGCCGAATGGAGTATCTCGGTACCGATTCCTCATCGCGCGGGGCAAGCCCCGTGCCATGGTTCGGCGCGAGCGCCGACCCTACGGATCGAAATCAGTGCACATCAAGATTGACTCACGCCCTTTTCCACGCCATCCCGCATTTGTGCAGGCATAGATTCTGCCGCAGGGTGCGGGCTTGCCCGCGACGATTCGCGCGCGCTTGCGCGCGCGGATGACGA
>JAEUHX010000043.1 GCA_016792805.1 Planctomycetota bacterium
GAGAGAGAGAATCGCCTGCTCCAGCGCAAGCTGAAGCAGGCGGAGATTATCATTGATATTCAAAAAAAGGCATCCGCGCTCCTGGGGATCCCCCTGAGACCACGTCCCAAAGGCGGTCGCGGATGATTGCTGCCGCCGAGCGTCTGGGCCTCGATGTCGGCGTGGCGCAGGCGTGCACGGCGCTGGGTGTCAGCCGAGCTTCTCTCTACCGGCGAAGGCGGCCTAAGCCGCCTTCGCCGGCTCGCCGCCCCTCTCCGAGGCGCCTGGCTCCCGAGGAGCGGGACAACGTCCATCGAATTCTATGCTCGGACCGATTTGTGGACCGAGCTCCCGAGGAAATTGTGCCCACGCTTCTCGACGAGGGCTCTTATTACTGCTCCCCACGGACCATGTATAGGATTCTTGCCGAACGGGGCAGCGTTCGTGAGCGCCGCAGGCAGTTGATTCACCCCGAGTATCGAAAGCCTGAGCTCCTTGCAACGGCCCCCAATCAGGTTTGGTCGTGGGATACGACCCGGCTGCGCGGCCCTGAGAAGTGGAAATATTATTATCTTTATACCGTACTCGACATCTTCAGCCGCTATGTGGTGGCCTGGATGGTCGCCGAGCACGAGTGTGCGTCCCACGCCTCACGGCTTTTCCGATCCGCGTGTGATCACCAGGGTGTCGCTCCAGGACAGCTCGCAGTGCACGCAGACCGTGGCGCCGTGATGACGTCGAAAACTCTCGCTCAGCTCTTCGCCGACCTCGGGGTGACCCGCAGCTACTCTCGACCTCACACGTCCAACGACAATCCGTATTCTGAGTCTCACTTTAAGACAGTGAAGTACTTCCCCGACTATCCGGACCGTTTCCAGGATCCTCTTCATGCACGAAGCTGCGTTGGCAAAATCCTGGATTGGTACAATTACGAGCACCGTCACTCCGCCATCGCTTACATGACGCCCCACGCCATGCACTACTCACTCGCCCCCGCAGTCCTGCAGCGCCGCCAGCAGACACTGGCCGCCGCCTTTTCCGCGCACCCCGAGCGCTTCGTTAGAGGCCTACCCTCTCCGCCGGCCATTCCCACCGCGGCATGGATCAACCCGCCTCGAGCCCAAAGCCACGACCCAATCGCCCTGGCTCACTAAACTCCTTCCTCGAGTTGTCTCAAAGTCATTGACAGGTTCCGCTTCACTTCCTCCCATACCTAGATCGAGAGGATCAGCGCCTCAATGGACACAATCGTGTCCGTATCTGGACACTGTAGTGGTCTCAAAATTGCTTCGCATAGGACGGCATGAGCTCGGGCGTCGCCGCGGGTTCTTGTGATCAGTCTGCAGATGTCGTCTGCGAGACCGAGATCACATCGAAGCAGCCGCGCCTTCACAAAAGGATCGGGCTCGGCAGGCTTCTCAGGGGTTGCGATACCGTCGGACCCGAGTTGCCCGATGACGCTAACCGAGCCCCGAGAGATCTGGCAATCCTAGAACTCGCAATCACCAGACGCCTCGTCTGCCGGAAACGAGCGCGGCTCGCAAGGGCCTCACAGAGCGGGAAAGCGAGATTGAAATGTGGGCGCTTGTCTTGAATTCGTACACAGCAGCGGATTCGAAGGCGGAATCACCTTCACTGCTTCTGTGGTAAGCCAAAATCCTTTCCCGAGGGACCACGAATCATTGGCCCGGATCGGGCAGCGCAGAGAACCTGCGAGCGCGCCGCTAATTACCCTTGGATACTTTGCCTCCCCTATTCTGCGCCGCTTCGCTCTCTCAGTCTTAGCTCAGCGCGCTGATCGGTGCAGCGTTCGGCGCCAGGAAGAAGCGGCCGATCGCCGCCTCGAAGCGGCGGCCGTCGGGGCGTTCGAATAAGTAGCTTCCTTCCATCGTGCCCCAGCGCGTCGCAAGCTGGCAGGAGCTTTGATACTGAAACGACTCGCCGGGCGCCAAATCGGGGTGCTCGCCGACGACCCCGGAGCCGCGCACATCGCGGCGCTCATTGTCCGCGTCGAGAATGATCCAATGGCGGCCCAGCAGCTTCGCGCGCTCGTCGCCCTCATTGGTGAGAATCACTCGATACACATAAAGAAAGCGCCCTTGCTGCGGATCGGATTGCTCCGGCACGAGCTGCGCCGCCACGCGCACACGGATCCCCTCCGTCACGGCGTTGGAGTGGCCCTTGTGAATCGCGGCTTCGGTGTTCTCGGGGGTTGTGGTCATTTCGACGGCTCGAGCACTACGGTGATCGCCCCGGACTCTGCCGTCAACACAACGTTGGAGCTCCACGGGCGGCGGCCAGCCACCAGCACCTCGACGGTTGTCGCCCCGAAGGGCACCTCCGGGATCGAGAAACGGCCGTCGGCGTCCGTTAGCCCGCGCCGGACAACCACCTCCGAGGGCTCCACGCCGCGCCCCTTGGGCGGCTCCCCCGTTCGCTTCAGGACCTGCACAAACGCCCGCGCGACCGGCTTTCCGTCCGCCGTCACGACTCCGGTCACACTTCCCCATCGGAGTTTGAGCTCCACGGGGGCTGCCACCGGGGGTCCGGTGACGACGTCGACCGTGGCCTCCGCATAGGCGAGCCGCGGATCGGGAGAACCCCCCAGAGGCACGGCGAAGACGCGGTAGCGCCCGGGGGGCAGCGCTGTGAAGCTCACCCTCGCGTCGCGCGGATCCTCGATGGCGGCGGTCCGCGGGATCCCGAGTGGCCCCGGCCCCTGGAGCTGCGTGGGAAGCGCCACCACCGTGACGCGGGGAGGCGGCCGCAGCGGATCTTCGCTCAGCACCAAAACTGTGAGTTCGCCAGGCGCCGGCGGAGCGATCGAGTCGCCCTCCGTTTTGAGGCGCCGAATCGGCGAGAGTTTGATGGTGATCTCCTTCGCAGACGATTCGACGGGGCCGACCAACGCCGGCCGGAATCCTTCCGCTTTGGCAGTGAGCGTGATCGGTCCGTCGGGGAGTTCCGAGAATTGAAACCTTCCGAATTCGTTAGCGACGGCCTCGAGGTTTCGAAGCCCCACGGTGGCGCGCACGACGGCCGCAGCGAGCCCCGGGCTTCCTGCGGGCGCTTCGGCGGATACCACAATTCCTTGGAGAGATCCCGCGCCCACAAGCGGCGCGATCGCATCGGATCGGCGCGGCGGAATCGGCTCGCTCGGAAGGTCGATCGGACTCGACAGCACCTGCGGGTGGCGGCTTACCACTGTTGCGAGCAGAAACCCGCCCACAATGGCGATCGGCAACAAAAGGAGCTTGACCAGGAAGGCCAGCACCCATCGGATTCGAACTCCCAAGGCCGTTCGCTCGCTGAACGCAGTTCTTACTTCTTAGTTTTCTGCGGACCCGGCTTCGGCTTCGGCGCAGCAGCCTCGAGCGTGATCTCGAGCGGGCTCCCATAGCCGCCGTAGACGTCGTAGGGCACGGCCTTCGGCGGAAGGCCGCCCGCTTCAATGGTAACGTCGTAGGAGCCGCCCGGCATGACACCAAAATTGAATGCGCCGCCCTTTCGAACCGAGGTACGGAAGGTGGCTCCCGGCGGGAGAACGTTGGAGCCGCCCCTCGTTCCGTTCACGCGAGCGACAGCCTGGCCGCCGTTCACGGGCCCGCCGTCGGCTCGGCGCACGAGTCCGTGGAGCTTTCCGCTGCGTCCATACAGATCACGACGCACCGCTCCATTGGCCATCGCCTGAACGGTCTCGGACGCCACGGCGTTTTTGGGGCCGATGGCCTTCCCGAGCGGAACTGCATAGATGCGATAATTGCCTTCGGCGATGCCGACGAGTTCAAAATTACCTTGAAGATCGGCGGTCGCTCGCTTGTGCGAATTGAACTGCGGAGGACCGTTGCCCGACTGCTGCAGGGATCGGCCGCCGCCGACGGCCGCTTCCCGAATGAGCACGATCGAGTAGCCGGCGCCGGGACCGTTCTCATCGGTGACGGTTCCCACAATTTTTCCGAGGTACGACTCTGGAAGCTGGAGAACGACCTCGGCCGCTTGGCCCTCTCGAAGCTCGACCTGTTGCATTGCGGAGGTCATTCCAGCGCGGCCGCGCCCGCCTGCGAGAAGCTCCTCGATCGAGTTCATCTGCTCGGCGCGAACCTGATAGGTGCCCGCGCTCAGATTCTTGAGTTCAAAGCGATTCTCGAGATCACAAAAAACGCCCGACTGGGTGCCGTCGACGCGCGTCGCGACCACTCGGATCGGGACTAGAGAGCCCGACGCCTGCACGGTCCCGCGGATCACCGCCGGAGCCGGCATCGTCAGCAGCACGCCTTCGCGAGTCTCCCCCGGGCCGACGGTTACATTTTCCGCCCGCGCCGTTCCGCGACTCGTGGCGCGCGCCTCCACCTGATAGGTGCCGGGCATGAGTCCCTCGAAGCGGAAAGCCCCCGCCGCATCGGCCGTGCGCCGCGTAACCAATGTTCCGGAGCGGAATTGTGCGTTTGCGATCCGAGGATCTCGATAGTACAGATACACGCTCGCCTCCGCCGTCGGCGTGCGATCGCCGTTCTCGATGCGACCCGCCAGAACACCGCCTGCGGTGGCCTTAATCGTGGTCTGCGGAATCTCACCTTTCTCCACGAGCTGCACTGGCTCCGAGAACGACGGCGCGTAGGTCTTGCCCCAGGCCACGACGCGCACGACGCCCGGCCTCTCGTGGTCCGTCGCAAGGAATCGCCCTTGCGAGTCCGAGGTCGCAGCGCGCTCGGCCCGCTCCAGGTCGCGGGGCCGCAGATCTTCCGGCTTCCCTCGATAAGTGGCAACGCGCAGACCGGAGACAGGCTGGCCGGTCGCCTCGTCGACGACGACGCCCGCAACGCGCAAATCGGGGCGCATCACGATGCGCTGCCCCGTCGTGCCGGCTTTCGCGGAAGCGCCCTGATCCCGATAGCCGAGGGCCTTCGCCGTGAGATTGTAAGAAAGCCCCATCAGGAGCCCTTGCGCCTCGAACTGCCCCGCGCCGTCAGTCACCGCCACGAACGGCAGGTCATAGAGCATCGGGTCGGCGTTTTCATTCACCTCGACTGCCGCCTGCTGAGCCTGCTCGGGTTTCTGTAGTCTCACTTTTACTTTCGCGTCGGCGATGGGCTTCCCCTCCACATCGACCACCATGCCGGTGATCGAATCCCCCGGCATGAGCCGCAGCGAGAGCGGCGACTGCGGCTTGTCATGGGCGACGACGACCGGCGGCGACGCACCGCGCGCCGATCCGGGCGCCCAGGCGATCACCGTGTAGCGGCCGTCGGTCAGGTGTGGAATCTTGAAGTTCCCCTCGCCGTCGGCGGCGAAGCTCTCCTCCAGATCGGTCCGCTCAAGAATCGAGTCAGCGGCCGCGAGCGTCGGCGTCTCGATCACGCCCACCCGCGCACTCGGAACCGGCGAGCCGCTTGCGTCGAGGATCTGTCCTGTAATTTCTCCGCCGAGGCCAAGAGTGAGGTCGCCCACGTCGACCCGCTGCCCGGCCTCAGCCCACACATGGGGCTTTGAAAGCGGCGCGGCGTCGGCATGAGTGATCACCAACAAACAGTCGGCGCCGTCGCGGAAAGGCTGCCGCAGCTTGAATCGCCCGTCGCTTCCCGTCTTCTTCTGAACTTCGCCTAGGATGTAACCATTGTCGCGAAACGCGCCGACGACGGAGAATCCCGGCATCGGAATATTGGATGCATACAGCCGTGCGAAGGCGCCCGCGCAGGGCTTGCCGTCGGAACCGAGCACGCGGCCCACGATCTCGAACTCGAGCGGGTCGGCGGCGCGATCGAGCTCCGCTTCTGTAAGAGCTTGCGCTCGGGCGGAATCGCCCTGAAGGTCGACGGCCGCGGGAGCCTCGCTCGGCGTCGAGGAGGGAGCCTGAATGGGTGCGGGAGTCGACTCCGTCGGCCCCGTGCTGACAGGCTCGGAGGACTGCTCGCTCCCGAGCACAAAAATGATCAGCCCAACGGCGAACAGCCCCGCAACGACGGCGAGAAGCCAACGAACGGCGGACGCGCCGAGCTGTGCGGGCTTGTGGGGGAACATGAAGCGGTCTCGCGGGCGCAACATCGTACCGCGAGGGAGAGCGTCTCGGGGCTTTCGGGGCGTTGCCGTTCACTCCGCGCCATCGGACGATGGGCGCGTGACCGAACGGCTCTACGAAGACGACAGCGACCTCTACGAATTCCAGGCGACTTTGGTCTCGCGGGAACCGCACGGAGACGGGGAACTTGTGATCCTCGACCGCACGGCGTTCTTCGCGACAAGCGGCGGCCAGGCCCACGACGTCGGCGTCCTCGGGGGCGCAGACGTCGTCGATGTGTTCCATCGGGGCAACGTGGTTGTGCACCGCGTCTCACGACCGCTGTTGGGCGCCCCCCAGCCCGGCAGCTCGATCGCCGGGACCGTCAACCGCGCAGTGCGCGCTGACCATCTCCAGCAGCACCACGGCCAACACCTTCTCTCGGCGGCGCTCTACCGCACGGCCCACATCGAGACGGTGAGCGTCCATTTCGGGGAGGAGACCTGCACGCTCGATTGCGCGCGCCTGGTGGAGGAAGCCGAGGTGGAGCAGGCGGTGGCGGCGGCCAACGCGATCGTCCTCGAGGATCGCCCCGTCCGAGCTCATCGCGTGCGGCGCGAGGAGCTGGAGAGATTCCCGCTGCGGCGCGAGCCGGGCGTGGAAGCAGAGGTGTTGCGCATCGTCGAGGTGGAGGGCTTCGACGCGACGCCCTGCAGCGGCACCCACCCCAAGTCGACGGGACGCGTTGGGCCGATCGCACTCTTGGGACTCGAGCGTTCGAAGGGCCGTACGCGTATTTCGTTCATCTGCGGGCAGCGCGCCCTGGAAGACGCGCGCCGGAAGCAGATCATCGTTCGCGATCTTGCCCGCCAGCTCTCGGTGGCGCCGACGGCACTGCCGGAGCAGATCGAGAAGCTCCGCAACACGGAGAAGGACCTGCGCCGACGGCTCCGTTCTGCCGAGGAGTCGCTCGCGCAACTCGAAGCTGAGCGGCTGGTGGCCGGAACGAGCGGCGCCGTCGTGGTTGCGGAGCTCGGGGCGGACCGAACCGAGGAGGGCATTGCGTTCTTGGGCGCCCGCATCGTCGCGCTCGGAAAGGGCGCGGTGTTGGGGGCGCTCGTCGGCGAGCGGGCAGCGCTCTTCGTGGGAGCGCCCGGAAAACCGATGGATGCTGCCGCGGCGCTAAAGGCTGCGCTCGGGCCGATCGAAGGGCGGGGCGGTGGGAACGGGCAATCCGCGCGCGGCTCCGGACCGCGCGTCGCTGGGCTCCGTGACGCCGTCGCGGCGGCGGCCGCGGCGCTTTCGGCCAGCTCGTAGCCCGCGGGCGCACGCCACGTCTACGATGGGCGCCTCACCCCCCCGCTCCGCCTCCTCGGAGTTCGCCCATGCGTATCGCTGCTCTCGCCGGAGCGCTCGCCCTCGCGGTCCTGCGCACCCCCGCCCCCGCGCAAAACGGATATGTCAATTTTGAGAGCCCGACGCACCGCCCGATCGCGCTCTCGGCCGACAAGACGCGACTTTTTGTGGTGAACACCGCCGATGCCAGGCTCTCGGTGTTCGATGTCACGAATCCGTCTCAGCCGATTCTGTTGAAAGAGATCGCCGTCGGCATCGAGCCCGTGGCCGTGCAGCCGCGAACGGCCGATGAGGTGTGGGTCGCAAATCACACATCCGACAGCGTGAGCGTCGTGTCGGTCTCGCAAGGAATTGTGACCGATACGATTCAGGCGAAGGACGAGCCTTGCGACATCGTGTTCGCGGGCACTCCGCAGCGCGCCTACGTGACGGCGTCGCGGTCCAACAAAGTGCTCGTGTTCGACGCGACGAGTCACGCGCTGACGACGGAGATCTCCATTTTTGCGGAGAGCCCGCGGCAGCTCGCCGCTTCTGCCGACGGCACAAAGGTGTACGCATCGGCGGCGCTCTCCGGGAATCGCACGACGATCGTGCCGCACACTCAGGCGCCTGCGCAGCCCAATATTTCAGGCCTGCCGACGTCTCCGGACGTAGCTTTGATCGTCGATGCAACCAATCCCACATACAGCCCGTCGGTGATCAAGTACACCATGCCGGATAACGACGTGGCCGAAATCAACACCGCCACGAATACCGTCTCCCGGTATTTCACCCGCACGGGGACTCTAAACCACGGCATCGCCGTGCAGCCCGGATCGGGCGATCTTTTTGTTGCGAACACCGATGCGCTGAACTTGGTGTTCTACGAGCCGGCGCTCCGCGGCCACATGACCAATCACCGGATCAGCAGGATCAACATCGTGAGCGGTGCGGTCACGAGCTTCGACCTGAATCCGGGAATCAACTATGCGGTGCTGCCGAATCCGGCCGCGCTCTCGACGGCACTCTCGAGCCTGACCGATGCCGTGTTCGACCCCTCGGGCTCCTTCCTTTGGGTGGCCGCCTTCGGCACCGACCGGGTCGCAAAAGTGAGTTCGTCCGGAGCCGTGCTCTCCTTCGTCGAGGTCGGGAACGCCACCGGCGCGGCGGCAGACCCGCGAAACAAGCGCGGGCCCCGCGGCCTAGCGCTGAACGCGACGGCCTCTCGGCTCTATGTGTCGAATCGCATCTCCAACACCATTAGCGTCGTGGACACGGCCTCCGGCGTCGTGATTCGTGAACTTCCAGTTGGCGCATTCGACCCGACGCCGACGTCGATCCGGACGGGGCGCGGCTTCCTCTATGACCACAAATTATCGGGAAACGGAACTGCCGCCTGCTCCTCGTGTCATCTCGACGGCGACTTCGACATGCTCGCTTGGGATCTCGGCGATCCCAACGGCACCATGCAGACGGTGACGGATCCGACGGGACTTTTTGGTAACATCTTCCAAATGCACCCGATGAAGGGTCCCATGGTGACGCAGACGCTGAAGGGGCTCGCTGGAAATCAGAATCCGCTCCACTGGCGCGGCGACCGCGCCGATTTCGCAGCATTCAATCCGGCGTTCGACGGGCTCCTCGGCGGCTCCCAGCTCGCGGGCGCGGACATGACGGCCTTCAAGGATTTCGTCGAGACGATGAAGTTCGAGCCGAATCCCAATCAACGGCTCGACCGCACGCTGCCGACCTCACTGCCGGGCTTCGCAGGAAATCCCCAAACGGGTCAGAGCCTGTTCCTTACGAATTTCTTCCAGCCGCTGCTGACGTGCAATACATGCCACATTCAGAACACAGGCGGGCAGACGGCGGCCATCATCCCTGGCGCAATTCTCCAGGACCCTCAGGATTTCAATATTCCGCATCTACGGAATATGTATATGAAAATGAGCCTGAGCACGGCGGCGGGAACGCAGTCGAGGGCAGGATTCGGCATCCGGCACGACGGGATCTTTGCAACGATCTTCGATTTCCTCGGGCAGCCTGTTTTCGGCAGCCTGCAGAGCAATACCACCAATAAGAATCACATCCAGGCCTTCTCACTCTGCTTCGACACCGGGATGGCTCCCGCCGTCGGCTACTCACGGACGGCGCTGCAGGCCAACGCGAATCTGTCCTCTCTCACGAGCGACATCACGCTCCTTCAGAGTCAGGCCCAGGCCGGAAATATTGACCTCATCGTCAAGGGTGTGGCCGATGGTGCGGTGCGCGGGTTCACCTATCAGCCTGGGTCCGGCAACTACAAATCGGACAGGACGGGGTACGGCCCGTTCACATGGGCTCAGCTCCAGACGAAGCTGCTGGCGGGCGGCGCGACGCTCACCTTCATGGGCGTGCCGCCGGGCACCGGCAATCGCATGGGCATCGATCGCAACGCCAACGGCGTGCTCGACGGCGATGAGAACGCCGGAGCGCTGGCGAGCTACGGGACTCCGTCGCCGGCCTGCGCCGGTGCGATCCAGCTCGGCGGCAACTCGGTTCCGTCCATCGGCAACGGCCTCTTCGCGCTGACCTGCACGGGTGCGGCGCCGAGCACGCTGTCGCTCGGAATTGTGACGAGCTTGCCCGACAACGCCGGGACGCCTTTCCTGGGATTCACTCTTTGGGTGAACCTGGCGTCGCCGGAGGTAATCACGCTGGATATGCCGGCGGACGCCTCGGGCTTCGCTTACGGACCGGCGCCGATCCCCAACAACGCGGCGCTCATTGGCGTCCAGTACCACGGCGAAGTGATCACGCTGGCGCCGTGCGCACCGTTCGGACTCGGCGCGTCGCACGGGCTCCACATCACGATCTCCGCGCCGTAGCGCGGGTTTGAGGCGGCCGGAGTGCGCGGAACCCATCCGCGGCTCTGGCCGGAGGCGGGCGTCAGCGCGGGCGCCCAAAGTCTCCTCGTGGCGGGGAGGTGCGGGACGTCTACCGCAGGTGATGTCCTCTCCACTCCGCCCACTCGGAGTTCTCCCATGCGTACCACAGCACTAGCAGCCCGTGGCAAAAGTCATCCGAGCTGCGCACGCGGGCTTTTTGGCGATCTCATCGTCGGACCGCCTCGCCGTAACTCCCTGGCTACGCCTGCGGCGGTCCTCCTCGACCTCGCCAAAAATCCTCGTGCTCGCTCTGCGGAGCACTTTTGCCACGGGCTGCTCGCTGGCGCGCTCGCCCTTGCGGCCCTTTGTGCGCCCGCTCCGGCACAGAACGGCTATGTCAATTTTGAGAGTCCGACCCAGCGCCCGATCGCGCTCTCAGCCGACAAGACGCGGCTCTTCGTAGCGAATACCGCCGATGCGCGGCTCTCGGTCTTCGACGTTACGATTCCGACCTATCCGCTTCTATTGAAAGAGATTTCCGTCGGCATCGAGCCCGTGGCCGTTCAGCCGCGAACCGCCGATGAAGTGTGGGTCGCCAATCACACATCCGACAGCGTGAGCGTCGTGTCGATTTCGCAAGGAATTGTGACCGATACGATTCAGGCGAAAGATGAGCCCTGCGACATCGTGTTCGCGGGAACTCCGCAGCGCGCCTATGTGACGGCATCGCGGTCCAACAAAGTGCTCGTGTTCGATGCGTCGAGCCACGCCCTCACGACGGAGATCTCCATATTCGCAGAAGGCCCGCGGCAGCTCGCCGTGTCGCCCGACGGCACAAAAGTGTATGTGTCGGCGGCGCTCTCGGGGAATCGCTCGACGGTCGTTCGGCGCCAGCAGGCGCCGCCGCAGCCCAATATTCCCGGGCTGCCGACGTCTCCCGACGTGGCGCTGATCGTCGATGCAACCAATCCGACGTATAGCCCGTCAGTGATCCAGTACACCATGCCCGACAACGACGTGGCTGAGATCAACACGGCCACGAATACGGTGTCCCGGTATTTCACCCGCACGGGCACGCTGAATCACGGCATCGCCGTGCAGCCCGGGACGGGCGACCTTTTCGTTGCGAACGCGGATTCGCTGAATCTTGTGTTCTTCGAGCCGGCGCTACGCGGCCATGTGACGAATCATAGAATCAGCAAAATTAATATTACAAACGGAGCCGTCGCGAGCTTTGACCTGAATCCGGGCATCGATTATTCGACGCTCCCGAATGTGACCGCGCTCTGGACGGCTCTCTCGGACCTGACCGACGTGGTGTTCGATCCCTCGGGTTCCTTCCTTTGGGTGGCCGCCTTTGGCACCGACCGGATCGCAAAAGTGGCTTCGGACGGGACTGTGCTTTTCTTTGCAGAAGTCGGAAACTCCGCGGGCCCGGCCGCCGATCCGCGCAATAAGCGCGGGCCCCGCGGCCTGGCGCTGAATGCGGCGGCCGGCCTCCTGTATGTGTCGAACCGCATCTCCAACACGATCAGCGTCCTCGACACGACGTTCGGCGCGGTGCTTCGGGAGCTTGCGGTCGGCTCGTTCGACCCGACTCCGCCCTCGATTCGCTCCGGTCGCGGTTTTCTGTATGACCACAAATTGTCAGGCAACGGAACGGCCGCCTGCTCTTCGTGCCATATGGATGGCGACTTCGACATGCTCGCCTGGGATCTCGGCGATCCGAACGGCACGATGCAGTCGGTGATCGACGCGACGGGCCTCTTCGGGACAAGCTTTCAGATGCACCCGATGAAGGGCCCCATGGTCACGCAGAGCCTCAAGGGGCTCACCGGGAATCAGAATCCGCTGCACTGGCGCGGCGATCGCACCGACTTCACGGCGTTCAATCCGGCGTTCAACACACTGCTCGGCGGCTCGCAGCTTTCAGGGGCCGACATGGCGGCGTTCAAGGATTTCATCGAGACGATGAAGTTCGAACCGAACCCCAATCAAAGGCTCGACCGCACGCTGCCGACGTCGCTGGCCGGCTTCGCCGGCAATCCGCAGACGGGGCAGAGTCTATTTCTGACAAATAATTACCAGCCGCAGCTGACGTGCAACACATGCCATGTGCAGACGCAGGGAGGGCAGCTCAACGCGATCGTCTCGGCTGCGGGACTGCAGGATTCGCAGAGCTTCAATATTCCGCATCTCCGGAATATTTACATGAAGATGGGGATGAGCAATGCTGCGGGAACGCAGTCGAGAACAGGCTTTGGCGTCCGGCACGACGGAACCTTCTCCTCGATCTTCGAGTTCCTCGGACAGAGCATCTTCGGCAACGTTCAGAACAACTCCACTAATAAGAGTCACCTCCAGGCATTTGTTCTCTGCTTCGACACCGGGACAGCCCCGGCCGTCGGCTACTCGCGCACGGCGCGGCAGTCGAACGCGAATCTGTCGACGCTCACAAGCGATATCACGCTGCTGCAGAGCCAGGCGCTAGCCGGGAACATCGACCTCATCGTGAAGGGCGCGGTCGATGGCGCCATTCGAGGATTCACCTATCAGCCGGCGTCCGGAACCTACAAATCGGACCGGACGGGATACGGCCCCTTCACCTGGGCTCAGCTCCAGACGAAGCTGCTGGCGGGCGGCGCGACGCTCACGTTCATGGGCGTTCCTCCAGGAACCGGCAACCGCATGGGCATCGATCGCAATGCCAACGGCACGCTCGACGGCGATGAGTACGCCGCGTCGCTCGAGAGCTACGGCGCGCCGTCGCCCGCGTGCGCCGGGGCGATCCAGCTCGGCGGCAACTCGGTGCCGTCGATCGGCAATAGCCTCTTTGCGCTGACCTGCTCCGGCGCGGCGCCGAGCGTCCTCTCGCTCGGAATTGTGACAAGCCTGCCCGATACCGTCGGAACGCCGTTCTTCGGCTTCACGCTTTGGGTGAACCTCGCTTCCCCGGGGGTGGACGCCGTGGACATGCCGGCGGATGCCACGGGCATCGCCTACGGGCCAGCGCCGATTCCGTACACTCCGGCGCTGATCGGTGCGCAGTATTACGGCCAGGTGCTCACGCTTGCGCCCTGTGCACCGTTCGGCCTCGGCACGTCGCACGGTCTCCACATCACCATCGCCGCTCCGTAGCGCTGCTTCCACGCGGCCGGTGTGCGCGGAGAATTCCCGCGCCTGCGGCCGCACTGCTCCCGCGATACTTTCGAGACGAATGGCCGACAGCGACCCGCAGAAGCTCCCCATCGAGCGCCCCGAAATCGAGACGCTCCCCTACCGCGAAGAAACCTTCGCCGGGTACGCGCTCGGAATTGTGATCGGGATCGTACTGACGATCTCGATGACGTACGCGGGCCTGCGAATCGGGTTCACGGTGCCCGCCTCGGCGATGGCGGCAATCCTCGGGCTTGGCCTGCTGCGCGGCGTGATGCGCAAAGGCTCGATCGTCGAGAACAACATTAATCAGACGGTCGCCGCCGCGATCAACATCACCTGCTCCGGGGTGATTTTCACAGTTCCTGTGCTCTACCTGCGCGGGCTCCACGAGGAGATCGACCTCGTCACGATCTCGCTCGCCGCCATCGCAGGCTCGTTTCTGGGAACGGTGTTCATCATTCCGCTGCGCAAACAGATGGTCGATTTGGAGCGCCTGCGTTTCCCGACGGGTTACGCGACGGCGATGGTGCTCAAGGCGGCCGGCGGCGGCGAGCGCGCCATCTACCTCGGAGTGGGCGTGGTGGGCGGGCTGGTTTGGTACGGTCTTACTCATCTCCACCGGATCTCCGGCAACCTGCCGAATCTCTCGGAGATCGACTTTCACGAGAGCTTGTCGCACGCGATTCCCAGATATGTGAATCCCGTGCTGGAGCTTTCGATGACTTCGATCGCGGCGGGTTTCATCGCGGGTCGGCCTGCGCTCGTGGTCGTGTGGGGAGGACTGCTGGCGAACTGGGTCGTGGCGCCGGCGGCCGTCGAGCTTGGCTGGGTGCCGAGTTCGATCCTTCCAAGCGGACTCCACGGCGCCGACCTGACAGCGGCTCACGGGAAGGCGGGCACCTATCTGTTTAAGCAAGTAAGCCGCCCCATCGGAATTGGAATGTTGGTGGGAGGCGCAGTCACCGGCCTCGCACTCGCCTGGCCCATGATCCGCGCCGCCTTCCAGTCGTTGTCGCGAGGCGCTTCGAAAGGAACGACCGCCCAGGAGCTCTCTCCCAGGCTTCTCTATGGAGCAGCGGCGCTGTCGGTGGCGGTCGTTTCGATCGCGGGCGTGCGCGCAGGGCTGCCGGTCCCGATCGCGGTCCTCGCTGGAACTGTGGCATCGCTCTGGATGTGGCTTGCCGGCGTGATCGTTGCGCAGACGACGGGCGTGACCGATTGGTCACCGATCTCCGGCATGGCGCTGATCGGCATCGCCCTGACGCTTCTTGTGGTATCTCAGGTGGGCGGCATCACGGGCACGCCGGCCGTCCTCGCCTGCGTCACCATGTCGGCTGCCGTGGCGGTCGCGATGTCGCAGGCCGCCGACATGATGCAAGACTTGAAGACGGGACACCTCGTCGGCGCGATCCCGAGGAAGCAACAAATTGCCCAGTTGTGGGTCGCTTGGATCGGGCCAATCGTGTCGGTGCTCACTCTCGTGGTCCTCTTCCAGAGCGCCGTCAGCGGGGCGCCGCACATGAACCCCGGGGAGGCCTTCGCCGCGAAGTTCGCGGCCCCTCAGGCCAACGCTCTCTCGGGCACCATCACGACGCTCACCGGCGGCGGCAACGAGGAGACCTATCACCGATACGGAATTGGCGCGCTGCTCGGCGTGTTTCTCACGCTGGCGGCCGGCGGCGGGCTCGGCGTTCAAGTCGGGCTGTCGATGTATCTGCCGTTCGCAACGATTGCCGCGTTCGGAATCGGATGTGTGATGTCCATGAGCTTCGAGAAGTGGCGCGGCACGAAGGCGCTCGAGGAACTCGGGGTCCCGATCGCAGCAGGATTATTGGTGGGTGACAGCTTGGCCGGCGTTGCCGATTCGATGGCCAGCATTCTGTAAGGAGAAGTCATGAAGAAGATCCTCATGGTCGTCGGCTGCATTCTTGGTGTGATCGGCGGCGCTGCGCCGCACACAAATCTCGTGGGCCCGATCCCGCTAAATTGGCTTCTCGCCGGCATGGGAGCCGGGATCCTGCTGGCCGCAAGCCGTATGTCGGGCGCGGCCGGTGGCCATGGCGGCGAGTCGAGCGGCGCCTCGGGCACAGCGACCGATGCGGGCGCTGCCCTGCAGCACACTGCGTCGAGCGTCCGGTCCATCCTCAGCCGCGCGGCCGAACTGCCGATCCATGACCTCGCGAGGGAAATAGACGGCGTCATCGCGCGCGATTTGATGCCTGTAATTTCTGCGCAATCGGAGCTGATCGCGCGCCAAGGCTTCGCAAAGTACGCAGCCCACACGGGGCCGTGGGCCGCCGGCGAGCGCATGCTCTACCGCGCGTGGAGCGCCGCCACCGACGGGCACCGCCCGGAGGCCGTCTCATCGCTCCGGGAGGCGATCACACATTTCGAGGAGGCCGCCCGCGAGTGGGCGAAGGCGTAGGGCCGGCGCTTGGGGGTCCGCCGTCCGGGCCCTCGCTTGCGGAGGCGGGCTTTGGGGGCCAACCTCTCCGCCTCCAAATCCCCGTTCCCGCGAGAACAGCTCCCATGTCGAATCAGCCTCCCGCACTCGGCCTCATGGACAAGATCGTTTCGCTCTGCAAGCGGCGGGGGTTCGTGTTCCCGGCGAGCGAGATCTATGGCGGCCTGAACTCGTGCTGGGATTACGGCCCTCTTGGGGTCGAGCTCAAGCGAAACGTGCGCGACGCGTGGTGGCGCTCGATGGTGCGCGAGCGCGACGACGTGGTGGGGCTCGACTCGGCGATTCTGCAGCATCCCAAGGTCTGGGAGGCATCGGGACATGTTGCAAATTTCTCCGACCCGCTCGTCGACTGCACGAAGTGTAAGAAGCGCTTCCGCGCCGACCACATCGGCGTGCCTTATCAAAATAACCAGGGGGTCTGGTGCCATCCCGAGACGTCCGCGCCGATGTCCGAGGAGGAGGCCAGGGTGATGCTCGCGGCGAAGAAGTGTCCGGAGTGCGCCGGCACGCTCACGCCCCCGCGCCGCTTTAATTTAATGTTCCAGACGTTCCTGGGCGCCGTGATCGACGACGCGGCCCGCGTCTACCTTCGCCCGGAGACGGCGCAGGGGATCTTCACGAATTTCGTGAACGTGCTGAACAGCTCGCGCAAGAAGCCTCCGTTCGGGATCGCACAAATCGGAAAGTCTTTCCGAAACGAGATCACGCCCGGAAACTTCGTGTTCCGCACGCGCGAGTTCGAGCAGGGGGAGATGGAGTTCTTTGTTCCTCCGGCCGACGGCCAGAAGTGGTTTGAGTATTGGCGCGAGGAGCGCTTCGGCTGGTATTCGAAGTATGGAATCCGAAAGAGCCGGCTGCGGCTCCGCGACCACGCCAAGGATGAGCTTGCCCACTATTCGAGCGGCTGCTCCGACGTCGAGTATCAGTATCCGTTCGGATGGGGCGAGCTCGAGGGAATCGCCAACCGGACCGATTTCGACCTGAAGCAGCACGCCGGCATGAGCGGCAAGGATCTCTCCTTCTTCGACGACGAGGCGAAGGCCCGCTACGTCCCGCACGTCATCGAGCCGGCGGCTGGCATCGATCGCGCCGCCATGACATTTATTGTGGATGCGTACGAGGAGACCATCGTCAAGGACGAGGAGCGCGTCGTGCTGCACCTCCATCCGAAAATTGCGCCTGTTACTGTTGCGGTATTCCCATTGGTGAAAAAAGAGGGCATGCCGGAGAAGTCGCGGGAGATCGAACTCGAGCTGCGGCGCAATTATGCGACCGTCATGGAGGCGAATGCTTCCATCGGCAAGCGTTATGCGCGCCAGGACGAGATCGGCACGCCATACTGCCTCACCATCGATGGCCAGACCATGCAGGACGACACGGTGACGCTGCGGGACCGCGACACGCTCCAGCAGGAGCGCGTGAAGGTTTCCGAGCTCCGCGCCGCGCTCGACACGAAGATCGCGAACTGGAAGCGCGCCGACGACGGCGTGTAGTCGGTTTGGCGGTGCGAGCGACCGCAGCCTCACGGCGAGCTGCCCGGTCGCGCGAAACTTGACGAGCGCGAAGAGGACAGATGTCAAGTCCACACGTAGGGTCGGCGCGCGGGCCGGGCGATATCACTGAAGCGGGCTCGGCGCGTCCGCCGAACAACATTACTGAAGTGGGGTCGGCGCGCGCGCCGACCGGTCTCCGCGGGGCGCCGCCCCGCGCGGTCGGAGATCGGCAGCGCGA
>JAEUHX010000086.1 GCA_016792805.1 Planctomycetota bacterium
CTTCCAGTGGCGCAAGAATACGGTTCCGATCGGAGGCGCCACGGCCAGCTCGCTCTCGATCAACCCCGTCGTCGTGGGCGACGCCGGCAGCTATGACTGTGTCGTTACCAATCCGTGCGGATCGGTCACGTCCACCGCCGCAACTCTCACCGTCTTCTCCGGCAATCCTGCCGTCACAACTCCCCCGGCGAACCTCGCGCTCTGCATCACAGAGAGCGCTCTCTTCTCCGTCGTAGCGACCGACGCCCAAACGTATCAATGGCGCAAGGACGGCACCCCGATCTCGGGCGCGGACGCGGCGAGCTACGCGATCCCATCCGTCGTGTTGGCGGACGCCGGTCAGTATGATTGCGTGATCACCAATCCCTGCGGCTCGACGACCTCCCCCGCCGCAACGTTGCTTGTCACAGATGTCCTTTACGTCAACCACGCCGCAACGGGCTCCGGCACCGGCGTTTCGTGGGCCGATGCGATCACCGACCTCGAAACGGCGCTTACAAAACCGTGCACCGGCGTTCAGGTCTGGGTTGCCACCGGCACCTATCGCCCCGACCAGGGAACCGGCAATCCCGCATTGAGTTTCACTCTTCCGAGCGGCAAGGAAGTGTATGGCGGGTTCACGGGCACGGAGACGCTTCTCTCCCAGCGAAATCCGATCGCGAATCCCACCATTCTGAGCGGCGACATCGGCACCCTCGGCGTCGATACCGATAATTCGCTCCACGTCGTCGATGCGAGCGGCGCCGACTCGAGCGGGCTCCTCGACGGATTCACCGTCCGTGCCGGGCGAGCCGGCGGCGGAAGCGGCGGCGGAATCTTGATCTCCGGCGGCAGCCCGCGCATCGCCACTTGCACGCTCGAGGACAACCGAGGCGCCTCCGGTGCTGCCGCCTTCAGCTCGACGGGCACACCGACTTTCGATCGTGTAACTTTCCGAAGCAATGCTGCGACCGGCTCCGGAGGCGCGTTCGCCAACGGGTCCGGCTCGCCCATTCTGCGCCGTTGCCGCTTCGAGTCGAATAGTGCACTCGACGGAGGCGCCGTGAGTGACTCCGGCTCTGCCGTGCTGGCTTCCTGCACCTTCCTCGGAAACCAAGCGACGGGTGTCGGCGGAGCTCTCCGCATCCATCCGGGCGCAACAACACAGATCCACGGCTCCGTGCTGAGCGGCAACGCCGCTGGCAGCGGCGGCGCAGCCTCCAACAGCGGCTCGCTCGCGCTCACCACGTCGACGCTGAGTTCCAACTCGGCGACCGGCTCCGGAGGCGCCCTCCGCACCGCGGGCACCCTCACCGTCTCCAACACCATTCTGTGGGGCAACAGCGACGCGAGCGGCAGCGGCCAGTCGGCACAGATCTCCGTGGCGAGCGGCACCGTCTCGGTGAATTTCTGTGATGTTCAAGGGTGGACGGGAGCGCTCGGCGGCTCCGGCAACCTCGGCGTCGACCCGCAGCTCGCCGAACCGCTCGGACCCGACGGACTTGCCGGCACGGCTGACGACGACGTGCGCACGCGCCCCTTCTCGCCGGTCAATGATGCTGGAAGCAATCTGTTGCTTCCGCTCGACGTGGCCGACCTCGACGGCGACTCCATCACCGCCGAGCCGATCCCGCTCGACGTGGCCGACCGCGCGCGTCGAGTCGATGCGGTCACCGTTGCCGACTCCGGCGCCGGATCCGCACCTTTTGTGGACATCGGCGCCCATGAGTTTTGCGACTGCGAGCCGCTTCCCTACGGCACCGGCACGCCCGGCTGCAACGGCCCACAGACGATGCGCGCGTTTGGCTCGCCGACGATCGGAAATGCCGGCTTCCAGCTCCGAAGCGACCGCTCGCCCGCCTCGACTCTCGGTCTCGGCATGGCCACCACATTTCCCGACGTGGCGGGCTCTGACCCGTTCACCATCGGTGCGCTGCTCCACGTCGATCTGTTCTTCTCTCCGGAGATTTACACGCTCGACTTTTTCAGCGATCCCGCCGGACTCGGCATCGCTCCCGTCCCGCTCCCCAATGTTCCGGCGCTGATCGGAAGCGTCTACCACGCGCAGACGCTCTGGGCCTGGGGCACCTGTTCGCTTCCGCCCTTCGGCATCTCGACCTCGGGTGGATTGAGGTTCAAGATTCTCGGGCCGTAACCCCCCGAGTCTTACTCTTTCCGAATCGAGCCGGCGACGCGGTCAAAGACGGGGCGCCACAGCGCCTCGTCGAAACTCCGCGAAATTTTGAAGATCACAATCACGCACAGAGCCGCGTCGACCCGCCTCACGTGATAGCGTGTCCGCGTCGGAGAGGTCGCCGACGGCGGCTCCCCTTCTGCGCTCGTCTCGGCGGCAGACTGTGCTTTCTCCGGCGCAGGCCGTCCGGCGAGGCGCGCGAGCATCCGGTCGGGCGGCTCGTCGGAGTTCGCCGCCTGCACCATCAGCCGGGCGCCGTCGGGTCCGCGCACCTCGAGTTCCGTGGGTGAAGAGCGCAATGTCCACTCTTTGGGAACATCGATGCTCCAGCCGGCCGCCCCAATTTCGCGCAGCGACACCGTCGCGAGCGGCACCTCGGTCCAGGCACCCTTCTCCTCGATGATGGCGGGGTCTTTCCTCGGCTCCGCCGGCCGCTCCTCTTCGGTAGTTGTCACAAAATCGGGCATCCTCGGCATCGCGAGCTTCGTCTTCCCGTACAGAAGATTGAGGCCGAAGCAGATCGGCACGAGGCCGAGCAGCCCCCAAGCGAGCCCGGAGATCCCCGCGCCAACGGCGCGCATCTGTGCATTCTTCGGAATCACGAGCCACGAGAGCGCGAAGCCCGCCAGGAACCCGCCGGCATGCCCCAGGAATGAAATTCCCGGAAGCAAACTCAGCACAATTCCGGTGATTAAGAATTCGAGGAACTGCCGGCGAAGAGCTTGCCCGAGGAGCCCGCCCGCGCGAATCGCATAGACGAGCCCAACGCCAATCAGCCCATAGATCGCTCCGCTCGCGCCAGCCACGGGCGAAGGGCCAAGGAGGCAAGCGAGGGAGCCGCCGATCGCCGACAACATATAGAGTGCCAGGAACCGCGCCGACCCGATGGCGCGCTCCAAGAATCGCCCCAGATTCCAAAGGGAGAGCATGTTAAAGGCGATGTGCATCAATCCGTAATGGAAGAATGTACAAGTAATGAGTCGCCACACATGCCCCTGCTCAAGAACGTACACGCGCGACATCACTCCAAGCATTCGCTGAGCTTCGCGGCTTGGCCCCAGCATGTCGAAAAGACCGCCGCCCGTGCGGCTGGTCTCGCCGGTGATCCAAACCTCAAAGCCGAAGACCACAACATTTGCAAGAATCAGCAGATGGGTGATCCAGCCCTCGAGAAAGCCGCGCGGGCGCGGCGGCGCGAGGGGATCATCGTCGTCGATCATGGGAGGAAGGTTCTATCGCGATTGCGCTTGGCCGTCGGCGAGCCGATGCTGCGCGCGTGCGATTCGAGTATGTGCCTTTCGGCTCGCGCCCCGGGTACGACCCCGCCGTCGCCGTGGGGTGCGATGGGTTGCCACCCGCGCGCGTGCGCCTCTCGCACTGGCCGGGCGCCGGCACCCCTCCCGAGCTTCGACGCGATCTGTCGACGGGGATCGCCCTGGCCTTTGCGCGGCTCGGCTCTGCGGAGCACGCGGCGCAATTCGGCCGCCTCGAGGTAGTGTCGAATGATCACTTCGATACGGACGGCCTCCTCGCGATCTTTGCGGTGTTGAATCCCAGAGAGGCTCTGGCGCGCGAGGAAGCCATGCTCGCCGCGGCCGCCGCAGGCGACTTCTGGCTCGCCCCGACGCCGCGGGCGTTGCGCGTCGATCTCGTGGTGTCGAGCTACACCGACGCGCTCCGCTCGCCGCTCCGAGAGGCTGCGAAGACGGCCTCACCCGTGGAGATGGAGACGCTCGCCTTCGCCGATCTCTTGCAGAAGGTTCCACAGCTGCTCGACGAGCCGATGGCTCTCGGGGCGCTCGTCGAAGATCAAGTATCCCAATGCGAAACCGACCTTGCTGAGCTCCGATCCGGCAAGTTCACGATTCGGCGCGTTCCCGATCTCGACCTCACCATTGTGCGCGCATCGCGTCCGCTCGACCCGCGCGCGGTGAATGAGGTCGCGCAAACCGACCGCATCCTGGAGCTCCGCCCGGGCGACCTCGGAACGTATGCCACCCTGCGCTGGAGCTCGATGTCGTGGTTCGAGACGACGCGCAACCGGCGCCTGCCGCGGCCGTCGCTGACGGGCATTGCGTCATTTTTGTTGGAATCCGAGAAGGGCTCCGGCGAATGGCTCGTGCGCGAGGAGGATAGCCCCTTCCCCGCCGTGGTCTTCGGCGTCCATGGCGGAGATCACTCCGTCCGATCTGTGCCTTTCGCCGAGCGGCCGTCATCCCAATCCCCCGAGGATCTTGAGCGCACCGTGCTGAGCGCGCTGCGGAGCCCGCTCCCGTGAGACGCATCCTGCTCGCGCCCGCTCTCACGCTGTCGGGCTGCGCGTCCCCTGGCGGCGTCGCGAGCGGGCTCGCTGAGGCGCTGCTGCTCCCCGAGCGCGAAATTGTTACTGGCCTCGCGCGCCTCGACGACACACCACAAAAGTCGGGCGCATGGCTCGCGTTTACTTCGGCGCCGGGCTCGCGAACGATCGTGCTCCGTTCCGAAGATGGCCGCAAGTGGGAGCGGCTCTCGATCCTCGACCGCGCCGGAATTGTGTACGGCGTACGCTTCGTCGACGCCGATCGCGGATTCGTGCTCCACGGCGCCACGTCCGGAGCCGTGCTCTTCGCGACCGCCGACGGCGGACGGAGCTGGTCGGAGTCGATGCGCATGCCTGGGCGATATGTGCGATTGGCGGCCGAGGGCGAGCATCTATGGATTCTCGGCTCCAACGGCGAAGGCCGCGCAAGCGCGCTTCGCACGGCCGACGGCAAGGAAGCGCGGGAGATCGCACAATTCGAAGGGCTCGCACCGGCGCTCTTCGCCGACACCGCGCGCTTTCGTGATCGACGCTTCTTTGCGGGCGGCTCCGGCGGGCTCGGCGTTCTGTATGTTTCCGAACGCGAGGGCGCGCTCCGGCGCGTCGACGTCGGCGAGATCCCCAATCTGGTCTCGATCGCTTTCGACGACGCGGGACACGGCCTCGCGGTGGGCGCGCGCGGGGAGGTGCTGCGCACGCTCGACGGCGGCGCGAGCTGGGCGCCGGCGCTCTCCGGCACCGACCGCGATCTCGCGGGGGTGGCCTTCGTCAGGCCGGGGCGCGCCTATGTTTGCGGGCGCGACGGCATGGCGCTGCGCACGGCTGATTCCGGCGCCCATTTCGAGCGCGTGGAGCTTTCTCGGCGGGAGGATCTCTTCGGCCTCGCGCGCGTTGCGGGCTCCCCCGGCGTCTTCGCCTTGGGCGGCCGCGGCTGGATCCCCTTCTTCGGCGGCGAGTAGCGCCTTCAGCAGGACGTGGCCGGATGGCCGAAAAGGGGCCCGTGGCGAATCCGTGGCCGACTCCGCAGCAGCGCGTCCAGGCGCGCATCGATGAGCTTCCGGTGTTCCCGGCCGTCGCCGTGCGCGTGCTCGGCGTGCTGAAGCAGGCGGACCACGACGTGTGCGACGTGGCGCGCTGCGTCGAGCTCGATCCGGCGCTCGCCGTGCGTGTGCTGGCTCTCGCCAATAGTGCACTTTTCTCGCCGAAGCGGCCGATTCGCACCATTGCACACGCAACTCTTTACATTGGTGAGCGTGCACTTTTCGGTGCCGTGCTGGCGGCCGCCGCGGAGCGGTTCTTTCACGCAAAGCCGCTTCCCACGACGGCCAATGAAGCGACGCTCTGGGAGCATTCGCTCGCCGTCTCGTCGATCGCGCGCAAGCTGGCGCAGCGGGTCGGACTCGACGGCGACCGCGCCATGGCGCTCGGCATCCTCCACGACGTCGGCTTATTGTATCTCCGCACAGAAACGCAAGCGCTGCAGGAGGAGATCGAGGCGGCGCGCTCGGCGGGCCTCTCGCGCCGCGAGGCCGAGCTTGCAACATTTGGCGCCGACCACGCGCTGCTCGGCGGCGCGCTGCTGGCCGCCTTCGGCTTGCCGGAAGACTTGGCTAACGGCGTGACCACCCATCACGAAGTGGTCGAGGACGCGCCGGCGTCAGAGGAAGATTGTGTGCATCTGGCCGACAAGATCGCCGCCGCGGCAGGGCTGCTGCCCGACGAAGAGGTGCCGCCCGAGGAGGCCTCG
This sequence comes from Planctomycetota bacterium, assembly GCA_016792805.1. Taxonomy (GTDB): domain Bacteria; phylum Planctomycetota; class UBA1135; order UBA1135; family JACQFD01; genus JAEUHX01. The sequence continues at coordinate 6,220 of JAEUHX010000086.1, forward strand.
CCGCTCCTGCTCTCGCGCCTCGCCGTCGACGTGATCACGCTCGAGGAGCTGGTGAAGGAAGCGCCGGCCGACCTCGCCGCAATGCAACAACAGCTCGGCGTGGCGTAAGGCGCGAGAGAAGTAGCTTTATAGATTCGGGACGTTGTGCCAATCCCACCCGCGGGCGCCGGTGCGGTCGAGGATGGAGGCCGTGAACCCAGCGTTTGCGGCACCGTGGAGCTCCGAGAGATCGAACCCGAGGCTCATCATGGTGCCATCGGTATTGGTGCGCACCGACTGAAGTAGCGGAATCAGCGCCGGGAGCGCGTCGAACTCCGCTCCCGACGGGTCGTCCATGAGGATCTGTAGCGTCGAGAAGTCGAGCCCTTGGACAGGGTGCATGACGCCGTCTGGATCGTTTAAATCGACGCCGAGGCGAAGCCCCTGCCCGGAAGCGTTCCGCTCGATTCGAACATAAACCTTCGGCCCTCCGGGGCGCGACGTGGCATCGAAGGGGTTGTACCCAAAGCGCACTTCTGTAGCATTGGCGATGCCATCATGGTCCGCATCCCCAGCGGGATCGACCACCGTGGCCAGCGTGTGGCCTGTGGGATCGCCCTGGCCAAAGGCGGGAGACGTGAAGAAGTTATGAAGTCGGATCTTGGATAGCTGGCCGGTTACCAAGGAGAATTTGATCAGCATCCGCTGTGGTCCGAAGCCACCCATTGCTAGGCCATAGATCTCCTCGCCGCTCGGGCCAATCGCAAACTCATACACGTTGAAGGGATGCTCGCCGAGGGTCCACTCACGGAGGAACGAACCCGTCGCGAGGTCGACGCGCACCAATTTATTGTGAGTACCGATTGTGGGATCTTTGAATGCCAGTGCGGTTCCCGCCATCTCAACTCGGAGGTGCCAAAGCCTACTTGCGAGGTGCGGGGCGAACGCCCTCAGGCTTGAGCCGTCGAACCAGCCGAGCGCAGAAGGGAACTCCGGTAGGGCTGGAGGCGGAACCGGAATGTAGCCTCCCAACAATGCAACAACTCCTCCGCTCGGATGCGGCTCCAGTCGATCCAGCCCCGCACCGATGGTGCTTCCAGGAATTGTTGGAAACTCGAAGGAAGCATCCACCGATCCGTTGTCGGGCTTCACTCGATTGATTCGACCAAGGCGGAAGCCAGTGAATGCTGTCTGCCCTCCAAGCCAAGCCCCACCAAATCGATCTGGGACGAATCGCCAAGGTGAAGAGTACGCGATCCCAGTATTGACTGCCGAATTGCTCCAGAGGATCGCTCCCGTATTTGAGAGGCGGTACGCAGGACCCAAAGCCGGCGAGCTGATTGCTCGCGACCATGCGAGCACTCCACCTCCCGAAGTAGCAGCTACAGATTGAGCCATATGACTCAGTTTTGTGCCCCCGAGGACCTCTCCGCTTGATGAGAGCCTATAGATGCTGGCGCCGATCACAATCGGGTTCGAATTCGGCACAACATATTCGGAGTCGCACCAAATCTGACCAAGCGGGTCGACCGAAATAGTCGAATCCGCCATTGAAAACGGGCTCGACTCTTGCCCGAGGCTCGTGCTCCCAATCAATCTTAGCTTTCGGCTGAATCGCGCAACAATCCCTGGAAAGGGTGGCTGCTGTCCCGGCAACTTGTATCCAACTCCTACGAGTACCTGGTCACTCACGGTCGAGGCAGGAGCTGGAACTGTGGACTGGGAGAGTCCACTCCCGCAGAGGGCCAGAATTGAAGGAGAAATACGTGCGAACCAGCGGGCCGTGCAACGAGCTAGCGCGGGTATCATGGCTGCCTCACATGTGCGGCGCCGCCAGCGTCGGTGTACTTTGCTGGAGGACCTGCCGGCGGGGGCACATCTCGGTCGGAGCTCGTGGCGACGAACTGAGGGCCTGGAAGAAGGGAGTTGAAGTTTCCCTGAACTAGCCACCGGCCAAATACTTCGCTCCGCTCGGGTCCTTGCACGAGCCCGAAGTCATCCATGAAAGTGTTGGGAACTCTCCAGGAGGCCGGAGCCGGTGTAATAAATGGGAGGCTCGGGTTCGCGAGATAGTCGAGGAAAATCAGCTCCAGCTGGCCGCAGCCCAGCACAGGCGACCCCGAGGCAGGAATGTATGGGGCGTCTGAGTCACCAATAATCAGGGCAGGCTTAGAGACCGGGCTACCTGGATTGGTAAGGTCCTTCCACCCCTCCACACGAATCACGCTCTTTCCGAATCGCGCGTTCAGCTGGGGGTCTTCGCTGAAGACAATCTTGTCCGCGTCAACACTCACGATATTGCCTCCAGATTGAGGCCCCCAGATGTTTTTGTAGAGGTAAAGCGCCCCTGCGCCGCCAGCAGCCGGAGGGACCGGACCAGGCCAGTCCGTGCTCTCTCCATGAACGATGAGATCCTGGATCCCGTCACCAGTCCAGTCCATCACCCAGAGATAGAATCCGAAATTCTCCTTAAACTTACCGACGTTCGCAAAGTGCGAGACCGTCAAGATCTGTAGGGGCGCGTTTGATCCAGGGCTGGGCGTCACCATGATCACAGGATTGGCGACCGTTGGCTTGGGAATCGTCCCTCCTCGGAAGAGGTAGACGAGCCCGCGCCGAAACATGTCTTGATTCACAGTACGATCATTTGGCCAGCTCGGCTCCGCTACGATGAGTTCCTCGCCCAAAGTCGAATCACCGAATTCTCCGGCATCGATCCAAAAGCCGAAGTCTCCTTTCGCAGGAACGTACCCAAATCCCTGGGGTCGGCGAATGATGGTCACGAGTGGATTCGCAAAATTGATTCCAAGCGGTGCATTCACGGGATCATGAACCGACCAGTAAACATAAACACGCCCTTCGTTCGCCTCGGATCGACTCGCTCCAACAATGAGGTCTCTCCGACCGTCTCCATCCAAGTCGGCTAGTTTGATGCAGTTGCCAAAGAACTTGCCGTTCACCTGACCCGTGCCTGGATCAGGGGCAGGCCGCAAGCCACCTGAAGGAAACACTGAGAGTTCCTCGCCAGATTGACCAGTGAGCCGAAACGCATCCAAAGCTCCCACCTCGTCGTTCGAGGCAGGAACAAGATCTCGATCCGATGAGGGGACGAAGACCAATATTGGCAGCGGCGCCGTGGTCGTCCCGAGATGCCCAACAACGAGCGCCCTCTGTCCCATCTGCTGGCCGTCGTCAAGGACGCTCGGCGTGAGGCGCCGTGGATCGGCGGATAGCGGCTGTTGCGGCGAGCCGCGAAACACATACGCACGTCCTACCGCATTGAAACTGCCGTCATTTTCATTAATCGCAGAAATAAGCAGATCGTCATTGCCATCGAGATCCACGTCTCCGACTCCCGCCGAGGATCCAAATTGCGCTCCCGGCGACTGCATCTCCACGATTCCTCCAAGCGAATCCTTGTCCTTCGCCCAGATTCGGTCGATTCCAGCCGCATGCACCTTCACAGGCGGGTTCGCGGGCGCCGCAGGGGGAGCGGTTTGAGCCTCCGCCATGGCGGCCAAAGCCAACGTGGCTAACAGGAGGCCGAGCGGGCGAGCCGGCAGGCTCCCGACGAGCGTGCCGCAGTCATAAGTCTCTCTCTCTCTCTCTCTCTCTGGACTTACGGTCGTTGGGCTGAAGCATGGGGGCACTCCGAATGGCGGCCGGCGCCATGCCAGCTGCCGAGACATGGAGTATTGAACCCCTCGTCGGTAACGGCGTCAACCCATCAATGGAATGCGCGCGCAGCGAGCGTGGCAAGCAGTCCTTCGACCACGGCCGTTCCAGAAGTGGTGTTATGGCATACGAGCCTGATCTTTCGAACACAGGGATCGCAGTCCACTCCTATCTCACATGGAGAGCCCCGTCCCATCGCCCTTATTCACATTTCGGAGAAGTGATCCACCAGGCGCTCAAGGGCTAATTGCCCGTGGCAGAAGTGCGCCAAGCGCTTGCACACATGCTGCGCACTGCGAGCGCGCGTATTTTTCGTGAGATCGAGACGGACTGCCGCAAACGTAGCAAGAAGTTACAGGGAGACGGCCCCAAGATGAGATCGCGGAATAGCCCCGCGTCCAGCTCGGAGGACTCCTGCCGAGGGCAGCTAGGCGCAGCGGCCGGGTCATCCTCGAAGAGATGGATGTCGCGGAGGGGCGGCGAATCGTGCGCGACGCTACTCCGCTCTCGCGTTCGCATTGGATTCCCGGGGAGGCGCGCCTTTGGATCGCGACGCGGCGACGCTCGCCAAGAGGCACCCCCCCGGCGAAACTCTTCGTTCGATCGCACCCAGGGCCGCCTTTCCATTGCCGCATCGCGAACCCCTACGAACAGCGCCATGAGCCCGGACCGCGACCCTACAGGGAATCCGAATGAAGGAGCGAGCAGCGATCCGCTCGAAGGCTGGGTCGAGCGCTTTCTTGCGGCGCTCACAGAACGCCCTGGGCTCACGCCCGAGGAGTTCGCGGCGCAGGCGCCGCCGGAGATCCGGGAGGAACTCATCGAGCGCTGCCGCGCGCATCAATTCCTGGCGGATATGGAGGCAGGGCGCGAAACGGACGAATCAGACGAGGCGGCTCGGAAAATTGGCGAATTTCGAATCCTGCGGGAGCTCGGACGCGGCACCGGCGGCGCCGTCTATTTGGCGTGGCAGCCGTCGCTCCGGCGGCATGTGGCCTTGAAGGTGCTGCACGCGGTGCATTCGGAGGAAGACCTCGGCCTGCTGCGCTTTCGGCGCGAGGCCACGTCCGGAGCGAAGCTCAATCACTCGGGAATTGTGCAGGTCTACGCGCGCGGAGCGGCCGGCGGTGAACATTATATTGCAATGGAGTATGTCTCTGGAGGCTCGCTCGCGAAGGATCTGGAGCGGCTGCGCCAGCAGCTCGGCGAATCGTCGGTGAACGCGAAGCGTCTCCCGGAGCCCCAACGCAAGATGATTGACATCGAGCGATCGGTCAGAATCGTTGCGGAAGTGGCCGACGCGCTGGCCCACGCCCACGGAGTCGGCGTGGTTCATCGGGACGTGAAGCCGCAGAACATCCTTCTCACCGCGGACGGTCACGCGAAGCTCTCCGACTTCGGACTCGCAAAAGACCACAATGAGCCTTCGCTCACTGTCGAGGGGCGGGTCGCGGGAACGCCGTACTACATGAGTCCCGAGCAGGCGCTCGCAAAGAGTATACAAATTGACCACCGTTCGGACGTCTTCTCGCTTGGCGTGGTCCTATATGAGCTGCTGACGCTCCATCTTCCGTTTGAGGGAGGAACGATGGCGGAAGTGCTCTACGCCATCTCGTTCCGTCCGCACCGAAAGCTCCGTGACGTGAATCCTCGCGTGCCGCTCGATCTTGAGCTTGTGTGCACGAAGGCGCTCGAGAAAGCGCGCGAGGATCGTTACTCCTCGGCAGCAGAGTTTGCGGAGGATCTGCGGCGTTTCCTGCGGCACGAAGCGGTACGGGCGAAGGCGCCGTCGCTGCGGCGCCGAGCCGCGCGATGGCTCGGGCGCAATCGCCGGCAGGCAGCCATCGGCGCCGCAGCGCTCGGTGCCCTCGGCGTCGGTGGATTTGCGCTCGCGAAGGCGCTTGAGCCCGACCGCCGCGTGCGCGTCACGATCCGCTGTGAGCTGCCGGGAGCCCGCGTGAAGGCAATTCCGTTCGATGCGACGAAGGGGCGCTCCCTCGGTGCGCCGATGGAGCTCGGCCTGGCGCCGGCCAACACACGGCTGGAGCCCGGCGCCTACCGATTTGTGGTGGACGTGCCTGGAGAGGGATTCGCCGAGCTGACGGAGCTTCTGAAGGACGGCGAGGGCGCTCGCGACTTCAACGCGATTATTCGAAACACCGCCTCGGTCGTGCGTTCGGGAATGATAAGAATCAGCTCGCAGCCTTTCACATTCGGGGCCGAGTCTCATCCGAATTCATTTCTCGCGAAGACCATAATTACACTTCCGGAATTCTGGATCGATGCGGCGGAGGTCTCGAACGGAGATTACAAAAAGTTCGTCGCAGAGACGGGAGCACGGCGTCCGATGACTCTGCGGGAGGATGTTCTGCTGGACGATCGCCCGGTGACCGGGGTCACGTTTCATGAAGCTCAGGAGTACGCGCGTTGGGCAGGAAAGCGGCTGCCGACGATGCACGAATGGGAGCGCGTGGCGCGCAGCACGGACGGGCGGCTCTGGCCGTGGGCGCCCGGCACGCAGCCGTCGGGGACCTGCGCTCCGTGGCTGAACGGGGCTCGCGCCGACTATGCGACGGAAGACCGGCTGAAGGAGTACGAGCGGTGGACGCTGCCGGTCGGAAGCTGCCCCGAGCTGCGCAGCGCCGACGGCGTCTCGCACCTCTTTGGAAACGTCCGCGAATGGACGGAATCGCCCCACGTACTGCCGACGGGCGCGTGGCTCGGCGAGCTACGAGTGTTCAAAGGCGGATCTTGGTTCGATTCCCCCACTGGGTTTCGTTTGGATGTCAGCCTCGCGGCGCTGGCGGACAAAGGCAGCGTCGATGTGGGCTTCCGCTGCGCGAAAAGTGCAGCGCCGTAACGGCGCGTGCGCGGCTAGCGTGGCGGGCTCCTGCTGTTCCCTAACAGGCTGCTAAGCCCCTGACCTCTCTGCTTAGGAGGAGTCCGATGACATTCGCGAGCCTCGTGCTGTCGTACAAGTTCGACAATGCAATCAATTATCTGAGCGGATCGCTGAAGGAGCGAGACACGTTCGATCGCGAGATCTCGAACGAGATCTTGAATGTCTTTACAATTGATCTCCGAGACGCGTGGGTGTCGTTTCCGTTCCTCATGGCGCCGCGGGTCTATCCGAGCATGGCGGATGTGCGCGCCGCCATGGAATCGCGGCTGATGGATCTGAATGTTAACTGGCCTCCGACGAACGCCGTGGGGAACCCGATACCTCCTTATCAGGACGCCGGACCGCTGAAGCTCGTGAGCGCCTCGAATTGGGAGATTCGCTATGTGTACATATCTCCCATCGAGCACCGCATCATTCTGGTGCCGCCGCTTGCGTACACCGACAACGCGACTGGCGCGGAGAAACCGTGGGTCAAGTCGGCCGTCTTCAAGGGAGACTCGGGAACGGGGAACTTCCCCGTAGTGGCGTCGGTGACGATGCGGCTTTCGTGGGCTTTCGAGATCGATCGGTCGGTGCTCTCTCTCGATGAACAAATGCGGCTCTTCGCGTACGAGCTCAGCGAGATTCGTCGAAATGGCGGCGGCAACGGGCTCGACGGCCGGATTCTTGTTAACGGCACCGGAGCACGGCGCCCACATCCGTGAACATTTGCGGGGCGCGCCCCGCGCGGGAACAGCGCGATCGTTGATATCGCGCCGCGGGCCGGTTCGCACACAACAAAAACGGATCGGCCGGCGGCGGCGTGGAAGACATGGCTGCACGCAAGCGTCGTTCGCTGGCCGCGGCGCAGGCGACGGACATCGGACGGACACCGCCGTGGGGACGGCGGCTCCGCGCGAGAGGTTCATGGATTTGCCTACGCCGAGACCGACGCGTGCCGCCGCCGGCTCGATCCGAAAGTGATTGAGTCTCCTTGCTCTCCGCTTCTCAGCAGAGCGTCACACCGGGGTAGTTCGCAACATATCCCGAGAATACCGATGCCACATTCGGATTATTGAGCCTTCGATCCACAATCTCCGCGAGCACATCGCGCACGTCGATCGTGACATCGAGGTCCTGCCCTTGGAACATCTGTGCGGCGGCGATCCCGGGCCAGCTCGTCAGCACGCGCCCTCCGTCCACACATCGGCCCATCACGAACATGGCGTTTCCGTAGCCGTGGTCCGTGCCGGCGCTCCCGTTCTCGCGCACCGTCCGGCCGAACTCGGAGACCACCACGACGGTCACGCCCGGCGCTGAAGGCGATTGCAACACATCGGCATCGAATGCCGCGAGCCCCTGCGCCAGCGCGGTCGCCAGCTGCTGGAAGGTCCCGCTGAAGACGCCCTGCGTTCCGTGCGTGTCCCAGTCGGCGAGGTCGATCGCGATCGCCTCCACGCCGACCTGCGCCTTCACGAGCGCCGCCGTCGACTTCAGCGCACGCCCGAACGCACCATAAGAGCCCGTCGTCGGATAGACCGCGCCGTTCGAAGGCACATATCCTGCAAAGTTCACCGTTTTCAGCAGCGTGATCGTCGAGAGCGTGTCGAGCCCGCTCTTGCCGAGTGGCTCGCCCGGAAGACCATACATCTGCTGCAGCGTTGCGCGCCGCTCGGTCTCCGTGGCCGCCGACCCCGCAAGGCCGAACGCCTCCAGCACCGGCACGGGGAGCGTCTTCGGCGCACCCGAAAGCGAGTGCGGTGAGCTCGTGCGCACGCCGATTCCTCGCAAAAGTGAGTTCGGAACCGTCGAGCCCACGCTCTGCAGATGTCGCGCGATCCAGCCGCTCGCCACGAGCCCCGCCGGGTCAGCCGTCTCCACGAGCCGCTCCTTCTCGAAGTGCGATCGGTTCGCCACCGGCAGCCCGGTCGCGTGCACCACGAGAAGCCGCTTTGTCACATAAGCTGGCATCAGCGGGGCGAGCACCGGATGGAATCCAAAGAATCCATCGAGGTCGATCGCCGCGTTCGGCGAGCCGCTCGTCGGCGAAGGCACCGCCAGCGTCGGGCGAGCAGTCAAATATCCCGGGTCTCCGTACGGAGGCACGAGCGCAAGCCCGTCGGATCCGCCGCGGAGAAAAATTGCAACAAGAACGTCGCGCTCCACCCCTGCCGCGCGCGACGGTGAGGCGAGCGCCACGCGCGGGAGCCATCCGGTGCCGGCTGCCGCAAGCGCACCGCCCGCCATGCCACTCAAGAATGCCCGCCGCGACGGCCGCTGCTTGGAGGTTTCCATGTTGGCTCCGTTACATCCACTGAAAGGCGGGAGAAGAGAGTGCGAGCGCGAGAGTCTCTTTGCGCCGCGTCGAGTTCGAAGGATTGACACTCAAGAATGACAAGAGAGCTTGCTTCTGTGCGCTCGGCATGGCGCCGAGGAAGAGCTCCGCGTCGATGTGGTCCATCACCTGTTGAGCCGTCGTCTTGCCGGCGAAGAAGCTATTCAGATTCACCACCGTGTCCCAGATCACCCCGTCGGTGAGTTCGGTATTGAAGTTCCATCGCGGCAGCATCAGGTCGGACCACTGCTGAAACGTGTCCGGAGGTCCGTTCGGGGTCACAAAGTCGAACGGGAGATCGCCCGCCGACGCAAACCGCGCTCGCCGGTGATGTCCACCCGGGCCGTTCAGCGTCGTCGGGATCGCGCGCATCGAAGCCACAAAAGAGTGGAACGGCCTCCTGAGCTTGCGCTTCGCGGCGAGCACGTTCTGCGGCTGCAGGATCGCTCGCACCACCTGCTTCAGATCGGTGCCCGACGCCAGATACACCGAAGCGACATACGCCACCAGCGACTCCGGGACCTCCTCGCCGAGGAACCATCGGCAGAGCTTCCCTGCGAGGAAGTGTGCGGTATTGGGATGATTCGCGAGCGCCGCCGCCACGGTGAGCCCGTCCTGAATTCCTCCGCCCGATGGGATCGACAGGCCGAGCACGTTCTTCGCGCCGTTGTCGTGGAGCGCGGCGCTGAAGTGATACGTCCCAGCGCCAACGCCGCTCCCGAAGGATTTGTATCCCCAGCCTGTCAGGCATCGCGCGGCCGCGATCACGTCGGCCTGGGTGTAGCCGTTGTCGACGCCGAGCGTGTGGAGCTCCATGAGCTCGCGCGCATAATTCTGATTGGGCGAGCCGGCAATGCTCAGTTGATTATCAAGATAATGCAACATCGCCGGGCCTTGCGCCACGGCTCCCAGGAGGTCCGAGAACTTTCCGAGCGCGTGCTGGCGGATGATTCCCTGATGGAACGGCAGCAGCAGATTCCAGACGCTCGGCTTCCCGGCGTAAATATTGAAGTGATCATTCCAGAACTGAACGACACGTTCGTAGAGCTGCCGCTTGCTCTTTTGCGCTCTCAGGATCGTGGCATCCTGGAGCACGGGGATGACCGCCTCGCCCGAGTATGCCCACAATTGTGCCGACGTAAGAAATACCTCGGGATAGCTCGCAGCGAGCTGCGCGTCCAAGGCCGAGTCGTCGATCGACGCCGGCGCGAGCTGCATTTCTAAGAATCCGTGGTAGCCGAGCTGCTGCGCCTGGATCAGCTCCGCCGGACGCGGCCCGAAGGTGATCCGCGCGAGCAGCTTTCTTAGCAGGAGCTCGCCGCGATCGACCGGACTTTGGGGTGCGGCCGGCGCGCCGGCCATGGGGCCCTGGAGTAGCGAAGCGTACGAAGGGGTGGGGGTCATGGATTTCCGCTCCGCCTCCCAAAGGCGCCCCGAATTTTCCGTGTGACGTCGAAATCGGGCTCAGGCGGTTCCTCCGTAGGTGCCCTCCGCCGATCCCCTCGCCGATGCCTTCGAAGCTTGGCTCTCCGCCCTCGCCTCCGGCAAGGGCGACGGCCGCGCATCGGCGCGGGCCGCCATGGAGTCAAATGCGGTGGCGCCGACGGCAGGCGCACCGCGCAGGCCGGCCGACCGCGCGCTTCCGGCGGCGCGCATCAGTAACTTCCGACTGCTGCGCCGCATCGGCTCGGGCGGCACGTCGGAGGTGATCCTCGCGGAGCAGGAGCCGATCGGGCGGCTTGTGGCGCTGAAGCTCCTGGGCGATGAGGACGCCGGATCGGGACGTTGGCGGCGATTTGTGCAGGAGGCGCGCGCAGCCGCGCGGCTGCGGCATCCCAACGCGGTGGCCGTTCTCGACGCCGGCGAGTCCGACGGTTTCGCATTTGTTGCCATGGAGCATGTGCCCGGGTGCGGGCTCGATGAGGCTATCGCAGCCGCCTGCGCGTGCGGCACTCCGCTCCCCGCCTCGCGCTGCGTCGCGTGGGCACGCGAGATCGCCGCGGCGCTGGCCCACGCGCACGAGCAGGGAATTGTGCATCGCGATGTAAAGCCGTCGAACGTGCGCATCCACAAGGACGGGTACGCGGTGCTGCTCGACTTCGGCCTCGCCGGCGAGTTGGAGGACTCGAGTGAGAAAGGGCCCGCCACTTTTTGTGGATCCTTACCCTATGCGGCGCCGGAAACGCTGCGCGGCGGCGCCGCGGATGCGCGCTCGGATGTGTATGCTCTCGGCGCGACGCTCTACGAAGCTCTCACGGGTCGTCTCCCCTTCGAGGGCGAGACACCGGAGCGGCTCGCGCGGGCGATTCAGCGCGGTGCGCCGCCTCCCCCGCGGCAGCTGCGCCGCGATCTGCCGGCCGACTTAGAGGCCGTTGTGCTGCGGGCGCTGGAGCGACGCCCGGAGGATCGATACTCATCCGCCGCGGAGATGGGTGAGGATCTTGCGGCGCTGGCCGAGCTGCGCACTGTGCGGGCGCGCCCCGGATCGCTGCCGCGGCGCGCAGCCCGATGGTGTCTGCGGAATCGAGCGGTGGCGATCTTGGGGGCAGCGCTCGCCGCCACGGCCGCCTCTGCGGCGACGTGGAGCATTGGTGCGGAGCTCAACTATCGTGCGGTGCTCGCCGCGGAGCGCGACAGCGCCGACGCGCAGCGGCTTGCCGCGCAGTCGTCGTTGTCGATCGCCAATGCCCCAGGACTCGCGCTGCTGCTCGCCCGTGAGAGTCTCCACAAAACGCCGACGCCGTTCGGCCGCTCCGCACTTGCGCGCGCCCTCGAGGAGAATCGGGAGCTGCTCACGGTGGATTGCGCCGACGGCCCCGTGAGATCTGTGGGCTTCGATGCGCAGGAGAATATCACTCTTCTCTCGGTGGCGGGCTCACTCTGCCAGTTTGACTCTCGAACGGCGACAGCGCTCCGTCGCTTCGAAGGGCCGAGCGCGCGCTCGTCGGATGCACATATCTCCCCCGACGGCGAGCGCGCCCTGGTAGCCGATCGGTTCGGCGTCCTTCGGTCGATCTCAACAAAAGACGGATCCGCCGCGGAGATGGCGCTGCCGGCGGGCGAGCGCGCGTCGTCGTGCGCGATACGCGGCGACGGCGCCATCGCCGTCGGGCTGAGATCCGGCCGAGTGGCGCTCCTCGATTCATCGCAACAAATTCTGTGGCTTACCGACGCAGTTCCGAACGAGCCGATCACACAGATCTCCTTCGACGAGACGGGCCGCCGCATCGCCGCTGCGTGCGCGTCGGGCGCCGTGGCGATCTTCGCCTCCGAGCAAGGGCTTCTCGAGCGGGCGCTCGAATGCGGCACGAGCCTCCGCGGCGCCGCCGCGTCCCAATCGGCTTCGACGCTCGTCACGCTGCACTCCGATGGATTTGTGAGAGCGTTCGACCTCGAGACGGGCGAGCCAAGGCTCGCTTCGCGCCGCTTCTCCGGAGCCGGCGTCTCGCTCGCTCTCTCCCACGACGGCCGCCTCCTCGCAGCGAGCGCCTTCGACCGCTCCGTGCGCATCTGGGCGCTGCCGGAGCTCACAGAGATCGCAGCGCTGCGCGGACACGAAGGGGCCGTCACCGCGCTGGCGTGGTCGCGCGACGATCGTCGGCTCGCCACCGGAGGCGGCGACGGCGACTGCACGGCGCGCCTCTGGTCGATCACGCCGCCAGCGGCGTCCATCTGCTTCGATCGCGCCGGAGAACCTCACTCTTTTGTGCGCGTTGCCCCCGACGGCCGAAGCATCCTGGCGGGCGGCACGCGAGCGCCCCTCGCGCTCCTCGACGCGCGCTCCGGCGCCGAGCTCCGCCGGTTTCCGACCCCCGAAGGAGTCCTCGACGCGCGCTTTGCCTGCGACGGCGCGCATCTCACAATTATCACAACTTCCGGGCTCGTTCAACAATTCGAGGCGAGCTCAGCCCGATTGGTATTTGCGAACAATTCTCCAAGGAAGCCAACTCTCTATCCCGCGCTGAGCACCGACGGCCGGCGCGCGGCCATGGTGCTGCCGGGCCGAGAGCTCCGACTCGTCGACCTCGAGCGTGGCGCGACGCACACGGTGCCGCTCGGGAAGGCTCCTGTCCGCAGCGTCTCCTGGGACGCAAGCGAGGAGTGGCTCCTGCTCGGCTTGGAGGACGGCACCCTCGAGCGGCGCGATGTGCGGTCGGGCGCCGTGACCACCTCGAGGCAGCTCGGCGCCCCGATCGCACAAATCCGCGCGGCCGCGGGCGGCCCGGCCCTTCCCCTGCTCCTGATCCATGAGGATCGGAAGCAACTCGCGTTCGTCGATCGGGAATCCTTACAGCCGATCGCCGAGATCCCACTTCCTCCCACGGCGCGGCGGCTCGCAGCGGCGAGCCCCAACGGCCGCTTCGCGCTGGTCGAGTCGGGAAGTGAGATCGTACTTTTATCCCGCGACTCGGAGCCGCGCGTCGTCTCCTTCCCCGGCCATGAGTCGGCGAATCTGGCGGCCGCGTTCAGCCCGGACTCGCGACATCTCGCGGCCGGCTCGGGCGACGGCGTCGTGCGAATCTATGATTGCACACTTCGCGAATTGTGGGTTTCCCTCGAGCTCCACAAAAAGAGTGTTCGCCATCTTCAGTGGAGCGACGACGGCACGACGGTGATCTCCTGCTCGGAGGACGGCACGGTGCGACAGTGGCGTCCCTTCGAAATCGAGGCGCGCGCCGCCGCCACATCGCCGCGCGAGCTCACCGCCCGCGAACGCGCCCGGTTCGGGATTCCCTCACGCCGTCGCTAACGGCGCCACGACGCGCGCCCACGCGCTCATCCGCTCCGCCAGCGCACGCCGTGCGCGCTCGAGCCGCTTGCGCGCGGCCGCGTGGGTGATCCCGAGCCGGCGCGCGGCTTCGTCGCACCGGAGGCGGTCCCCATAGACGAGGTCGAGGATTTCGCGCTCCTCGGGGCGCAGGAACTCCATGGCGAGACGCATCTCCTCACGGGGCTCGCTGAGCTCCTCGATCGGGCTCGGAAGCCGATCGAGGGAATCGGAGCCCCGGGCGACGCGCTCTCGCGCGACGGCGCGGGAACGGCGCACCAGAAGGCGATTGGCCACGCGCAGGAGATAGGCGCGCAGCGCCGCCGGTTCCTCGAAGACGGGCGAAGACTTGGACGCGAGCCACGCCATGGTGGCCTCCTGGGCCACGTCGCTCACGGTGGCGGAACGGCCACGATCACCGCGGCGCCGCCGGAGCCGCTCGCGCAGGAGCGCGACTTCGAAGCGCAACAGCTCATCGAGCGCGTCGAGATCGTGCTCGCGCTGCCATCGGCGCAGCAGGTCGGCGGAGGGCAGTTCCATGGCGAAGGGACGCAGAGTACGCCGACCGAGTTCCGATCTCCTCCCCTTCGACGCGGGCGCGCGGTGGCCCGCCTCGTCCCTTGTATCGCTCCGGCGCTCCCGGCAGCTTCCGGCGATGCCTCCGGCGAAAGCTGAATCGTCTCCCACCGCCGTCGCGAGCAAGCCCGCGACGCCCGCTGCCGTGTCCCCGAAACCGAATGCGAAGCCCGCCCGCGTGACCGCCGAACAAATGGCGTCGAAGCAGCGGGAGATCTCCGTCGCCGAGTTTTTCACAAAAAACCGCCACCTGCTCGGGTTTGACAACCCGCGCAAGGCGCTGCTGACCACAGTAAAGGAGGCCGTCGACAATTCGCTCGACGCCTGCGAGGAAGCGGGGATCCTGCCGACGGTGCGCGTGAAAATTGAGGTGATTCCCGGGCGCGACGGCACGACGCCGCCGCCCGCGCAGGCCGACCGGTTCCGCGTGACGGTGACGGACAACGGACCCGGAATTGTGAAGGACCAGCTCGGCAAGGTCTTCGCGAAGCTTCTGTATGGTTCAAAGTTCCACCGGCTGCGCCAGTCGCGCGGCCAGCAGGGCATCGGCATCTCGGCGGCCGGCATGTACGGCCAGCTCACGACCGGCAAGCCGGTGCGCGTGATCTCGCGCACCTCGCCGTCGCGGCCGGCCTACTCGCTCGCGATTCAGATCAATACACAAAAGAACGAGCCGATGATCCTCGACGAGCAGAAACTCGAGGATTGGCCGCACCCGCAGGGCACGCAGGTTTCGATCGAGCTGGAGGGGCGGTTTCAGCGCGGGCGCGCCTCGGTGGAGGAGTATTTGGAACTCTCGTCGATCGCGAATCCGCATGTGGAGTTCATCTATGAGCCGCCGGACGGGCCGACGGTGAACTTCCGTCGCGGCGTGGGCGAGCTGCCGCGGGCGCCGAAGGAGATCATGCCGCATCCCTACGGGATCGAGCTCGGCATGATGCTCAAGATGTTACAGGATACAAAATCGCGGTGGCTCTCGGGATTCCTCTCGACGGAGTTCTCGCGCGTGAGCCAGCGCCTCGCGGAGGAGGTGTGCGCGGCGGCCAAGCTCAAGCATGATATGCGGCCGAGAGATGTGGTGGGAGCCGACGGCGAGCGCCTCTATGCAGCGCTGCAGAACGCAAAAGTGATGGCGCCGCCGACAGACTGCCTCTCGCCGATTGGTGAGGATTCGATCCTCGCGGGTCTCTACAAGCAGATCCGCGGCGAGTTCTACACGGCGGTCACGCGCACGCCTTCGGTCTATCGCGGAAATCCCTTCGTGATCGAAGTAGGCATCGCCTTCGGCAGCGACCCAGCTGCGAAGAAGAAGGAGACGCCGGTGGAGGAGGAGCCGCTCGCCGAGGGCGAGGAGTCGCACGAGGATGGCTCGCAGGAGCAGGGGCGCGTGATCCGCTACGCGAACCGCGTGCCGCTTCTGTATCAACAGTCGGCGTGCTGCACGTTCCAGGCGGTTGTGGAGACCGACTGGAAGAATTATGGGTTGGCGCAGTCGCGCGGCGCGCTTCCTCAGGGACCGCTCGTCGTTTTTGTGCATATGGCTTCGGCCTGGGTGCCGTTCACGAGCGAAAGCAAGGAAGCGATCGCCGACTACGACGAGATCCGCAAGGAGATCAAGCTGGCGCTGCAGGAGGCCGGTCGCCGGCTTGGCACCTATATCCGCAAGCGCGAGCACGCGAAGACGGAGTGGAAGCGCCGAAATATTTTTGCGCTTTATATTGAGGAGGTCGCCGAGGCGTGCGGCCGTCTCAAGAAAGGCAAGATCAGCGTCGAGCGGCTTAAGAAGCAGCTACAGAAGATTGCGGAGGATCGCACGGGAGGCGAAGAGACCGACCGCATCCTGCGCAAGAAGCGCGAGGAGGAGGAGCGGCGCGAGCACGTGATTGTGGTGACTCCCGAGGGCGCGGAAGGTGCCGTGCCGACGATGTTGGCGGCGCCGACGGCGGGCGGTGGCGACGCTGCGGCGCCCGCGACGGAGGCGGCGGCCGCGGAACCAGAAAACTCGGGACACCAGGCGGAGCTGATCCCGGGCGCGCTGAAACCCCTTCCCAAGTCGGCGAAGGCCGCCGGCCCTGCGAAGGCGCCGACGAAGAAGGGCGGCAAGGGCACAAAAGGCGGCTCGACGCCCTCTCTCTTCGGCGACGACGAGCCGCCCAAGCGCAAAGGGAAAAAGTAGGGTCGGCGCTTGCGCCGAACAATCTCCGCGGGGCTTGCCCCCCGCCTCGGCATTTGTGCATCATCGGATTTTGGCAAGATAACAAATTTCTGCCGTAGGGTCGGCGCTTGCGCCGAACAATCTCCGCGGGGCTTGCCCCGCGCCGTTATACATCGGGCGCGAGTACGGAATCGGGAACCGGTTTCTTCATCCGGGCGCGCATGCGCGCCCGAGATCGTCGCGGGCATGCCCGCGCCCTACGGCGTCCCATGGATGCCTCGCACCTCGGCATTTGTGCATCATCGGATTTCGGCAAGATAACAAATTTCTGCCGTAGGGTCGGCGCTTGCGCCGAACAATCTCCGCGGGGCTTGCCCCGCGCCGTTACACATCGGGCGCGAGTACGGAATCGGGAACCGGTTTCTTCATCCGGGCGCGCATGCGCGCCCGAGATCGTCGCGGGCATGCCCGCGCCCTACGGCGTCCCATTCATGCCGCGCGCGCTGCGCAGTCACCAATCGCTCGACGCTCTCCTCAGTCTTCTTGGGCTTCCGCGACGGAGACTGAGGAGAAAAGTAAGAGCTCCTTGTCGTCGTGACGAAGCCGCACGCTCCCCTCGCGCTGCATACCAATCTTCTCGAGGAGCGCGATGCTCGGCGCGTTCTCGGGATCTGTGATTGCCACAATTCGTCGCAAACCGAAGCCGCGGAAACCGTGGGAGAGGCAGGCGCGCGCAGCCTCGAGCGCGTAGCCACGGCCGCGGTGCCGCTCGAGGAACGCGAATCCAAGATCGACGTCGAGCAGCTCGTCGCGCCGAATGAGGCCGCACATGCCGAGCGGCTCTCCGCCGCCCGCGGGCTCGACGAGCCAGAGGCCAAAGCCGTTCCGCGCGTAGCTCGCGAGAGGGCCGGCGCGAAGGTACTCGCGCGCGTCGGCGAGGCTGCGCACGCCGCGCTCGCCGATGAAACGGAGCCACGCCGGCTCGTTCACGAGCTCGAGGATGAAAGGCGCGTCGCCCAAGCAGAACTCGCGCAGGCGAAGCCGCGGGGTCTCGAGGGAAGACATGGCGGCGGGTGCTGCGCCTAGGCTACTTCAGCGCGGGTCCTGACACGCGGATTCCGGCCGGACGCCTTGAACCTCCGCGCGTGGGCCGCGATTCTCCGCGCCGCCGTTTCTCACCCGCGACCGTATTCGACACGCCATGACCACGCCCATCCGCCGCAAGGCCCGTAGCTCGAAAGACGTCGAGGAGCTTCTGATCAGCCTCGCCGACAACGTGATCGACGCCGCCCGCGACGGCGCCGACCCCGTTCTCAAGATTCCCGTGCGCGCGCTGTCGAACGTGGAGTTCAGCAAGAAGACGCGCGTGATCGAGCTCGGAGGCAACAAAACGGAGCGGACGTTCTTCAACCTCGGCACGGCGAAGAAATTCATGCAAACGGTGCTGGTGGGCGATGCGCTCTCGGTGCTGCAGCGCGAAGGGCTCTCGCGATCGCTCAGAGAGATTTATTATAGAACGAAGCACACGATTGCGGACAGCAACGAGAACACGTTCGACGGCCAGGAAGAGAGCGATCCGATCATTGAGGATCTGGAGGTGACGCTCGAGTGCCTGCGCGAGGAGCTGCACGTGCGCGCCGAAGCGGCGGGCACGCTCGTTGGTCCGATGACGATCGTCGACGACGGCGACACGATCGATTGCGCGCGCCTCGGCAAGGGCGGCTACGCGGTGCCGTCGATCGTGGAACCCGAGGAGATCCGCATCAAACGCTGCACGGCCGATTTCGTGTTGCTGATCGAGAAAGGCACTCAGTGGAACGCGCTGAACGAAGACAAATTCTGGAAGCGCTGGAATTGTGTGCTGCTGACGGGCAACGGGCAGCCGCCGCGCGGCGTGCGCCGGCTCGCGCGCCGGCTCCACGACGAGTACAAGCTTCCGGTCTATGTGCTCGTCGATAACGATCCGTGGGGATATTACATCTATTCGGTCGTGAAGCAGGGCTCGATCAATTTGGCGTTCGAGTCAATGCGCATGGCGATCCCCGACGCGAAGTTCATCGGGCTCTCGAGCCGCGATCCGCAGAACCACGGGCTACCGCGCAATGTCGGCATCAAGCTCAACGACAAAGACATCGCGCGCGCGAAGGAGATCAAGAATTATCAGTGGTTTCAGAAGAAAGAGTGGCAGACGGAGATCGACCTCATGCTGCGCAGCGGCCTGAAGTACGAGCTCGACGCTCTCGCCAACAAGGACTTCCGATACCTGACGACGGACTATTTGCCGAAGAAGCTAAAAGATAAGGATTGGCTGGACTAGCGTGGTTCGGAGAAAGTTCTGCTCAACTTCTAAGCCAGTCTATTGCTGATCTTCATGTCGACAACCTCCCAGGTAATTGTGCGCAACGCGAGGAGTCGATTGAATTCTGCGCCAGCAGATCCAGCGCCATGTCCCGTGGGTCCAAGCCCGTAGGTTCCGCCACCTTCTGATTTGACATCTCCCCACTCCGCCTTTCGCTTCACAAATTCCTGGTACAGGAAGCCGGCGGATGGAGTCTTGAATTCTACAATATAACAACCGTCGGAGTCATTCGTGAAGTAGCCTCGAACATATGCTCGATATGGAGCAATCCCGCCATAAGAGTTTCCGTGGAAGCGGTTGTTCCACTTAAGCCTATCAAACTCCTTCTCGGTCATTGATCGATACCAATACTGGCTCTCTGCAGCGGGCTTGTACGCGTCTTGGTTCGCGTGTGCCTCCAGATAGATCCACTCGTCGTTGTGATGTCTGTACTCGAGATGATATAATTTGACGAGATACGTATACGACGGTAGCGGCCCCGTCGGGATCTGATCTCGATTTGTGAATGCTCGGCACTTTTGAAGCGCTGCTTTGACTTGTTCTGGAGTATGTCGCACGATGAAGACACCTTTGCGTTTGGACCATGGACGCCAGGTCAGCTCGACGTGGCATCACGGGGGCTAGGCATACACACCGAGGGTCACGAACTCTTCGTTGAGTGTAACGGCCACTCCCGGACTCACGTCAAGCGTGGGCTCGGAACGGAGCCCTGGGTTCCATCGCTGCAAGACCCACCACCCCATACCGGACTTCGTGCGGAGCTCGCGACGAGAAACCAACCCTGCAGTTGCAAGCCCGCGACTCAATGCCCGGCTGGAGTCAGTTTCCGTTACTCCTGCCTCAAGTCCCCCTGCGCTGGAGTTCGCGAAGAAGCCACGCGCGCGCGAAGGCGAAATCACTTTTTACCGTGCGGGGCGAGACGCCGAGCAACGCGGCCACCTCGTCGGTGCCGAGGCCGGCGTAAAAGCGCATGCGGACCACCTGCGCCGCGCGCGCGTCGTGTTCCTGCAGGCGCGCGAGAGCTGCGTCGAGCGCTTCGAGGTCGTCGGAGCAGAGCTCTTCTGTAAGGGCCGCCGGCGCTGCAAGGTCGAGCGACACGCGCCCGCGCTCTCCGCCGCGCTTGTTTCGTCCGCGTGCGCGGGCGTGGTCGAGCAGCACGCGCCGCATCGCCTCCACGGCGGCGGCATAAAAGTGAGCGCGCTCCTCGATCGGGACCTCGCGATGATTTGCAATCCGCAAATACGCCTCGTGGACAAGCGCCGTAGCACTCAGCGTGTGGCTCGCCCGCTCAGCTCCCATCTGGCGCTGCGCAGCAGCGCGGAGCTGATCGTACAGTTCCAGCAGCAGCTGGGATTGTTTGGATGCGTCAGCGTCGCTCACCGCGAGGTCTCCGGGAAGGCTTCTTTCACGACGGCCTCGGCTTCGGCGAGGAGCCGGACGACGACGTCGACAGTTCTGTAGAACTCCGAAGCAGCAAGCTCTCGCGCACGAGTAAGAGCTCGTATCGCTTTCTCGCGTTGATCGAGCTTGGAGTGGATCATCGCGAGCAGCGCCCAGTCAGCTGGAGAATCAATGTTCTTCGCCCGATGTGAGGCTTCGCTCTCCTCGACCAGCAACAGAGATTCCCCGAACTTCCCTTGCCGGTACATTGCGGCGCCTAGCGTGCGCCGATACGCAGCGTTCTTGTTGTCAAACTGGACAGCCTTAGCCGCGAGATCAGTGGCGCGCACAATGTCACTCGTTGTCGACGTGGCATTCGTTAGTAACCTCCAAGCCTCACGGTGAGCAAAATGCTGTTCCGCGTCCGCGAGAATAATCTTCTCCTGCGACTCATGATAGACACGCTCCATGCGATCATAGATCAGTGCCAATGAGGCAATCCGCTCCGCCTCGCGGAGCGATGAGTCTGAGCGAATGGAGTTAGCAATTGCATCAAGAGGAACTCCAGCCGCGATCGCAGCCTCCAGGCGTGGCTTTAGACTGAGGAGCGCCTTTCGCATCGACTCAGCTGCTGAGTAGCGCTCACGAAATGGAGCGCTGTCCCACACTCGCGCCGTCCCATCTGCGGAAGCGGTCACAATTCGCTTCCCATTGGGGCTGAATGCGGCGTAGGTGATCTCCTTCTGGTGTTCGCGGAGAGCTATGAGTTCTCTTCCCCTGCTCACATCCCAAACACGCGCCGTTCCGTCCCGCGATGCTGTGACAACGCGCTTACAGTCTGGGCTAAAGGACGCAGCACAAACAGAACCCACATGTCCTCGGAGCGCAAGAATTTGTTGGCCCGTGGAGGCGTCCCAAATGCGAGCAGTCCTGTCCTCAGATGCCGTCAGAACATACGCGTTGTCCGAACTCACGTCCGCGGCGAACACTTCTCCCTCATGGCCTGCGAGGCTCGCAAGTAGTTTGCCGGTCTTCAGATCCCACAATCGGACAGTCGTGTCTCCCGATGTAGTCACAATACGATTGCCGCCACCGATGTATTTGGCCGAGTAGACGGGCTGCGACTCTCGTGAGATCACATCCAACGGCTTGCCGCTCGACGCATCCCAAATTCGCGCCGTATGATCCCAGGACGCAGTCAGGACTTGAGCGCCATCTGCACTAAAAACCGCGGATGCCACGGTAGCATCATGCCCGCGGAGCACGGCGAGTTCACTACCAGATGAAACGTCCCAGACGCGTGCTTTGGCGTCTCCCCCGGCAGTGACCACACGGGTGCCGTCTGGACTTAGCGATGCGAAGCGAACCAACGCGTAATGCCCACGAAGTACGGCGATCGCCCTTCCAGTGTCTAGCTCCCAGATGCGAGAGGTTTGATCGCGAGAGGCCGTTACGGCTCGTGAACTATCGGGGCCGAATGCAGCGCAGACGACCTCCGATTCATGCCCGCGGAGCTCGATATTCGAAGGCACTTCTCCCCAGAGCCGCATCGTACCGTCATGTGAGGCGGACAGGATTTGTGCTTCGTGTTCAACGAATCTCCCTAGGTAGACGCTGTCCTCGTGACCACGCAGCCTGAGAACTTCTCCATTAGAGAAGTGCCAAATGCACAGTGTTCTGTCATTCGAAGTAGTTAGCACTCGAGCGCCGTCTTGGCTGAACTCGACGCTGTTTACTGGTCCCTCGTGAGTCAGCAGTGCGCCTTCTTCGTAACCGGAGATTGGATTCCAGAGTCGCGCGGTTCTGTCGTCTGAAGAAGTGACAACTCGAGAATCGTCTGGACTAAATGTGGCATGTTTTACACTACCTGCGTGGCCGCGAAGCACGACGAGTTCGCGAGCAGTGGAGAAATCCCAGATCCGCGCAGTCTTGTCTTCGGATGCGGTCAGGACGCGAGTGCCATCCCGAGAGAACTCAGCGGAATTGACCCATGAATCATGGCCCCTGAGTTGGGCGACCTGCCTGCGCTCGGCAATGTCCCAAAGATATACAAACCCGGCATCTGATCTTGTAGCAAGTCGTTTGCCGTCCCAACTCGACGCGAGTACACGATGCTCCTCTTGAGTGCTTATAACAACAAGCTCTTTTCCTGTGAGTTGGTCCCACATTCGCACAGTCTTGTCCGTCGAGGTCGTCAGTACGTGTGAGCCATCAGACCCGAAGGCAATCGAGAGGATCGAGCCTTCATGCCCTTTTAGAGCGCAGATTTCCTTGCCGGTCGTCGACTCCAAGACTCGTGGCAAGTTGTCGTCTCCCACAGTTGCAATAAATCGCCCACCACGGCTGATGCAGAGCAGGCGCGAGCTTGCTCCAGTATGAAAAGCCCTCAAAGAGCTATCACTTTGCGCGCGAAGATAGCTCCACTCCCAGGCACGAAGCTTCTCAGGACACGCATCAAGCCGCTGTCGCGCGGTCGATACTTCGTTGGAGTGTAATGCCGCGTCTGCAGCAGCAATATTCGCAAAATAGGCTTCCTGTTCTCGCTCCTCGGCGAGCCTCTCGGCGAGCTTCCGTTGGTCATCGGCCTCGCGAGCACTCTTCTCAGCGGCTGCCCGTCTGTCTTCTGCGATCTTAGCCAACCGAGCCTGCTCGGTAGCGTTTCTCGTCGCCTCGTCAGCGCGCCCTTTCTCGGCGACTGCACGGTCGGCATCGGCCGCCGCTCGACGCTGAGATTCTTGAAACCAAGCGCCGAATCCAAGAAGTGTAACCAGCACAACCGCCGCCGCTGCCGCCACGGGCCCACGATTGCGGCGAACGAACTTCTGGATTCGATAGAGCGCCGACGGCGGCGCCGCGAGAACCGCCTCGCCGCTCATGTGCCTTTCCACATCTTCCGCAAGACTGGTCGGCGTCGCGTACCGACGCGTGCGGTCCTTCTCGAGGCACTTCATCACAATCCAGTCGAGGTCGCCGCGCAGCAGCAGCCCGAGACGCCCCACCTCCGTGCCGCGCTGGGCGGCGACGGTGGTCGCCTGTTTCCCGAGCGTCGCAAGGCGCGTGCTCGGCTTCGGCGGCTCCACCTCGCGGATCATTCTGTGAATCTCCGCAAAGCCTCCCGAAAGGAGCTGCTCGCGTGTGAGCGGCGTCGTCCCCGTGAGCAGCTCGTAAAGCATCACTCCGAGACTATACAGATCGCTGCGCGTATCCACGTCAACGCCCGACATCTCCGCCTGCTCGGGGCTCATGTAGAGCGGCGTCCCAATCATCTGTCGAAACTCAGTAAAGAGCGTCCGCTGCGTCAGCGGTGTATGAGTTGCTTTCGCCACGCCGAAATCAATCACCTTCGGCACGGGCTTCCCGTCGATCACCGTCACGAGCACGTTGCTCGGCTTCAAATCGCGGTGGATCACCCCCTTGTGATGCGCATGCTGCACCGCCCGGCAGATATCCATAAAAAGCCCGAGTCGTTCGCGCGTTGTAAGCTTTGCACGATCACAATACTCCGTGATCGGATCGCCGCGAACGAGCTCCATCACGAAGTACGGCCGTCCCGAGGCCGTCGTGCCCGCGTCGAGCACCTTTGCAATATTCGGGTGCTCCATCAGCGCAAGCGCCTGCCGCTCCTGCTCGAAGCGCGCCACCACCTGCTTCGTGTCCATCCCGAGTTTCACAATTTTCAGCGCCACGCGACGGCGCACCGGCTCCTCCTGCTCCGCCATGAAGACGACGCCCATGCCCCCTTCACCGATGCGCTCGAGCAGCTTGTACGCCCCGATGCGCGAGCCGGGGGCTTCCGCGAGTTCCGGTCCATCGGTGAGTTCCGGCGACGTCTGCGACCCCAGGAGCGACTCCACCTCGCGCCGCAGCTCCACGTTCCCCGCGCATTCCCGATCGAGAAACGACGCCCGCGCCTCGATGGGCAGCTGGCGGGCTGCATCGAAGAGCTCTCGGATCTGTTGCCAATCTTGGTTTCGCATGTTCAACGCTGGGCGGGCCAGAGGGACGTTTGTGCTGCGGTCGTTCGGCGCCGGGGTCGCCGGACGGCGGCACCGGACGCGGCGCTGCCCCCCAAGCGACGCCCAGGTCGTTGCGGGGCAGGACTGTTCACGCGGGCGGACGACGCGGTCGCTGACCGCTGCATCGCACCAGGCCTATCGTAGGCAGCGCGGCGTCGGGCGTCCCGAACCAGCCGAGAAGCGCAGGCGTTGCGCCACGAAGCGTGGTCGGAGGCGCCGCGCCCCGAGAATCGCTTACGGAGTCTTCCCGCGGGCTGCGGGTGAGTCGGTGTGAGCGCGCCTCGCGCTCGAGTCCCTTCCTCAGTCGGCCCTTCGCCGACGCTCTCTCTGGTCCCCTGGAGATCGCCATGCTTTCCACAGCTCTCAGCTCGCTCCTCATGCTCTTCGGAGGCAGCGATGCCTCGCTGGTCGACGACGCCTACACGCTACCGGTTGCAACTACAAAGAACTTCGGAAAGGCCACAACTCTGAAGCTCGCCGGAGCCGGCAGTCGCGCGCTGTTGAAGTTTAACTTATCGAACCTCCCGCCGGGCATCACCGGACCACAGATCGAGAAAGCACAGCTCCAGCTTTTCGTGAACAAAGTCACCGCGGCTGGGGCAGTCGACGTCTTCTCGCTATCCGGGATTTGGAACGAGAACGCGGTGACGGCCGGTTTCGGGCCGACTCTCGGATCGCCGGCTGCAACCAATACGCTCATTAGCAAAACGGATGTCTATGATTTTGTGAGCATAGATATTACGAATCTCGTTCGCGCGTGGGTGGATGGGCTGCTTACCAATGACGGTCTCGCCGTCACGCCGAGCAATGGATCGAGCCTTATCGCCGAGTTCGACAGCAAGGAGAATTCCAAGACTGCCCATGAGCCGGCGCTTCGACTGGTGCTGAAGTCAACTGCGGTGCCAGGGGCGACCGGCCCCGCAGGTCCCAGCGGTCCAGCGGGTCCTGTGGGTCCTCAGGGGCCCAAGGGTGATACGGGCGCGACGGGTCCGGCTGGTGCGCCCGGCTCGACCGGCCCGGCGGGCGCAACTGGACCCGCGGGCGCAGCTGGCGCCACGGGTCCTGCCGGTCCGCAGGGGCCCAAGGGTGATACAGGCGCGGCGGGTCCTGCTGGGGCAACCGGTCCCGCAGGCCCCAGCGGTCCAGCGGGTCCTGCGGGTGCCGCCGGCCCGACCGGCCCCGCGGGCGCGAATGGAGCGACGGGTCCCGCCGGTCCTCCCGGAGCCTCGCCCTTCACACTCAATGGGACGTCCGCTGTCTACACAGCGGGCAATGTGGGAGTCGGCACTTCGTCTCCAGCGAACAAGCTCGACGTTGCGGGCACGACACGTCTCTCGGGTCGGACGATCATCTCCGGCACAGCGCCCATCGGAAGCTCGGGTTCCAGCCTCTGGATCAACGGGAATGACAACGGCGCCCTTCTCCCGGCGGGAACGCCCGAGCTCGGAATTCGTATCTTCAATAATGCGAGCGCTCCGGGGCAGTCCACGATTCAAGCTTGGAACTACCAATCAAATACTGGCCGCGACATTATTATCAACGACGCCGGCGGCAATGTCGGAATCGGAACCGCGTCTCCGACCACGAAGCTGGATGTGAACGGCACGGCGCGAGTCAGCGGCCGGATGACCCTATCCGGCACCGCGCCCATCGGAGGCTCGGGTTCCAGCCTCTGGATCAACGGGAATGACAACGGCGCCCTTCTCCCGGCGGGAACACCCGAGCTCGGAATTCGTATTTTCAATAATGCGAGCGCTCCGGGGCAGTCCACGATTCAAGCTTGGAACTACCAATCAAATACTGGCCGCGACATCGTTATCAATGATGCTGGTGGTGGTGTTGCAATCGGCACCTCCCTTGTGACTGCGGGTTTCAAGCTCGAGGTTGGTGGCAGTATCCGCTGCACGAGCCTGACACAGACATCGGCGCGTGAGTTCAAGCAAGACATCGCGCCGCTCGCGGGTGCGCTCGACGCAATCCTGAAGCTCCAGGGAGTCTCGTACTCGTGGAACGATAAGGCTCCGGAGCAAGTTCAGGGACAGCGGGATATCGGCTTCATCGCGGACGAAGTGAACTTGGTCTTCCCCGAGATCGTCGCCAAGGATACTCAAGGCAAGGCGCTCGGAATCGACTACGGAAAGATCACTCCTGTTGCGGTCGAGGCCATCAAGGAACTCAAGGCTGAGAACGATCAGCTGAAGGCACGTCTCGCGAGAATCGAAGCACTCCTCGCGGAACAGGCGAAGTAGAAAGCTTCGACGATTCCAAGCCGTCGAAAGCAGCTCCATGCCGCCGCAGCTCCCAATGGAGCTGCGGCGGTTTCATGATCGAGTTGTTACCTTACTCAGCACCCGCCCCAAGAAGATCTGCCGCGCCACCTTGCGTTCGAAATCCGTGAGCGTCGAATCGCTCGATATGTGAGCTGCGACTTTCTCCGAGTCATGCAGCTCTTCGAAGAGCTTTGCTACAAGTGGCTTGATGCGCTCGAGCGCCACCTTACGATTCGCTCGCGCCGCGAGGCGAGTACGCACCGGCTGCGGCTCCCAAACCCGCGCAGTGCCGTCTCCGCCCGACGAGATGAGACGCTCTCCGCTCGGATCCCAAGCAAGTTTCCAAACGTGCCCGGTGTGCCCCGTCAGTCGACCGACCGGATCAAACGTGGCGGTGTCCCATAGTCTAATTGTATGATCGTGGCCGCCGCTCGCAAGGCGTTTCCCGTCGGGGCTGAACGCAAGTGTATACACCTCGAGGTCGTGGCCCTCGAGAGCCGCGATCAGCGCGCCGCTTGCGACATCCCATATGCGGATCGCCGGCTCATCGCCGGTCGTCGCGAGCTGCCGGCTATCTCGGTTGAACGCGACTGCAGAGGTGCCCCCCGAGTCAAAGCGTCGCAGCTCCACGAGTGAATTCGCGTCGTGGACGGCCGTGAACGCCCTTCCCTTGATGAACTCCGACCTAGTCCCGATGGCAAGCAGCTTTCCATCAGGGCTCCAATCCACAGAATAGGCATACGCTGTGGGTATGACTCCGATCTCCTTTCCCGACTCGACCGCCCGAATGGAGACTCCAGTTGGGTCCGATTGCACCGCGATCTTGGTGCCGGTCGGATCAAAAGCGATTGATATGCCAGTGCTCGAAAGTTGAGTTCGAGAGATCCGACCCGTGCAAGTGTTCAGCAAGAATAAGAAGTTACTCTTCGATGATTCCTTCGCTTGGCGCATGACACTTGCCGCCAGCGTGGCACCGTCTGGCGACGCCGCAAGTGAGTAGACGGCGTCTTCGGCCTCCAGGCAGCTCGCAATCAGATCCCCGGAGTCAGAATCCCAGAGGCGCAGCGCCCCAGGAAGCCCTCGAAGTCCATCCCAGGCTCCCGTGGCGATAGCACCCATCGACCTCATGGGTACGGCACCTCGTAGCGACCCCGCGTGTCCTACGAGGCACTGGGTGAATCTCGAATCGAGGTTCCACGACACGAGCGACCCATTGATCTCCAATCCTGCGACCTCGCGGTCCGAGAGAAAGGCCAAGGCAGTGGAGCTGAGATCGTGAGTTCCGAACGTGTCCAGCAGAGTCGCTGTCTTGATATTCCACACTCGAACATTACGGTCTTGGGCAAGTGTTGCGATCAGCTCACAACTCGGGCTGAATGCTACAGAAACTACCTCTTTGTCGTGTGGCAGAGTGGCGATGCAGGTCGGGGGCCGCGTTGACAAATCCCACACTCGGGCTTTCGCGCTTGCAGATCCCGTGGCGAAGTAGCGTCCGTCTCTCGAGAACACGACCTGAGTGAGGCTCCTCACTTCAGAGCCATGCAGAGACGTAATCACCTCAAGCGTCGACGTGTTATAGAGCCATAATGCCGGCTGAGGAATGGACACCTGCGCAGCAACGATGGACCCGTCGTGGCTGAAATAGAGAGCATCCACTGAAGTCTGCTCAAGCATGCGGCCATGGAACGCCTGGACCTGGGGATCCCAGACGGCAACCCCGTGGGGTTCGCAGCTCAGAAACACAGATCCAGTGGGACTCGGCCAGGCCGTGCGCGAACGCACTTCAGGTATAGCCGGGTCAAGAAGGGGAACGGCCGCCGAGCCTGTGCCGCCCCCCGTAGCGGTCTCCCATTGTGAAAAGAAGGTAGCGTCGAGCTTATACCGCGGGCCGAGAATTGTGTACGATCCGGAAACCATTTGTAACCGATTTCCGTCAATGGAAAGCGATGAGAGCGTCCGATCTGCATCGAGTGCAGGATGCGGGTATTGGGCAAGAAGCTCCCCATTCTCCATGCTCCACTGGCATGATTGTGAACCTCTTGAATAGTCGAAGGTCCAATAGGAGCGCCCGTCCGCAACGGGCACGAGCTCCATCCGGTGAGCCCAATAGTATCGACTTCCCTGCGGCAAATCTCTTTTGTGATTTCTAAAAACTGCGTCGAGCCGCGCCGAGAGCACGCGCCACTCCCACCCGCGCAGCATCGCCGGAGCAGAGCGCAGAAAATCGCGCGCCGCCAATAGCTGGGATCGCTCGACTGCGCCATCGGCGAGAAGCAAGTTGGCCGAGTAGGCTTGGCGCATCGACTCATCGGCTCTGCGCTCCGCAGCGCGCGCTTGCCACAGCGTTCCCGACATGCCGGCGCATAACGTAACTAAAACTGCTGCGGCTCCGATCGCGAGCGCGCGATTGCGCCGCAGCGCCTTCACCAGACGATATGTAGCACTCGCCGGCCGCGCGGCGATCGGCCGGTGTTCCAGATGCCTCCGAAGATCTGCGGCTAGCGCTGCGGCGGATTCGTAGCGCCGCGCCGGATCCTTCTCCATCGCCTTCAGGACAATGGTGTCGACGTCTCCACGGAACTGCGGCTTCAATCGATGAAGCGGTATCGGCTCGCTCTGCGCAAGCAAGCGCATTGCGGCAGCGATCTGTAGCCCTGCAAGCTCGAAGGGCATCCGACCAGTGAGCAATAAGTAAGCAGTCACTCCAAGCGCATACACATCACTCTTCGCTGTAACCGCAGAGGATTCGCCCGAGAGCTGCTCGGGCGCCATGTAGGCGAGCGTTCCGACCAGCTCCCCTGTCTGGGTCATCATGGTCGAGACCAAGGTCGACGTGTCGCTTGCCCGCGCGACCCCGAAGTCGAGCACTTTCGCCCTGCCTCGTGAATCGACGAGAATATTGGCGGGCTTCAGGTCGCGATGCACAATTCCACGCTCGTGGGCGTGGTGAACTGCGTCGGCAATCTCGGCGAGGATTGCCAGCTTCTCTTTTGTGTCTAAGTCGGCGCGCTTCGCGTGGGACAGCAGATCGACGCCGTCGATGAGCTCCATTGCGAGATACGGCTGCGGCCCGCGTCCCAAGTCTACAGATCCGCACTCGAAAATTTGTGCGATACCCGGGTGGTGAAGCCGGCCGAGGACCTCGCCCTCGAGCTTGAATCGGCGGATGCGCTCAGGAGTGCCAAGCGCCGGATGAATCATCTTGAGCGCCACACGACGGCGAGGCGAAGCCTGCTCCGCTTCATAGACGACGCCCATTCCCCCTTCGCCGATTCGGCGCAGAATTCGAAATGGGCCGACGTGCTCAGGGATCAGCCCAAGTGAGTTCTCCGCTTCGCCGAGCGACTCTCCGATCTTAAATAAAGCAGACTGTATCTTTTGCGGTGAAAGATCGCCGTTGGCGCCTTCGCCCGAGTCCGGCTCAAGAGCCCGAATCAGCGCCTGCTTCAGCTCCAAGTCGTCTCCACAGCTCGCTCGCAGAAACTCGGCTCGCTCTTCGCCCGCGAGCGGCATCGCCTGCAAGAAAAGCAGCTCGAACTTCGCGTACTGATCCGAATTCATCGCAACTTATCGCTCGAGGTCCTGCCGGAGCCATGCGCGCGCAACGCGCCAGTCCTTCTCCACGGTGGAGTCCGAGACACCAAGAATCCGCGCCGTCTCCTCAATCGACATCCCCGCAAGCATTCGAAGCTCCACGACGCGGGCATGGCGATCATTGAGGCTCGCGAGCTTCTCCAAGGATTCATGAAGTGCTACTAAATCGAAACCCTGTTGCACGGTGGCGGGAGTTACTTCGCTGAGAGTGACTCGATCGAATCCGCCCCCGCGCTTCTCGCTGGCGCGGCGCCGCGCATGATCGGCCATCACATCTCTCATGGCACGCACTGCGACTCGGAAAAAGTGATCCCGGCTCTCCAGATTCTCAACTTTCGCGGCGATCTCGAGCCAAGCCTCATTCACGAGCACCGTGGGTTGGAGGGTCACTTGGGGCGACCTCAAGCGCCCAAACTCACGACGCGCCGCGCGATGAAGCTCCTCGTAGACCAGACCGAGGAGACGCTCGTTCGCGGAGCAATCTCCTCTGCGGGCGCTCTCAAGAAGCAAGGTGAGCTCAGTCGGATCGGGCATACCGCGGATGGAACATACTCCCTCATGCCGATGCGCGCAGGCTCATCACGTCGGCGAATTGCACCGTCGCGTGCACAGAATGCGATCGACATGCCGCTAAAACCGCGATCGCTGCGTGTTGCCACCACGGCCGACACGTCTCTCCTCGTGCGCCACCGTCGCGCCATGTGGGAGGAGATGGGGATTGGCACTTCGGCGTCGCTCGCCGAGCACGACGCGCTCTACCGGCGCTGGATCCGCCCGCGATTGCGCAACGGCTCGGTCGTCGCCTGGGTCGTCGAGGATCGGGCCGGGCGCGCGCTCGCTTCGGGTTGCCTTTGGATTCAGCGCATCCACCCGCGCCCCGGCAATCCGCGATGCCTCCAGCCCTACCTCATGTCGATGTACACGGAGCCCGACGCCCGCTGTCGCGGCCACGCGCGCCGCATCGTCCGCGCGGCCATTGCCCACGCGCGACGCCTCGGATTGCCGCGCATGGCGCTCCACGCCTCCGACGCCGGCCGCCCGGTCTACGAGCGCGAAGGGTTCAAGCCATCGGGCGAGATGCACCTGCGGTTGCCGACGCAGCGACCCCAACGCTAGGCGCCCGCCAGCCCCCACCGTCCGGCTCCCGAACTTTTCCTGTAGCCGACCTAGGTGAGGTGAGTACTTGGAGGCGGCGTACGAGTGGTCTCGTTTCGGCCCGTGGCCCCAGGGCGGCGGACGGACAAGCCACTCGCTCGGTTCGCCAACGCCCAGGTGGCGTTTGCTTCGCGGATCGGGGTGGGTGCTCGAGTGACGGGGGTCCCGAGCGCACTTCCCGCGAAGTGAACGGCCCCAGCTAGGCCCGCGTTGCGGGGTGCGCGCGAGTCTACGAACCGGGCTCGGTGCCGGCCGGCTCAGGCCTTAGGGCCTGGGCCGCCGGCATCGGCTTTTCACGCGGGAACAACTGGCGCCTAGCTGAGGCCAACTGAAAGCGTACCCCGCTTTCCGCCCGCGCGTCAGCCCCGATCTCCGCCCGTCTGCTCCTCGAGAGGCCGATGGTCGCCTGCGCTTTGGTTGCGCAGCACCTGCCGCAAGGTCGCTAGCCGAGGGCTTTTTTTGCGACGCCCTTGAACTCCGGCGCTTCTTCCAGAACCGCCGGCAGCAGCTGGAGCAATTTGTGACCTTTCGCGGCCTCGAGCCCGAGAATCGGGAAGGCGCGATGGTTGCCCAAGCTCACTTTTCGGCGCTCGACGCCGATTCCAAGCGACCCGCAGACATCGTTGGCGAGCGAGACGATGGCGACCAGGCTCCCCGACTTCGGGTGGAGCCCGTGGTGGTGCTCGATCGCTTCGGCCAGCTCGGGCTGAAGGCGCCACTGCTCGGCGATCTTGGCGCCGACGCCCGAATGCGCTTCGTCGCAGAGCTTGTCGACGAGCGAATCGGGCACCGCAACTCCCACGTTCGCCCGCTCCTCCTCCGCGACAAGCCCAAGAATCACCGTCTTCCCGATGTCGTGGAGTAGCCCTCCGAGGAATGCCTCCTCGGGGTCCGCCGCCGAAGCGCGCGCGATGGCGCGCGACAGCACGCCGCAGGCGAGCGCATGGGCCCAGAGCATCTGTGCTCTACGCGTATCCACATTGCGGAAGACCGTGAGTCGAGCCGCGACTCCGATCATGAGCGCCCGGGCGCGTCGCGCACCCGCGTGGACGACCGCGCGATGGAGGTCTTTGATCGGCTGGCTCGGCATGTAGGCGGCCGAGTTCACGAGCGACATCACTTCGCCGGCGATGACGGCGTCGCTGCGGACGCAATGGGCAAGAGCTGCGAGGTCGGGCTCGGCAGCATTGGAGAGTTCGATGGCTTTCAGCAGGGTGAACGGGAGCACCGGCAGCGGGAAGCTGCCGCTTCGAAGCCGCTGCTCCACGCGTTGGACAATCCCCGCCTCTTTCTCGCCCGCCACAGGGACCATTCGGTCACCGATGGCGACGAGTTGGTCGATCTGCTCCCACCAAGGCTGGGACGCCGGGTTGACTCCGTTGGGCTCCGGTTCAGCCACCGCCACCGGGCTGGACGACTCCTCCGAGGATTCAGCCGCGGGAGGCGCGCTCTCCGCGGGTCTCGAAGCATCCGACTGTGCCGGCTCCGAAGAGCCGAAGACCTTTTTCCACCAGCTCGCCACTGTCTGTCCTCCGTTTCGACCCCGTTTATCGGCTCGCCGCCGGAGGAAACCGGAGTGCGCGAGCGCGTGGCTCCAACCCGGCGCATCGGGCGCCCGGTCGGGCAGCTAAGATCCTCGCCGCTTTAGCTCCGAACACTGCCGCATGGCTCAGAGAAATCAGGATGTGGTGCTCGGCGTCGACCTCGGCGGCACGAGCTTCCTCGTAGCCGCCGTCGATGGCCGTGGGAAGCTCCTTGCTCAGGCGTCGAAGAAGACGAAGGCTGAGCGTGGCTTCGAGGCCGTGGTCGCGCGTGTCGCGAAAGTCGCGCGTGAGCTGGTGAAGGAAGAACATATCGCGCCGCGCGCGCTCTGCGTCGGCGTGCCAGGCGCGCTCGACCCGAGCCACGGTGTTGTCGTGAAGGCGCCGAACCTGCGCTGGGAGAACGCGCCGCTTGCGAAAGCTCTCGAGAAGGAGCTGAAGCTCCCTGTCTCGATTGATAACGATGTGAACGTCGCCGTGATTGGTGAACATCAATTCGGCGCCGCGCGAGGGCTACAGAACGTCGTCGGCCTATGGATCGGCACCGGCATCGGCGGGGGCGTGCTCGTCGGCGGACAACTGTATCGTGGCAGCCACGGGACGGCGGGCGAGCTCGGCCACACGGTGCTCCTCGCCGACGGACCGCTCTGCCCGTGTGGCGGCCGCGGCTGCGTCGAAGCGCTCGCGAGCCGCACGTCGATCGAGCGCGACGTGCGCGCGGCGCTGAAGCGCGGGCGTAAAAGTGTTCTTCAGAAATCGCTGAGCGAGGAAGGCTCGAAGCTCACGAGCAGCGCGATCGAGGAGGCGCTCGACGCCGAAGACTCGCTCATGCTGGAGGCCCTCGAACGCGCGTGCCACTATCTCGGGCTTCTTGCGGCAAGCGTCGCCAACGCCTTCGATCCCGAGATGATTGTCATCGGCGGCGGCCTCGCGAGCCGCCTCGGGGATCGATTTCTGGCTCCAATCCGCCGCGCGGCACAATCGCAGCTTCTCCCGCGGCGCGGCCACGTTCGAATTGTAGCAACGGAGCTCGGCGACCGCGCTGGCGCCATGGGGGCCGCGGCGTTGGCGAGCGCCATGCCTCGGCGGCGGGAGCGCGTGAGCGAGCGCTGACATGCTTGCCATGGCGGAATCGACCGCGACAGAGTTCGGGACGCTCTACAACGTCGTCTCGAACCATATCGCCGCTCGTTACAATATTCCGGTCGCGATCTCGGACGTCCTCCACCCGAACACGGGCAACCTCGACGGGCAGCGCATCGAAATCGACTACGACCAGAGCCTCGAGACGGCGTTTTTTGTTCTGTGCCATCTGTTCGGGCACACGGCGCAATGGAACACTTCGAGCTATTACCGGCATCTTGCGCGGATGCAGATTTCGAAGCCAGGCCCCGGGCTCCTGGCCAAGGTGCGCGCCTATGAGCGGCGGGCGTCGAGAATCGGGCTTCAGCTGCTTCACGATTGCGGGATTCGCGGTCTCGATCAGTGGCTCAGCGACTGGGCCGCCGCCGACTACAAGTATTTGAAGCATTACTACTTCACGGGAGAGGTCGGCAATCCCCGGCGATTCTTGATTCCGGGCGCGCCTCTTCTGCGTCCGCTCCCCATTCCCAATTTTCGACCGCGCCAATGGATGGCGCGCTTTGCCAACTAATGAGAAGCTCCATCGCTTGCCTAACATCTCTGTATCTCGTTGCCGTCCCGATCGGCTGCACCGGAAAGGAGCCGGCGACGACTCCGGCGCCGTCCGGCCCCCTTCGCGAAATGCCCACGGCCAACGTGCTCGGCACGGAGTCGGCCCCGCCGGGGCGCATTCGGGTCGCCCACATTCTGATCGCATTCCAAGGCGCGGAGCGCTCTACGGCGCAGCGCAGCAAGGCGGATGCGGCGAAGCTCGCGCTCGATCTCTTCAATGCGGCTCGCAGCGTATAGGATTTCGACATACTCATGAAAAACAGCAATGATCCCGGACCGGGGAAATATGGCATGTTCATCGATTCGAAGCAGAGAAAGGCCGGCGACTATCCCCGGAATGAAATGGCCGGCGCCTTTGGCGACGTGGGTTTCACGTTGAAGCTCAATGAGGTGGGGCTCGCGGTGCACGATCCCGTAAAGAGCCCCTTCGGGTGGCATGTCATCAAACGCATTGAATAGTTGCTTTCTTCAGGTTCCCATCTCAAAGCGATTTCCACCATGCAGTCGATCCTTCTCGCAGGCGCCGGCGTCGCGGTCGCGGGCCTCCTTGCACTCTCCTCCGCGAATACGTCCCGCTCCGGAAGCGTCCACACCATGACCCCTGACGATCCGCCCGCCTCGAATCCCGCATCGCGCCCGGCGTCCCAGCCGGCGATGCCCAAGTCGAATATTCTTGGCACGGAGAAGCAGCCTCCCGCACGAGTGAAAGTTGCACATATTCTGATCTCCTTTGCCGGTGCGGGAACGTCCGCGAAGCGCTCTAAGGCCGATGCCGAGAAGCTTGCCTGGGAGATCTACCAGAAGGTCCAGGGTGGCGCGGAGTTCGACACCCTCATGAAGAGCTCCGACGATCCGGGCCCGGGAAAGTACGGAATGTTCACGGATCCCAAGGCGAAGAAGGGAGACGACTATCCCCGAGCCGGAATGGTGGGCGCCTTCGGCGACGTCGGCTTCACGCTCCAGCTGAATGAGGTGGGCCTCGCGGTTCACGACCCTGCGCGCAGCCCCTTCGGCTGGCACATCATTAAGCGCATCGAGTAGCAATCGGGAATCACAGTTTGAAGGGCGCGCCATGCTCACTCATCAAGAGGAGCATGGCGCGCACCGTTTTGCGTGCGATGCGATGCATGGAGGGCTCGCCAGATGGCTTCGGGCCGCCGGATACGATGCGACGTGGAGCTATGGGATCGACGACGGCGTTTTGTTGCAGCAGGCGGAGCAGGAAAGCCGGATTGTCGTTACGAGCGACTCGGGGATACTCCTGCGGCGGTGCGTCACGCAAGGCCGGGTAACCGTACAATTCGTACCGCGTGGGCTCTCGGTCGACCACCAGCTCGCGCACGTCGCTTTCGAGCTCGGGCTCACGCGCCGCGACCCGCGCTGTATGAAGTGCGGCGGAGCGCTCTGCACCGTGCCGAAGGAGTCGGTTGTCGGGGAGGCGCCCCCCAAGGCGTACGCCTGGGTCGATCAATTCTGGCGCTGCAGCCGGTGCGCCGCGCTCCTCTGGCGCGGAACCCATTGGCTCGAAATCGAGCGACGCCTGGCTGCCGCCATGCCTCGCAGCGCGACGTAAGCGGCGCATCGGCGCGTCACGTCGATCGGGTGTGTCGCGGGGCACGCGCGCAGGTAACACATTTCTGCCGTAAGGTCGGCGCAAGCGCCGAACATGGTCGCGGGCGAAGAATCTGTGTCACCGCGAAGGTGACACATTTCCGTCGTAGGGTCGGCGCACGCGCCGAACCATTTCGCGGGGCTTGCCCCGCGGATTTCGAGCCCTCCATCGGACTCTCCGCAGCGGCGACCTCCTTCATCCGCACACTCCCAAGCCTGCGCGATCTCGTCACAGGTGAGTCTAGGCCACGACATAGAATCGGTCTTTCTCCCAAGCCGCTGGATTGTTGACTATGTACTGTCGAATTCGTTCGAGGTGGCCCTCATCGCGAATTACTTGATCATAGAAACTCGGCTGCCAGAGCGCCGCCGCAGGCGCCAGAAGCCCGCGAATTCGAGCCTCTCTTGTTGCTGCGCTCTTCACGGAACCAACGATTACAGACAAGCTTGCAACACGGTCTGCAGCCGAGGGCTTCTCGATCCAAAACAATCCGTGGACGTGATTTGGCATGACCACGAAGGTGTCAACTCGAACATATGGAAGATGCCGCGGAACGCTGACAATCAAGTCCTGAACGAGCTGGCCGAGCGGAGATAAGCTCAAAGCCCCAGCGCAAACGGATCCCAAGACGTTCGCACGGCGATCAGTGACAAAAGTGACAAAGTATGCGCCGTTGCCTGCGTAGTCGACTCCAGGGAGACGAGGTCGGCGCCGAGGAATATAGCGAGTGAGCATACGATCTAGACGCCGGACGCATGAAAGTCGTCGAATTCCCCTACAGGTGCGCGAAATGGGCGCAATTTGGTGTGTTGCGCATGACGCACTTTGCTTCAGCCGCGCGCGCAAGCGCGCGCGACATCGTCGCGGCGAAAAATCTGTATCACCGCGCAGGTACCACATTTCCGCCGTAGGGTCGGCGCACGCGCCGAACAATTTCGCGGGGCTTGCCCCGCGGATTTCGAACCCACCCTTGGATTCCTCGCGACGGCGACCTCCTTCATCCGCGCGCGCAAGCGCGCGCGACATCGTCGCGGGCAAGCCCGCGCCCTACGGCATGAAACCTGTCCCAGGCTTCAGGCAATGAACCTCCGCCGCAGGCTCGGCGCCCGCGCGACATCGTCGCGGCGAAAAATCTGTATCGCCGCGCAGGTACCACATTTCCG
>JAEUHX010000023.1 GCA_016792805.1 Planctomycetota bacterium
GGGATTCACGGGCGGACGAATCGGCTGTGGAAATAGCGGCTCGGCTGGAGTCAAGCTGGCGCTGGTTTTATACACATCCACAGCGCCCACATTTGGAATCACGGAGCCGTTGACGGTCATGTCTCGACGATAGGCGCCAGCGAATTGCAAGTTGTAGGAGTGGGTCGAGAGGATCTGTCCGGAGGCCATCCCAAGATTTCCACAGCGCTGCCCCGACTCGAGTGCTCCGGGCTCAAATCGAAGCGGCCCCGCCGAGAGCTGACCAAGGGCGTCCGACTTGTAGGAGTAGACTGCGCCGTTGTCGGCGAAAGTCGTCGGCGGATTCAGGATTCGAACCGTCTCCGAAGTTGCCGAAATCAGAACGTCGTCGAGTGCGGAGGTCGGCAGCGCCAGCTTCGCCAGCCCCATTGCGCATCCAAAATTGGCGTTGGCCTGCTGCTTCTCTTGGAGCGGACCGCCGGGCGTCAGCGCCCCATCGCGGGCATGGACCGTGTCAATGCTCACAGGCCTCGGAGCTGCAGGCGGCGCGTAGCCTTGCCCACGCGCCTCGCCAAATACGACCGCGCCAAGAGCGAGCAGACCCCATCGTGCCGGTGTCGCTCGGAACCCATAACGAACGTTAACTCTCTCTCTCTCTCGACTTACGACGATGGGAAGCTGTCGCAACATGGTCGAAACCCTCATCAAGCCCGACGCCTACAGGCCACTCCTGAGGCGATCAAGTAAGGAGAGTTCACTCCAATCCTCGCGCAGCGTCAAGCTCCCAGCGGACGCCGCGTGAGCGAGCGGCCTACGCAGCGTCACCGTCGATGATCGCCGAGTCCAAGCGCTCCAGGTCCTCTATTTGGCATGCAAAGATGCAGCGCGATGTCCCACGGTGATCGAGTTTGGCGCAGTGCACCGATCGCACCCAGCGCAGCGCGAGCGCGAGGCGGGAGCCGAGCAACATCCCGAGCGGCGGCGCCGTGAAATAGATCCAGATCGCCTCGTAGCGGCCGGAGACGACCGCAGAGGCCAGCGAACGCGCGGGATTCATACTCATCCCCGAGAGCGGCGCTTCGAGGGTGATGAATGTTACGACGGCGGCCCCGGCGAACCATGGAGTGTACTCCTGGAGTCGACGCAGATTGGAAACGGTGAGCACCACCACCATGAGCAGCGCCGAGATGCACAATTCTGCCACAAATGCTACGGCGACCCCAGAAGGGCCGGGAAGCGTGGGAACGTGCCAGGTCGCCGGCGCCGGCACGAGTGCAGCGAAGGTTACCGACGCCGCCGTCAAGCCGAGAATGCCCCCGAGAAACTGGAAGACCATATATCCAATGGCATCCTCGGTTCTCACTTTTCCGAGCGACCAGAAGGTCAGCGTCGTCGCCGGATTCATGTGCGCTCCCGAGCGCTTCCCCCAGGGGGAAGTGATCAAGGCCACCGCGGTCGTCCCCATGGCAAGCCCAAAGAGAGCGCGCCGGGCCCAGCTCTCGCCGAGCACCTCAACGACCGGCGAGATCGGATGATCCAAGATCACTCCAAACGTCGCCGCAGAGATCATGAAGAGCGCAAGCCCGAGTGATTCGCACAAATACTCCATGAGCGCGCCGCCGCGCGCTGCGGCGGCAGCCGAATTCGATCGCATGGCAGCACCTCAGCGCGGCTTGCGCTGCTTGGCCTGCTTCTCGATGCACCGTGCCACGAGCGCCGTCCACCCCGTCTGATGGCTCGCACCGAGCCCGCGTCCGGTCTCGCCATGAAAATACTCATGGAAAAGCACAAGCCGCCGCCAATGGGGATCTGTTGCGTATCGCGGATCGTCTCCCGCGAAAGGCCGCTTGCCGTCGCCGTTCGGGAGGAAAATGGACGTGAGCCGCCGATCGAGCTCGACGGCCACTTCGCCCAAGTTCATCCACCGCCCCGAGCCCGTCGGGCACTCGACCTTGAAGGAATCCCCATAAAAGTGGTGATAGCGCTCCAGCGCTTCCACCAGCAGATAATTGACAGGAAACCAAATCGGCCCGCGCCAATTGGAGTTGCCGCCGAAGAGCCCGGAGGCCGATTCCCCCGGCTCATACTCGAGACGGTGCTCCATGCCGTTCACCCAGAATGTGTACGGTTTCTCCCGGTGCACGCGCGACACCGACCGCACTCCGTGGGGAGACAAGAATTCGTTTTCATCGAGCACATAGCGCAGCACGCGCTCGAGCCGATCCCGCGATGGAATCGCGAGGAGCCGGCGTCCTTCGACAGCGCACCCTTCCTCATTCATGTAAGAAATGTGGCGCGCGAGATCATCGCGGTAGCGCAGGAACCAATTCATCCGGCGCGTGAATCCCGGCAGCCGGTCGAGCACGCGCTGCTCGAGAATCTCACACGCGAAGAGCGGGATGATCCCCACCATGGAGCGAACGCGCATCGGCACCGTGCGTCCGTCGACATGGAGCTGATCATAATAAAAGCCGTCCTCCGGGTCCCAAAGCCCTGTCCCTCCGAGCGTATTCATGGCATCGGTGATCGCCACAAAATGCTCGAAGAACTTGGACGCAACATCTTCGTACGCAGGGTCCTCCGCAGCCAGCTCGAGCGCCATCGAGAGCATCGTGGCGCAATAGAACGCCATCCAGGCCGTTCCGTCCGCTTGCTCGAGATGTCCGCCCGTCGGCAGCGGCTTGCTGCGGTCGAACACGCCGATGTTGTCGAGCCCGAGGAAGCCGCCGCTGAAGAGGTTGCGCCCTTCGGCATCCTTACGGTTCACCCACCAAGTGAAGTTCAATAGAAGCTTCTGGAACACGCGCGCGAGAAAGACGCGGTCGCGCGAGCCCTTGTTGCCGCTCATCTTGTAGACGCGCCACGCCGCCCAGGCATGGACCGGCGGGTTCACGTCTCCGAACGCGAACTCGTAGGCAGGAATCTGCCCGTTCGGATGCATGTACCATTCGCGCAGCAGCAGAATGAGCTGCTCCTTCGAAAAATGAGGGTCAATTCTCGCGAACGGCACCATGTGGAACGCGAGATCCCATGCTGCAAACCATGGGTATTCCCACTTATCCGGCATCGAGATGACGTCGCGCGCGAAGAAGTGCTGCCACTCGGAGTTTCGCCCTTGCGCGCGCTGTCCCGGGGGCGGCGGCTGCTCGGGATCGCCGCGCAGCCAGTCGCGCACCGAATAGTGAAAGAATTGCTTGCTCCACAGAAGCCCAGCATAGGCCTGCCGAGCGACCGCCCGCTCCTCGTCGCTGGCGCCGGCGGGAATGCGCGCCGCGTAGAATTGTTCACACTCGCGAAGCCGCGCGTCGAAGGTGCGGTCGAACTCGGGGCCGAAGGGAGCGGACGTCGCTTCTCCAGCGTCGCGAAATCGCATGCGCAGCACCACGCGCTCGCCGGGCGCCAAGTTCAAAACATGGTGCGC
This sequence comes from Planctomycetota bacterium, assembly GCA_016792805.1. Classification (GTDB taxonomy): domain Bacteria; phylum Planctomycetota; class UBA1135; order UBA1135; family JACQFD01; genus JAEUHX01. The sequence goes on from JAEUHX010000023.1 coordinate 3,401, forward strand.
GGCCGCCTTGGTGCCGAGGCCCGAGGGATTCACCGCGTCCGCTTTGCCTTCGACGACGGCGCGGTGAAAGGCATCCTTCACAAATCGAGAGCTGTTGGGCACACCGTACAGGCGCTCGGTATTCGTTTCATTCTCCGTGAACATCCAGCGGATCGGCGCGCCGCCGAGCCCTTCCGCATCGAAATGATACTTTCCGAGCGAGCTCTGCTGGATCTCGAGCCCTTCGCCACGCCGAACAATCCGCGGCTTCACCTCGCAGCCCTCGTGGGTGCAGCCCCAGGACCACGTATTGCGGCACCACACCGTCGGCAACACATGCAACCGAGCCGCATTGGGACCGCGGTTCACGACCGTGACGCGAATGAGCATGTCATCGGGCGACGCCTTCGCGTACTCGATCCCGACGTCAAAGTAACGATTCCCGGCGAAAACCCCCGTGTCGGCAAGCTCCAGCTCCGGCGCGTGCTTGCTGCGGTGGCGATTGCCCTCGACGAGCGCGCCATAAGGAAACTCTGTCTGAGGATACTTATAAAGTGCGCGGCAGTAGGAATGCGTGGGCGTCGAGTCCACATAATAATACTCCTCCTTCACGTCCTCTCCGTGGTTCCCCTCCGGACCTGTTAACCCGAAGAGCCGCTCCTTCAGGATCGGGTCTCGCTCGTTCCAAAGCGCGAGCGCGAAACAAACGCGTCCCTGGCGGTCGGTGAACCCAAGCAGCCCATCCTCACCCCAACGATAGGCGCGGCTGCGCGCGTGGTCGTGAGGGAAGTAATCCCAACAATTCCCCCACTCGGAGTAATCTTCTCGAACCGTCGCCCACTGCCGTTCCGCCAAGTAGGGACCCCATCGCTTCCAATTCTTGACGCGGCGAGCGTCTTCTTCGAGGCGCTGGGTTTCGGGGCAAGGTGCAGGCATCGGAGCAACGGTGCCGTTTGCGACGGGCATCGTCAACGCTTTCGGAGAAGCCATCGAACGGGTCGAACTCGTGGGGTTCATCGGCAGATTCAGCGGGCAGAGAAGAGGTGCACGAAGCCTGCTGCTACGCCGGAGAGCGTCGCGCGAGCCAGCGATTCTCGGGCGACCCAACCCGCGCCAGCGGCTCCCGTCCTTCGAACGAGTAACCACCGTACGAGGGACGCATCGAAGCCCCCGTGATCGGACCACGCGAAGTGGCCGGTTGTTCCAGACCAACCTCAAAAATCGAGGCCAACGAGCCTCTCGAGATTCCGATGCGTACACGAAAACTGACCCAGCTTGCCATGAGCGCCGCCGTGACCGGGATGCTCTCGGCCACGCCATTCCTCGCCTCCTGCTCCGGCAACCCATCCGCGAGCGGCGACAAGTCGGAGAAGAACGGCTGCGGCGGCGCGAAAGCCGAGAAGAAGACTGATGCCAACGGCTGCAATGGACACAATGGTTGCGGCGCCAACAAAAAGCAGGAAGCCAATAGTTGCAAGGGCCACAACGGCTGCAATGGCACGGAGAAGAAGAACTAACACACTACCAACATTCCTAAAGGCGGTGTCCCATGGTCTCCCCCGTCGCGCAGCATTCCTCGCGGCTTGCCCGATTCGGGCAGTCGTCGTGGCTTGAATTCCTGCGGACGCAGCTCCTCGAGAGCGGCGAGCTCGAGAGGCTCGTCGACCGGGGCACCGCCTCCGGAATCACCTCGCAGAGCTTACTCATCGACCGCGACGGCCTCGACAAGGCCGCAGCAGAACGGGAAGCGATTGCGAGTCTTCGCCGCGCCGCCGACCTCCTGCGTCGGGTCTTCGCGCGGAGCCGTGGCGGCCGCGGCTGGCTCTGCGTTGATCTGTCCCCTTCTGCCGCCCATGACGGCGCGCGCTGCCTCCGGGAGGCGCGGGCGGTCTATGGTGCGCTGGAGCGTGCAAATGTGATGATCAAGATTCCCTCCACGGAGTCGACGCTCCCTGTGGTGCGCCAGCTTCTTCTCGAGGGAGTCTCCGTCGAGCTTCAGCTCCATGTTCTCGGCGAGCCGCTATTCAAGTCCCTCTGGGCGGCGATCGAAGGGCTCGAGATGCGTGCGGCGCGCGGCTGCGAGATCCGACAGCCGGCGCTGCGCGCTGCCTTTCACCTGAGCCGCCTCTCGAGCGCCAACGAGCCCCTGGTGCTGACCGCGGGCGAAGCTGCGCGAAGCGCTTCCGATCCCCTGCTCACGCAGACGCTTCTCGGACGATCGACACTCCAATGCGCCGGGCGTGCTGAGGCGATGCTACTCGAGGCGCTCGCCCATCCGCGCTGGCGCGAGCTGGCGGAGCGCGGTGCCCGGGAGCCGGAGCTTCTGTGGACTTCGCCGTCCCCCGACCCGCTACTGCGATGCGAGGTCCGGATCCGCGACTTGCTGGCTTCTTGCGAATCCAGCGCGCCCAACTTCCGGGAAGTCGCATAACTTCTTACTGAAACGCCGACTCAAGGATGAACGTGGAACCATCGATCGCTGCTGCGCGATTCCGATCTCTGGCATCGCCGATTCTCAATCTCACTCAACAGGCGGCACCGGCGCTGACGCGCGCCGTGCTGGGAACCGCTTTTGTGCAAACTGGCCTCGGAAAATGGGAACACTTTTCCCGAACCGTCGAGTTCTTTGAATCGATCGGGATTCCGGCACCAGCCGCCAACGCGGCATTCATCGCCAGTCTCGAAGTCGCAGGGGGCGCAGCGCTGGTCCTTGGGCTCGGAACAAGAGCCTTCTCCGCTCTGCTCGGCTGCACGATGGTGACAGCGATTGCTACAGCGGAGCGCAATGCGTTCCTTGCCGCGCTCCGGCCGGGCGCCGAGAAGGGACTGCTCGACGTCGTTCCATTTGTGTATCTTCTTCTGCTCTCCGGGCTCGCGGCCTTCGGCGGCGGCGCTCTCTCCCTCGATCGGCTTCTCTTCGGGAGACCGTCCATGGGGGCCCCGTTCCGTCCTGCCGGAGCGCAGGGAGCATCCCTGTGAACTCGAGGATCACTCGAGTGGTTGTCCTCGGAGGCGGCTTCGGGGGCGTCTATGCGGCCCTCGAGCTCGAGCGCAGGCTCGGGTCCGATCCGAATATCGAGATCACATTAGTTCACAGAGACAACTTCTTCCTGTTTACACCGATGCTCCACGAGGTCGCTGCGAGTGACCTCGACCCCGTCCACATTGTGAATCCGCTCCGGAAGCTGCTGCGCAAGACGCGCCTCTTCCACGGCGAGGTTCACAAAATCGACCTCGACGCGCGAGCGCTCGTCGTCTCCCACGGGGTCGACGACGGCCACGAGCACGAAATCGAGTACGACCACCTCGTTCTTGGGCTCGGATCGATCACACATACGTACGGCCTTCCGGGAGTATCCGAACGTGCGCTCACGATGAAGACCCTCGGCGATGCCTTCGCGCTGCGCAATCGAGTCGTCGAGAGCCTCGAGGAGGCCGATTTTGAATGTTGCCCTCGCGTGCGCGAGCGCATGACGACGCTCGTGGTGGCCGGTGGCGGCTTCGCGGGCGTCGAGACGCTGGCGGCGATCCATGATTTCGCCGAAGAAGCGCGTCCTTACTATTCCGGCCTTCGAGACGTTCGGCTCCGAATGGTGCTCGTCCACTCTGGCGATCGGCTGCTTCCGGAGCTTAGCGACGAACTCGGCGAGTATGCGCGGCAGCTCCTTGAGGAGCGCGGAGTCGAAGTGCGCCTCCGAACGAAGGTTGCCTCACTCACAGATGCCGGAGTTCAACTTTCCTCGGGCGAGTGCATTCCTGCGCGCACGCTCGTTTGGACCGCCGGGACGGCTCCCAATCCGCTCCTTGCGTCGCTTGACGTTCCCAAGGAGCGCGGTCGAATTGTGGTGGATGAGTATCTTCGCGCGGCATCAAAACCGGGGGTCTGGGCGCTCGGCGATTGCGCCCACGCGCCCGATGGCCGAGGAGGCACTTGCCCGCCAACGGCGCAGCACGCCTCGCGGCAAGGAAAGATTCTGGCGCGCAACCTCGAGGCGGCGCTGCGTGGGCGCCCCATGAGGCCATTTCGATTCCGGACGCTCGGTCAGCTCGCCTCCCTCGGGCGGCGCGCCGGCGTCGCCGAGATCTTGGGGTTGCGGTTCTCGGGATTCGCCGCTTGGTGGCTCTGGAGAACTGTATATTTGGCGAAGCTCCCAAGATTTGAACGCAAGCTCCGAGTCGCCCTCGACTGGACCCTCGATCTGCTTTTTTCGAAGGATCTCGTCCATATGCCCACCGCGCCGGGGACTCGAGCGGCCGCTCCCCGGGCCGCAGCCTCCACAAAAACCGCGGCCGCGTGATAGGGTAACCCCGTGCCTCACGAGCTCGAGACGTTGGCTTCCGAGGAGCAAGCGCTCCTCGCGCGGCTTCGCGCTGGCGACGACGACGCCTTTGAAGAGCTGGTGCGCAGCTACGGCGGGCGGATGCTCGCCACGGCCCGGCGCTTCTTCACGAATGAGGCCGACGCCGCCGACGCCGTGCAGGACGCGTTTCTCTCGGTGCATCGCTACCTGGAGAGCTTCTCGGGCGATTCCAAACTCTCGACGTGGCTTCACCGAATTGTGGTGAACGCCTGCTTGATGAAGCTTCGCGCGCGTCGGGCGCGGCCAGAGAGCTCCATCGAAGAGCTGCTGCCGCGCTTCGTCGGCGACGGACATCACGCGGCGGAGCCGGCCGATTGGCGCCCGGCCGACGAGTCGGAACTCGAGCGGGCAGAGTCGCGCGCGCTCGTCCGTGACGCGATCGGCCAGCTCCCGGAGATCCACCGAAGCGTCTTATTGCTTCGGGACATCGAAGGGCTCTCGACGGCTGAGACAGCCGCGCTCCTCGGCACATCGGAATCGGCCACAAAAGTTCGCCTCCACCGCGCCCGCCAAGCGCTCCGCACACTTCTCGATCCCCACTTTCGCTCGATTGCTGCTCCTGACGCTCAGGTGACTCCGTGACTTGCCGAGAATTTGTTGAATTTCTGGAAGCGTACTTGAGCCGCGACCTCGGGCCGGCCGAGCAGGCCGAGTTTGAGCGGCACTTGGCAGCCTGCGAAGCCTGCCGGCGTTACCTGGAGAGCTACCGCAAGGCGGTGGAGCTCGGAAAGCGCGCTTTTGAACCGAGCGCGGAGCCGGTCCCGCCGCAAGTGCCGGAGTCGCTCGTTCGCGCGATCCTGAAGGCTAAGAGAGAGCAGAAAAGCTAGGGTTTTGTGTGATGGAATTTTTGTGGTACTGCGCCGTGGCCTGTTGAGGGGTCCGTGGCATCGGCGCGTGTGCCTCAACTTCGCTGAGAAGTGGGATCGGCACGCATGACTCACCTCGATCGATAAGTGGGGTCGGCGCGTGCGCCGACCGGTTTTCGCGCGCGTGCGCGCGACCAACGACTTGAGACTCGGGAAGAATGGGGCGTGGTCAGTCTTGGCGCGGCAGCGAACAGTCCTCAACGCTCGGCGGCTCATCGGCTGCGCAGAATCCGACCGGCGCTTCGCGCCAGTCGGATTCTGCGCGCGCCATGGCCTCGCGTCTGCGGAACTCGCCGCGCCAAGACCGACCCACGCCCCATTCCTCGCCGTCTCTCATCTGTGAAGACGCCATTGTTCTCAAAAGTGTATGTTCTCCCGTGGTGCGTTGGCGAACTCGAAGCTGTGATCAATCCCTTGGGGCGCGGGCATCGCCCTCGTCGATTCGCGCGCGCGCCCACGGCTCCTCTCAGGATGAAATCTCAGTATTGCCGAGCTTGTTACGTATCCGTGATGCGCAAGCCCGCGGCTGGATCCCACTGAACGGGCTCGGCGCCCTCGGCGAGCTCAACGACCTGGCCGATGACCCAGGCCGGCTCGTGCCAGAGACCAAGCCATTGTTGAAATGCGGCGACGTCGGAAGGATCACAGATCCAGACGGCTCCGAGCCCGACGGCAAAAGCCTCGAGGAGATGTCGCGTTTCGAGGCGTGCTGCACTGGCGAGGATTCCATACATGCGCGGCGTGGGCCATGAACCGAGAGAGAGCGCGAGCGCCCGCTTGGAGGGCAGGACGCGGCGCAGAGCGCCAAGAAGTCCCCCGCCTTCGGCTCCAACGGCGGCCAAGCCACGAACACGTCCTTCCAGCATGGGCTCGCGCGTGACTCCAAAGTAACTTTTCTCTCGCGTCGAGAGCCAGCTTCGCAGCGTCCCGCCGCTCGGCTCGCGCTGCTCCAAGCTCCAGCGCAGCCGATCGAGCAGGAGGTCGCTTATCAGCTCGAGCCCGGCGCCTTGTGGACCCTCCGCGATGAGCCCGATCGCGGCGTCGCCGATTTGTGGAGAGTCGTCCTCGGCCCGGGCGCGCTCGCCAACGGCCGTCAGCACGAGGCGCGGTGCGGCCGCCGCACTCGGCGCGCTCGAAGCCTCGGTGACCGCAAGCGCGTGCGCGCGACAACCCAAGGCGGCGCCGGCCAAGAGATCTTCCTCCGCGGCGGATCCCGCCGGCGCGCCCTGCAGCTCAATCCTCACCGAGCGCGGGAGGGCAGAACGGGACAAAAGTGCATTCACCGCCCGAGTTGTGGCATCGCTCGCGGCACGATCGAGACCGCCGATCCGTGCGGCCAGCACAAAGCGATCGTCGGCCTCGATCTGCACTTCGGCGAGCGGCCGGCGAGGCTCGGGGAGGCCTGCGCCGGTCGGCGCTCCGAAGGAGGCGAGGCGCGCGAGAATGGATTCTTGAGGTTGCATGAACGGTGCACCTCGCGCTTATTTGTTGCCTGCGCCAGACTCCGGAAGCCGCTTGCGCAGCTCCGCGATTGCCGCAAGCGCTTTCTCATTCTTGCGCGACTCCGCGCGCTGCGTTGCCTGCTGCAGGACAACGCCCGCCCGCACGGTGCGGCCGAGGTCGAGGAGCAGGCGCGCCATGGCCGTCTCGTCCCGAATCTCCTGATCAAAAAAGTTGAGATCGTGATGGAGCACGCGCGCCTGCTGATACGCGTCGAGCGCGGCCTCTTTGTTGCCAAGCCCTTCCTCGGCCGCGCCGAGGGCGCCGTAGCCGGAGGAGGCACCCCACCAATCGCCGAGCGGTCGGGCGAGGTCGATGCTGCGCTGCGCTTCCTTTTTGGCCGCAGCGAAATCCTTCTTCTGGAGGGCCTGCATGGCGGCGCCCGACGCCTGCTGTCCCGCGCGGAACTGCTTCTGTTGCTCCGCGTTCCAGCCGACGTAGGAAGAAGTGTAATCACTAAAAATCGGATGCTGGAAAGCCTGGTCGGCGGCCTTCGCTCCGCGGAGCGCGCGCTCCTTCATCTTCTCGATCTCCTTGGAGTCGCCCCCCTTCTCGACCAGCGCGAGAAATCCCTCCAGATCCTCGTCAATTGTGGGAAGCGCGCGAGCGGGCGCGTCCTTCCAGAGCTCCACGATTCCCGCGTGGTCGCGCTTGGCGTCGAGGGCGAGGAAGCGCTCGCGAATCTCATCTTTTCGCTGACCTTGGAGCGAGGCGAAGCCAAGAGAGCCGAGAAGGAAGGCGACGGCGGTTGCGGGACGGAGCATGGGATTTGTGGGTGCTTGGGGATCTGTAAAAAATTCGGGATGACCTCAGCGGTCGCGCTACTCGCGGAGCTGCTTTGCCTCGAGACGGAAGATCTCATCGCGCAGGCGCGCGGCCTCCTCGAAATCGAGCTTGGCCGACGACTCAGCCATCTTGGCGCGCAAGCGCGCAATCTCCACTTTCAGCGCCTCGCCACGCAACGCCACCGGCTTGGCCCCGGTATCCGTCCGTTTGCCGCGCTTGCCCCCTCCGACCTCCGGCACGCCAGCGTAGTCGAGATCCTCAATGGTAAGAAGATCTCTCACATCCTTGCGAATCGAAGTGGGCGTGATGCCGTGGTCGCGATTGTATTGTTCCTGAATCGCGCGCCGGCGCTTGGTCTCCTCGATGGCAGAGTTCATGGACGCCGTCACCGAGTCTCCATACAAAATCACGCGCCCGCGCAGATTGCGCGCTGCGCGGCCGCAGGTCTGCACGAGCGAAGTCGTGGAGCGAAGGTAGCCCTCCTTGTCGGCGTCGAGCACTGCCACGAGCGCGACTTCCGGCAGGTCGAGCCCCTCGCGCAGAAGATTGATCCCCACAAGAACGTCGAAGACGCCGAGCCGCAGATCCCGCAGGATCGCCGTGCGCTCGAGCGTATCGACGTCAGAGTGCAGATATTTGACCTTCAATCCAAGCTCGCCCAAGTATTCCGTCAGCTCCTCGGAGAATCTCTTCGTGAGCGTCGTCACGAGAACGCGGTCGCCGTCGGCGATCACCTTGCGCATCTCCCCGACGAGGTCGTCCACTTGGTTTCGGGCCGGCTTGACTGTGATCTCCGGATCCAGGAGTCCGGTGGGGCGCACGATCTGCTCGACGCGCGCGCCTTTCGCGCGCTCCAGCTCATAGGCGGCCGGCGTCGCCGAAACGTACAGTACTCGATCGAACAGCTCCTCGAACTCCGTCAGCTTGAGTGGCCGATTGTCGAGCGCGCTCGGCAGCCGGAATCCATACTCGACTAGCACCTCTTTTCGCGACCTATCTCCGCGGAACATGCCGCCCGCCTGTGGCATCGTGACGTGGCTCTCGTCGACGATTAGAAGCCAATCTTCCGGGAAATAATGGACAAGCGTCGCCGGCGGATCCCCGGCACGGCGGCCGTCGAGGTGCCGAGAGTAATTCTCGATTCCCGGGCAGATGCCTGTCTCTCGAAGCATCTCGAGGTCGAATCGCGTGCGCTGCTGCAGCCGCTGCGCCTCGAGAAAGCGCCCCTTCGCCTGCAGGTCGTCGTAGCGCTCTGCCAGCTCCTGCTCGATCTGTTGGATCGCGAGCTGGAGCCGATCCTTGGGAGTGATGTATTGCGTCGAAGGGAAAATCGTAACTCTCTCGAGAAGCCCCACGACCTCGCCGGTCACGGGATTCACCTCGGAGATCGCCTCCAGGTCGTCGCCGAACAGCTCGAGGCGAATGACCACATCTTCCTCGTAGGCGGGGAAAATCTCGATCACGTCGCCGCGCGCCCGGAACGTGCCGCGGCGGAAGTCGTACTGGCTCCTTGCGTACTGAAGCTGCACGAGGCGCCGCAGCAGCGCCTGCCGCTCGTGGCGCTCACCGACGCGAAACTCCATGGCGAGCTCGCGATAATTGCTCGGCGAGCCGAGGCCGTAAATGCAAGAGATCGACGCGACGATCACAACATCTCGCCGCTCCATCAGCGAGCGCGTTGCCGAGTTTCGCATCCGCTCGATCTGTTCGTTTCGAGAGGCGTCCTTCTCGATTAGCGTGTCGCTCGAGGGAATGTATGCTTCCGGCTGATAATAATCGTAATAACTTACAAAATACTCGACGGCGTTGTTCGGGAAGAGCGCCTGAAACTCACCAAAAAGCTGCGCGGCGAGCGTCTTGTTCGGCGCCAGCACGAGCGTCGGAAGCCCCGTGCGCACGATGGTGTGCGCCATGGTGAAGGTCTTCCCCGACCCCGTGACTCCAAGCAGCACCTGCTCGCGCGTGCCGGAGGCGAATCGCTCCGCGATCGTCTCAATGGCCCGCGGCTGATCGCCGCGCGGCTCGAACGGTGCGTCGAGGGTGAAGAGCGCGGGCGAGTCCATGGCGGCGAGATCTTCGCGGAGTTCGCCGCAATTGGCGAGCGGCGCGCCACATGGCGCGGTCGGTGCGACGGCCAGGTCGGAGCGGCCCGCCCCAGGGGCTATTGGCTCGACGTCGGCGCCGAGTCGTCCTCGGAGGGCGGCCGATCGATGCGCTTGTTGGGATCGACCTCGCGCACCGTCACGCCGCGAGACTTCAGATACTCGAGCGCCTGCGCGACCGCGGAGTCGTCCCCTTCGACGTCGACGTACACAAGCGCGAGCTCATCCGAAATCGAGGCACCCCGCAGATTGGTTCGCACTTGGAACTTCTGTGGGAGCGTCTGGCTCAGGATCGGTTCCTTGATGACGGCGGGCGGAAAGTTACAGAAAATGCGCTTCTTCATGGGGGGAACGTGGAGCCGTCGGCGGCGAAGCGAGGAGCACTCGGAGAGCCGCCGCGCGGACAGGTTCGCGCGACGCCTGCTTGGAGCCGATCGCCGGGGAGGATAGCGCCGCCGCGGCGCCGACTCGAAGGCGGAATTGGCGGCTGACGCCGCGAGAGTTCCCGTGCGGGCGGTCGCAGGTCTGCGCGCGCTTCCGATGGGTGCTCGCCCCGCGCGTGCCTCGAACGCGTCGCTGCTCGACCCACCGACGGCGGGCGATTCGGCGTAGCCTCCCCGGGGCAGGTGGGACGCCGCTGGCGCCGTTGCCGGGGTCGAAGGCGGGAAGTAGGCTGCCGAGCCTCGACCCCGAATTGCGATGAAAGGTTGTCACCAGTGCGGCACCGCGTGGACGCAGCCCGGCTCTCCGGGTTTCGACGCGCAGTGCATCAAGTGCAGCGCGCCGCTCCACGCGTGCAAGAGCTGCCGGCACTACGACCCATCGCGGGCGTGGAATTGGTGCAAGAGCCTCTCGGCGGAGCCGCCGCGCGATGCCGACGGGAAGAATTTTTGTGAGGAGTTCGACTTGGCGACGCTCGTCGTGACCGACGAGCAGAAGAAGCGAAAGTCGCGCGAGGCGTTCGATCGCCTCTTCAAGAAGCTCAAAGATTGATCGGGCTCCCGGCGCGCGGGCGCAGCGCAGTTTGCCGCCGGCCGACTCGGTGCCGCGACACCCAACGCGGTGCGCCAATGCGGACACGCAGCGCACCCATCGCGAAACCGAAAGCGTCGCCGCCGCCGAATGGGCCGTCGCGAAAAGGGACGTCGTACGCCTGCCGCGACCCGCGTCCGCGAATCCACGCCCCAAGTAGACGCCCCAAACTGTTCTACGACAAGGGGTTGCATCGCTGCCGCCGCACTTCCTGGAGGCGGCACCCGGATTTGAACCGGGGGATAACTGATTTGCAATCAGTCGCCTTAGGCCACTTGGCTATGCCGCCGAAGACGCGCGCACGCTAACGTGTGCGCTCGACTGCCGCAAGCAAACGGGGCGTGGCGGAACAGGCAGACGCAGGGGACTTAAAATCCCCCGGCCGATGAGGTCGTAAGGGTTCGACTCCCTTCGCCCCGACCATCCCCGCCTGGCGGACTTGTAAGGATAGCGCCGCAAAACGCGCTGGGGTAGCGGCCCGTCGATCGTCCGAGGTCCGGCTTTGCCGTCCTCGGTCACCGACCCCTTCGCCCCGACCATCCCCGCCTGGCGGACTTGTAAGGATCGCGCCGCAAAACGCGCTGGGGT
>JAEUHX010000024.1 GCA_016792805.1 Planctomycetota bacterium
GACATCTACACCTAGGAACACACTCTTTCCCTACACGACGCTCTTCCGATCTGATGCCCGCGCCCTACGTAGCTGTGAAGGAGCCTGTTGAGATGTTCTATCGCCGGGTCGATGCCCGCGCCGTACGCGGCCGTGAAGGAACCTGCTGAGATGTTGCCTTACCAGGATTCACCCTAAGACCTCTTCACAGATTCGCGAAGTCTAAGAATGGGGAGTGGGTCGCTCTTGACGCGCCTATATTTTGATTTGTAGGGTCGGCGCTCGCGCTGACCCATGTCGCGCGGATTGCCCCGCGCGATGACGAAGCTCAATAGGCAGGTTCCCTCATCCGCGCGCGCAAGCGCGCGCGAGATCGTCGCGGGCGATGCCCGCGCCCTACGTAGCTGTGAAGGAGCCTGTTGAGATGTTGTATCGCCGGGTCGATGCCCGCGCCGTACGCGGCCGTGAAGGAACCTGCTGAGATGTTGCCTTGCCAGGATTCACCCTCCGTCCTCTTCACAGATGCGCGACGGCTACGAATGGGGCGTGGGTCGCTCTTGACGCGCACAGATTTCGATTTGTAGGGTCGGCGCTCGCGCTGACCCATCGCGCGGGGCTTGCCCCGCGCGATGACGAACCGCCGAAAGCGGGCTTCCTCATCCGCGCGCGCAAGCGCGCGCGAGATCGTCGCGGGCGATGCCCGCGCCCTACGTAGCTGTGAAGGAGCCTGTTGAGATGTTCTATCGCCGGGTCGATGCCCGCGCCGTACGCGGCCGTGAAGGAACCTGCTGAGATGTTGCCTTACCAGGATTCACCCTCCGTCCTCTTCACAGATGCGCGACGGCTACGAATGGGGCGTGGGTCGCTCTTGACGCGCATAGATTTTGATTTGTAGGGTCGGCGCTCGCGCTGACCCATGGCGCGGGGCTTGCCCCGCGCGATGACGAACCGCCAAAGGCAGGTTCCCTCATCCGCGCGCGCAAGCGCGCGCGAGATCGTCGCGGGCGATGCCCGCGCCCTACGTAGCTGTGGAGGAGCCTGTTGAGATGTTGTATCGCCGGGTCGATGCCCGCGCCGTACGCGGCCGTGAAGGAACCTGTTGAGATGTTGCCTTGCCAGGTTTCACCCTCCATCCTCTTCACAGATGCGCGACGGCTACGAATGGGGCGTGGGTCGGTCTTGGCGCACACCGATTTCGATTTGTAGGGTCGGCGCTCGCGCTGACCCATGGCGCGGGGCTTGCCCCGCGCGATGACGAACCGCCGAAAGCGGGCTTCCTCATCCGCGCGCGCAAGCGCGCGCGAGATCGTCGCGGGCGATGCCCGCGCCCTACGTAGCTGTGGAGGAGCCTGTTGAGATGTTGTATCGCCGGGTCGATGCCCGCGCCGTACGTGGCCGTGAAGAAACCTGTTGAGATGTTGCCTTGCCAGGCTTCACCCTCCGTCCTCTTCACAGATGCGCGACGGCTACGAATGGGGCGTGGGTCGGTCTTGGTGCGGCGAGTTCCGCAGACGCGAGGCCATGGCGCGCGCCGCAGGCGTAGCGACAAGCTACGCCGTGGACGCCCAACGCCGCGCTGGGCGCCGAGGCCCGCGCGCAGCTCGGAGGAATCCTGGAATGGCCTCTTGGACTGTTCGCTGCCAAGCCAAGACCGACCACGCCCCATTCATCCCGAGACAGTGCCCGAAAGCAGCGCGCGCACGCGCGCGCTCACCGGTCGGCGCACGCGCCGACCCCACTTCTCAGGGAAGGAGTTGCGCGCATGCGCCGACCCCATTTATCGACTCAGCCGAAGCGCGCACGCGCCGACCCCACGGCTCACTATTGGGCGAACGCGCGCGCCGGCCTCACGGCTCACTTGAATTCGCTACCGCGCCATCTGATTCAGCGTGTACCAAACCTCCGGGTGCACCAGCTTCTCCCCAGAATCATCCACCACGCTTCGAAGCTTGATCTCCACAATTCGATCCGGCTTCAATCCATCCAGAAGCAGCGTCACCTTTCGACGATCCTGCGAGATCTCCACCGAGCGCACCTTCAGTGCCTCACGATCGATCTCCGGCGAACCGTAGGTCGCCCAATAGTGGTAATGGAACTGCTCGGCCGAAGCGAGAGCCGCCTTCGCCTCCACCGACGCGCCGAGCGGCTTCGTGAACGTGATCTCGAAGCCGTCTTTCACATGGTGAATGCCCAACATTTCGAACGGCTCCTTCCCCGTGTAGCTCACGCGCTCCAGCGCGAAGAGCGACGACCCCACGGCGCCCCAGCCTCCGGTCGATTCACCGCAATAGAGCTTTCCATCGGGGCCCCAGCAGAAGCGCTCCAAGCCCGATGCGAATCCGCCGCGGAACAGCCACACTGCGCCCTGATCCTTGCCGTCGATCTGTTCGATCTGCACACGCAACAGATGGCTATTCGTAAAATCGCCGACGAGCAGCTGCCCATCGAAAGGGCCGAACTTCCCGCCGCGGTCCATCAGCAGCACGTCGCTCGCCGAGTGGCTCACTTTCCCGTAGGGCAGCCAAACGGTCGCCGGCGTGTACTCCACCTTCGCCTCCCGATCGGGGAGCGCAAACCGCTGTCCGTAGAACTCCCCTTGCTTCACCATCTGCAGCTTGCAGGCCGGAATGTAGTCGCCTTGGTTGTCGGTGTAATAAAAGCGCCCTTCGGCGTCGACGCCCGTGCCGTTGGGAGTGCGAAGGCCCAGAGCTAACACTTCGAACTGCCCATCGGGATGAATCTTCCACGCTCCGCCGCGGGCAAACTCCTGCGCCTCGCGCGTCGCGCCGCCGGGCTTGATCGCGAGACCGAGCGTCCCGAGGAAGCCGCCGTCGCGGTCCGTCTCAAGACCGAAGGCGAACTCGTGGAAATTCGTCGACATGCCCCAGCCGTTGCTGACTGTGGTGAAGCGATCGGCCACTCCGTCTTCATCGGTATCCTCGAGCTTCGTCAGCTCAGGCTTCTGGAGAACATACAGTTCTCCGTTCACCACCTTCAGCCCGAGCGGCTCATGGAGTCCGCGCGCGAAGCGCCGCCAGCGGTGCTCCGACGGCTCCTTCGTGGCGTTCTCAACAATCCACACCTCACCGCGCCGGGTGCAAACCACAAGGGACCCGTCGGGGAAAAAATCACAACCGCCTCCCTGCAGCACAATTCCGTCCGGGATCGGCAGCCGCTCGATCTCGTAATGACGGCGCTCCGCTCCGAAGGGGTCGTCTCCCTGGGGGCGCTCCCCTTCGTGGAACCACCGCGTGAGCGGCGCCTTCGCCAGCGGATCCGCCGTGGGCTTTGCCGCCGCCCAAGGCTCCGCGAGCCGCTTCGCTTCGCTCGGCGCGTCAAATCCATACAGTAGCGCGAGCTCCACATCGCGCGGAGCCGACTCCGCGCCGACTTTCAAAACAAGAGCTTCCGACACCTCGAGCGTCGACAGAGGCGCCACCCACTTCACTTCGAGCCGCGCGCTCGCGTCGCCCTCCAGCCGAACCCAATAGCTGCGCCCATGCGGTCCTCTCCAGACGGCTTCGCGCCCGCCCGCTCGAACCTCGGGGGCATTCGCCGCCAACAGCACGCGCGATGCTCGAACGTCCGCGGGAAAACCAAGAATCCGCTGCGTGTGGTCGAGGCGGAGCCCCGAGCCTGCCGGCGCGGCGACGAGACGATCCTCCGTCTTTACCTTTCCGCTGCCCTCAAGCTCAAACTCCGTTTGAAACGTAAGATTCTGTCCCTTCACCGAGTAGCCGCGGAATTGTGGCTTATCCGACGTCGCGCCCGTGCTCGCGGCAAAGCTCCATCCGCTCTGGTCGGCAGCAGCTTCCCACATCGTCCGCCCTTCCGGCTTCGGATAGGGGCCGTGGTCGCCGGTCCACTGCGTCCCGTCCATTCTCAAGAATCCACCGAGCCAGACGCGTCGGAGCATTCCTTTCTCGCCGTCGAATTGTATCGAAGCCCCGCCCGGGAATCCGATCGCGATCGATCGCGGCGCGTCGTCGAAGGGCGTTCGCACCACCTCAGGAATCGCTTCGGGGACGAGGCTGAATCCGCCCGCGCCGCGCAGCCCTTCGGGCAGCGGCGCCTTCTTCCCGAGAGACAAATAATCGTAGAGCGCGCGGATCTGTTGCTCCGTGTCGAGGCCATGGCGCCCCGCGAGCGTGCTCTTCCCGCCCGGGAAGAACGTCGGCATCTTCGTGCCGGCCACCATCGCCTGCGGATCGACGAGCCACGAGCGGAACCACGGCCAGCGCACCCGGTCGGGAGTGAGAGTCAGATCTGGTCCGCGCGCATCCACGAAAGCTACTTTTGCCTCAGCGCCGGCTAGGTCGTGACACGACGTGCACGCAAATCCCGAGCGCCCGATGAGGTCGCGTCCGATCAGTCCCACCTGGGGATCCTCCGAGGGCGCGGGCGCGGGCGCCGTCAGCTCCTCGCCATCCATCGCCGCGAAGCCCATCGCGAGAAGTGCAACATTCGGCGAGCCGAAGTGGGGCATGCGCACCTGAAGCCACGGGCGCGCCCGCGCCTTGTCCACGAACATCTTCTTCATCCAGTCGGGGCGCAGCTTGCCGCCGACGCCCGAGAGATCGGGCGGACCCACCTGCTCAAGCTCGAGCCCTTCGGTCACTTTTGCAAGCGCCAGCTGACGCCCTTGGATCGCGCCGCCGGCGCCGTCGCGCGCATGGCAAGCCGAGCAGCGGAATCGCTCGAAGGTCCGCGCCGACTCGTAAGCCGGCGCCGCGGAGAGCTTCTCCTTGGCCGGCACCGAGAGGAACCCAAGAATCGACGCGCGCTCGGCGCTCGGCGCATACCGAGGGCTCTTGGAGCCCGGCGCCGAATCGGAGAGGCATTGTAAGGATTCACTTTTCTCGAGCTTCGCGTCGCTGAGGCCGTTCTCGAGGGATGGAGCACCCACTCCCACCTTCGGAACGCCGTCGATGGCGTGGCAGGCGAGGCAGCCCTTCTCGACCACGAGCTTCTTGCCGCGCTCGCGCGAGGCCTCCAGTGTGTCGTTGGCCGCGAGGGCCGGCAGCGGCTTCTCGAAGGTTTCCTCGCGCGCACCGATCAGATAGGCCGCGAGGTCGAGCGCCTCCTCGTGGGAGAGCATGAAGCTCGGCATCGTGCGCGCCGAATGGGTCTTCGGATCCCACAAAAAGCTCGCCAGCGCGTCAACGCTGTACTTCGAGCCAAGCGGCCCCATCCGCACAATTTCGTGGCGCGATTCGTGATCTCCTTCCATCGCGAACCCCGGTCCGTCGTGGCATGCAACACATCCACGCTGCGCGAACAGCTCGCGCCCGCGCTTGCCGTTCGGCGTGTGGGCGCCGCCCGAAGCACTCCCCATCACCGGCCCCTTTTCGCCGACGCCGAGGGAAGCGAGATAGCGCGCGACGTCGGCGCGCTCCGCCGCGCCCGCCTCCCCCGAAGCGAACATCGCGGGCATCTCGGTGCCGGGGCGGAAGGACTGCGGATCTCCGAGCCAATGGAAGGTCCACGCGTCGAGGACGCGCGAGCCGATTTTTGTGAGATCCGGCGCCGCCAGCGGAGAGACGGCGTCGCTGCGCGCGTGGCACGATCCGCACCGCTGATTCTCAAAGGCGAGCTTCCCCTCTTCGTAGCGCTCCGTCGCGACAAGTAAGGTCTGCGCGGCTTCGTCGGCCGGCTCCGAGATCACAAATGCACTCGCCGGAATCGGCACGCGGGCGAAATCTTCCGACTGCCAGCAGAGCTGGACGCGCCCATCGGCGGCGCTTTTTTCGAAGGCCGCTTCAAGCGCCAAGGCCCCCGGCTCGAGAGCGATCGGATCGCTCGTGAGAGTCACCAGCTCGCGGCCGGCCCCTGCCAGACCGTCGGCGGCCTCCTGGGCAATTACCACTTTTCCGCCGAGCGAAAGGGTGAATCGGCCGCGCACCTCGGCGCTGAAGCGATAGGTCGCGGCGCGCGGCACCAGCAGCTCGCCACGCCATCGAACTCGGAATCGCTCGGCGTCCACCGACGGGTGCGGCGCCGCGCCGTCGAGCCAGGTGCCCGCGACGCGCGGCTCGCGGCGCGCGAGAAGCGCCTTTCCCTTCGCCGATTCGACGGTCGCGAGGAGCCCTGAGCGCCGCGGCGGGACTGAGTCCTGCGCAGCGAAGAATGAAACGAACGAGAGGATCGAGGCGAGCGCGAGGACGTACTTCGGCACGGGGCGTGGCGCAGGGGCTTGGGAGAGGCGGAGAATCTACCGCCTCGCGAAGCTCCTGCGTCACGCCGTCGGACGGGGGCTCCTCGTTACTGATTGTTCTCGATGGCGCGCCGGGCGAACGTCACGTTGCCGTTGGGAATGAACGTGTCGGTGCCGGCCCCACCGTCGACGATCCACTGGACGAGCGGATAGAGCGTGACCCCCACCGGCTTCGTCACGTTCACATTGAACGTGTCGTTCCCGAGGCCGCCGAACATCGCGGCGTCGAGGATTCCAGTCGAACCGTTCGCGAAGCTCCAAGCGGCGTTGAGGGTGTCATTGCCTTCGCCACCCGCCATACGAAGTACAACGCCGGCTCGGAAACCGGCGGCCGTAAAGGCGTCAAGGTCCTGATCGCCGAGCGACACGCTCAGCTCGTCGTTGCCGAGGCCGCCTTCGAGGTCGATGTCGAGGATGCCCTCCAAGAGCACAACTCCGGTGGACGCCTGACCAAAGATCTCATTGCTCACAGAAAGGTTGTCATTTCCATCCCCGCCCGCCGCGTGGATGCGAAATCGCGGGATCACGTTTGCCGCAGCCCCCTGGAGGTCGAAGGTCGAGTGATCGAACTCCGCACGGAAAACGTCATTTCCGGCTCCGAGATTCACGTCCACGAGGGCCATGCTTGCAGAATTGAGATTGTTGGTGTATCGCACGACGACCGTGTCCGTCTGCTTTCCGCCTTCGCACCGAATGCGGAGGTCTGTGGGCTCTGAGCTCAGGCCAACATTCCCCCCGATCTCGACGGTGAACTGATTCGTCCCCGTGCCGAGTGTCCCTTCGATCTCGACGGTGCCGCCGAACACAGAGGAAAAGAGGGTTACAGATCCGGTGTCATTTCCGACGCCAGCGTTCCACTTGAAGGCGTAGAGCGCATTGTCATTTCCCGGCGCGGCCCAGTTGAGAATGTCGTTCCCCGCGCCCCCGATGGCATCGATGGTGTAGCCGCCGAGCTGAAGCGTCGCGGCCGAGCCCGTGCCCGTGATCGTGTCGTTTCCGCCGCCGCCGTCGATCACAATTCGACGGTTGCGCGTGCCCGCGCCGGTCACCTGATAAGTAACCACGTCATTTCCGTTGCCTGCCAGGACCTCGATCGTCTCCACATTCCCGACCGAGTTCGCATTCACGTCTCCCGGATCCAGGAAATCGCCATCGCCGTTGGCGTCGACAGAAATTGTGACCGCGCCTGTAGTCAGATTGTCGTCAATCTGGATGCGGTCGATCCCACTCGTGCCGACGACGCGCACGTCGGTCGTGCCGTTGTTGTCGAAATCGCCCGTGTTGACGGCGACGGTCGGAGCGAGGAGCAATGCCGTTGAGAGATGCATGATCATGGGATTCGAAGCGGTAGGAGCCCGAGGGTTCAGGGGACCGGGAGTGTATCGTGCCTGAGGTACCACGGTGGGAAGGCGCCCCACGCGAAGAGCGACGTTCCGCGTATCCTCTCGCCCCCCATTTCCTACTCGACCCGCCATCCTTCCCACCCCTGAGCCGTGACCGACGTCCTCGCCGTTTCCGAACGTGTCAAAGCCGAGAGCGCCTTCCTCCGCGACGTGGTGCGCGAGGTGGAATCCGTGATCGTGGGGCAGCGGGCGCTCCTCGACGGCATGCTCATCGGCCTGCTGGCCGATGGGCACGTGCTGCTCGAGGGCGTGCCGGGTCTCGCCAAGTCGCTCGCAGTATCGACGCTGGCGGCCACCGTAGGCGGGACCTTTCGGCGCATTCAGTTCACGCCCGATCTGTTGCCTTCGGATCTCCTCGGGACGCAGGTCTACAGCCCCAAGACCGGCGAGTGGTCGGTGCGGGAAGGACCCGTATTTGCGAACTTCGTGCTTGCCGACGAGGTGAACCGCGCACCGGCCAAAGTGCAATCGGCGCTGCTGGAGGCCATGCAGGAGCGCCAGGTGACGCTCGCAGGCGAAACGCGCTCGCTGCCCGAGCCGTTCCTCGTGCTCGCGACGCAGAACCCGGTGGAGCAGGAAGGCACCTATCCCCTGCCGGAGGCGCAGCTCGACCGCTTCATGCTCAAGCTCGTCGTGGGATATCCCACAAAAGAGGAGGAGCGCCTGATCGTCGATCGCATGGCAACCACGGCACGCAAGCCGCAGGCGCGGCAGGTGGCGCGCCCGGAGCAGCTTGTCACGGCGCGCCGGCTCCTCGATCAGGTCTACGTCGACGAGAAAGTGCGCAATTATGTGGTGGATCTCGTTTTCGCCACGCGCAAGCCGGCGGATTACGGGCTCAAGGATCTCACGCCGCTCGTTCTGTATGGAGCATCGCCGCGCGCGTCGATTGCGCTAACGCAGGCGGCGCGCGCACGCGCGTTCCTGGAAGGGCGCGGATTTGTGACGCCGCAGGACGTGAAGAGCGTCGGCATGAGCGTGTTGCGTCACCGCGTCATTACCACCTATGAGGCCGAGGCCGAAGGGCTCAGCTCGGAGCACGTGATTCAGAAGTGCTTCGACACCGTCCCCGTTCCGTAGCCAGGCCGCTATCACAAAACCGCTGGAGGAGCTCCCATGACCGGACTCGGATTTCAAGGCAAAGTCGTTCTTGTGACGGGCGGCACCTCAGGCATCGGCCGCGCCACGGCATTGGAGCTGGCTCGGCGCGGCGCCGCCGTCGTGCTCACGGGCCGCCGCGAATCGGAAGGGCGTCAGGTCGCTGCGGCGATCACCTCCCTCGGAGGAAAAGCTCAATTCTTCCGGGCCGATGCACAGCTCGAGTCCGACGCGAAGGCGATGGTGGAGTTCACCATCGCAACCTACGGGCGCCTCGACGGCGCATTCAACAATGCCGGCACCGAAGGCCGCGGCATGGTCCCCGTCGTCGAGCAGGATGAGCGCAATCTTCGGCAGATCTTCGAGGTGAACGTCTACGGCACGCTCTGGGCCATGAAGCATGAGATCCCCGAGCTCGTGAAGACGAAAGGTGCCATTGTCAATAATGCTTCGGTGGCGGGCCTCGTCGGATTCGGGGGGATGTCGGCCTATTCAGCCAGCAAGCACGCCG
Source organism: Planctomycetota bacterium (assembly GCA_016792805.1). Lineage (GTDB taxonomy): Bacteria > Planctomycetota > UBA1135 > UBA1135 > JACQFD01 > JAEUHX01. Next base: position 9,206 of record JAEUHX010000024.1, read on the forward strand.
TCATCGGGGCAACCCGCTCTGCGGCGCTGGAGCTCGCCGCCCAGGGTGTTCGCATCAACGCGATCGCTCCGGGCGGTGTGGAAACCGAGATGCTGCAGCGCGTCGGCGGCGACGGCGCTGTGCTGGATTTCATTCGATCCAACCATCCGATGAAGCGCCTCGGCACCCCCGAGGAGATGGCCGCAACAGTTGCGTTTCTCCTCTCGCCGGAGGCCGGATTTGTGACCGGCACCGTTCTCGCCGCCGACGGCGGGTGGTGCGCTCAGTAACTCGCGGCTATTGTGCAGCCTCGATCGCGCGGCGCGCGAATGTCAAGTTTCCTCCCGAGGTGAACGTGGAGGACGCTTCAAAGGTGCTCCGTGTCGGCGCCGGAGCCGGTCACGAGATATCTGAGAACGTCGTTGCCGTATCCGCCGAGCACGTCAGCCGTTTCAAACGTCGCCGACGGCGTCCGCAATCGCATCCCCGGGGGGCCTTGGGGTGCGGACGACGCAGTTGTGAGAGCGGGTTGAAGTGGCGAATGCGTCTCTGTGTCGGGCTGCGGCCCGATTATTTGTGGCTCATCCGATCCTGGGTCTGCTGCTGATTGGCCCCCGAGCGATACATAAGCCCAAGCCCTCGCCCGCGAACCTTCAGCAACTCGTCGCCCTGGATCACGAGGTTCTGCTTCGAAATCTGCCCATTGCTGTCGCGCCACGAGTCGGGCACGGCCTTCACCTGGACGGTCGCGGGGCTCACTCCATACATCTGGAGCGCATCCAGCACGTTCACGAGATGCTCGAGCGTCGGCCGGTAGTGGCCGCTGTCATTCTTGATCGCCTTCACTTTTCCGGCTTCGATCAGCATCGTACCGGTGCAGAGCACCGCATCGCCCGCGAGGTACGAGGAGTGAAAGAAGTTCTGGCGCTCGAACGAGCCCCGATGGTGCGCCATATAGAACTCGCGCCCCATGCTCAGGGCGAAGCCCGCGAAGCCGGGCTCCATCATTCTCGGAGCCGTCACGCCGCGACCGTCGGTCCAGCCGATGCCGCGGGAGTCGGCGAGCTGATATTTCCAGGGCGGCGGCTCCCACCAGTTCAATTGATAGCAAAGCCCACGCTCGAACTTGAATCGATACTTTTGGGCGTCTGCCCGCGTCAGATACAGCACTGCGTCGAAAGGATCTCCTTTTTGAATCTTATCCGTGTGGAATCCATGGGTTCCAAGGATGCGACCCCAATAATCTTCGAGGAGCTGCGGCAGCCGGTTCACGGAGCAGTTGAGCCGTGAGCAGAGCTGATCGACCACTTTTGTAAAGAGCGCCTGCACCTGCGGCTTGCGCGCGCCGACGATCGGATTCTGAACGGACGAGTGCTCCTTCAGCCACTGATTCGTAAGAAAGTACAGTTGGCCGAGTACCGCCGTCACGCTCCAGGGGTCGGTCACCATGTGATACTCAGCGACATAGCGATCGATGAGTGTGAGCACCCTGTCGCGTGGGATCGGGCCGCTCCCGCCGCGCGTCGCATGGATCCAGTCGCTCCCCTGGGGAATCGAGCTGTTGGACGTCACGGACTGGTAGCCGGTGACTGCGGTAAAGCTGGAGACGACGACAGTGGGCTTCTTAGTGAACCAGGCCATAGGGAGTCGCCGAGCGCGGACGGGCGGGTCTTCGGCGGCCGGCTCTTAGCGGCGCGCCCGCCCAAACCGAACGCCGACCACCACGACGGTGCCGGCGCCGCGTACACCGTCCCCGTTCCCGCGTATCCTGTTCGCCCCTTTTTCGCCCGCCGTGATCGATCCCGAAATCCTGAAGCAGGTCCGCCGTATCCAGGTGCGGACGAGCCGCCTCGTCACCGACGTCATGGCAGGAGGCTACAGCTCGGTGTTCCGCGGCTCGGGAATCGAGTTCGACGAGGTGCGCGAGTATTCCGAGGGAGATGATCCGCGCGCCGTCGATTGGAACGTGACGGCGCGCGTCGGCCGCCCTTATGTGAAGAAGTTCGTCGAGGAGCGCGAGCTCACCGTGCTCTTCCTGCTCGACCTCTCGGCCTCTATGGCGTCGGGCGCGCGCGAGCGATCGGCGCGCGACGCCGCCGCCGAATTCTGTGCATGCCTCGCCCTCACCGCCGACCGCAGCAATGACAAAGTCGGAATGATTGCCTACAGCGACCGAGTCGAGCGCTATGTGCCTGCGAAGAAGGGCTCCGGTCATGCGCTGCGCCTCGTGCGCGATTGTCTCGCGTTGGAGGCGGCCCATCGCCCCACCGATCCTGTGCCGGCGCTCGAGTTCCTGGCGCGCGTCGTACGCCGCCGCGCGGTCGTTTTCTGGGTCTCCGACTTCGAGACACGCCTCAACCAGACGAGTGCCTTGTCGCTCTGCGCGCGGCGCCACGACCTCATCGCGGCGCGCATGCTGACGCCGGAGCTCGATTGGGGCTGCGCCGAGGACGAATCGGTGCGCGGCCCGCTCGCTCTCAAACGGCGCGCCGAGGAACGCCGCCGCGGAACGGCCGTGGATCGGCCACGTGGCCTGGTTCGGCTGCGCAATGTCGAGACGGGCGCCGACCGCCCCGTCGATTTCAGCTCGCCCGCCGTACGGCGCGCGTGGCGCGACACGGCAGCAAGCCATATCACGGCCACGGCGGAGATGTTTCGCCGCGCCGGGGTCGACCTCCTCGACATCCCCGTGGAGGCCCCGGTCGTCGATCCAATTCTGCGGTTCTTCGAGCGCCGCGAGCGGCGGGTGGGGCATCTGTAATGCTGGTCCGCGTAGCGGCGATGGCCGCGCTGCTTTTGTGCGCGGCTCCGGCCGACGAGCCCGCATCCGCCCAAGCAAGCGCTCCCGCGTGGCGCGCGCGCGTCGAGGCCACGCCGCCACTTGCCCCAGTGGAGCTCGGCGCGCCCTTCGAGCTCGTCGTGAAGCGTTTCTGGGCCAAGGCAGAAGCCACAAAAACGAATCTCGAGGAGCCGTTCCCCGATTCGGTGCTGGCACCGCTCGTGGTCTCTCTGAAGGGGCTTGAGCGACGCGAGGTCGACGGCGATGTCGTCGAGACGCGCCGTTACGAGGCGCGCGCATTTGTGCGCGACGAGGTGCTCGTTCCGCAGCTGCAGATTCGAATCGGCGTGAAAAGTGCACTTCCCGGAACGGAGCCCGGACCCGCCGAGCCCGGACCCGGGGCCCTCGATCCGCCGTTCCCGTGGCGCACCGTCTTGTGGACTTCCGCGGGCGCGCTCGCCGCAGCGGCCTCGCTCCTTGCGGCTGCCCTCTACCTGCGCAGGCGACGGCGGCAGACCGCCGCAGCCGCGCCGTCCCCGCCGCCTCCGATTCCTCCGCACGAGCGGGCGCTCGCGCGCCTCAGTGCTCTGCGGCGCCTCACACCGTCGACGTACGAAGAAGTGCAGGCCTTCTACGTCGAGGCCTCCTCCATCGTGCGCGACTACATCGAGGAGCGGTTCGCGCTGCGTGCTCCGGAGATGACGACAGAGGAGTTCCTCGGTGCGCCGCAAACCGAGCGCGTTCTCGAGCGGCCGCACCGGGCGCTTCTGACGAGCTTCCTCGGCCATTGCGATTTCGTGAAGTTCGGACGCGGCGCGTCGACGCCCGGCGACCGCGATCGACTAGTAACTTCAGCCGAGCGCCTCGTGCAGGAGACACGCATCGCCGCAGAGCCCGTCAGCCCCGCCCCCACCGATTCGCAGGTGATTCGAGCGACGCAGGCGCGTGCGATCACAAGCCGCGACGGCGGCGAGCACCACAATAAGGGCCGCGCCGATGAGTGAGCTTCTCGAGTCGGTCTTCGGGTTCGTCTTTGCCGACCCGTGGATGGGGCTCGGACTTCTGTTGATTCCGCTCGCGCTCTGGCTTCGCGCGCGGCGCGGCAAGCCTGCCATGTCGATCGGCGCGGCCGGGCCCCTCGCCGCCGTTCCGGGCACCTGGCGCACACGGCTCCTCGGCCTGCCTCCGGTGCTCCACGCGCTCGGCATCGCACTGGCGGTGGCTGCGATGGCGCGGCCGGTTGTGCGCGACCGAGTTCCACAAAACACAGAAGGCGTCGACATTCTGCTGGTGATGGATCTCTCGTCCTCCATGCGCGAAGTCGACATGGACCCGGCTGAGAAGCGGACGCGCCTCGACGTGGCGAAAACGACCGCCGCCGAGTTCGTCCGAGCGCGCCGGAACGACCGAATCGGATTGGTGACGTTCGCCGCCTTTCCCGACATGCGTTGCCCGCTCACGCTCGACCACGACGCGCTGCAACGGTTCATCGCCGATCTGCGGACGGTCGATCCCCGATCGGAGGAGGACAAAACGGGAATTGGCCTTGGCGTCGCGCGCGCCGCGAAAGCGCTCAAAGACAGCCATGCACGCTCGAAGCTGATCGTGCTGCTGACCGACGGGCAGGAGAATGTGTGGGAGATCCCGCCCGAGCAGGCGGCAAAGCTCGCCAAGGATTTCCAGGCACGCGCGTACACAGTTGTCGCCGGCAAAGGAACGCGCCACCCCTTCGGCGGCTGGTCGCCGCTCGACACCTCCGAGGTCGAAAAAGTAGCCACGGTTACAGGCGGGAAGTTCTTCCTCGCAACCGATGCGAAGGCGCTCGAAGCCGTCTACGAGGAGATCGACCGCCTCGAGAAAACTGAGATCGCAGACCCGCGGTTCCTCTTGAGTGAACGTTACACTTGGTGTCTCGTGCCTGCCGTCGTGCTCCTGGCGGCGGGCTTCCTCCTGGAGGCGATGGCGCTGCGGGAGGTTCCATGATCGCCGCCGCACCGCTCTTCGACCGCGCCGACGCCTGGCCGCTGCTGCTCGCGCTGCCGGTCTTCGCGGCGCTCGTCTGGTGGAGCGCCAAACTTCGCCGCGCGGCCCTTGCGCGATTTGTGGATTCGCTTCGCCAGCGCGCGCTCTGCCCGGATTCCTCCCGCGGGCTTCGGCGCACGCGATTTGTGCTCTTGTCGGCCGCCTTCGCCCTGTCGATCGTGGCGCTGCTCGACCCCGTCTACGGCGATGAGATCCGCCTCCTCGAACCGCCACAGGGCGTCGACGTGATGCTCTGCGTCGACGTGTCGCGATCCATGCTGGCGCGCGACCTGCCGCCGAACCGCCTCGAGCGCGCCAAGCGCGAAATTGTAAGTTTGGCCGACCGCGCCCGCGGCGACCGCCTCGGACTTGTGGCATTTGCCGGCGAGGCTCGCTGCCTCGTGCCGCTCACCAATGATCGCGACACGTTCCGCGGGCTCGTCGATCCGGTCGATCCGCTGAGCGTGCGCCTCGGCGGCACCCACCTCGGGCGCGCCCTCGACACGGCGCTGAAGGCGCTCGAAAGCTCGGCCGTCGTGGAGGGTGGCGAGAGCAAGCTCGGTCGCTATGAGGTGATCGTGCTCCTGACCGATGGCGAGGATCTGGAGGGTCAGGGGCTCGCGGTCGCGGAGCGCGCGGCGAAGCTCGGCGTCACGATCCATTGCGTCGGGTTCGGCACGACGCTTGGGAGCAAGATCGCCTCGGAGGAGCGCAACGGCGAAGCGTTCCAGCGGGACTCGAGCGGCCAAGAAATCGTGACCCGCATGGACGCCGAGAGCTTGCGGAAGATCGCCTCGGCGACCGGAGGTGAGTTCCTGCGAGCCGACGCGATGCCGCTGCCGCTCCTCGAGCTCTACGAAAAGCGCATCGTCCCCCAGGCGAAGAAGTCCTACGAGGGGCTCGCCCGAACGCAGAAGGCCCACCGATTTCAGTGGCCACTCTTCGCCGCGGTGCCGCTCTGGCTAGCCTCACTGGCCCTCACCGACCGCCGTAGATCGCGACTGCGATGAGCCTGCTTCCCGCCCTCGTGCTTGCTCTGGTGACGCAGACGGCCTCGGCGCCGGCCGGCGCCAACCCAAGCGCGTTACCGCTGCCGTCGAGCGCCGACGCGCAAGCCACAAAGGGCCGCCCGCGCGGCTCGTTCCGCGAAGGAGTCGAGGCGCTGCGGGCGGGCAGGCACGCCGAAGCCCTGGAGATTCTGTCGTCCATCGAGGGTGAAGACCCCGACGGAGCGCCTCCGGAGCTTCTGTGGGACAAGGCGCTCGCCGCATTCGGCTCGGGCGACTTGCACACATCGGAGGCCTCCGCGGAGAAAGCGGCGGCGCGCGGCGGCGAGCGGTTCCAGCGCCGTCGCGACTTTCTCCGCGGAAATGTGGGGTTCCGGAAAGCGCAGGCTCTCGAGCAGCAGATCGATTCGGCCCTGTCGAAGGCGAGCGCTCCCGGCGGCGCGTCTGCGGCCGCGCCGCTCCCCGACCCGGCCGAGTACGACAAAGCCATCGCCCAGGCGGAGGCGGCGCGCGACGCGTGGATTCAGGCAGCGACAGGCACGGGCGCCCTAGAATCGGAGCACCTCGACGCCGCACGCCGAAACGTCGAGCGTGCCCTGCTGAAGATCGAGGAGCTCAAGAAAAAGAAGGAGGAGCTCGAGAAGCGCAAGAACGAGCAGGATCAACAGAACCAGGATCAAAATAAGGACCAAAACAAAGATCAAAAGAAAGATCAGAACCAAGACGAGAAGCCTCAGTCGCAGCCCAAGGACGGCAAGCCCGAGAGTTCGCCGAGCGACCCCAAGGATTCTCCGCAGGAACAGAAACCCGACGAGAAGGAGCAGAAAGAGGAGCAGCCGCAGCAGCAGCCCCAAGGCGAGCCCAAGGAGCTCCCCCAGGAGCAGGCGCAGCGGCTCCTCGACAAGCTCGACGAGAAGGAAAAGCAGCGCCGCGAGTACATGAAAGCGCGTGCCAAGGCCGTGAAGGTCCCGAAGGATTGGTGATCATTGCGGGCTCTCTATTTTAGTAGCATTCTCGGGGCGCTCGCCGCGGCGGCGCCGGCGCAGCAGCCGGAGCTGAAACTCCAGGGGCCTGATCCGTCGATTGTAAAGCTCGGCGACGCTGCGGAGCTCGTGGTGCGCCTCCTCCAAGCGGAGCGCGGCCAGCTGCTGCCGATCTCGCCCATCGAGGGGCTCGAGATCGAGGCATCGAAGCCCGGCTACTCGGAGATGTCCTCCATTGAGGGCGGCCGGATCTACCGGCACGTCGAGCTGCGGTGGACGGTCTCGTTGCGGCCCCATCGGGAGGGCGTCTTCGAGATTCCAAAGCTCCGGGTGAAGGTCGGCGAGCAGATTCTCGAGTCGGCGTCGATCAAGCTCGAGGCGGTGAAAGATGTCACCGGCGCACAATTCGGCTTCCTCGATATTGTTGCATCCAAAGAGAAGGCTTTCCTCAATGAGCCGGTGACGGTGCGGCTTCGGTTTGGGATCGACCGGGAGATCTCGGGCAAGCTCGTCACGCTCCATCCGTCCCTCAAGCTGCAGGCGCGCATCGATGCCGGGTGGATCTCGGAGCCCGCTGGCGCGGTGCTGATGCAGCAGGGGGCGCCGGGCGGACGCGAAACGGTGACGCTCGCCGTGAACCAGCAGGCGGTCGCCGCCGACTACGTCGGAACCGAGCAGAGGAACGGCCGAGCGTTTCAGGTCTTTGAAATTGTGAGGTCCGTGATTCCCGTGCGAACCGGCGCCATTGATCTCTCGGCGCCTTTGTTGCATTTCCGCTACGCAAAGCGCGTGGAGGACGACTTCTTCGGCGGGCGCGTCGCGCGGGGCGGCGTCGAATCGGCCTATGTGTACGGAACGGGGAAATCAATTGAGGTGCTCCCGCTGCCCGAGCAGGGGCGCCCCGCCGGTTTCTCCGGCGGAGTCGGCGCGTTCCGCGTGACCGCCTCAGCGTCCCCCACGGATCTGAAGGTCGGCGAGAGCCTGAAGCTGCGGCTCTCCATCGAAGGCGAGGGCAACCTCGAGTTCCTCGAATCGCCCAAAGTCGATGGGCTCGAGGGATTTCATAATTTTGGGAAAATTGAGGAGAAGAGTCCCACGCAGCGGACAGTGATCTATGACCTCTCGCCGCTGTCCGATTCGGTAAAGGAGATCCCGCCGATTCGGTTCAGCTACTTCGACCCGACGCCGCCGGGAAGCTATAAAACGGCTGAGACGCCGCCCATCCGCCTGAAGGTGAACCCGCTCCCACCGGGCGGAGCCCTGGCTCCGCTCTCGGGAGAGGACGGCAAGCGCGCCATCGCAGGTGTCGACGACATCCTCGACATGAAGTCACTTGCGGGGCTCGGTCCATGGCGGCCTCCCGCCGCACCGAGCGTCGCCACAGCGACGGCAATCCTTGCGGCACCCTGGCTCCTCGCGGGCGCAGCCTTGGTGATCTTGCGGAAACGGGAGGAGGATCTCGCCAATCCCGAGCGCGTCCGTGCCCGCGGCGCGGCCGCCGCCTTCCGTGCCGCGAGTGCCGCGCCGGGAGCCGATGCTACAGAAGCTTTTGCCACCTATCTGGCGGCGAAGCTCGGGTGTGCGCCGGCGGCGGTCGTGTCACCCGACCTTGCCCAACGCCTCGCCGCACGCGGAATCGATGGGCAGCTCGCGCAGCGCGCCGCCGATGCGCTCGACCGAGCTGTGGCCTCTCGGTATGCCGGCGGCGCAGCGGGAGCGGCTGCCGGCGGCGACTTCGGCGCGCTCGTCGCCGAGCTTGAATCTCAGTTCGACCGATCGGTGCCGAAGTGAGAATTCCCCGCATCGCCCTCCCCTGCGCCGCAGCACTCCTCGCTTTTGTGGCGAGCGACGCCGCCGCATTCGCCCAGGGGGCCGAAGCTTTCTACCGCTCGGGAGATTACAAATCGGCACTGCGTGGGTTCGAGGAGGAATCGGCGGCGCGCGGCGAGGACCCGAGGGTTTTCTACAATATTGGCAACTGTTTGTTTCGGCTCGGCCGGCTCCCCGAGTCGGTAGTCGCCTACAAACGCGCGCTCCGCCGAGATCCGAGCGATGAGGCGGCGCGATTCAACCTGCAGCTCGCGCTCGCGAAGCTCGGCGCGCCTCCCCCGCCTCCCGACACCTTCGTGCTCCAGGCCCATCGCGTCGTCGAGAGCCTCTCGCCGAGCGCGCTGCTGACGCTCACGGCATTGTTGGAGACGGCCGGGCTCGCCGTGCTCGTCGTCGGTCGGCGGCGGCGCGGACTTGTGGGCACAGGCGCTGCGATTCTTGTGATCGCCGCCGGGGCCTTCGGTGCGTTTGTCTATCGCGCCTACGCCGAGCCAGCGACCGAGGGAATTGTGATTACCACCGATGCGCGCTTGCGCTCGGAGCCCCGCGAAGATCTCCCGACAACGCTGACGCTCAAATCCGGTGAGACGGTCGTGGTTGAAGAGCGTGGCGATCGATGGCTCCGTGTCCGCTATGGCGATCGCTCCGGCTGGACGGAAGCGTCCACCATCGGAATTGTGCAGTAGGAGCAATCTCCTCCGCGATCGCCGCTTCGCGCGGCCCTTCACGCGAAGCGAATCTCTCCATGGGTTCCGCGGAGGCGCTCCCGCTGGATGAAGAAACGGGTTCAGCCCGTGCTCTCCGAATGGATGGACAAGTGGAGTTGGTAAGTGGCCGCTGCGCTTCGTTGATCCGTGGGGTTGGTGCGTGGTCGCTACGCTCTGCTGATAAGTGGCATCGAGCAGCGATCGCTAACCTCTATTGATAAGTGGTAGCGAGACGCGGTAGCTTCGCTCTATTGATAAGTGGGATCGGCGCGTGCGCCAACCGGTCTGTCGGGGCCGTGGCCCCGGAATATTCCGAATCGCTCTCCCGTATCTTCATCCGAGCGCGCAGGGAGGACGAATCAAATGTGCATTCGCGGATCATGGGCTCTGATGCGCGGTCAATCTGAGCTGCGTACACGGATCGCATTTTCCCGCCGTAGGGCGCGGGCTTGCCCGCGACGATGTCGCGCGCGCATGCTCGCGCGGATGAAGAAAAGCCCGACGGAAGCTCGTTCACACCCGCGGATTCCTCGTCACTCCTCAAGGATCCATCCAGGAAGCGCCCCGGATGCATCTCTCCGACGCCCAGCTCGTCAAATCTCAAGCAGCGAGTGGCGGGCGAGCCCCGCGAGGATCGATTCGAGCACTTTCGTCGGATCGTTCCCCGGCGGCAGATGCGGGGCGAGCTTTCGAGCGAGGGTCTTTCTGTCCGTTTCGCCGTCGAGCCACGGAATCACCCGCAGCGCGAGCGCATCATCGAGCTCGATGCTCTCGTGGCGGAGATTGGTGAGCTGCGAGGCGCTGCGTGCCTGGAGCCGCGCAATGGCGCTGGCGCGCGGGCGGCTCGCCGCCAAACGCACAAATGCGGGCGGCTGCGCGTGGATCGCGACGAGCCGAGCTTCCGCGCATCGGAGGACGACCTCCCACAAATCCGCGGCCTGCGACTCCGCTTCCTCAGGGGAGGCTCCCGCCGACAGGCTCGCGCGCTCGAGCGCCTGCGAAAAAGTGAGCGTCTGCGGGTGCGCTTGCCCCAATGCGAGCAGCATACCCTTCGTCATCCGATGATCACTTTTCATCGTGGCGCCTCCCGGTGCCGCGAATTCTGCAGTCGAGTCGTCGGCGGGACGCACTTCCCCCTTGGGAAACGCCCGAGCCTCTAGATGGAGCCGACGCGCCGAGGCGATCGATGCGCCGCGGTCGAGCGCCGCTTCGCCGCGCACGAGAAGCGAGCGGTGGAAGGGCCGATGCCGGAAGAAGTCGGCGAATTGCTGACGCAACAAAAATGCGCGATCACGCTCGAGAATCGCGGCGGCGCGCGGCGACGGCTCCGGCATCGCCCTCCACGGGAAAGCGGATTTCTGTAAATTCCCTCTCCACCGAGCAGCCGCCTCGCGCGCATCCTCCAAGAACCAATCCATTGCCTGCAGCTCGCCCTCTCCCAGCATGGCGAGCCCGTGCTCCGCGGCGCGCTGCGCGAATTCCAAATAATACAGAGGCTCGTTCAGCTCGCCGAGCTCATCGTGGAGCACGTTGCTGTCGACGCGCTTGGAAAGCCGCTCGAGCTCGCGATGAAGCCCCGGCTCCTTCTTGGCGAGCTCGCTCGCGAGAAGGCTCTGCATGCGCGCTGAGGCGGCCGCGAGCCGCTCCTGCGGATCGGTGATCCCGGCGCTCTCCAAAAGCAGCAGATCTCGGATCGGCGTGCGGTTCGTCCAGCCGGGAAGCGCGTTGAAGCTCACATAAGCGACGCCATTCGGAGAGAGGCTTCGCTCCAAGATAGTAAGAATGTGTCTCTGTACATTTGCAGGCACCCACGAATAGACGCCGTGGGCAATGACATAATCAAAGGTGCCCCACGAATCGTCGATCTCCAGAATGTCCCCATAGCGGAGCTCACAATTCTTGAGCCCGAGCTCCTCGATCCAGGCGAGCCCCTCATCCACCTGGCGACGGGAGAGATCGACCCCGACGCAGCGCGCGCCGGGAAGCCCATGCGCCATCGGAATCAGATTCCCGCCGGAAGCGCATCCAAGCTCCAGCACGCGACAGCTCGCTGGCGCCGGAGCCTCCAGGCCGAAGAGCGCCGCCATGGACGCGAGCGCGCTCGGATGGGTCCGCGCGAAGGCGTGGGAGGGATAGGGAACTTGGTCGTAGGAGAACGGGGTGCTCACGCGGCGCGCAGTTTCACCGACTCGGTTCGCCTGCGAAAGGTCGGGCAACGCAAGCCGACATTTCGACGAGCGTGGCCCGGGAAGCTCTGGCGACGGGGTTCGAGGAGGCAATCGCCCCTCGGAGGTGCTCGCGGCGGATTGCAACGCCGAGGGTCTCTTCGACCTCGCAGCATTCCAGCCGAGCGCGACGCTATTCCCTGCGAGCTTCGCGCTCAACTCCACCGCGGGCGCGCTGGAGACTTCACTGTTCGGCTCGGGCTGCTCACTCTCACAGATCTCCGGATTCGACATGTTCCGTAAAAAGTCCGGAGTCGGCCGAACGCCGTTCTCGATTCCGCCGGTGCCTTCGATTCAGGGAACGCAGCGGACGGTGCAATCGGTTTGAGCGTGGGCGGCGGGCTCATCGGGTATGGCGGCTATGGACACTCGTCCGTGCACCGCGAATCCTATGCGTCGGCCCTACCTTGGACGTGCCCGGATTCCAGCAAGGCGAGTCCTTCCTCTTGCGCGCCCCGGCCTACTTCTGGCGCCTTGCCATTACTAATATGTCTTGCGGCTTCGAACGGTCGGAGATTGGAAGGACCTCGAAGAGGGTCTGCGTGGCAGAGTAGGTCGCGTCAACCAGCTTGATATTGCATTTTCCAGAAGGGAGCCACATTTCCCTTACTCCCGATTCAAGGGTCACGAGATCGCTTGGGCCACTTTCCGCGCCCACTCCGACAGTGCACTTACCGAGGGAGGAGCCTGAAGCTTCATCGACGACACGGATGCGGCATGGTGCCCATGTACCGCGAATAGTGATGTCGATGCGCGGGCCGATTCCCTCACGAATTTCGAAGTCCCTTGTGTCGAGGTGAGCGGACAGTACGGAGCTGAATGACTCGACGTGATACCAGCCCATTGGCAATCTTGTGGGCGTGCCGAATGGAATCTGCACGCTAAGTTCCTCCGAGCGATCTCGTTTCGATGTGCTTCCGCCGCTGGAGCTGTATGTGATATGCCATGGCGCGAAGGATGGAATTGTCGAACCCGCCGCATCTTTCACATAAACGGAAGCCTCTACTGACCTGAGTGCGCCCGCCACGGTGGTCGACGGCCGCACGATCTCTACAATTGGAGGATTCGAGAGCTTGTGAGCTGTCGACTCGTGCTCCAGAAACCCCGCACTCCGCAGAAGGATTCGGTTCCGTACTGTGAACGGCTGACCATCGGCAGGCACCGCGACTAGAATGAGTGCATCCGGATACTGCGCACGTAACTGGTTGAACGCTCGACCCTGCTCGGCCGCAGACGAGTTTGCAAAGGAGAGCGCCTGCGAACCCTGCATCGCTCCACCGAACACCTCATCCCCTTCAACTCGAACGATCGATGCATAGATCGCTCCAAATCGAATGCGAACCTTCTCCTGATTGGAGGGATTGACCGTAGTAGGCTTGTCGATAGGAGCCAAGCCATGCTTCTCGGCGAGAAGTGTCATTTCTTGAGAAGGAAGATTCCTAATGCGGATCTGACCGGCTGAATCCGAACGCCCAATGAATATGGCGGTTCGAGGGTCGGCACCAGGCATCGAATGAATGAACAGATCGTCATCGAAGGAGTTCTGTTCTCGCGTGACACGATCGATGGAGAGCGCCACAACGGCGCCGTCCACTGGAGCCCCCGCCGTGTCTACGCATTCGAAATCTATGAACTTTGCCTCCTCAAGTTGGATCTCGTGACCACCACCACGAGTCAATTCAGCTGTCACAATTCGGCTGAGATAGCCGTCGGCGCGCACAACCGCTTCCTTCTCAAGCATCGATTTAGGACCGGTTGAGACCAACTCAAGTTCACCATTTGCGTCGCTCTCTCCAAGAAGTGCTGCGTCCGCGGCACACACATACCGTTTCGCCTTTGGTAGAAGCCACGCCTGAGCACCCGCCTTGGGCTGCCGCTGTGGGTCGACAACACGTATCAATCGATCACTCTTCTCGTGAAGTGAAAGAGCCGACGGGGCCGAGGCAACACTCGGACTCGATGACTGGGAGGCCATCGGTTGCTCGCCAGGATCCTCGACCCGAGGGACCACCAGTTTGGATTCGAGTTCTCCGGCACCTGGTTGATCCACGGACTTGCGCAGCCCCCAATAAGCGGCTACACCCAAGATCACGATAAGCGTAATTGCGATCTTAGCGAACTTCACAGCGTTTAGCCTCAGCGCCAGTGTATTGTTCTTTCTGTGAATGCGATTACGGCTCGACCTCCCGGAACCCAACATTCCTTGGCGTCCGAGGGGTTCTCGACCGGTCCTGACGAACGGCTCATTCGATGCGCAGCCTACTCGCCGGCGCCGCTCGAGAACCGCGGCGCGAGCGCTTCAAGAGGCGAATCACGCTCGCATTCTTGGTTGGTGTTCAGTTCAAGCCAAGCGACCAGGGTGATCCACCACGACGCAGAGTCTACAGTCCTTCCTCAGATCCAGGAAGGCCTCCTCGCAGGAGGTTTCGACGGCTTCGCCCAGCCTCTCCAATTGCTTCTCAACGCGGCGATGAAAATTGAGCGCGGGCGGTTCCTGCGCGCGGACTCTCACGAGCGCTCCGAGGAGCCCAGGGGGGCTTCGAACCCCTCTATGTCCTTATGTCCCAATGCACAGGAGCACGGCGTGCGGAGCGAGCGCTCGCCGCTGCGTTGGACGAGAGCTACATCCAGAGCGTTTCCAATCGGCGAATGCTCAGGATCACAGAAGAACTCTGTGACTCGCAAGTGAGCTCCTCACAAGTCTTTCGCATCAAGTCGGAACTCGACGAGCAACTCGGCGCCTTCAATCCACGAACGCCAATGAGCGCGTGAATCTTGAGCTTCGGCGACGCAAGCGCCGTCCGAACGGCTCGGGCTGCTCACTCTCACAAATCTCCGGATTCGACATGATCCGTAATGAGCCCGGAGTCGGCCGAACGCCGTTCTCGATTCCGCCGGTGCCTTCGATTCAGGGAACGCAGCGGACGGTGCAATCGGTTCGAGCGCGCATGCCGAGCCCCTTCACCCGCAGCAGCTCCCGCGCGCTGCGGTTCACGCTCCTTCAGGACTCGTTTTTATAGAAATCCGTTTTGTGGGAATCGCCGCGGCGCACACGCAGCCCGGCAAGCTAAGCAGGCCGGCGCGTCTCGCGCCGATCGGCTAGCCGAGCAGCTCGTCGCCCTGCGACGAGCGAACCAACAAAAGGCAGCCGTGATCGGTGCGCTGCACCGGATGCACGCTCCGCAGCTCGGCACGCTGGTAATCACCGGCGGTCATCACGACCTCGCCACGCTCTTCCAAAATGTGAAGATCACCGCTCAAGACATAGCACTCCTCGGACGCGCCATGCCGGTGGGCCGGGTAGGTCGAGCCGGGGTCCATGCGGATGAGCATCGTGACCATGCGCGCCGCGTCGTCGACCGAGAGCTGGCGCACGCGGATCCCGGGGAATCCCGTCTCCTCAAAGCTGCCGTCCGCCGACGCAATCACCGGATTCTCGGAAACTGTGGTATCGCGCCAGCGGCGCCAAACCTGACCTGCCGCACCGGTGGCATCAGCCGACGATGCCGGAGCCGCCACGGGGGCGCGCCCGCGCATGCGCTCGGTGTGAAGCCGCGCCATCAGGCGCTCCTTTGCGCCTGCGGGCGGCTCCACCGGCGGAGCCGTGAGACCGAGCGAGCCGATGGCGGCGAGCGCCGAGCGCAACGCCACAAGTGACGCCGTCCCGCCCGACTCGAGCTGAGCGACGAACGCATCGCGCTCCGCGGCGTCCATCTGCCCTAGCACAAATAGCCCGGCCTGCTCGAAGAGCGCGGCCGCCTGTTCACGGGTGAGCGGCTCGCTGGAAGGCGAGGGCGAATGGGTTCGATGGGTCGAGTCGGTCATGGAGTTCGTCGTTTCTCGGCACGGTCCGATCGCGGATCCGTCCGATCGATGGCGTCCGATCGCAAGATTGAAGATCGGGAGGTTCGCGGCGCGAAAGATGGGCGCACGGTTCGTCGACCGAGCTTCCAGCTCAGATTGAACTCGCGCGGAGACGAATCAGACACCGCCACTTGGTCACGCCATCGGGACACCCCCCCGGCCACCCGCTGCGAGAGTCGCCGCGCTGGGGAGCTTCCCTGTGCGCCCACGAGCGCCCGCGCGGAGCGAGGGCAGAGCCTCGATCCTCTTAAAGGGCGGAAAAGGGCGGCGTTGGACATGACGAAGGAGCCGTTGAGAACCTGACGATCGAAACCGTGTCGCTGCTGCTGGCGTGGAAGCCAGCGCGAGAAGGCACACATGGCAGCTCCGCCTCGGCGAATCGAAACGAAGCTCATCGGGTGGAATCGAAACCCTGCCGAAATCGGATGCAGCTCGGATGGGGCGCCCTCGCCGCAGAGTGGGGAGGGTCGGCGCTTGCCGCGGCGCCGTCCGTGGCTATCTTGCTGGCCCGAAGAGCGGCCCCCCAAGGGCAGTTCGTCGGTCGGTGGGGACGTAGCTCAGCTGGTAGAGCGCCTCGTTCGCAATGAGGAGGTTGAGGGTTCGACTCCCTTCGTCTCCACCAACAATCCGGAAAGTCTTGAAGGATCCTCCAGCAGCCGGGCGCCCCGGAGTCCGCCGCACCGGGTACCTGATGCCTGTCGCATGGCACCCGCGGTCTGGGCCCTGGGAGAAAGCTGCGACCTCGAATCGAAACCTGCCGGCGCAACATCGCGATGCCTATTGACAAATTTGTTTGTCTATTCAAGATGCGTTTGTGCCGAAGAAACCTGCCGCAGCTGAGCCCGCCCCTGCCGAAGTTCGCGCCGTCCGCGATCTCGAAGCAGCGGCCACAATGTTGACGCCGTTGCGCATGCGGATTCTTGAGGCGCTCCAGGAGCCTGCGTCGGCGGCGTCGCTTGCGCAGCAGCTCGACGTGCCGAGGCAACGTCTCGGCTACCACGTGCGGGAGTTAGCGCGCGCTGGATTTATACAGAAAGCCGGACGATCCCAGCGCCGCGGATTTGTGGAGCAGCGTTTTGTTGCGGTCGCCAGGAGATTTGTGATCACGCCGCCCGAGTGCGCCGACTTGGGCGGAGCCAAGCGCGCGGCAAGCCCCGGGCCAAGCTCACACATGCTGCTCTCTCTCGCCGCGCGCACGCAGGACGAGCTCGCGCAGGTCGTGGAGGAAGCTCACCAGGCGAGGAAGCCCCTTTCGACGCTCTCGGTGCATGCGGACATTCGGTTCGAATCGGCGGCGCAGCGGGCGGAATTCGCGCGCGCGCTTTCCGAGGCGGTCGCCGCCGTGGTGGCGAAACATACTTCTCCCGCCGTCGGCGCGGACGGAGCGGCTGGCACAGGCCGTCCCTACCGCCTCGTCCTCGGATGCTACCCGCCGCCGCCAGGCGCGCGCTTCGGCGAGGCGGCACTCCATGCTCACTTTTCCTCGGAGTCTTCCCATGGCTGATTCGAATCAGCGCCGCTCCCACGTCGGCAGAATTGTGCGTCAACAAATCGAGCTCGCGGCGTCGCCCGAGGAGGTCTGGAATGCCTGGGTGCGCCCGGAGCAGATCTCGCAGTGGTTCGTCGATCGCGCCGAAGGCGACCTCGAGCACGACCGGAAGGCGGTCTGGTGCTGGGACTGGTTCTCGATGCGGTGCCCGTTCCAAGTATATGAAGTCGATCCGGGGCGCAAGATTGCACTCGGCGCTGAGGCGCACGGCGGGCCCGAGGGGCTGCTTGAGATCGCGCTTGCCGAGGAGCGCGGCAAGACGGTCGTGCGGGTTGCTAACTCGGGATTCCTCGACGGCGCCGATTGGGACGAGGAATATGAAGGTGTGGATTCCGGTTGGACGGCTGCGCTTTGTGTGCTGAAGGCCTGGCTCGAGAGCTACGGCGGCGCGCGCGAGCGACGGCCGCGAGTCCATCATTTCACGGCGATCGAGACGGCCTTCGACTACGCCGTGCTGCAGCGCTTCTACAAGACGGCAGCCGGACTCGATGAGTGGCTTTCGACCGGCGCGCAATGCGCACCGCAGCCGCTCTCCGCGGGTGGAACAGTCGAGCTCGAAGTGTTGGGGCTCGGACCGCTTCGAGGACGCGTGGCCTCCGTGAGCCGCACGGAGATCACTTTTACTTGGCCGGAGCTGCGCGGATTATTGACTCTCAAAGCATTCCGCTCGGGGCCCGGAAAGCGCATGGTTGGATTGCACTTCAACTCCTGGGGCTTGGATCCCGCGCAGAAGCCACAGATCGCTGAGCACCTCGACCAAGCCTGCGCTCGCCTGGCGAAGCTCGCTTCGCGGCAGAGCGGCTTGGCCAGCAGCTGAGCGTGGCCTCGGAAAGCTACTTCTAGAACTCCACAGAACAGAACTCGCCCGGCTTTGCCGTCACGCTCTTCTCGAGCACGCGCCCGTCTCCGAGCTCCGCTCGGGCTTGATATTCACCGGCTCCGACTCGCCAGCCCGTGTTCCCATCCCGGTGCGTTCGCACGCCGAGCACGATTCCATTTTGTGACAACGTGTAGCGCCCAGATAGCCCCTTCGGCGCCTTAAGGGAAACGTAGGCGGCTTCCTCAAGCCAAAGCTCCAGGCTGGACTCCTCGCCACGCTCGCTGACGGACACCCGCGGCGAAGACCCCGCTTGCGCATAGAGGCTCCGCCCCGACAGGCCCAGCGCCGACGCAAACCAGACGCGATAAGTGCGCGTCGGGTCGAGATGGCTCACTTCGAAGGATCCATCGATCACCTCTCCGCGGATCAGCTCTCCCTCCAGCGTCTCGAATTGTAGGGAACCAGAGGGGGGCTTCTCCACGCCGCGAAGCCGCAGCGTGCCGCGGAGTGCGACTGCGGGCGCCATCTCGGCGGTCCACTCCACGGGCACCTCAGAATTCGTTACCGCCACGGACTCGGCGGAATAAGCCACATATCCAGGGGCGCGGCACCGAAGGCGATGGTCGCCCGCAGGGACGCCCTTGATTTGGTAGATCCCCGGCGCAAGGAGCTCGCCGCGGCCCGCCCCCGGCTCGAGCCACGCTTCGAAAACAGCGATCGGGCGACGGGTGCCCCGCTCCACGGCCTTTACCTCGATCACTCCGGCCGCCTTCGGGCGCTCCTGCGCGCCCTCGAGCCGAACCTCAAGAAACGTGCTCTCCGGCACGTCCAGGACTGTGGCATCGCCTTCGCCCACGGCCCGCACGATGTAAGGCCCCGGGGGCAATTCCCCGATTTCAAAGCTGCCATCGGCGCCCGCCTGTCCCCAGCTGAGGTACACCAATTCCGTGTCTCCTGAATCTGTGAGCGCCGGCCCCGACCCCGGACCGGGAAACCACTGCTCGACAGGCGCGCTGCGGTGCAGCACATGAATCTGTGTGCCAGGCGCTGGCTGGCCGGCGGCCGATAGCACGCGCCCGCGCAGCGTTCGCTCGCGCTTCAGAACGATCTTCATCGGAGCCGTTCGATTCGCTTCCGAGAGAACATCGGTCTTCACTGGCGCAAAGCCGGGTGCGCGCACAGTAAGCCGAAGGCTTGGCACGTTCTCTTCGGAGAACGGTACTCTCACTTTTCCATCCCGGCCCGTGCGTGGAGCCATGGCCAATGTCGGCGGATTGAGGCCGAAGTTCACAAAAGCGCCGCCAACAGGCTTGCCATCCTCCGCGCAGACCTCCACAGAGACATCGCGGCCGGCCGCGCTCTGCGGGAATACAAAATCGGGAAGACTCAGTTCCGTTCCTCGCTGAAGTTCCAAAGCACCGGCCAGCATCTTCTCGCGCACCAGAACGGCCATGGACACAATGGTGGCGTTTCCAGTAGCCGGTGGCTCCCAAAGAACTTGATACTCACCTTTCGCATCGGTGATCCAGGATTGGGGCCTCCAACCTGAGACGAGGACCTCGCGTCCTCGAGGCGCTTCCGCCCCCACCATCACGGTGGCACCCTCCACCGGAATTCCGCGCTGATCCACGACTCGCCCACGCACGCGCAGCCCCGCCTTCAGGCGAATCTCGAGCCGGTGGCGATTCCCCTCAGCAATCGGCGGCAGCGACTTACGCCACGGGAGATAGCCTTCCGCCAACACAGCGACCTCCAAAGACATTTGTGATGCAATCCCCTGTGCCGGGACGTCCGCCAGCTGAAACGTGCCGTCGCCATTCGACCGCGCCGAGAGTGGATTCCCGAAGCGACCGAATGGAATGAGTGGACCATGGCTTCGAGCGAAGGCATTTCCTCCGCCGAAGCGGGTCTCGACTTCGATCTGTGCACCGGTGATCGGGTTTCGCGTCGCAAGGTCGGAGACGCTCCCCTCCAGGCTCGCGCCCCGAGCCATCCAGAGGTCGAGCTTCCCCTCAGGGAATTGTGGATTCGCGACGCGAAGCGGCGGGAGCCCCTGCGCGGTCACCTCAATGCGATGCCAACACTTCGGACTCCATGCCTCGAAGGGAGGAAGGCCCTCGACTCGATAGCGTCCTTCGGCGTCGGCGGTCGTCTTCCGCCGGATCTGGATACAGTCCAAGCCGACGAGCCAGCTCAGCTGCGCTCGGACGACAGGCTCTCCTTGGAGCGTCCGAACATGACCGGTCACAACGACCGCAGGTCGCAGGCGAATCTCCATTTCTTGCTCCGCGCGAACTGCCGCCGAAATGTTCGGTCCCATGCCGCTCGCATAGGCAGCCAGAAAGTACACATCGGCCGCGCTCTCTACGGGAAGGCGAAACCGTCCGTCCTGGTCGCAGACTCCCACACGCGCACCGCCCGGTAGCGGCTCGACGTCGAGCACAAACGGCGTCTGAATCGATTCCGGGATACACACAATATTCGCGTGAGGAATTCCCTCGCCTGTTGGGCCGACCACGCGCCCAAGAACGAACGACTCGTTGATTTGTGTCTCCAGCTCGGCGCGCGCCCCGTTCTCACTTTTCGTGTCCGCCACAGAAGTGGCCGCCGCCCCCGCGGGAGCCGTGGGCCCCGCTGCCGGCCCGGGTTGCGAGTTGGGGGGCGATTCCAGATCCCATGGCGACCAGATCGCCGCCGCGGCAAGCGCAGCAATCCCCACGGCCGCCGCGAGCTTCCCGATGGGAAATGCAACCGATTGCGCCGCGACGAGCGGCTCTGCGCCCGAGAGCTGCGCGGCGCGTGCCAGCAGCGGACCCCACACGGCGCGCGCGCCGTGCTTCGCCTCGATTTGTGCGCGGATCAGCCCGACGCCGCGCTTGATGCGAGTTCTTACAGTTTCGACCGGAACCTGAATCCGTTGCGCAATCTCGCGAGGTGCAAGCCCGTCATAAAAGCGGGCAATCACGGCCGAGCGCGTTGGCTCCTCGAGCTCCAACACGGCCTGCACCACCGCGCGGCGAAGGGTCTCCGCCTCCACGAGCTCGGCTGCGGACCCGACGCGATCGGCACGCGCGGCGCGCCGCTCGCGATCCTCGCGGTGGAATTGTGACCTCCGCCGAGCAAGCGACAGATTGCGCACCACGCCGCCAAGCCAGGCGCGCAGCCCTGGCGCGTCCGGCTCCCGCCGCAGAGCCGCCATCCAGGTCTCCTGCGCCACATCCTCCGCCTCGTGCTCGTCGCGAAGGATCTGCCGAGCGAGCGCCTGCACGAATTGTGCGTGCGCCAGGAGCACCTGCGGATCGGCGGCGGTGGGCGGCTTCGACATGGTTGCGTCCAGCACATTGCAGCCCACCCCGATTCCGGTTCACGAGCCGCACGGCCGGCGCGGCTCCATGCTCACCCAGCCGAATCGCCCTGTCAGCACTCGAGTCTGCGCGGGAGCAATTGGCTCCGGGACGAAACCTTCAAAGACGACAACCAGCTGCATCGAATTCGGTTTGGGCGGCATCCTTGGTGCGTGGCATCGCATCGCCCCGACCTCCTGCTCGCCCACACCGGCTGGGTGCGCGAACTGGCGCATGCCCTGACGCGTGACTTTCATGTCGCCGAGGATGCGGCGCAGCAGGCACTCCTCTCGGGTCTGAGCCATGCTCCTGAAGAGGAGAACGTACTCCGCCGCTGGCTCGCGGTGGTCGTTCGCAACTTCGTCTTCGAACGGCATCGCCAGAACCGGCGCCGCCTCGAGCGCGAGTCGATGGCCGCGCGAAAGGGCGAATGTGAAGATCACAGCACGGTGCTCGTGCGAGCAGAGGCCCACCAAGCGCTGGTGCGCGCCGTGCTCGACCTCGACGAGCCGTACCGCACCGCAATTTTAATGCGGTACTTCGATCAAAAACCGCCAAGGGCGATCGCCGCACAGCTCGGAGTATCTGTGAATACGGTTCGCTCTCGTCTCGCGCGCGCACTCGAGCAGCTCAAGCGCACGCTGGATCAGCGCTACGGGAGCACTCACGGCTGGCTCGGCCCTCTCGGATCGATCGCCGCACAAGCACAACCTCTGTCGGGCCCCCTCAGCCTCGGAACAGTCATGTCTACAAAATTCGCGCTCGCCGCGGGAGGCTGCATCGCATTGGGATTCCTCGCTTGGTCAACGTTCCCGAGGATCACGTCGAATGGTGAGAGCGCGACGGTGGCGGTGGCAGGGCAGGACCAGACCGTGCAGCCTCCGGCGCAGCCCAGGAATCCTCACGATTCAAGCAGGCGAGTGCCCGAGAGTTCCGCCACCACACAGA
Organism: Planctomycetota bacterium; assembly: GCA_016792805.1. Classification (GTDB taxonomy): domain Bacteria; phylum Planctomycetota; class UBA1135; order UBA1135; family JACQFD01; genus JAEUHX01. The sequence goes on from JAEUHX010000024.1 coordinate 31,263, forward strand.
AAAGCGCCGCCGCCCCGAACACAATTCTCTACGGACGCGCCACAGATACCGCCGGAAGGCCGTTGGAAATCCGCCCGATGCTCGAGCGCGAAGGGGAGCCGACAGCTTGGGGCGCCGGAAGCACCGACGGGGATTTTGCCGTCGCGGCGATTGCTCCAGGACCTTACGAATTCGCGGCGCTGTGCAGCGGCTATGTTCCCTATCGCGAGCAGGTCGAGATTCCTGCGGGAGTCGAAGAGGTGCGACGCGACATCGTGTTCCAGAAATCTGGAATCCTGAGTGTTCGCCTGGTTCAGACGAACGGCGCGCCGTGGAATCAGGAGGACACGAACGCAGGCGCATTGCAGCCGTGGATAGGGCGACTCGCTGTTGTGGCAACGCGAACGCCGGCTCCCACGGCATTTCCGCCCTTCTCCAACTCCATCGCGCTGCTCGGGGAGGGCACCTTTGAACTCGGCCGCTCTTCGGGCATCTCGCCGAGGCCCGCCCCCGAAGGAATGATCGGGTGGCTCATCCTCAAATCGCCGCCGCCGCTTTTTGTGAGCCTTTGCATCGGATCTGCCGTGCTGGCGACGGCCCCAATCCAGCCTGGACAGGAAGACGTCGCCTTCACTCTCGATCCAGCAGCGGTCACGAAAGTGCTCGCCCGGGTCATCGTTACCGTGATCGACGGTGAAACGGGCGGATTCCTGGAGGGGTGTTCTGTAGGAATCGATACGACGACCCACGGCGGAGCCACTGCGACCACGAACTCCCAAGGCCGCGCCGAGTGGGACGCGCCGCCTTTCTCTGGGCTTCTCACAATTCGCGCCAAAGAGCGTGCTCTAGTGCGGTTGCCTGTCGATTTGCGCCCTGGCGAGATTCATGATTTTGGCACAATTCGGGCATCCAAGCCGATCCGCGTGCGTGGGCGGATCGATGTTCGAGCGGGGATCTCCGATCATTGGCAGCTCCACGTTCATCCCGAGGACAGCAGTGCCCCTTGGGTCGCCTGGGAGCCTCGCGCAGTGGACTCCAAGGGAGCATTCGATCTAGAGCTTCCGCCGGGCCGGTACACTGCGGTCGGCTCGAGTCCGGTGACGGGAAGAGCCACCGAAGCCGTCCGATTCGAGGCTTCGCCCGGCGAACTTCCTGAAATTGTGATACCGGCTCCCCAGGCGACTCCCGTACGCATCTCCCCACGGGAGTCTTCCCGCGGACAGCGATGGAGCATTACCGATACCGAGGGACGCTTGCTGTGGGCACGCGAAATCGTTCGAGCTCTGCCGCAACGCCTCTTGCTCCCTCCTGGGAATTATGTGCTTCTCAATGATCGCGGCCGTGGAGGCCGCCTACCGTTCGAAGTTCGCACCGCGAAGGTTCAGCTCGAACCTCCATTCTGATCTCCAACAAATCCATGGTGACCGATCGAAGAAGTGTGGCTTGGAGCGTCGTCGCCGCCATGGCTGTTGCACTCATGATGGCAGCGGTCTTCGTCGGACGCGCCCCGATAGCCCATTGGGTCGCGGATCCAGACCGGGCGCGGCTCGAAGCGATCCCTGGGGGAGAGCGAGCTTTCGCCGATGCTCCAAGAGCTCCGGCGTCCATCGCAGAAGCGGCTGAGGAGAGGCAGGTCGGGAAACCGAACCCAGTTGCAATAAAAGCGCCGCTCAAGCCCATTCTCGCGGGATCGGTGCGCTCGACCGCCAAGGCCGAGCTGGAGCAGTGCACGCTGATGGCCGAGAGAATCGATACAGCAGATGGAACGAAGGAGCGGAGAGAAACCCATGTGCTTCGCGGAATGTTCGTCCTGCCTGCCATGACTCCGGGAAAGTGGCGGCTGCGAGTCCATGCTCCAGATCATTCCGATGCGGAAGCCACAATAGACATCCTGCAGAATCCGCAGATCCAAAGATGTGACCTGCTCATCCGCGCTGGGCAGAAGATACTCATCCGATTCCGAACTCCGGAGGGAGAGTCTCTCTTCGATACCCTCGACTCGCGGGGGCTCAAGATGCGCTGGTTCTCCCCCATCAGCGCTGTGGCAACGCGAGAGCACCCTGGAGCGCAGCTGCCGCCCACGGAGAGTCGATCGATTACGCGAACGGCCGTCGGACATTACAAGAGCTTCGGCGTTCGCCTCCCGGAGGAACCTGCGCCCCCCGTCGGATTCGATGGGATTCTCACGATTCATGGCGACTTGCCCATTTTTGTGAGCGCTGCTCTGCGCAGCCAGGTTCTTACAACCGCCGAGGTCTCGGAGCAAACTGGATCCCTCGACATGCTGGTGGATCCCGACGCACTGGAGGCGAAGCTCGGGCAGGTCACCGTCACATTTCTCGACTCGAGGTCCCGCAAGCCCGCTTCCGATGTCTCGGCGAAGATCTCGACTCGGTCTGGTGGCGGCCAAGCAGGAATACGGCAGACGGATGGCTCGCTGCGATTCACACAGCTTGAGCCGGGATGGCTCGTGATCGAGGCCACGAGCAAGCGCCACGCTCCTGCTCGATGGAACTTCCTGTTGCGGCCCGGCGAGATTCAGGACTTTGGAGATATTGCTCTCGAGGAGCCTGCCGAGATCTCCGGAGAAGTGATCTTCGCCAACGGTATGCCCGCGGCGGGCGCTGTCCGATGTGAATCCCCAAGTCCTCTCGATGGCTTCCGTCCCTACAGTTTCAATCATTCGCTGTTGACGAGCGCGGACGGCTGGTTTCGCCATTCGAGGGCAGCTCGAGGAAGGCACATTCTGAAGTTCGAATCCAAGGGGTACGCAAGCGACGCAGTTCTCGTTGATACCTCGGAGGGCGACGTTGCGGGCCTTCGGCTTGTTGCATATCCAGCGGTGAAGCTCCACATCCGGGCCCGATCGAAGTCCGGTGAGCTCCTGATCGTGCGCAACTCTCGAGGAGTGGTCGCCTGGGCTGGCCTGCTCCACGAGGACTTTGACCCTGAGCCGATCGAGTTACCCGCCGGAAGCTACACCGTGAGCGTTACTTTGGATTCGCGCCTTCTGAAGACCACAGACGTCCGACTTGACGGCGCACCCTTCACACTTCAGATGTGGCCTTGAGCTGGCGCCTATCGCCGGGGCGCCCCAGAGACCACGAACCCAGGCAACCGCACGCGCGCGAGCCGCAGCGCGCCCGGCGGGTCGGCGTGGGTCGAGAAGAGCCACAGGTCGCGCTCGGTCGCTCGCATCTGGATGTGCTTGGCGCTGAGCGGAATCGCCTCCAGCAGAGTCGTCCACGCTCCCGCCTTCGGATCGTACATTTCGATGGATCCGTTCGGCTCACTCCCCTTGCCTCCTGCCTTCGGAGACGAACCGCCGCACAGATAGAGGCGACCTCCCGCCGCGACGAGCTCGGGCGAGATCCGATGGCGCGAGGGAGGCGGAATGCGGCTCCACGTTTTCGTAGTGAAATCAAACACATCGCAGTCGACGACGGGCGAGAACTCTTCCCGCATGCCGCCGACGAGATAGTAACGATTGTCGAGCAGCGCTCCGCCGAAGGCGCGGCGCGGCTGCGGGAGCTCAGCGCCCGACGCCACGAAGCTCGGCTGCGCCGCGAGGTCGGCGACGAGCACCTCCCGCGGATGCACAAATGCCTTGTCCTCGCCGCGCGCCTCGTCGTAGTCGAGACCGCCGAAGACCCAGAGCTTCCCGCCATGTGCAACAAATCCCATCTGTGTGCGCGGCTGCGGCAGCCGCGAAGCGAGCTGCTTCCAGGTTCGCGTCTTCAGATCCCAGTGCAACACATCTGAGAGCGAAGTGGCACGGCCTTCGGCGGGGCTGAAACCGCCGGCCAGCAGCAGGGCTTTCGAAGAGGCGCCGTCGCCCTCCGCAGGCAGCTCGACCGACTCCACAGAAGAGGACTGCCGTGGCGCCGGGAGATCGGCGAGCCGCTCCACGCGGCCACTGCCGAGATGCACCGACCACGACTCGGAGACGAAGCTCTCCCGCTGAAAATTGTGCTGTTCCGTTGTGGCGTTGCCGCCGAACAGCGTCAGCGTATGCCCCTGAAGCGCCGCCGCCTGCCGGTTGCGCGCAGCCGTCGGGATCGGAAATGTGAGAATCTGCACCTGTGGCTTCTCGGCCGAAGCCGGAGAGATCCGCTCGCACACGCGCAGGTGCTCGCCGTCTCGCGCGGCGCCGCCGAGGGCGAGGAAGCTGCCGTCGGCCGTTGACACGATTCGGTGGAAGTAGCGCGGGAAGGCGAGCACATCTCGCTCGACCCAGGACTCGCAGTCGCCGGTGAGCTCCACCACGCGCCCGTCGCACGTCGTCGCGAGAAGGGTCTTTCCGTCGGAGCACGCGGCGGCACCGAAGCCGTCGCCGGGCAGATCGGGCGCGGAACTCCAGGACGCGCGCGTCGGATCATAGACATCCACGCGCGACGTCACTTTTCCATTCGCCTCAAACCCGCCAATCACAAAAAGTTGCGCGCCGTGGGCGACGACGGCCGCGGCCCGCCGCTTCACCGGCGGTGCCGGCATCGCGCTCCACTTCGGATCCGAATCCGCGAGATCGAGCGTCCATGCCGTCTCGAGCCAGCTCCTGGACTCGCCCGCGAGAGTCCAGCCGCCGATCACAAAAATCCTCGAACCGATGACGGCGGCGTCGTGAGAGGAGCGCGGCTCGGGGAGATTCGGGAGCGCCGCCCATCGCATCGCCGCCGCGTCGAATCGCTCCACCGTGGCCGTCGAATGGAGATCCTCCTTCTCGTCCGGCTGATTTTGGGCCGTCATGCCGCCGACGCGCACGGGCCCCTGCGGCGTCGCTACGAGTGCGGTGCCCTGGAGCGGCGGCCCGGCGGGAAGTGCCTCCCAGCTCCGGCCGTCGAGAAGATTGAGACGCCAAAACTCCCCCGTCATGTTCTGTAACGAGTGCTGATGGGGCTTGCCCGTGTGCCCTCCAAACAGATACAGCCAGTGGCCCTGCGTCGCGGCTCCAAAGCTCGCGATACCGCGCGGGAGAATGGGTGTCGGCTCCATGTCCGGGATCAAAAATCCGGCGCTCGCCGCGGCAACGGCGAGCGCCGGCGTCCCGAGCAGAGCCCATGTCCATGTGGTCGCAGAAAGCATGGAAAGTGCCCGCTCGGGTTAGAGAAGAGTGATCGAGAGCCCATTGGAGAGCACCACCGGCAACGGCGAGCCGCCGTCGACGAGAAGCGCCTGCACAAAAAACGTCCTCCCCGCGAGCGGCGGAGACGTCGCACCGATGGGGATGGGGACGGCGGCGGCGCCGCTCGCATCGGTCGTTCCGGGTACGCCAAACGCGCCCACGTCGCCGGCCGCCAGGTCCACAAAAAGGAAGCTGGAGAGATCGGAGATCCCGGGCGCCAGCAGCTCGAGTTGAATCGCGGCCGGCGAAATCGAATAGAGCATTCCGATCGGAGCGCCAGCGGGCGCCCCCGCAATGGACAGTGAGAAGGCACTATTCCCGGAGACCGGAAGGCCGTCCGCCTCGCTCCATCGCAGCTCGACGGGACCGAAGCTGCCGGTCGCGGTGCCTGCACCATAGGCCGCCGGCTCCTTTGGAAGAGAGAAGAGCGCCGATGGCTGAACCGAGGGAAATGCACTCGCGGCGAACTCAAGCGCGACGGCGATTTCTCCAAGATCGCGCGCATCGCCATCATTGCTGAGGTCCACAAATCGCAGGATCCGCGAGGCAGCGCCTCGATCGGCGTAGTAGACCGATGAATCACCTCCGAAGCCGAGCGCGCCGCCGCTTCCCCACAAAAGGCCTGCATCGCCGGAGGCGGCAAAGACGACCGCCTCCCCCACGTCGTCGTACACAGAGTTGCCGTTGTTGTCGCGGGCTGAGATGAGCTGCTTCGAAGCCGAGTTGTAGATCAGGAGCCCGCGATCGGCGCCAATCCCCGCGAACCGGGCCGTCCCCTGCTGCGGATTGCCGCCGCCGCTCTGATAGGCCGGAATCACTTCTCCGGGACCGTGCAGGATCCCGTCGCCGTCGGAATCCACAAAACGAACGGTAAACTTGTGGAAGAACGAAGCGTTGGTCGCGTAGGGCACGCCGTCGGGAAGGAACCCGAACGCGGACAGGCTAAAAAGCGGTGGGTTGCCATTTGTAGCAGCGATCGCGTCGTCGTAGGCGACAGTAAGCTCGCCTGCTCCGTGCGCGGAGCCGTCCTGATCGAGATCTCGCAGCACAACGATCCAATCATTGGAGGGCCCGTCGACCGTGAGCCAGAGCGCTCCGCTCGGATCAAACGCCGCCCCGCGGCAGAACCCGAGCGCGAGCGGAGCCATCGCGGCGCCATTCACAAACATTCGGCTCTCGCCGGGATCCATCGCATCGCCGTCGCCATTGCGATCGCGAAGCATGACCGCGACCGGGCTGAGCGACTGAAAGATCACACAGATCTCGCCCTGCAGGTTGCAACTGATCGCCGTGGGCTCGCCAAGCGGGCCGTACGGCTGCCCCGTCGCAGGATCCGCTGCCGCCGCAGGATCGAAATAGGGCGCGAGCTCTCCTGCGCCGAGGAAAAGCCCATCGCCGTCTGCATCATTGGCGCGCAGCACGGCGCCCGACTGCGCATCACCGATCAGCAGAGCGCCTGTGGCGCGGAAGGGAAGAATCGATGAGACCTGAGCCGAGCCGAGAGCGGCGGCCGCCGGCAGTGCGACGAGAACAGAGGTGAGCGTTCGAGTGAGCATGGCTGCGGTGAGAACAGGATCCGAGCGACCGAGCTCAAGCCTAGTTGAGAATGATTCGCAGTTTCAAGAGCCCTCCGGACGCACCGCTCCCCTCCCGATCTCGCACACATTTCGGCGCGCTACTGGCCGCGCACGAGAGCCACGAGCTCGTCGCCGAACCGCGCGAGCTGCCATGGCGCAATTCCAACCACCCTCGCAAGCTCCTGCAGAGATTGCGGCTTCTCCTTCACCATCGCCTCCAGCGTGCGCCGGTTTAGCACCGCCGAGGAATCGAATCCGAGCTGCTCCGCCTTTCGCGAACGCCAGCGCCGCAGGCGATCATACAAATCCATTTCCTCCTCCGTGAGCGTCGGCTTGCGCGGCTGCGGCCGCCACGGGCCGAGCCGCGCTGCCCGCTGCACGGCCGCCACGATGCCCGGCCCAAAGAGGCCCATCGCTCGCGGCGGCAGCGCCCGAACCGACTCGACCGCCGAGCGGTTCGATGGCCGCAGCCGCGCCAGGAGCACGAGAAGATCGTTACTCACAATTCGAAATGGCGCCTCGTCTCGCTCGCGCGCCAGCCGATCGCGCTCCACTGTAAGTTCGCGCAGAGTCGCGAGTTCGAGTCCATCGAGCTCACGCGCACCGCGATAGCCGAGGCACTCCTCCGGATCGAAAAGCCGTTCCTTCGGCTCCAGCGCCTCGAGCCGTCCACACTCGAAATCAAAAATCTCTCGCAGACCGCGCTCAACGATCTCGCGCTCGACATCCGCCGCAAGACGCAATAAATGCCGCGTGTCGTGCCGCGCGTACTCAAGCTGCTCGCCCGTGAGCGGCCGGCGGCGCCAATCGGAGCGCTGCTGGCTCTTGTCGAGCGCAATGCCGTAGCGCTCCCGCAGCACGTTGGAAAGCCCGGGCGTCTTCGAGCCGAGGAGAGCGACGCCGAGCCGAGTATCAAAAATGCTGCGCAGATCACCTAATCCGGCAGACTTGAGCAGCGCCACGTCGAACTCGGCGTCGTGAAATACCTTACGAATCGACGGCGAGGCCAGCACCGGCTCCATGTACCTCAGGTCGATATCCGCCAGGGGATCCACGATCCAGTCGTGCTCCTCCGTCGAGATCTGAAGAAGGCAGATTTTCTCGCGGTAGGCGAAGAACGAGTCGGCCTCCGTATCGACGGCGATGCTCCCGCAGCGAAGCCACAGATCGACGGCCGCCTCAAGCGCGCGCCGATCGGAGATGAGCTTCGGCGGTGGAAGCGCCCCCGTCGGCCGCGCTCGGTCACCTCCCGGATGGCTCATGGACCCTCGGTTCGAGATTCACAAATCGCCAGGGCGCGCCTCGAGCCTTCTTCGAACGGATGAATCGCGAGCGCCTGACGGAAGGCATTCCGCGCCTCAGAATAGTCTGCGAGCTTCAGCAGACAGAGCCCGAGGCCGTACCAAGCGCCGAAGTGAATTCGATTGAGCAGCAGCGTCCGGCGACAGTCGCTTGCCGCCTCCGCGTAGCGCCCCATCAAGAAGTACGCAGTCGCCCGCTTATTCCACGCCTCGGCGAACTCGGGCCGCTCCTCGATCAGCTTTGACAATTGTTGCACTGCAGCATTGAATTGCCGCTGTTCCATCTGCGCCACGGCTTCGTCGAGCTCCCGCTCCGCATCGGCCCCGGCCGCGCGATACCACATAACCCAGAGAGCGGCTGTCGCGCGCTCGCGATGGTCCGGCTTCGAAGAATGCAACAATCGGGCGAGCCGCGTCTCGCCCCCGAGTTCGGCGATGCGATCTACCACCTGCACAGGGATCTTGCCGCGGCAGCCCGTGAGCACCTCGAACCAATGCCGCTCCTCAGTGAGCGGGTCGTCGAATCCCAGCATCAGAGCTTTCGCCGCGCGGAGCGGGTCGATGGGAGGACGTGTGGTCGGATCACCCCTCCATGGTACCTGCCACCGCCTCGCTATCGCGCCCAGCGGCTCGCGCGTGCTCGAAGGCGCGCGGCGTCGGGGCGCCCCGCAAGCACGTCGCGCGCGCCCGCGCGAAGGACGCGCGTGAACCACTCAATGGTCGGCTCGTCAAGGATCGCAATCCCGAGCGCACCGGAACGCTTCGCCTTGGCGAGGACGGCCTCGCCTCGAGCATCGGGCACCTCGACAAGCACCACCGATTGGCGCGGCAACTCGAAATCGGGAGGCCCATCGAGCGGGACCACTTCGACCCCGAGTTCGCGTCCTGCTTCCCGCAGCGCCTTGAGGAGCTCCGGCTTGCCCGCCACATACCAGGTGCCCTGGTTCGCACCTACGGCGGCCGACTCGGCGGCTGCGGATCCCGTGTCGCCCCAGCCGACAAACGGCTCAGCAGCGCCCAGATCGGCGACCTGTTCGTCCTGAGTTGCTGTCTCTTCCGCCACCGTGCGCCCCCTTCGCTGTGCGAAACGCCCTCTCCATCGGCATTCCCGCAGCAGCGGCTCAATGGCTCGGGTCGGGCGGACGCTCCCAAAGTGCTCCGCACAGCGAGCGCGAGGGCGCGAAGCAGGTTGCGAGAACGGGGTCGCGAGCAGCGAAGGGTGTGCTGCTGGGAGGGTTGGAGCACCCCTGCGAGGTGGCTCGGCACCGATGACACGACCATGACATCCCGGTGCTCAGCCGGGGGCACCCTTCCCACGACATGAAGCGCGTGACGGTCGCTCGCACGCTCTCAGCGCCCTACGTCCCGGCCTCGCCGACGGCGCTGGGTTCCTCCGTGGGTGCGTCGCGATTTGTGGAGTTTGGGGTCGTCGGGGTGAGCCACCGATCGTGCGACCTGCGCACGATGGCGCGGATCGCGCCGCACCGCGACGCGCTCGAATCGGTTTCCCTCCGGCTGCGGCAGGCCGGATTCTCCGAGATCGTCCTGCTGGCGACCTGCAACCGCTTCGAGGTTCTCTACCGTGCCCCGGGCGGCGCCAGCGATGCCGATGCTGCGCGCGTCCTCGCGGCCCTCGGCGCCCCGGCCGAGTTCGCAGAGAACTGCTTTCACTATTCTGGCACCGGCGCCCTGGCTCATTTGTGTGAAGTGGCGGCGTCGATCGATTCCCTTGTCGTGGGAGAGAGCCAGATCGCAGGACAGCTTCGAGGGGCCACCGCGAGGGCAGAATTGTGGGGGACCTTCGGCCCGCTGCTGCGGCGCGTGACGACCGAGGCGTTCCGCATCGCGCGGCGCGTCCGCCGCGATGCCCACCTCGTGCGCGGCGCGAGCGTGGCCTCCCTCGCCGTCGACCGCGTGCTCTCGAGCGCCGCCGCGCGCTCGCGCGCGACGCTGCGCGTGGCGCTCATCGGCGCGGGCGAGATGACGGAGCAGACGGCGCTCCTCCTCTCGAAGCGTTGCAATGCACAGATCATTTTTGTGAATCGCACGCTCGAAAAGGCACAATCCCTCGCGCAGCGTTTCGCAGGCAGCGCCATGCCGCTGTCCCAATTCCTCGCGGACCCGCCCCCGGTCGATGCCATGGTGACTTCGACCGCAGCACCGCAAGCCATCTTCGACGGCGCCGCCATCGATCGCCTCCAGGCCGCGCGCGGTGCCGGTGCACCGCTCGCCGTGGTCGACCTCGCGGTGCCGTTCGACGTCGCCGAGTCGCAGCACGGCCGACACGATTTGGAAATTTCCACCATGGAGGACCTTCGCGCGCTCGCCGCTGCGCGAGCAGCCGAGCAGGCCGCCGAGGTGGAGCGCGCCCGTGCATTGATTTCGGAGCGCCTCGAGGCGCTGGCTGCTCGCGAGCGCGCGCGCGAAGCCGCGCGGACGCTGGCCCAACGACGCAGCCTCGCCGAATCGGAGGCGCGCGCGGCCGCAGCCGCCTTGGCCGGCGAAGGGGCCGTATCCGAGCGGCTCGAGCGTTGGGCCGTCGAGGCGAGCCACCGGTTCGCCCATTTGCGATTTGTGGGCTCTCCGTGCGAAGGTGTGCGCATGCTCGCAACCCACGCGCTCTGGGCTTCGGAGATGCGGCGCCTCGCCCCGATCGCTCGCCAGCTCTCGCCGGCCCGCCGCGATGGCAGCGGTGCCTGGGGGCGCGCCACACTCGCCACGCTCACTCAAACCTTCGAGCTGCCGAGCCCCGCGCGGTCCGCGCGATGAGCTCCGCGGGGCGGGGCACGCTGCGCATCGCGACGCGCGGGAGCGCGCTTGCGCTGACGCAATCAAACCACGTGGCGGCGCAGATCCGCGCGCTCGGCTTCCAAGTGGAGTTGGTGGTGCGCAAGACGATCGGAGATGTGGTTGTCGATCGGCCGTTCAAGGCGATGGAGGGAAAGGGATTCTTTACAAAAGAGCTGGAGGAGGCGCTGCTGGCCGACGAGGCCGACCTCGCTGTGCACTCGCTGAAGGACCTGCCGACGGAGCTCCCGGCGGGGCTCGCGCTCGCCACGGTTCCCGAGCGCGAGGACGCGGCCGATTGGCTTCTGATTCGGCACGATGCGCTCGACCGAACGCGCCCCCTGCCGGTGAAACGCGGCGCGCGCGTCGGCACAAGCTCGACGCGCCGGCGCTCCCAGTGGGCGGCGCGACGGCCCGACACCGTGCTCCTCGATCTGCGCGGAAATGTGCCGACGCGCGTCGAGAAGCTGCGGTCGGGAGCGTACGACGCGATTTTGTTGGCTTCCGCGGGGCTGCGGCGCCTCCAGGCCGACCTCACAGATTTTTGTGTGTTTCCGCTGGATCCGGCGATTTTTGTGTGCGCTCCGGCGCAGGGCGCGCTCGGGATCGAGGTGCGCGCGGCCGACGGGCGCACGCGTGAGGCGCTTGCGCCCCTCGACGACGGCTCCGTGCGCGCGGCCGTGGCAGCCGAGCGAGCGGTGCTCGCGGGGCTCGGCGGCGGCTGCTCGCAGCCCGTCGGCGCCTTTGCGCGCAGGCGCGGCTCGGGTGTGCTGCTCGACGCCGTGCTCGGCCCCGTCGTGGAGGGGTCGGCGCCGCTGCGGCGCGCGCGCGTCGAAAGCAACTATTTCGAGGAGGCGGCGAGAATCGCCGTCGAATGGTTGCGTTCGCAGAATAGTGAGATTCCGAGGTCGCTCGCGGGGCGGAAAGTTTGCATCACCCAGCAGGCCGAACGCGGCGAGCGGCTCGCGCGCGAGCTGGAGGAGCGCGGCGCCGAGGTGCGCCTTGCGCCGATGATTACCATAGTTGCGATTTGTGATCCCGCGACGTCGCAGCGGCTCGAGGCGGCCGCGCAGTACGACGCGGTCGTCTTCACGAGCGCCACGGCCGCTCAGCGGTTCGTCGAGGCGGCTCCGGCGAAGGCGCGCGCGGCCCTCGCCTCGATGGGCACCCCCATCGCAGCCGTTGGAGAGACCACGGCGGAGGCGCTCGAGCGCGCGGGACTTCCTGCGACGATCGTCGGCAACGGCGGCGGAGCAGCCCTCGCCAGCGCCGTCATTCAGGCCCTCGGCGCCCGTGCGGCCGGCAGCCGCGTGCTCCATCCGTGCGCGCTGGAGCCGCGTCCGGAACTCGCCGCCGCCCTCGAGGCGGCTGGCGCGCGCGTCGAGGCGGCTCCGCTCTATCGAACCGAGGGCGCGTCGGCGCAGTCGCTCGAGGCGCTCGCTGGCGAGCGATTCGACGCCGCAATCTTCTCCTCGCCGTCGGCGGTGAAGCGGTTCGCCGAGCTGCGCCCGTTCGAACTCGGTGCGGCCGTCGCGATCGGCGCGACGACGCTCGCAGCCCTGCGCGAGCACGCCCTCGGTCCCGCCCGCGCGGCATCGAGCCCCGATCCGGCCGACGTCGCGCGCGCGCTCGAGCTGTAAAGTCTTGCCATGAAAGGCAACGACCCGCGACACGGCTCGGCGCAGCGCCCGCGGCGCCTGCGGCGGTCCCCGCGGCTGCGCGAGAGCGTCGCGGAAACTCACCTGCGGCGAGAAATGTTGATTCAGCCGCACTTCGTGCTGGAAGGCACAGGGCGCGTCGAGGCGATCGCCTCGATGCCTGGGATCGAGCGGCAGTCGATCGACCGGCTGCTGCGAACGATCGAGAAGGACCTCTCGCTCGGAATCCGTTCGGCGATTTTGTTTGGTGTTCCGGCGGGGCCGAAGGACGGCGTCGGCGCTTCGTCGTACCACGCCGATGCGCTGGTGCCCCGCGCCGTGGCTGCACTCAAGGCGGCCTTCGGACAGGATCTGGTGCTTTACACCGATATCTGTCTGTGCGCCTACACCGACCACGGCCATTGCGGCGTGCTGGACGGAGGCGAGATTCTCAATGATCCGTCGCTGGAGCACCTGAGCCGGCAGGCGATCGCGTGCGCCGCCGCCGGAGCCGATTTTGTAGCACCGAGCGACATGATGGACGGGCGCGTCGGCGCCATCCGCACAGCGCTCGACCGCGCCGATCTCGGATCTGTGGGCATTCTCGCCTACAGCGTCAAGTATGCTTCGGCCTACTACGGGCCGTTCCGCGAGGCGGCCCATAGCGCGCCTGCGGCGGGCGATCGCAAGAGCTATCAAATGGATCCGCGCAACCGGCGCGAGGCGCTCCGCGAGTGCGCGCTCGACGAGGAGGAGGGCGCCGACATGCTGATGGTGAAGCCGGCCCTCGCTTATCTCGACGTGATCGCCGACGTGCGAGCGAATACCACACTTCCCGTCGCGGCCTACAATGTGAGCGGCGAGTATTCCATGGTGAAGGCCGCCGCAGCAGCGGGGCTCATCGACGAGCGGCTGGTGACGCTCGAGAACATGACCGCAATCGCGCGGGCCGGAGCCGATCTCATTCTCACCTATCACGGCCGCGAGGCCTGCGAGCGCGGCTGGCTGTAACAAACCATGGAATCGAAGCCGTCTTTCCCGACCCACGAGGTCCCCGCGTCGAAGGCGCTCTACGAGCGCGCCGTGAAGCTCATGCCGGCAGGAGTGAATTCGCCGGTCCGCGCGTTCCGAGCCGTCGGCGGCACTCCCGTCTACATCGCGCGCGGGAAGGGCGCTCACATTTGGGACGCCGACGGAAATCGTTATGTCGACTTCTGCGGCTCCTGGGGCCCGCTGATCCTCGGGCATGCGCACCCGCGCGTGCTCGCCGCCGTGCATGCCGCGGCTGAGCGCGGGCTCACCTACGGCGCGCCCCACGAAGGTGAAGTGGCGCTGGCCGAGAAGGTGATTTCGCTCCACCCCCATCTGGAGCGGATGCGATTTGTGTCCTCGGGCACGGAGGCCGTCATGTCGGCCGTGCGCGTTGCGCGCGGCGCGACGGGCAGGCCGCTCGTCGTCAAGTTTGACGGGTGCTACCACGGCCACGTCGACCATCTGTTGGTGAATGCGGGAAGCGGGCTCGCCACCTTCGGCACGCCGTCCTCGGCGGGCGTCCCCGAAGACTTTGCCAAGAATACTGTGGTGGTCGACCTTGATGACCGCGCGGGCTTCGATGCCCTCGTGGAGAAGCGCGGACGCGAGATCGCCGCCGTGCTCATCGAGCCGATTCCTGCCAATAATGGGCTTTTATTGCAACGGCAGGAATTCCTCGAGCACCTGCGCAAGCGCACCACTGAAATCGGAGCGTGCCTCATCTTCGATGAAGTGATCTCCGGCTTCCGCGTCGCCATGGGCGGCGCGGCGCAGCGCCTTCGCATTCGCCCCGACCTTGCCACATATGGAAAGATTATTGGTGGCGGCCTCCCTGTCGGAGCCTACGGCGGTCGCAAGGATCTGATGGATCATGTGGCGCCCCTCGGCCGCGTCTACCAGGCGGGCACCCTGAGCGGCAACCCGCTCGGCATGGCCGCCGGACTCGAGACGATCCGCGTGCTCGAAGAGGAGAACGTGCATCAAAAGCTCGAATCCCTCGGCGCGCAGCTCGAGGAGCGGCTTTGTGATATTTTCCGGAGGCGCTCTGCGAACGCTTCGGTGGTCCGCATGGGCTCGATTTTCTGGATGAGCCTCCAGGCCGGAGAAGCTCCGCGCACGGCCGGCTGCATCGAGAGCGCCGCCGCCGCTCGATTCGCTCCTCTGTATCATTTCCTTCTCCGGCGCGGCATCTACTTCGGCCCGTCGGCCTTTGAAGTGGCCTTCCTCTCCTCCGCCCACGGCGAGCCGGAGATCGAAGCTCTCGCGACGGCGCTCAACGACGCGCTGGGGGCAGGAATCGGCCGATGAGCGGCGCACGAGGAGGAGCGGAGCCGCGCGTGCGAGTGCCACGAACTCCTCTGTTTCTCTTCGCAACCATACTCATCCTGGCGATGGCACAGATCACCTGGTGGGTGATCTTGCTGATGCGCGACCTCGACCCCGCGGCGGCGCCGCGGCCCGAGGATCGAGGCCGGCGCATTGTGATGGTGGCGAGCGAGGGTGTTGCATTCGCAGTCGCGATGACCTTCGGCGCATGGCTCATCTATCGGTCGGTGCGGCGGGAAGAGCAGCTGCGCCGAGACGAAGCCAATTTCCTGGCGGCAGTCACCCACGAGCTCAAATCTCCGCTAGCATCGCTGCGCCTTCACGCCGAGACGCTGGAGCTTCGGTCCGCCGACGCCGAGCGCGTGCGGACCTATTCGAAGCGCATGGTGGAGGATGTCGACCGGCTCCAGCGCCTCGTCGAGAATCTGCTCGCCGCGGCGCGCGCCGAGGCCGGGCTCCTCGACGTGCGCCCCACCGACCTCGACCTCTCCGCCGAACTCTCGCAATATGTGGAATCGACGGCTCCGCTGCTGATCGAGCGCGGCCTCGAATTGCGCTCACAGATCGCCGAAGGCGTGCGCGCGATGGCCGATCCGGCGGCATTTCGATCTGTGGTGGAGAATCTCGTGGACAACGCCGTGAAATACAGCTCTGCGCCCGCCGCCATCGATGTGAGGCTTCGCAGGGAGGCAAACCGCGCGGTGCTGGAAGTTTCCGACAGCGGAGTCGGGCTCGCCCCCGAGGAAGCTGCGCGCGTCTTCGAGCGCTTCTACCGCGCCGGCGATGAGCGCGTGCGCACCACAAAAGGCACGGGCCTCGGACTCTATCTCGTGCGCGAGATCGCGCGCGCGCACCGAGGCGATGTCGCCGTGGAAAGCCCTGGCCGCGGCAGAGGTGCCACATTTCGCGTCTGGTGGCCGATGGCGCCGGTCGCGATCGGAGGGGCCGCATGAGCGCGCCGACGATCCTCGTGGTCGAGGATGAGCAACATTTGGCCGCCGGCATCGCCGAGAATCTCAACGCGGAAGGATATGTTGCAACCGTCGCGCGCGACGGGCGCACGGCGCTCGATCGGCTGAAGACCGGCACCTTCGATCTCGTGATCTTGGACGTCATGCTCCCCGGCGTCGATGGGTTCACGATTTGTGAGCAGACGCGCCGAGCGGGGAACCGCGTTCCGATTCTTTTCCTTACAGCAAAAGGAACGACGGCGGACCGCATCCGCGGGCTCGAACTCGGCGCCGATGATTATCTTCCGAAGCCCTTTGCGCTGAGAGAGCTACTGCTGCGCGTGCGCGCGATCCTGCGCCGCGAGCCCGTGCGCGCCGCCGAGATGCCGCCCGCGGAGCCGATCGCCCGCTTCGGTGCGGGAGCAGAAGTAAACTTCGCGAGCTTCGAGGCACTCGGCCCCGGAGGCTCTGCGACGTTGACACAAAAAGAGGCCGCGCTCTTGCGCCTCCTGATCCAGGAGGAGGGGCGCGTGTTGTCGCGCTCCGAGATCCTCGACCGCGTCTGGGGACGCGACGCGTTTCCGACGACGCGCACAATTGATAACTTTCTCGTTCGATTCCGAAAGATCTTTGAAACCAATCCTGACGAGCCGAAGCACTTTCTCACCGTGCGCAGCGTGGGCTACCGATTTGTTCGCGATCCGGACGCTCCCGCGAAAGGCAACCACGGGGGGGCGCTATGAGTGATCCTCTGATCGTGCGCGCGCTGCGCGGCGAGCCCGTCGAGCGCACTCCCATTTGGATGATGCGCCAGGCGGGGCGCTACCTCCCCGAGTATCGCGAGGTGCGCTCGCGCCATTCCTTCTTGGAAGTGTGCAAGCGTCCTGAGCTGGCGGCGGAAGTGACGCTGCAGCCGCTGCGGCGATTTGCCTTCGACGCCGCGATCCTTTTTAGTGATATTCTCATTCCCGTCGAGGCCATGGGCGCTCCCGTGGAATTCGGCGACGGCGGCCCCCACTTCCGCTCGCCGATCCGCTCGCGCGAGCAGGTGAACGCGCTGCGCGTTCCCGAGCCGGCCGAGTCGATGCCTTTTGTGGCCGAGGCGGTGCGCACACTCGTGCGCGAACTCCCGGCCGGGATCCCTCTGCTCGGCTTTGCCGGAGCGCCGTTCACACTGCTCACTTATTTAGTGGAAGGCGGCGGCTCGAAGGACTTCGCGGAAACGAAGCGGTTCTTGACCCACGAACCGGAGGCCGCGACCACGCTACTCGACAAGCTGGCGCGCACGGTGGCGAAATCCCTCGAGGCACAAATCCGCGCAGGGTGCTGCGCGGTGCAACTTTTCGATACGTGGGCTTCAGTCTTGTCGCCCGCCGACTACGAGCGGTACGCGCTTCCCTACGCGCGCGCGGTGTTCACACATCTCGCCGCTCTGCGCGTGCCGCGGCTTTATTATGTGAACGGCATCGCCGGCATTCTCGAGCGAGCGGCCGAAACGGGCGCGGATGCCCTTTCGGTCGATTGGCGCATCGGCCTCGCCGACGTGCGCGCGCGCGCGCCGCGCCTCGCCGTGCAGGGCAACCTCGATCCCCATTGGCTTCTCGCTCCGGAGCCGGTCCTGCGCGAGCGTGTCCGCGATGTGTTGCATTCCAACGGCGGACGCCTGGGGCATGTGTTTAATCTCGGACACGGCATTTTCCCGAGCGCCCCCGTCGAAGCGGTCCAATGGATGGTCGACGAAGTGCGACGGTTCGAGCCTCGCCGCTGAAGGTGCACCATGGATCAGCCTCTTCCCTTTCAACATTTGAAGCCCGGCGAGATCTCGCCGGAGCTGATCGCGAAGCTCGACCGTTCGGGCCCGCGCTACACGAGCTACCCGACGGCTCCCGAGTGGACGGAGTCGTTCGGCCCGACAGAGTATGCGCAGGCGCTGCAGCGCGCCGACGACCAGACCGATCCGCTCGCGATCTATGTGCACATTCCGTTCTGTGCAGAGCTCTGCTTCTTCTGCGGCTGCACGGTCGTGGTGACCAATAATCCGGCGGCGAACACGCGCTACCTCGACCGGCTGCGCGCCGAGCTCGCGTTGGTGACGCCTCACCTGCGTCGCCGTCGCACCGCGGGACAGCTGCATTTCGGCGGAGGCACTCCGACGCACCTGACGCCCGCCGAGCTGGAGGAGCTGCACGGACTGCTGAGTGAACATTTCCAGTTCACCGCGGATGCCGAGAAGGCCATCGAGGTCGATCCGCGCGTCACGACGCCCGAGCATGTCGCCGCCCTGCGGAAGCTCGGGTTCAACCGCATCTCGCTCGGCGTGCAGGATTTCGATCCAACCGTACAAAACGCGGTGAACCGGCAGCAGTCGGAGGAGAAAACTCGCGAGCTCTTCGAACTCTGCCGCCGCTCGGGGTTCACGTCGATCAATATTGATCTAATCTATGGACTTCCGTACCAGACGCCGGAGAGCTTCGCGAAGACGCTCTCCTCGGTGATCGCCATGCGCCCCGATCGCGTCGCGGTGTTCGGCTACGCCCATGTGCCGTGGATGAAGAAGGCGCAGACGAAGTTCGAGCGCAAGGATCGGCTGCCGACGGCCGCGGAGCGCTGTGCACTTTTCTCCTCCGCCGTCGATGCGTTCACGGGCGCCGGCTACCGATCGATCGGGCTCGACCATTTCGCGCTCCCCCACGACGAGCTCACGCGGGCGCTCGAGAACGGCACCATGACGCGGTCGTTCCAAGGTTACACAACGCGCCCGTCGGAAGATTTGGTCTCGTTCGGTCACTCCGCCATCTCCGACCTCGCGGGCGCGTATGCACAAAACGGCCGGGAGCTGCCCACCTACGAGGCGGCGATTCGCGAGGGACGCCTCGCGACGTGCCGCGGCTATCGGCTCACCCACGACGACGAGCTGCGGCGATCGGTGATCATGCAGGTGATGAGCGGCGTGCCGCTGCGCTTCGCCGAGGTCGAGCGGCGATTTGGAGTGAGCTTCACACAAACCTTCGCGCGGGAGATCGAGGAGCTGAAGCCGCTCGAGAGCGATGGGCTGCTGCGGCTCGAGTCCGACCGCCTCACCATCACTCCGATCGGGCGCATTTTTGTACGCAATGTGGCCATGACCTTCGACCGCTTCCTGCGGGAGAAGCGCGTGGAAAGGAAGTTCAGCAGAACGGTGTGATTGGTGGCGACTGCGATCCGAAATGCGCTTGGCCTCGCGATGCTTCTGGGGTTCATGCCTCAGGAGTCGCGCCCGCATCAGGACTCCGCGTCGAGAAAGGCTGTCGCGAAGTTCACAGTGCGCGGCACGGCCCTCGACCAGCACGGGAATCCGTACCGTGGGCATCTGTTTCTCACGCCGCTCGAGACCCGCGTCGCCACAACGACCGGCGGCCGGTATCTCACATGGGAAGACCGAGCGGCCAGCTGTGCTATCGCTCTCACTGATGAGAAGGGGCAGTTTCAATGTTCCGATGTTCAGCCCAGAAACTACCTCCTTGGTCCGTGCGTCGGCTTCGACGAGGAACTCGACGTCGCGCGATTCGGCTATCCGATCGCAGTCGTGGATCGAGACACGAGCGTGGACCTTCCCATTCACCGGGGACACTACGCACAAGTGCGACTCCGATCCGACGGTCTCGTCCAGATCGAGAACCCGCTCCTCGACCTTTGGAGCCCTGAGACTGGTTTGGTGCACTTTGAACAGAAGTCTGCTTCTTCTTCCATCGGTCCGCTCGTTCCGGCGAAGTACGAGGTCAAGATTATTAATCGAGCCTGGAGCCGGTCGCACGCGGGGGGTCAGGTCGCGCACGTCACTGTACCGGGCGCGCCACTGGACGTCGAACTGCCGGCCCCTGCGCGAGTGAGTGGCCGAGTAACGAATCTTGCCGGGCCCTCCCGATATGTCTCTGTTTACTGGATGCCGCAGAACGAGGCGAGGCTCGACCTGGCTGGCGTGATTCGATCCGGCTGCGATGAGGACGGGACCATTCGATCTCTTTACTTTGAGCCCGGATCCTACATTGCTGTTGCAGCCGACGATCGAGGGAATGCTGCTGTCTCCGATCGCTTCCACATTACCGCAGGCTCAGGAATTGCGGGAATTCACCTCCCGCTCGCACCTGCGGCGCGGATTCGATGTACGATGGCCTCCCCATTTGTGGAGGCAGACATTCGAGTTCTCCGCGGGGACAAAGTCTTGATGCGTCACCGGCTCAGGGCAGAAGATTATGAAGTGACGCTCCTCATCTCCCCGGGCCCACTTCGGCTCGACGGAACTGTGTGGATACCAAGAGGCGGCCCGGGCTGCGAGTTGTTACCAATCAGGCCGCAAGAGTTCCAGCTCGCGGAGGGTGGGGCCCATTGGGCTGCGCTCGCACCCAAGGGGAAGTAGGGTCAAGATTCTGGAAGGCGGCAAAGCAGAGTGATTCCGTAGACGATCGATTGCTCATCTCGGAAGAAAGGGTTGTGACATCGCGGCCGTGGCTCGTATCGGGGTCCCATGCTGGAACCGACTCACGACCTGCCCCTCAACGAGTCCTGCGCCACGGCCCTCGGAGTTCGCGTCGAGCGACGCTGCTTCTTTGCGGTGTCGGCTGCGGCTATCGCGGCTGCGGTGGCCCCCGTGGGTGCCTTGGCGCGCCGCACCCGTGAGTCGCGCGCGCCGCTCACTTATGACGAGTTCCTCGCCGAAGCCGTCCCCATGGCGAAGAAGCTCGTCGGAGACGCGACGCTCTTCGGCCAGGACCAGTATCTTCTTACACTTGCGGCCTTCGCCCTACGCGTCCCGAAGATCGCCAAGCCTGAGCTGCGTCCCACCGGAAAAGGCACCGCCATCGGAGGCAACGACACGCCGGATGGCTGCCCATTCACCGTGCTCCACTGGACGATGGACCCGGGAACCAAGATCGGAATCCATCCCCATATTTATGGAAATGTGGTCACGCTCGGTCTCGAGGGCGAGGCGCTGATCCAAAACTTCGAGACCGTCGAGCCGCGCGACTACGAATCGAAGAAAAGCTTCAAGGTGCGGCGCACAGTCGAACAGCTGCTGCTCCCCGGGCACGTCAACGTCGTGAACCTTGATCGCAACTATATGCACGGGTTCACTGCCGGCCCGGCCGGGGTTCGCTTCGTCGACATCACCACGCGAATCCGCGAGAAGCGCCCGACTCCGAATCTCGAGCTCGCCGGAAAGCCGCTGGATCCGCTCGGAACCCTTTTCGAGGCGACCTGGGTTCATACTTAAACGGCTAGGCCATGCGTTGATCTGTAGGGTCGGCGCACGCGCCGAACCATGGCGCGGGGCTTGCCCCGCGCGATGACGAACCGTCGAAGGCGGCCTTCGTCATCCGCGCGCGTAGGCGCGCGCGAATCGTCGCGGGCGATGCCCGCGCCCTACCGTAGCAGTGAAGGAATCTGTTGCGATGTTGTCGCACCCACCTTCAACTTCACAGATGAGTGACGGCTTGGAACGGGGCGTGGGTCGGTCTTGGCGTGCACAGATTTCGACATGTAGGGTCGGCGCACGCGCCGAACCATGGCGCG